>JAITUQ010000017.1 GCA_031286225.1 Candidatus Methanorudis spinitermitis
TTAATGTTACTATTTCTATTTACAATTTAAAGAGTTAAAAACTCTTTTACAAAATAATAAAATTTCCAATTTAAGTAATATACATTTTTCAACCAACTAAAAATTGGACAACCTCAAAAATTTAATTAAAAATAGAATAAATAATCTTAAAAAAAACTATTAAAAATTAAAAAAATTATTAAAAATAGAATAAATAATCTTAAAAAAATATTAGTAATTAAAAAAAACTATTGATTAAAACAATATCTACAATAAAATATTAATTAATATTTAAGCTATTTTTAATTTTTCGAAGCGTGGTTAAAAAATCAATTAAATGCATGTGATTTATATGGCCCATCAGAACAATTCTAATAGCTTTTGGATATGAAGAAGTTGAAACCATCCAACCTTCTTCTTCAAGTAGTCGGGCTAAATCATCAGTAGCTATTTTTGGATGGTTGAAGGCTAATATATTAAGTTCAGGACTTGTAACAAGTTCAAAGTCTTCTTTTTGAAGAGCATCAGCTAAAAAGTGCGTATTTATCATGCATTCATTAGCAAGTTCAGAGTAACCTTTACGACCCATACGTTTCATTATTGCCCATGTAGCTGCTGCTGAAGCACCTAAACGAGTTCCAACAATTGTATATTGTTCTTTCGAAGTTAAATATGGGGATTCTATAGCTATGACATCTAAATATTTTTTTTCTCTAAATAGAATGCCACCAGAAGGGATAGGAGCAAGCCCCATCTTATGAGGATCTACTGTAATAGATGAAACTCCTTCTAAGGAAAAATCAAAATTTGGTAGTTCATATCCAATATCATTTAAAAAAGGAATTAAAAATCCTCCAAAAGCCGCATCCACATGAAAATAAACCTCATTATCAATAGCTATTTTTGATAAATCCTCAATAGGATCTATTATTCCTAATTCTGTTGTTCCAGCTACTCCAACAATAGCTACTGTATTTTTATTGAGATGTTCTTCAACAGATCTAGTACTCAACCTATAATTTTCATCAAGATTTGCTTCAATAGTCTTTAAATTTAACATATCTGCAGCTTTTTTAAAAGAAAAATGAGCTGATTTTGGAATAATTATTTCAGGATTAATAATATTTTTTTCCTTTCTTGCTAAATTACGAGCAGCTCTCATAGCCATTAAATTAGCTTCAGTTCCCCCAGTAACAATGTTTCCAAAAGCCTTATCCAAAGATAAAAAAGAAGCCATGTCTTTTATAACTTCTTCTTCGAGAGATTGTGTCCCTTTAAAAAGTCCAGGATCTCCCAAATTAGTGTCTAAAAAATCACAAAATATTTTTTTAGATAATGGGTCTGCCTTTGTACACATTGACCCTAAAATCTTTCCCTGAGAATAATCTAAATCTTTAATCTTATATTTAGCTAGGTTTTTTAAAATTTCTTCTTCTTCTACTGGCTCTTTATTCATTTAAATTACCTTATAAATGATAATATGAATTAATTAAAGAAAATAAAAATAAAATTGTTTAAAAAAAAGATTTTAGTTAAAAAATAATATATAAATTAGATATAAACTGATGTATCAAGATTATTTTTAAAAATTAAATTTAAACAACAACATTGAAATCAATTATATAAAAATTTAAATCATTATATTATTAATTTTATATTAAATTTAAATAAAAAATATCTAGACTAATTTTATAAAAATTAAAATCAATTAGTATTATTCATATTAAATTTAAACAATACCCTTGAAATTAATTTTAAAAAGATTTTAAAATATTAGGATATGATACAACATATATTTATAAACCAAATAAATATGATTCAAATTATCTAACTATCTTTTTTAATTCTTGCTGCATCTAATATTAGTTTCTGTTCAGACTTAGCTACTGTTCTTCTAACATCAGCTACTGCATCAGTATTGGCTGAAACACTTCGTATTCCCATTTCAACAAGTTTTTCAACGATATCTGGTTTACTGCCTGCTTGACCGCAAATACTAGATTTAATCCCTGCTTCACTACATTTTCTAATTGTTCTTTCAATTAATTTTAAAACAGCAGGATGTTCTTCACTGTAATTTTTAGCTACTAACTCATTGTTTCTATCAACTGCAAGAGTATATTGAGTTAAATCATTTGTTCCAAGACTTGCAAAATCAATACCAACATCAATAAAGTCCTCAATTGTAAGTGCTGCAGCTGGAGTTTCAACCATAATTCCAAAGTCAACATCCTTGTGAGGTATAAGTCCTACTTCTTCAGCTATTTGTTTAGCGCGTTTTAATTCATCTGGACTTTGGGATAATGGTATCATAATCCCAATATTAGTATAACCTTGACTGTGAAGCTTTTTAATAGCTTTAAACTCTGCTTTTAAAATTTCACTTTCATCAAGTTCTCTTCTTATTCCTCTCCAGCCAAGCATTGGATTGTGTTCATATGGTTCATCTTCCCCACCATCTAATGTTTTGAATTCATCAGTTGGTGCATCTAATGTTCTATACCACACAGGCTTTGGATAAAAAGCATCGACAACCTTTAAAATATTTTCTACCAATATATTTATAAGTTCATCTTCTCTTCCATCCTGAATGAATTTTTTCGGGTGAACTCCTGAGGTTAACATCATATGTTCTGTCCTTAGAAGACCTACTCCATCAGCACCAGTAGCTGCTGCCTTTTCTGCAGCTTCTGACATACTAACATTAACTTTAACATCAGTTACAGTAATAATTGGAGCGTTTGAAAATATTTCACTAGATACTTCTTCTTTTTCTTCTTTTTTAACTGCAAATGCGCCTTCAAAAACTAGACCTTTTTTACCATCTAAAGTTGCTTTAGAATTTTCTATTAAAACTTCAGTAGCATTACCAGTTCCAACAACACAAGGAATTCCAAGTTCTCGTGATATAATAGCTGCATGACAAGTTACTCCTCCTTCATCAGTTATGATACCACTAGATCTTTTCATAGCTGGAACCATATCTGGAGTTGTCATAGTTGTAACCATTACATTTCCTTCTTTAATTTTGTCTAATTCATCAATTTCATGGATAATTTTAACTTCTCCTGATGCCATACCTGGACTTGCACCAAGACCTTTTACAATAATCTCTCTATTTTCTAATCCAATATCTTCCCCAGATTCAGGCATATATCCAGCATCATCTAAAGTCGTGATAGGTCTAGACTGTAACATGTGAAGTTTTCCACCATAAAATGCCCATTCAGTATCTTGAGGAGCATTATAATGGTTTTGAATTCTTTTACCCATTTCAGTTAGTTCAATCAACTCTTCCTCAGATAGAACTCGTTTTTTTCTAAGATTTTCTGGAACTTCCATTTTTTCTGTATTACCATTAGCTAATTTTTTAAACATTACTTTTTTATCACTAACAGTAGCTTCCAAAATCTCATTGTTTTCATTATTTACATAATAAGTATCAGGAGTAACAGTACCTGAAACAACTGCTTCACCTAATCCCCAAGACCCTTCAATTAAAGCAACATTTTCACCAGTAGATGGATTAACAGTAAACATTACACCAGCTTTCTCAGCTTCAACCATTTCTTGAATAACGACCGCAATATAGACTTTAGAATGTTCAAAATCATTTTCTTCACGGTAAAAAATAGCCCTTGCTTCAAAAAGAGAAGCCCAACATCTTCTTACATGATCAATAACTTCATTGGTGCCTTTGATATTTAAAAAAGTGTCTTGCTGCCCTGCAAAAGAAGCTTCAGGTAAGTCTTCAGCTGTTGCAGAAGATCTAATAGCTACATACACATCTTCCACCCCAACTCTTTGGCAAAGTTCATTATAAGCTTCAATAATTAAAGCAATTATGTCTTCAGGAATATTTGTATTAACAATGATTTCTTTAATTTTTTTAGCTGTATTTTGAAGCTTTTTAGTGTCATTAACATCTAATTTATCAAGCATGTTCATGATATTATTAAATATTCCTGTTTCATTCATGAACTTGTTATAAGTTTCTGCAGTTACTACAAACCCAGGAGGAACTGGAATCCCTGTTTGTGTTAATTCACCTAAATTAGCTCCTTTACCTCCAGCAATTCCAATATCATCTTTATTTAAATCTTCAAACTTCGCAACGTACATAAGTTTCATCCCTATTATTGTTTTTGGCAATTATATATTATAATTAATATAATTATATCATAAATAATAAGTATCTTAATAAATCATATGGTTGATAAAAATATTTTAAAATAGGTTCATAACATCGAAAACATGCTCCAAAAAACTAGTTTAAAATTAATTTATCAACAATAGTCAATTAATAACAAATTAATATAAATAAAACTATTTAATCAAATCTTCCCCTTTATCTACTACTATTTTACAAGAAACAGGTATTTTCATAGATGCTCTTCTTAGTGCTTCTTTAGCATCAACAAAATTTTTTTTAGTAGTATCAATACTTATAATCCTTTGATTTCTCTTAACAACAGCTTCAGCACTTACTGGTTTGCCAAAAGCTTTTCTCATACCGTCTTGAACCCTATCTGCCCCAGCACCAGTAGCCATTGGATTTTCTCTTACAATATTATGAGGATATACTCTTATTTTTAAATGATATCCTAATCTACCTGCCTTTCTTTGCATTAATCTGTTAGAAGCAATACGAGCTGCTTCTAAAGCATTATGTCTTATACGAGCAGGGTCTTTTACAGCTAAACTTACTGAAACTGGAAATTCTTCAGTTAAATTTCCCATATCATATTGAACAATTTTTGAAGCTGGAATTTTTCTAATATAATCTCTTCTTGAATAAGCACGAACCATCATAGTCCTCCTAATAATAATTTATAATATTACAGTTTATAATTTCCATCAAAATAATTTGAATAATAATTATTTAATTAATTTTTTAGATAACTACTAATTAATATTATTAAAAATTTCTTAATAGTATAAAAATCTAAAATTTAAATTATCTACAATTAGATAGAATAAAAATATCTCTTTCTATTAACATTAATAAATGTTGCTATTTAGAAAGCTTAAAAGTGATCTTAATTTTTATACATGTAAAATATATATAAAATAATACATATAATAAATTGTTTTTAGGTATTTATTAAAGTTTAATAATGGTTACAATATGCTTATTTTACTTAAAAATTCATTTAAAAATATTTACAAATGATAATTTAGGAAAAACTTAAATTTATAATTTAAAAGAAAATAAGAGGGTATTTATGAAAATAGCTATTACTGGAAAAGGAGGGGTTGGAAAAACAACATTAGCTAGTTCATTAGCTTGTATATTTTCAAAAGATTTTGATGTATTCGCTATTGATGCAGATCCCGATATGAATTTAGCTACAAGTTTAGGAGTTCATGAAAATATAACTCCTATTTCTTCAATGCGAAAACTTATAAAGGAAAGAACTGGTGTTGAATCAGGAACTTCATTTGGAGAAATATTTAAAATGAACCCAAAAATAAGTGATCTTCCAGATAAGCTTTCTTATGATTATAAAGGAGATGGAACTTTAAAGTTAATGGTTATGGGAACTGTTGAAAAAGGTGGAGAAGGTTGTGTTTGTCCAGCTGCAGTT
This sequence comes from Candidatus Methanorudis spinitermitis, assembly GCA_031286225.1. Taxonomy (GTDB): domain Archaea; phylum Methanobacteriota; class Methanobacteria; order Methanobacteriales; family Methanobacteriaceae; genus Methanorudis; species Methanorudis spinitermitis. The sequence continues at coordinate 5,568 of JAITUQ010000017.1, forward strand.
TTACTCAAAGCATTACTTCGAAATATCATTGTTAAAAAAGAAGAAATAGTTATTTTAGATATGGAAGCTGGAATAGAACATTTAGGTAGACGTACAGCTGAATCAGTTGATATTTTGGTAATTGTTGTAGAACCAGGTTTGAAATCCTTAGAAACCGCTACAAGGATAAAAAAATTAAGTGATGATATTGGTATGAAAAAAATAGTAGCTATTTTAAATAAAATTTCTTTAAATGAAGAAAAAGACTTTATAGAAAAAAAATTATCTCAACTTAATCTCAATCTTATTGGAACAATCCCAATGGATAAAAATGTGATAATGTCTGATATTGAAGGAAAACCATTAATAAACTATGAAAATTCAATAGCTCTTCAAGCTATAAAAAAAATTGCAAAAAATTTAAAAAGAAAAGCTTAACAAAAAAAGCAAATAATAAAAATATTAAATAAAAAATAAAAAAACTAGATGGCAAATAATATTAGTAATATTTATAAAATTACTTCATTTTCTTCAATGACTTTTTTGAAGATGAAAGCTTTTCTTTTCCAGTAGCTAAGCAATAATCTGCTCCACAAGCTTTACAAGTCCATTCACCTTCATAATGAGCCCTATAAACTAATTGCCCATTTTTTTTACAACAGATACAATAGTTTTTAAATTTTGTGTTGTGAAACTTTTTATATGTTTTTTTACCACAAGAACATTTTGCTTTACTAATAACTTCCTTTTTATTGTATTTCACATACCGTGGCTCATAAGATTTATTATATTTGTCTACAACAATGTATTTTGGTTGATTACTTTTTGGTTGATTGACAATTTTTGATTTATTTGTCACTTCAGCAGATTTGTCTGTTTTAGCGACTTTTGTATTTGACTTCCATGCATTATCAGTTGCTAAAGAAAAATTTGTACTAACCAATAATACTCCAATTATTAAAAATAACATGAGTAATTTTTTAATGCCTAAAATAAATTTCCGCCTCGATTTTAAATATCGTCATTTAGTAATTTATACTTTTGATAAATTACCTTTTGTAATATGATTTTATTCTATATATAACTTACTATTATTTCTTGAATTTCCAATTAAAACAATATTAACAGAATTATAAAAATAGAATATTAGATATTTTCTCCATATTATTGTTCTTTTATCAGATAAACCTGCTGAAAAATAGTTTTTGTTTAAAAAAATATAGAAAAAAATAGTTAAATGTTCAAACAATGTATTTTAAAAAATAGCTATTTATAATTAAATATTCTAATTTTAAAAATTTATTATTAGTTTTAAAAAAATTAATTTTAATAGTTATTTTAATGTTTTAGCTTTTTAAATAGAAAATATTTAATCTAACCTATTATTAAAAAGTTTTTTATTTTTTTAAAATAGAAAATCTTTGATTTCACTTATTTAAAATAAAAATAATAATAAAAAAAATATAAAAAAAACTTTTACAATAGAAAATCTTTGATCTTATTTATCTTAATTTTATATGTGTTGTTTTTTGTTTCTTTTATTTAGTAGTTTATTTAATAGGATATGTTATTTCCAAGACCATTCTTTTGAATCTGCCCCAACTTCAAAATGGTACTTAGCTATTCCAAGATCAATTTTTGTAAAAAACCCAAAAGATGTTTCAGCTTTTACAAGATTTTCATTTAATAGTGTAAATTTAAATTTTTGTTGATTTCTAGCTGTAGGTGCAAGTTGAGCAGATTCTAAACCTTTTCTAAACCATTGTGGCATTTTATCCTTCGCATAACCTAATTTTTCTAGTGGTTTAACTTTATGAGTTTTTCCCTCATCTATACCATAACCTATAGCTATTACAATAACTAACTTTTCACCTTTTTCGATTTCAACATTAATTTTACTTTTATTATAACCCCCCGCTGCCCAACATGTATTTAAACCAAGTTGAGTAGCTTTAATAACAATTTTTTCACCATAATATCCTGCTTTCTCATCTAAATCTTTAAATTTTTTTCCAACAATAGCTATGCAATTTTTTACATTATTAAATGAACTGAATCGACCAATGAAACCTCCTTTAAAGATATCTTCATCCTCTAAACAAAGCTGTATTTTTAATCCACTTTCCCCATTACATTCATCAATAATGTCTAAAAGATTTTTTTTAATATCTCCTTCAATTTTTTTATCTGTAAATTGTCTAACTGCATGTCTTTTTTTAATAGCTTCTAATAAATCCATTTTAAAAAATCTCCATGAAATATTTTAGTTTTAATCTATATTATTTTAAATAAATTAAATTTAAAATATAATAAATTTAAAATACAACAAAATTAAACTATAACAAAACTAAATTAGATTTAAACTATGACAAATTAAACTATATTAATCTTATACTATATTCCTTTAATTCTTTGAACAATTTTACATAAATAATTTTTTCATGTTTATAGTATATCATTTTTTATTAATAATCTGTGATGATTTTATATTAACACTTAAAAAGATATTAATTGTGTTATTGAAGATAGTTACTATCACTAACTAATATTGTTGAAATATTCTGATTATTTAATAGCATCATAATAAGTTCTTTATATTTTCATTAAAACTCGAACTAATAAATCAGTTAAAATAACTAAAATAGCTAAAAATTATATTAAAGCAAATTATTTGATAAAAAAATAGTTCTATTAGATAAAAATATATAATATTAGAAAAAGATAAATTAATATAATACTATTTTTATAATCAAAATGTTTTGATAAAGATGAAAGTAGAAGCAAAAATTCAAATAGAGTATAAAGACTCAAAAGATGCAGATATTTCATTTCAATCATTAAAAATCGAAAATAAGGGATATATTGAATCTGATAGAAAAGATAATCTATTAAATTTTAAAATTTATTCTGATTCTCTTTCAACATTCTTAGCTACTGTTGACGATTTAATATTTTCTGAAAGATTAGTTGAAAAAATTTTAGAAACAGCATCGAGTATCTAATCATCTGCAGAGATATCTTTTTAAAAATGATATATTAAAAATCAAACATTTAAACTTGATTAATATCTTTGGAAAATAATCTATTTAATCAAGCATTTTAAATTTAATCACTTAATTATTCATTTAATATTTAGAGAAAATACTAGAGCTAATTATTAAAAAACTATTAATAATAGCTGATTTATTAATTGCATACTTAAAATTATAAAATTACAGGTGAAATCATGAAATTTCTACTTAAGGGGACTATAACATTTAATAAAAATGTTGAAGATGCGAAAGAAGATATAGCTAACTTTATTCAGGGAGCTAATAAAGAGTTGCTACTTCGAGGTGTAAAAGAAGGTGAAGAAGAAAAAGGGGCGAAAATAACAAAGTGGAACATTGAAAATAACGTTATTCACCTTGAAATTAAATCTGGTAGTAAAGTTCGCTCACATGATGGATTGCTTAGGATAAAAAATCCATTAAGTCAAAGACTTGGAAAAAAATACCATTTAGGAATTAGAAACTTGCATGTTGACTCTTACACAGTAACTATTCCAACTGGAGAAGGAGAATATGAAATTGATAAAAATTTAGCTAAAAACCTTCCTCAAATTTCAGATCTTCAAATCAAAGGAAATCAAGTAATTATAACAATAAATAATATAAACGAATCCGAAATTAAAAAACAAACTGTAAACAGAGTAATAAAGCATATAATTACAAAAAAAGAAGATGAAGATTTATCTGAAGATGAAATTACCGATATTGCTGAAAAACAAGATCTGACTTTTACAGTTACTAAGTCTGCTCCAGGTGATGTAGTAGCTAAAAGCTCTAAATTCAAAACATATTTTAGAGGAGATGTTACAGAGGAAGCTATTGAGTTAGGTTGGATTAAAACATTTCCTGGAAGAGGACAATGGTTTTACGGTCCACCAATGACAGCTTTACAGCGAACATTTGAAGATATTATGATTGAAAAAATCATTGATAAAATGGGATTTGAAGAATGTTTATTTCCAAAATTAATCCCTATTCCTACACTAGATAAGATGAGATATTTGGATGGACTTCCTGAAGGAATGTATTATTGCAGTGCTCCAAAAAGAGATCCTGAACTTTTTAACAAGTTTAAAACTGATTTAGCTATTAATCGAGAAGTTCCAATGGATTTATTAAAAGAAGGATTAAAAGATCCATCTTATGTTTTAGCTGCTGCTCAATGTGAGCCATTTTATGAATTCTTATCCCACGAAGTTATAGATGAAAAAGATTTGCCAATAAAACTTTATGACAGAAGTGGTTGGACTTATCGATGGGAGTCTGGTGGAGCTAAAGGAATAGATCGAGTTCACGAATTTCAAAGGATTGAACTGGTTTGGATAGGAACTCCTGATGAAACAAATAAGATTAGAGATGAAACTTTAGAATTAACCCATGAAATAGCTAATGAACTTGAACTTGAATGGTACACAGAAATTGGTGACGATCCATTTTATCTTGAAGGAAGAAAAGTTGAAAATAGAAGTATAGAATTCCCTGATGTCCCAAAATATGAAATGAGACTTAGAATTCCCGGTCAAGAAAAAGGAGTAGCTGTTGTTTCTGCTAATGTTCATGGAACCCATTTTGTTCAAGGGTTTTCTATAAAAGAAGCTCATCAACATAAAATTTGGACAGGTTGTACTGGTTTAGGCTTAACACGCTGGTTATTTGGATTTCTAGCCCAAAAAGGGTTTGATAAAGAAAATTGGCCTGAACTCGTTCAAAAGAAATTTAAAGATGTTAAAGTTCCTAAAATATTAACTTGGCCATAGCTACTTTATTATTTAAAAAAATTATATTTTTTAATTTTTATAATATAAAAATAGTGAATTTTTTATTAAATATTTTAAAAAAATTAGTGTTTTAACAATTTTATTTTTTATAAATTTAAAAAAAATTATAAAGTTTTTATAAAAATTATTTTTTTAAAGTTTTATTATTATAAAAGCAGTTTTTTACTTAATCGAGAATATTATTTTAAGTAACCATTTAAATAAACGATATTATTTTATTGAAAACTATTTCAATAATAGGAAGCTATTTTTAAAATGAATTCTATGCATAAATCCCTTTAATAATTTAATTTTTATTATAAATTCTGTGAAATTTAAAAGCATTAAATATAAATAAAACTGAACATAAAAATAATACAGTTATTAATTTCTTAAATTATCCCATTAAAGTGTGGTAATATGTATTGTCAAAATCATCCAAACAAAGAAAGTGTAGCTACTTGTGTAGTTTGTGGAAAATCCATCTGTGATGAATGTAGATTAAACATTGCAGGTAACAATTATTGCCAAGAATGTGTAACTGAAATTGTAGCTACAGAAGCTCCAAAAAAAATCAAACCACAAGAGACATCAAAAAACAATTCCACAAATGACATTGAAGAAAAATATGAAAAATACTTAGATGATATTTATTATGAAGAGAATAATATAACTAATAATAAAGATAATAATGAAAAAATCTCATTGAAAGAACAATTAGCAAGAGATGAGGCAAAGCATGGTTCCATAATTAGAAAGCCTCGAAAACCTACAGAACCAACCCCTGATGAAAAAATTCTTCAAAATAATGTTGACAGGTCAAAATTGAGAAGTGAAAAAGTAAATGATAAAAGTAAGGGTAATAGGCAGTCTTTACATCCCCACATTCATAGTAGGCAAAAAAAGAAAAAAGAAGAAGAGTCTACAACAACTGAAATAATTTTAACCATTATATTAATTTTTATGATAATTTTAGTTGTTTCATACCTCATATACTTATTCACATTAGCACATGCTTATCCAAACTTTTTCGACGCGATATTTGCATTGTTTAATAATCCTGCTGAAATAATTAACAATATATTTTCATAAAATACAATTTGAATAATGATTTTTTTCTTTTAATAAATTTCATGAAAAATCATGAAAAAACTTAACTAAAAACATTAAATTAAAAATAATTTAAAATTAACTGATTGGGAAAATTTTCTAAAATTATTATATAAAATATTTTAAAAATATTATAAGTAAAGATAGTATAAGTAAAAATATTATAAATAAAAATATTTAAAATAAAATTATTATAAATAAGAATATTATAAATTATAATATTCTATAAAATTAATTTAAAAAAAATTAGTCTTTAGATTCTTCCTTAGAAACATCTTTTGAATTTTCTTCATTAGCTGAATCTTGTGAAGATTCCTCTTCATCTTTTTTTTCAAATTCATCACGGAATTCTACTTTTTCAAAGTCCATATTGTCCCATATGTCTTTAGCTATTCTAAACCTTGCAAAAGTAACATCCATGTATGATTTTTGATCAAATCTTGTGATTTCATCTAATTTTATACTAACCTTATCTCCATCAATTTTTATTTCAGTTTTATCTAAGTCCATATTTGGATAAGCATAGTGTAGTTGTATCATACTTTTAATTTTTTCTTCATCATCTTCAATGATTTCAGAAATTACTAAATCATATTCTAAATTCTTACCAGCTAAGTCATGGTTAAAGTCTACTTTGATTCTTCCTCCATTAATGGTTAAAATTCTTCCTTTATGACCTTCTGAAGTTATTTCCATTCCTACATAAGGTTTCATTCCTTGTCTTTTAAACTCTTTCATGGGAATTAGCTGAATTTGTTTAGGATCTCTTTCACCAAAGCCGTTCTCAGGACTTACATCAACTTTTTTTGATTCACCTTCTCCCATATCAATGACAGCTTTATCAATAGCTTTTAATAGATGATTTCCTCCAACAACTATTGGAATTGAACCATAATCCTTATTTTCAACATGAATATTTGCCTCCTTAGCTACTTCTTCATTAGTTGTGTCAAAAATATCTCCAGTTTCTTTAATTTTACCAGTGAACTCTAATTTTATAAAATCACCATTTTTTATTGCCATAATTCAATTCTCCTGTAATTGTTATTTATTTTATTCATAAATTCTTCTAAAACATGTTCATTTTTATAATCAAGAACACGAATGTTAAAAGGATAGTTATCAATATACTTGGATACTATATCCTTATTTATTTTTGCTTCCAATACACTTAAAACCCTATGGTTAAAATGACTTGAAAATCCATATGAAATACATTGTTGAAGATCGAAAATTTTTGTAAAATTATTTTTATCTCTCATGTCAACAATTTTATTAGCTGTTTCATTATCCATTATATTTAATGATTTTAATTCATTTAATGGCATAGTATTAGCCGAATTTAAAATTGTTTCATCATCCCTATAGTCGTGAAGAGGAGCTCTGCCTTCTTTAATCTCTTTTTTTATAATAGCTATTGATTCTTTAGGTAACATGTTTAAAACATTGTCAAAATTTCCAGAACTAGTAGCTTTCCTAATTAAAGTTCCACTTACACCTTCAATTCGCTTTACAAATATAAATTTATTTTTAAAATCAAACTTGATTTTTTTTAATGATTTAGAAAGAGAACTTATTACATAGTTATCTTCTTCAAGTGGACCTTCAAGCAAAACTTCTTTTGTATTCATATCAACAATTTTATAAGGTTTGGGAGCTACAGCATGCCCTATAGCTATTCTTTCTAAGACTTTATCAAAGTTTTCTAATGGTTTATATCCTCTTGGAATAAAGTCAGTATTTAATGCCTTAATCATTTTAGCTAAGCATATTGAGTATTGCCCAGAACCCATAATTCCCATTGGAGGACCTTCAACTACAATATCTGCTCCAACATTAATAGCTATTTCAGCTCTTGCTTGGCGAGTTAGCATATAAGGAATCCCTCTACCACTTCTCTCAAAGAGTCCAGGTACAATAGCTACAAATATCCCATCAGGAAATTTAGACTTAGCTACTTTCATACAATGAAAATGCCCATTATGAAGAGGATTATATTCAGTAAAATCAGATATCAATATTTTCTCTGATAAGGATTCATCAAATCTATCTTCAATATCAAAAATTTTAATATTACTTAAATAATCTTTTAAATGCTTTTCATTATCATCTAATTTTTTTATACTTAATGATGAATTTTCTAAATCATTAATAGAATTTTTAGAAATAGAATCTGAAAAATCTTTAAGAAATATTTTCCTATCCCTTTTTATGATTTCTTTTACCAAATCAATATTTGAGGATAAATCACTTAATGGCATGTTTTTCAATTTATATTTTTCATTATAATTATTTTACTATAACACTAAATACAACATCATGGTTTATAATACAAAGTATAAATTAAACTAAAAAAAGTGATTTAATATTTTCAAATTTATTAAAAATTTATAAAAATATAATAAAATAAATTATATGAAAATCATAATAGTTATAGATTTAAAAAAGGTAAAAAATAAAAGATAAAAATTAAAAAAAATAAATAAAATTGAAAAATTTATCATAAAATGAGCAAAATTAATATAAAAAAAGTATTGTTTTAAAAAATTTTAATATTGTCTTATTTCAAATTTTAGGAAGTAAATATGAATGAATTAGTACTTAAAAATTGTAAATTTGTTGACAGTCAAAAAGAATACTATATTGGAATGGCAGACGGTAAAATAGCTGAAATATCTAAACAACCTTTAAAATCAGATGATAAAATTGATGTGAATGGGAAAATAGTTCTGCCAGGATTAATTGATCCTCATGTTCATTTTAGAGATCCTGGATTAACTTACAAAGAAGATTTTAAAAGTGGGAGTTTAGCTGCAGCTAATGGTGGTTTTACTACAGTAATTGACATGCCCAACACAATTCCCAAAACTAACACAGAAAAAGCTTTTAAAAAAAAGATCAAAATTGGTGAAAGTAAAAGTGTTATTGATTTTTCACTTCATTCTGGTTTTAACAATGTAGGAGAAATGAAAAAAATAGCTAAACATTACCCATCATCCTTTAAAATTTTTATGGACTTAAAAAATGATATTAATTTAGAAAAAATCTTTGAAAATATTTCATTAATAGAACAAGAATATCTCGATTTTCAAAGAACTAGTAAATTAAAACAAGTTAAATGGAAACCAATGATAACAGCACATTGTGAAAATAAATTTATCATTCATAAAAACATAGAAATATTAAAAAAAAATATAGGTGTCAGAAGAAATCAAGCTATTATTTATAGTGATACTAGACCAAGTGAAGCTGAAAATGTATCTGTAAAACAAGCTATTGATTTAGCTAAAAAGTATAAAGTTAAATTACATATATGTCATTTAAGTTCAAAAGATTCATTAGATATTGTAAATAATGAAAAGTCATTTATTTACCAATTTAACAAAAAAGAGCAAATTAATAATCCAAATGAAAAACAAGAAATGGAACTTAGCTTTGAAGTCACTCCTCATCATTTATTCTTAAATAGTAATGCATTTAATGAATATGGAACAATAGCTAAAACAAACCCTCCTCTTAGACATATTGGTGAAAATTTAAGAATAACTAATGATTTAAAGCATATTCATATGATTGGAACAGATCATGCACCACATACACTTAAAGAAAAACAAAAAGGAGTTTGGGATTCTCTTCCAGGAATTCCAAATTTAGAGACTACTTTACCCTTATTTTTAACCCAAGTAAATAGAGGAAATATTTCTTTAGATACTATTGTAAAAATTTTTTCTAAAAATCCATCTAAACTTTTTAATTTAAAAAATAAAGGATCTATTGAAATAGGAAAAGATGCTGATTTAATTATTATAGATTTGAAAAAAGAAGGTAATTTTAACCTAGATGATTTCTATACAAAAGCCAACTATAGTCCTTTTGAAAATTGGTCATATAACGGAATAGCTACTATGACCATAGCTAATGGTAAAGTTATTATGAAAGACGGAGATCTTATTGATAAAAATAAAGGAAAATATATTCCATATATTAATTAAAAAAAAAAAAGTATCAAATATTATAAAAATAGTACAAAATCAATTAATTATTTATAATATAAAATCCCAAATGAACTTAAAAACTATCAAAAATTCATTGAATGAGGTTTTAATTATGTGTGAATCTAATATTTACAACATAAATGGAGATTTATTAATGGAAGATGTTATGGTTGTTGATATTGATGGAAAAAAAATATCTATGACAGATATCTTAAATAATAAAAAAATTGTTTATGGAAAATTTGTTCGGCTAGATTTAGAAGAACATCAACTAATTATTAAAGAAAAAAAATAAAATCTAGAAAAATATAATATAGTCTATTACTAAAGGTTTGCTGCAGACGATTTAATTTTGAATAATATTTAATATCTATAAATGTTCTTTAAATTTAAATTAAAGAATTTTTAGAAGTTTTTATAAAATCATGAAAATTATCATTTGTTACAATTTTTCAGTAATATACTATAATTATACTAATATTGAAGTTTTAATTAAAAAATATTTTAAAAATAGCTTTGGATAATAAATTTAATTAATTCGCCCCAATTCAAGATGAAAACATTAAAATACAATGTATAAACCATATAAAGCTTTGAATAGATTACTAATATGTGAAAGTTGAATTTATGTTAGAAGAAATTATTACTCAACTACAAGCAATAATAATGGATTATGGGGCTTTTGGATTGTTTCTTGGAGGGTTAATAAAGGAATTTATTCCCATTCCTTCAACTGCAATTATTGTTGCTAGTAGCTTCCTATTACTTAAAGACCAAATAATTGGTGTTAATTCCATTTTAAGCCTTCTTTTCATTATAGCTATTCCTATTACTCTAGGAATGACTATAAGCTCTTTTATTACATATATTCCTTGTTTTTATATTGGAAAACCTTTTATAGATAGGTGGGGAAAATTTTTATCTTTAAAATGGGAATATATAAAGAAAACAGAGAAAAAATTTGAAACCAATCAACATGATTATTTAATTCTCTTTATATTAAGAACAACACCAATTATTCCAAGTGTAGTCATAAGTGCATTTTGTGGCATTATTAGATATGATTTAAGGAAATACTTAATTATAACATTCCTTGGAGGATTAACTAGAGCAATAATTTTTGGTTTAATTGGATGGCAATTTGGTAATCTTTACAATATAAGTAACCAAATGTCCTTTTTAGGAGAAATTGTAACATTAATATGATTATTTTTAATCTTTAATGGATAATTTCTAAAAAAAAACATTACTGTCTTATTTTTACATAAGTTATTTCTTATTTAGCTATGTAAGATTTGTAAATAATGATTATATTAATTAACCAATATTAAAGTAATAATAAAAAAAATATATATGATATTTAGTCATTGAAAAGAAGTTAATGATTAAAAGTTTTTATTAAAATCTGTTTATTCTTTTTAAAAAAAATGAATTTAAATAATGTATTATTATACTATTATTATCAATTTGAAAATATAATTTTAAAAATAAAAAAATATAGATGGAGAATCCATCTAAAATAGTTTATTTCTCTTTGTTTATTTAAGTTCCATTGCATCTTTAGGACATGATTCTAAACATTGCTCACATAAAGTACAGAAACCAACTAGAGGTAAATTACCTTCATCTTTGAGTTTCAGCATATTATACGGACAAACATCAACACAATCTTCACATTGCTCACACAATGATGGATTGAAAACTATCCTGTT
>JAITUQ010000022.1 GCA_031286225.1 Candidatus Methanorudis spinitermitis
AACAGGATAGTTTTCAATCCATCATTGTGTGAGCAATGTGAAGATTGTGTTGATGTTTGTCCGTATAATATGCTGAAACTCAAAGATGAAGGTAATTTACCTCTAGTTGGTTTCTGTACCTTATGTGAGAAATGTTTGGAAACATGTCCAAAAAACGCGATGGAACTAAAATAAACGAGGAGAAACAATATATATTAGATGGGTTTTCCATCTAATAATTTTTTTATTTTATTATTTTTATATTATTTTTAATTCCATTTAAAATAAATTATAACTCTTTTTTAAAAGAAATAGAATCAAAATCTCCTTTAAAAAATCCAAAACCTTCAAATGTATCATAATCAAGCTTTTTATAAAAGACCTGAGAAGGTAAATTATTAGTTCCAGTAACTAATACAGAAAAATTATAGCTTCTGTTTTTAGCTTCTTTTTCTAATCTTTTCATTATAAAAGTAGCTAATCCCTTATTTCTATATGTTTTTTTAACAAAAACTCTCTTAATCTCTACAGTATCAGGAGAAAATTCTTTAAAACTTCCACAAGCTATTGGACTATTATTTTCACTATTTTCATCAAAAATAAGAATTACAAAATGTTCTCCTTCAAGATTATTTACTTCCCTGTACTTGTCTACAGTATTTCCAACATTTTCATAATATTCATCCCATAGCTCTTTAGCTAAGTCAATAAAATCCTCATTATTTTCATTAGTGAAAATAGTTTTAAAGTCCATGTTATCATTAATACCTAATTATACAGTTTATTTTAATCTAATTCAGCTCTTGAAAATAAATCTACAATCAGATCATCGTCTTCACATGCACTATGAAAAGATAATGCAAACTCATAAAGAGCATCTAAATCATCCGAGTAAGCACAAAACATACTTCCTTCAGGATCAAAGCCAATTATATCCTTTAATTCAGGTTTTTTCTCATGTAAAAATACTTCAGCTAAAGATGCCCAGTCATATCCATTTCCTTCAAAACCTTCATCTTGCCTTATTTCAAATAATTCATTTTTATAAGAACCAACATCTAAAAGAAGAGAATTTCCAGTTTCATAGCTAATAATTCTAAAAGGGCAAATATCTCTGGATCTATGGAAATTTTGATTATCATACGGACTTTTAGGAAATTCATTATTATCTATAACAGTATTAGTAGCTACTATTGAATCTTCATTTTCATTATTGAAATTGTATAATGCATTTTGAGCCATAGAAAGAAACATGTCAATGGAAGGAAAATTTTCATCTAATTTATAAGTTGTTTTGAAACTTTCAATAGCTTTTGCAAATTCATCTTTGTAAAAATAAGCATAACCTAACCTAAAATGCCAAAATGGATCATTTTCACCTTGTACTTCAACTAAAAAAAGTTGTTCAATAGCTTCATCAAAATTATCATTGTTATTATATGCTCTAGCTAAATGCATTATAAGATCATAGTTTCTGTCACTTTTAGGAATAGCTATGATTAGCTCAATAATTTCAGAAAATTTATCATCTTCATGAAGTTGCTCTAGCTTTTTCAATAAATCTTTATTCATAATTTCCCAAAAAATATTCTAAATTTAGTTTTTCATTATCTATTTGGTGTTATTCGCATTTGTCCATATATCATTACTATTTTTTATTTTGAACAATCATTAGCTATAACATATTTGATATATTCTGTTACTTCTGTGCTCAAGGTTTCATTTTGAAGTTTTTGAATAATATTTTGCCAATCCGATGTTTTTTCCTTAGCATACAAATGTAAAATTTTCAGAAATTCTAAAGCATTACTCTTGTAAAGTTTTTCTAATTCAGTTTTCGCATTTTCATAATCAAACTTTACCAAAAGATTTAGTATGTACAGATTAACAGTTTTATCTGTTTCAATGTAATAATTTTCCCACAATTTTTCCATATACTCATGAGAAAGTGAATCAAAACCCTTAATATACCTGAGAGCAACTATTTTCCAATATTGCACTAAATCATGTTTATATACGTTTTCAACATTTGCATATCTGGCAAAATGTTCCTCCTCTGTTCCATATGGTCCTCCACTTTTGAATCTTTGACCTGAAATGATTGAATCTAACCAGTTTTCATACCAATCGAGAAAGTTTGCCTCTTTAGCAAATTGAGGGCAATATTCAATTTCGTCAGTTATATGAACAATTCGCCCTGTGTCTTCTCCACTTAACATTATTCCATTAAAACCACAACACCCACAGAAACCTATCGCGAAAATTCCTGTATAAACTCTCCCAAGTTCTTTGACATATTCGTCATCATGGATGTTTTCAGGCATATTTTCAGATATTTTATCCCAATCTTCTTTAGTTGTTTTGGAATTAAAGAAAGGTGGTTTTTCAAGGTAATTTGATGTTGGATTTGCCATAAAATGGTATTTATGTCCCAACTTGAAAATGCCATAATCTGGACCTGTTCCAGAATTACCTGTTACTGAATTATATTCATTCCCCCCATTGCCTATTTGAGTTAAGAAGACTTTATACCCATCAGGCAATGAAATGTTATAGTTCTTCTCAAAAATTTCAACTTCTTTTATATTTATGGGGGCATCTAATCTATACTTGTGAGAATCTGCCCCAAAAACTTCAAAGAAAGAATCTGTATTTTTTGCTAAATTCAATTTTATTTTGATTCTTTCTACCTGATTTAAATCCTTCATTTTATGTCCCTTCAAATGGTTATTTTTGTTTTATTGTTGAATTTTTTACTTCATTGTTCCATTGCACTATCAACTTGCACACGACATTCGAACGGCTTGACGTCATGTGTTTCACTAATCACGACTGCGGATCATTTCCTTTTTTAAAGTTTCAAACTGTTATTGGCAATAATTTTAAAATTTTGTATTAATAAGTTGTTAAAAGTACTATTTAAAGATTTATAGTGCTAAATATACATTATAATTATATATATTTATTTTATAAAAAATTAAAACAGTATTTTAGTTTATTTTAATGAATTAAACATTAATTTAATATTAAAAACTGAAATAATAAAATTTTTATTCTGTACTAGTACTACCTCCTACTCTTTCTAGTTCTTCCTTCCAAGTATTAGGATTATTTTCAATATACTCTTCAAGTAATTCCCTACATTTGTTATTATTTAAACCAACAACTTCAACACCATTATCTTTAAGAAGTTGTTCTGTACCAAGAAGGGTTTTATTTTCACCTATAACAACCCTTGGAATATTATAAAGAATCACAGCTCCTGAACACATTGGACAAGGTGATAAAGTTGTATAAAGAGTAGCTTTTTCATAGTCTTTACCTTTTAATCGACCTGCATTTTCAATTGCGTCCATTTCCCCATGTAAAATAGCTGAATTATTTTGAATGAGTTTATTATGTCCACGACCAATGATTTTATTATTTTTAACTAAAACAGCTCCAATTGGAATTCCTCCTTTGAGTAGAGATTTTTTAGCTTCTTCAATAGCTTCATTCATAAAATAATCATCATTCATTAAAACACCTTAATCATCATATAAATAAAAATAGTGAAATTGAGGACTTACTCCTTCCATTCTAATTAATTATTCATCCAAAAATTTAATTATCATCTTCAAAACATCATCAGGTAATACACATAAGTGTCCTTGATTATTTAACATGTGCGTTTTAAGGTTGGGAATAATCTTTTTAGCTCTTTCAATAACTTTTTTACCAGGGAACATACAATCTTTTTCTGCTGCAATCAAAAATACTGGAGCAATGCATTTATTTAGTTCTTCTGTTTTTGCATTGCTAGGCATTCCAACTTTGACCACAGCATTTTCAAAAGAACTTTTAACCATTTGATATGTATTTTTGTCAATATTATTTTCTTCAATAGCCATAGGAATTATAGCCTTTTTAAGCCAATAGTCTTTTTTTGTAAGAATATAGAAAATCATTGGTATTCCCATTTTAATCATTACATTGAAAGTGGAAACATTAGAAATAGCTGAAGGAACAATCAAAACTGCTTTTTCTATTTTTTCAGGTGAAAAACACATTAATTTTACTAATATGCCACCACCATAAGAACCACCCATACAATACATTTTTTGAAATCCCAGTCCACTTATGACATCAGATGCCCATTGCCCATATTCAATTGATTTGGGAGAAAGTACAATTTGGGCACTTTTTCCAGGATGCCCTACAGTATCAACTGCATAAATACAAAAGTGCTTGAAAAAAGATATAAATCCTTTCAAATAATATGGTGTTGTACTGTTACCACCATGAAATAAAAGTAACGGTTTTCCATCAGATTTACCCAATTTTACAATATGAGCCTGCCCATATCTCGTTTCAATCCATAAATCTTCATAAGAAACATTCAACGATTTTAATTGATTATTATATAAATCAATTAAAGCATTTTCGCCTTGTTTGTTTTTGTATACTTTTTTCATAAATATTCCCTATAGCTTTTTCATTTTTACATAAAATCTAGTAATATTTTATAAATAACAAAAACTTCGTTTTTAAACTTATTAAATAAAGAAAGTCAAAGATTTTCTAACTTTTGTAAAATCTTTGATTTTACAGTACTAAAAAGTGTCCAATTCTCTTAACTTGAAAAAATAAAAAATTTTTATTAATAATAAAAAAATTAAATTAAATAAAAAATCTTTAAATTATGTAATAGTTATATAAATTTGTTATTTATTTTAAAATTCAATCTATATAAAATTAATTTATAAAAAAGCAATTTTTAAATTAAAATTTAGAAAATAATTAATTTTAAAATAATAAATATTATTACTAATGACTAAAATCGAAAATTAATTTATAAATATAATAATAGTTTCACTCTTTGACTTTAAAAAATAAAAAATTTTTTAAAATAAAAAAAATGTATATACTAATCATCAAATCATGTGAAATATTAAATTCTTGTAGCATCCTTCATAGTAGCTACATACTCTTTTAAATAAGGTTCTGCATTATTTCCATATTTTTCAATGATTTTAACAATAGCACTTCCAACAATTACTCCATCAGATAATTTAACTATATTTTTAGATTGTTCAGGAGTATTTACTCCAAAACCTACAGCTACTGGTACATCAGTGACTTTTTTAATTTCACTAATGATATCTTCAAGGTTTGTTTTAATCTCACTTCGAACACCAGTTACTCCCATTGATGAAACTAGATAAATAAATCCCTTTGACTCTTTAGCTATCATTTTAATTCTATCTTTTGAAGTTGGAGCTATGAGAGATATTAAATCTACATCATATTTTTTTGCAATTTCAGAAATTTCTCCTTTTTCCTCATATGGCAAATCAGGGATTATGATTCCATTGATTCCAAGTTCCTTACATTTTTTAAAGAATTTATCATATCCATAGTAGAAAACTGGATTTATATAGGTTAAAAAAGCTAAAGGAACATCTGATTTACGACGAATATCCCCTACTAAATCAAAAATATCATCGGTGTGGACTCCACAAGACAATGCCCTTATATTAGCATTTTGAATAACTTGTCCTTCAGCTATAGGATCTGAAAATGGAATTCCGATTTCAATAATATCAGCTCCTGCTTCTTCCATAGCTAATATAAATTCTACTGTTTTTTCTTTTGAAGGATCTCCAGCTGTTAAAAAAGCTATAAATGCTTTTCCACTAGAAAATGCTTCTGTAATTTTACTCAATTATATTCCCCCCATATGACTATTATCACTGTTATTATTCTTTGATTTAGCTAATTTATATTTTTGAATAGATTCGGCATCTTTATCCCCTCGTCCAGAAAGACAAACTACAATTATGTCCTCTTTATCCATGGTTTTTGCCATTTTCATAGCTTGAGCTATGGCATGAGCACTCTCAATTGCACAAATAATTCCTTCGCTTTTAGCTAAAAATTCAAATCCTTCTACTGCTTCAGCATCTGTAATTGGAACATATTCCGCTCTTCCAGTATCATGTAAATAAGCATGTTCTGGACCTATTCCTGGATAATCTAAACCTGCAGAAATTGAATAAACTGGAGCAATTTGACCATAATTACCTTGGCAGAAATAAGATTTCATTCCATGGAATATTCCAACTTCTCCTTTAGTAATAGATGCTGCATGATATTCAGTATCGATTCCTTCTCCACCAGCTTCACAACCAACCAATTTGACCTTTTCATCACCAATAAAATTATAAAATGAACCAATAGCATTACTTCCTCCACCAACACAAGCTACAATAGCTGTTGGTAACTTTGATTCATATTCAAATAATTGTTTCCTTATTTCCTCACCAATAACACTTTGAAAATCCCTAACAATCATTGGAAATGGATGTGGCCCCATTACAGAACCTAAAACATAGTGTGTATCATGGACTCTAGTGGACCATTCTCTCATTGTTTCATTAACTGCATCTTTCAAGGTTTTTGTTCCACTAGATACTGGATTTACCTTTGCCCCTAACAATTCCATACGATAAACATTAAGAGCTTGACGTTCAATATCTTCTTCACCCATGAATATTTCACATTCCATGTCTAAAAATGCTGCTGCAGTAGCTGTAGCTACACCATGTTGACCTGCTCCTGTTTCAGCTATAACACGGGTTTTTCCCATTTTTTTAGCAAGAAGAGTTTGACCAAGAACATTGTTGATTTTATGAGAACCTGTGTGATTAAGATCTTCACGTTTTAAATATATTTTAGCTCCACCTAATCTTTTAGTCATTCTACGAGCATAATAGAGAAGAGAAGGACGTCCTGCATATTGATTAAGCAAAGTTTGTAGCTTTTTTTTAAATTCAAAATCATTCTTATAAAAATTGTATTGTTTTTCTAAATTTAAAAGCTCATTCATTAATGTTTCAGGAATGTATTGTCCACCATACACTCCATATCGTCCTTTATTCATAATATTCGCCTTATTCTCAATTTTAATTTTTAGAAGTTTAATTTCATAAACCTAAAATAATATTAATAATTTAAATTTTATTTTAATTAATTAAATGTACAATAATAGAAGAAATTTTTTTAAATATTTATTTTTATTATGAGTATTTTTTTCATACATAATTTGATAATATTTATTATTTTTTATATTAGATAAATAATTACTATTATTATTTATATTAAAATAATAAATATCATTATTTTCATTATTAAAATGTTTATTATCTTTATTTAAAAAGCTTTAGCTTTTTAAGTTTAGAAAAGTAAAGCTTTTCTAACATTGTAAAATCTTCGATTTTGCAAAAGTTAGAAAATTTTTCATTTTCTTTATTTTAATAATTAATATATAATAAATAATATAAATTTAATTATTCTTTTTATAAGTTATTTTAAACTTGCCATTATTTTAGCTATTTTTTTAGAACTTTTAAAGCCATTTTCTTCTGCTCCAGAACTTAAATCAATTCCAAAAGGATTAAATTTTGCTACTTCATCAACATTTTCACTATTAATTCCACCAGCTATGAAAAATGGTTTTTTAATATTTCCAATCAAATCCCAGTTAAAAGTCTTTCCACTTCCCTTTCCACTATCAAGTAGTATATAGTCAACTTGTGAATTCTCCCATCTTTTAATATCATCCTTACTTTTAACCAAAATAGCTTTGATAATTTTAATACTTTCATCAAATTCTTTTAAATTAGCTATGTATTCTTCATCCTCATTGCCATGAACTTGTACAATATCAATAATTTTTTTCTCAATAAGACAAGTTATATCTTGAATTTTTGCATCTACAAAAACTCCAACAACTAAAATATCTTTATTGAGATTTTTTTTAAGTTTAATAGCTTGATTAAAATTTATTCTACGTTTACTTTCTGCAAAAACAAATCCAATTAAATCGGGTTTATATTTATTAACAATAGCTACATCTTCTTCTCTTCTTAATCCACAAATTTTAATTTTAATCTTTGATTTGTTATTTTTCATGTTACTGCTCAAAAAAATTTTAACTAAAAATATATCATGAATTTTGAATAAATTGAAATTTTTTAAAAAGATTCTATTTATCTAAATTAAAGATCTTAAATCATTCATGGCTAATTTTTTATCATTACTTTTCATTAATGATTCACCAATTAAAACCGCGTCAATATTATTATCCTTAAGAGTTTTGATGTCATTAGCTGATTTTATACCACTTTCTGATACAAAAACCATGTTCTCTGGAACATATTTTCTTAAATTTATACTTGTATTGATATTAACTTCAAAATTTTTAAGATTTCTATTGTTAACACCAATAATTTTTCCTCCAGCATTTATAGCTATTTTAATTTCCTCATATGTGTGAACTTCAACCAATGGATACATATTCAATTTGTATGATAAATCAATGTATTTTTCTAAGTCATTTTTATTAAGAATAGAACTAATGAGTAATATTGCAGAGGCACCTAATATTTTTGATTCATAAATCATATATTCATCTATTATAAAGTCTTTTCGAAGAACAGGGAGATTAACACTACGTACAACATCTACAAGATAATCATCCTTTCCTTTAAAAAAATATGGTTCTGTTAAAACAGAAATAGCTGATGATCCAATTTTTTCATATTCTTTAGCTATTTTCACATGATCAAGGTCTTTACATATTAATCCCTTTGATGGTGAAGCTTTTTTTACTTCACAAATAAAAGATATATCACCAGATTTTAAATTCTCTTCAAAAGAGTTTTTTTCATGCAATTTACTATTGTGAAATTTACTATTAATATTATCATTTTTATAATCAACAGTATTTTTATCTGATAAATTGATCTTGGATATTAAATCGTCAATAGCTACTTTTTTTTTCTTATTTTCAACTCTTTTTTCTGTGCATTTAATAATTTTATCCAAAATCATGTTTTCAATCCTTACATACCCATAAAAACTATTATTTTAATTTTTAATTTACAGGATCTCATCATAATAATCTATTTTTGAAATTAAATTAATTTAAATCATGAAAATGATTATTAATAAATAATAGTAATTTAACTTTAAAGATTATAATAGATTAAATTATTAAAAATTAATAAAAATTTTAATAATTTTTTACTTTAAAATTAAATGAATTTAAATTACAAAATTAATAATAATATTATACTTAAAAATTGAACTATTATAAATTATTTAAATTAATAAAATCATTGTTAAAATATCTATATAGTAAAATAACTAAATGGTTAAATATTATTCGACATTTCAACAAATTTATCTAATTGTTCTTTTGCTTTTCCACTATCAATAAGTTTTTCAGCTAAACTTATTCCTTTTTCTAAACTATTAACCTTCCCCCCAATGTATAAACCTGCTGCAGAGTTAAAAAGAACTGCATCTCTTTTAGCTCCTTCTTCACCATTTAAAATACTTAATCCTATACTTGCATTTAGTTTAGATGAACCTCCTAGAATTTCGGATGGGGGATATAATTTAAAACCATAATCTTCAGGATTTAGTGTATATTGGGAAAATTTATCATTTTTTATTTCACAAACACTTGTAGGTGCACTAATAGAAATTTCATCCAATTTATCCTGACCATAAACTATCATTGCATCCTTAACACCTAAATTATGAATAACCATAGCTAAAGGAAGAACTAAAGATTCGTCATAAACTCCCATTACCTCCATATTAGCTCCTGCTGGATTAGATAATGGTCCTAATATGTTAAATATAGTTGGTATCCCTAATTCTTTTCTAATTGGAGCTACATATTTCATAGCTATATGATAATTTTGAGCAAATAAAAAACATATCCCTATCTTCTCTAATAGTTTAGTGCTTTCATGGGGTTTTAATTCAATATTAACACCTAATGATTCTAAAACATCGGCAGAACCACATTTACTAGATGCTGCCCTATTTCCATGTTTAGCTACAGGAACCCCTCCTGTGGAAATCACAATAGCAGAGATTGTAGAAATATTAAATGAATTTGATCCATCTCCACCAGTACCCACAATTTCTAAAACATCCATACCAGGCAATAGCTTTATACAATGATTTCTCAAAGATGCAGCAGAAGCAGTGATTTCATCAATAGTTTCTCCTTTCATGGATAAAGCTGTAAGATAAGAACTCATTTGAACATCTGTAGCTTTACCTCTCATTATTTCATTCATTGATTCTTCAGCCATTTTATAAGAAATATCTTCATTGTTAGCTAATTTTAAAATAGCTTCTTTTATCATCTTATCAGTCCGTTGATTTAATAAATAATATCATCAATTATCAGAATCTAAAAAATTTTTAACAATTTCAAATCCATTAGAACTCAAAATTGACTCTGGGTGAAATTGAAGCCCATAAACAGGATAGTTATCATGAGCTACTGCCATAATTTCATTATCATCTTTTGATTTAGCTATTATAGAAAAATTCTTTGGTAATGTCTCTTCAATTGCAGAAAGAGAGTGATAACGACCTACGGATATTTCACTATCTAAATTATAAAATAATGGATTTCCCGTATCTATCACAATCTCAGAAGATTTTCCATGCATTAATGTTTTTGAATAGCTAATATTTCCTCCAAATGCTTCATAAATAGCTTGATGACCTAAACAAATCCCTAAAATAGGAACTTTATCATGAAATTCTCTAATCAAATCAATTGAAATACCTGCATCCTTAGCTCTTCCAGGACCTGGAGAGATAACAATATTATTTGGATTAATATCTTCAACTTCAGATAAAGATAATTCATCATTCCGCACGACTTTTATATTTGGATTTACCTCACCAATCATTTGGTATAAATTATAAGAAAAACTATCATAATTATCTATTAATAAAATCATTTTATTCACCTTTAATTACTCAAATAAATAATTTTTTACTAACATTATATCATTCAATCCAATAAAGCAAAAACTTCTCAAAATCATAGTATATTGCTCAATTTAATTAACTTATCAAAATCATGGTAATTATTCAATTCCTTTTTCAGCTAATTTTAATGCATTTAAAACCGCTTGTGCTTTATTCATGCATTCTTCAAATTCTGATTCAGCTACACTATCTGCAACAATTCCTGCTCCAGAACGGATGAAAACTTTGTTTTTCTTAGTAAATGCAATTCTAATAGCTATGCAAGTGTCCATATTTCCAGAAAAACCTAAATATCCAATAGCCCCCCCATAAATACCTCTTTTATTATTTTCTAACTTTTCAATTATCTCACAGGCTTTGATTTTTGGTGCTCCTGAGAGAGTTCCTGCTGGAAGTATTGCCTCTATCACATCTAAAACATCTTTATCTTTTCTTAAAGTGCCTTTAACTGTAGATCCTATGTGCATAACATGTGAAAACTTCTTGATTTCCATATATTTTTCAAGTTTAATTGATCCAAATTCACTGACCTTTCCAAGATCATTTCTAGCAAGATCAACCAACATATTGTGTTCTGCGAGTTCTTTCTCATCACTAAGGAGATTTTTCTCTAATTTTAAATCTTCTTCTTCATCTCTACCCCTTGATCTTGTTCCAGCTAAGGGAAAAGTGTACAATGTATTATTTTCAAGTTTAACTAATGTCTCTGGAGATGCTCCACCAATTTCAATATCATCACTTGAAAAATAAAACATGTATGGGGAAGGGTTTGTTGTTCTAAGTACTCTGTAAGTATTCAGCAAACTTCCTTCAATTTTAGCAGAGATTGGGTTTGAAAGTACAACTTGAAAAATATCTCCTTCTTTTATATGTTTTTTAGCTTTTTCAACCATAGAACAATATTTTTCTTTAGAAAATAAAGGACTAAGCTCCGTCTTGATTTTTAATCCATTATTTACCTTTGATTTTCCATTTTTAACAATAGCTACTAATTTTTTAAGCTCATTAGTAGCTTTTTCATATTCTTTTTCTAAGTCATCCACTTTAATATTTACAATAAAAATAATTTTTTGCTTAAAATTATCAAAAACAATTATTTTATCAAATAACATTAAATCAACATCTTTAAAAGATTCATAATCTTCTCCATCAAGATTTAGTCTATTTTCACTATATTTGATATAATCATAACTGAAGTAACCTACTAATCCTCCAGTAAAAGGAGGTAAATTAGCTATATTAGGACTTTTGTATTCCTGAAGTATCTCCCTAATATACTTACTTGGATTTTTTGTTTTTTTAGATAATGATTTATAACCTTTTATTTTAAGAAATTCATTTTCACAAGTAATTTCTAATGTTGGATCAAATCCCAAAAATGTGTATCTTCCCCATCTTTTAGAATCTTCAACACTTTCTAGCATAAAGCAATGTTTACTAAAATTTTTTAATATTTTAAGAACTTCTATTGAAGTTTTAGTATCTGAAAATATTTCATAAGTTATAGGAACATATCGATAATTATCTTCCTTAATAATTTCTTTAACTTCTTTTAAGTTGGGAAATATCATTGAAATCACTTATCTTTCAATATCTATAAACTAAAAATTTAAATATTGTATTAATAAGTTATTCAAAGCACTATTTAAATGTTTATAGTACATAAATATACATTATAATTTTTAAACACTTATTTTGTTAAAAATAGTTAAAAAGATCTTAAAATTATAAAGAAATTAAAATAATATTATAATAAAAATGAATAAGAGAATAAATAAAAAAATAGGAAATAAATAATAAAATAGTAAGAATAAAAAAATTTTAATGAAAATAAAAATATTACAATGATTAAAAGAAAAAAAATTAAATTTAAAAAATAAAATTTAAAAAAAAGAAATAGATGAAAATAGCTAAAATTAGATATTATAACTAATAAATCAATAAATAGCTTTTGATTAACAAGGATAAGTTAATCATTTTCAAATCTACGTCTATCATCCAATTCTTGCTTTTTACCAGCATTCCATCCTCCAGAGGATGATTTTGCTCTGCCCACTTGTTGAACATATCCTGTGATTCTATCATACCATTCAACATCATCACGTTCACCACAAGTTGGACATTGATTATTTAATCCTTTCATAAGAGTTTTACATTTAATGCAGAAGCTTAAAGCAGAACTATACGCCCAAAATCCAATATCTGACTTTTTAGCTATTTTATTAGTTAAACTCATTAATGAATCAGGGTCAGAATAAGATTCACCCATAAATCCATGGAATATATGTCCTCCAGGAGTTAAACTATGGTATTTCTCTTCAATTCTAATTTTATCAATAAAAGAAGCATGTGAATTTACTGGTACATGTGAAGAATTAGTATAATAGTTTGCTCCATTTTCACCTTGTAAAATAGCTTTATCAGAAAATTGGTCCTTATCTAATGTAGCAAATCTGTAAGCTGTTGATTCAGCAGGTGTTTGTAGGACTGACCATCTATATCCAGTATCATCCCTTAATTCTGCTGTTCTATTTACCATATGCTCCAAAACCTTAATACCAAATTTATTTGACATAGAATCCTCGATTCCAGTGCCAAATAATGACATTAACATTTCATTTAACCCAACAAAACCAAATGACAATGTTGCATTGTTTATTCTGTAGTATGTATCATCTTCAACTTTTTGATCAAGGAAAGGCAGTAAACTATAGTCATTTAAACATTTTAGTCCTTGTTCCCTTCTAATGAGTAGGGTTTCAATAGCTAAGTCCATATAAGAATCAAGGTACTCAAATACATCTGATTCATCCTTTGACTGGTAAGCTATTCTTGGAAAATTAAGAGTTACATATGCAAGGTTTCCTGTTCTAAAACAGTCATTATCCCAGTCCCCTGTCCAGTCACTTTGCAGACATGTTCTACATCCCATATAGTTAGCCATATCACTCCTATAGCCAGGTAACATATTAACAAAATAAGAAGAACCATATTTAGCTGAGAGTTCATGGACCATTCTTAGATCTTCTTCATACTCTTTTTTTAGTGTTTCCTTTCTAAGGGTGTAGGTTGTGTTAGGGAATAAGTGTGGTTTGCCATCAGCATCTCCTTCAAGTAAAGTTTCAGTAAATGCTTTTTGTAATAATCTAACTTCTTCTTCATAATCCCCATAAGTACCCGAAGAGAGTCCCTTTGGACCATAAGCTATTTCATTTTCTAAGAATTTAGGAACACCAAACTCTAAACCCATACTTGTAAATGGAACTTGAGAACCTCTTGCTGCATAAGCCATGTTAAGATTATATATTAACATTTGAACAGCTTGTTTAATTTTTTCATATGATAGTTCTCTAGCAAATGGTGCAACAAAAACATTCCACAAGGACATTCCTTGCCCTCCAGACATATTTTGTTGTGCTGCGAGCATTATTTCTCCAGTATGATTCATTAAAGTTTCAATATGATTTGGAGGTCCAGCTACTGATGTATGGTCCCCTGTACCATCCACTTTAAGCCCATACTTAATAAACATTCTTAAATCATGTTGCATGCAATTTAAAGGTCTGCCTGCGAAAAATTCCAAATCATGAATATGAATGTCTCCTGCCATATGAGCATCAGCTAAGTTTGCAGGTAAGACATGTAAAAGAGCATATTGTTTTAATGCTTCATCTGCAACATATTTATGAACGCTTTCAGGATTATGAATCATATTTGCGTTATCACGAGATCCATTTTCAATTAAAGAAGTTATATTGTAAACAGGAATCCCAAGTCTCGTATATTTGCTTCTTAAATCTTCTAAACCATATTCAACTAACTTAGTGTTTACGATTTCACGTATCATTGGAGCTGTTAAATACTCCACATTAAGTTTTTTAAGTTCTTTCCAAACATTAGTAGCTATTTCAAAGGCCGTCTCTTGAGATGCTCCAGTTTCTTGAACCAAAGTATTAGCTATTTTTGACAAATCAAAAGATTCTATTTTATCCCTTGAAGTTCTTACCTTTAATGCAGTTGTAGCTAAATATTTATTTGCTATTTCTTCATCTATATCATCTAATGCTTCATAAACTATTTTTTTGATTTCTTTAGTCTTTATTCCATCGTAAACAGAAGAAACGACCTTAGAAATAATTTTATCGGATTCAAAAAAAGGAGTTTCAACTAAAACCAGAGACTTAACAAGTTTTTCATAGCTAAATCTCTCCATGATTCCATTTTTTTTCTTAACAGAAATTTCAATATCTTTAAATGTATTATCTGAAAATTTTGATTTATTTTGCATTAAAAAAACTCCAAAAACCTAATTATATCTATTATCCATTGTTAACTTAGTAATATTTACCAAAACCTATAAATAATGATTATTATATCATGTATGAATCAAAAAATAAATAAAAAGTTTTATTAATATTTGAACTCTGTCTAAAACTTTGTGTTTAACTTTTAATCCTTGTGTTTTTGTTCCAGATTCTTTTTCTAAGTTTTTTTCATGAAAAAAATTTCACAAAGTTTTGAGCAGAACAATGATATTGGACTATTATGTCTAAAATCATATATAAAATTTACTATAATAGTACAATATCATATATCTATTTTAAAATTACAGTTATCAAAAAAAATAGATTTGTAATAATTGAAAAGTATTATTTTGAAAATATGTAATGAATTAAACAAAATTATATAAATTATATTTTTTATATAAACTACAAATGACAATATAGCTATTAATATAAAAATAAGTAATTATAGTTAACTTATTCAACTAAATTTATATTATAATTTCAAAAATTTATTATTAATAATTAAACTTCACTATTTTTAGCTAATATTATCCATTCATAAGAAAATATCTAATGAGCTTTGTTTAGATTTATCACTTTCAAATAATGAATCTATTCCAAATTCCTGTATTTCCAGTCTTTGAGTTAAATATGGACTAATAGGATAACGATTAGCTAAATCTTTTGATATATCTAAATATTTAGTTACTGATCCTTTTGAAACACTTAATATAAGATTTCCTCCACATTTACATTTTCCAGTAAGTGGTATTCTTCTATATTTAGAATTACATTTTGTACATCTAACTTTTTGCTTAGAAAAGGCTCTTGAATTACCCATAATATCAGGTAAAAAATGGGAAGATAATACTCCTTCCACCACTCCCCTTTGATCAACAGCTCTAATCTTTTCAGCTAATGATATTTGAGATTCAACTTTCTCTTTCATAGAAGGTAACGTTTTATAAAGACATATATTAGGACCTGCATGAATATTTGTGGTATTGTGGGAAAACATTAAATGTTCATATTGTTCAGAAGTTCCAAGGTGCATTGAAACATTATCAATTAAATCTAGTGTTTCACTAGGTTTTAAACTCTTTTGGGTTTTATTAAAAAATTCTAATGAAAAATTTTCTAAAACATCAATATTATGAGATTCATCATCAATTTCTTCTGGATCAATTCTTGAAGATAAAACCAATGGTGCATCCATGCTCCCTCCACGAGTACTAGGCAAATACGATTTTGAAAAATTGATTAATGCATCCAAAAGTAACATTATTGAATCTTCATCACTATCACAATTTCTTCGTTTAGCTGAATGGAAATATGGGTGAGCATAGCAAGCTAATGCATTGGTGAAACCTACAATTCGACCAAGTACTCCTGCAGAAGTATGTGGAGCAAGTCCAACAATCAAATGACCAACTAAATCCTCTTTTTTTCCAATATTATAAAATTTATCCATTGAATAGAATTTATCCAATAAATCATCCATAAAGTTAGCTACATTAACTAAGTATTCCCCACAATTTTTAGATACAATAACATCTTGAACTTTTAGCTCAATAATTTGGTTATTATTTTCGATTTTCACCCCTTCGCTATCTTTTTCATATCCCATAGATTTAAGTTTGTCAATTGACACTCCTATTTCATAAGGTGTAAAATGTGTTAAAGGTAAATCAGTGGAATCATGTCTTATTGTAGCATCTTTAAAAACAAAAACATCATTTTTAGCTCGGAGTATTCCTTTTTCCAATGGTTCTGGAAGTTTAGATTCTGAAATCATTCCTATGACTCCTTTAACTTCTTCAATACGTCTAACTCCTATATTATCAGAAGCTTTTCTTAAAAGTCCAGCTAAGTTAATATTTTTTCTTCCAGGATTACTTATTACTGTAGATGCCCCACAATGAGGGCATAATGATTGGAAAGAACTTATTTGACAATTAGTACATTGTCTTCTTGAAATTTCAATATTAATATTTCCCTTCTTAGAAGCATCAGCAATGAGTCTTCGACTTCCACCTGCATTGCCAATTGGGAAAAGAACATGAGGCGCTGGTCTCATCAACCTTTCTTTAGATTTTTCAGGCCTTCCAACACGAGTTCCAATGTAAATTGGAGATTTGTCCATGATTTTAATATTTGATACATTATTTAATCTATTAAGAGTATCATTAGATTTATCAGAATCGTTAACTACTGGTTCAGTGTTTAATTCTTTATTTAAAGTATTAATAAGTGCATATGCATCATCATAAGACAAAATAACTTTAAAATCTTTTAATCTGTGTGGAACTCCTAAAATTTCTAAAATTCTCTTTTCATAAGATAAATCCAATTTAAAATTCTCATTTTC
Organism: Candidatus Methanorudis spinitermitis; assembly: GCA_031286225.1. Lineage (GTDB taxonomy): Archaea > Methanobacteriota > Methanobacteria > Methanobacteriales > Methanobacteriaceae > Methanorudis > Methanorudis spinitermitis. The sequence continues at coordinate 17,482 of JAITUQ010000022.1, forward strand.
ATTGAATGAATCTTTATATTTATTTATCCACTTTATTAAAGCATTTAAATCACCAATAGCTACATCATTATAGCAATAAGTATAGTTAGGATGTAATGGAACATCATATTTTTTAGAAATTTCAAATGCATCCTTAGCAGAAATATAGCTATTTTCTTTGTTTGTTAAATCTCCTAATAGATTTAAATCTAAATCTCCATCATTATATTTATCTGAATTTTTTATTAATTCAATCCACCATTCTTCACACCAAGCTGATGGAAGTAATCGTTGATTGTTTCTTAAAAATTCCCCAAATCCAACTAATATATCTCCTAAAAACAATATTTCAGCTACTTTCCCTTTAAGCTTTCTAGCTTCTTTTACAGAAGATATTTTACAAACATCGCCGTTTTTTAATTTTATAATTGGTCCTTCGATAGAATCGACTGGAACAACACAAGTTCCTTTTCCAGGTCTTTCAATTTTAAGCTGTGTTCCAACGGCTAAAAATTCCAATAATTCCATTGTTGCAGGGTTAACACCCATAGCAGCTAGTCCAGTATTCCTGCTTCTTCCATATCTTAGTCTAAATCCTCCTTTTTCAGAAGGATATCCTAAAACTGGTCTTCCACCAATAATATCTTGGATATATTTAGCATCCTCTTTTAAAGATGAATCTATCTTTTTTTGTTTTTCTTCAGTCTTATTATCATCAGATTTTATTTTAGGAGAATTATCCTTTGAAAACTCTTTAAGCCATTCCCAACCTTCTAATTTAAGATTATGAGCATATTTTAATACTTTCTGAGATTTTTGAATTATTCCTTCAACCATAGCAAGTAATGCTCCACCACGGATGTTATTAGTCTCTACCCTTTTTAAATCTCTGTGAGATACCTCTACAGCATCAGTTTGTTCACCTGTAACCTCAATAGGAATATTTCGAGCAGCAAAACGTACTTCATCAGGTTTTGGAGAATATTGTAGATTTGTAACCTCTGATTCATAAAGTTCAGCTTCTTCAACATATCTTTCTATTTCATCATCAACAGGTTTATAATTACTTAAACCAGTAGCTACTTTAATACAATCTCCAATAAGAACAGCTAATGCTGCTGCAGTTCCACCCGCACTTCTTATAGGTCCTGCAAAGTAAACAGCCAGATACTCTGTATTATCAAAGTTTTTTTTTATATTTACCTTAGCTATTCCCTCAAGTGGAGCAGCTACCACACCCTCAGTTAAAATAGCTAGTGCTGTCCTTAATGCTTGATCTGCAAGACCTTCTCTTCCTAGGGTTTCCTTTTCTCCAATTTCTTTTTTTTCAGATTTTATTTCTCCAATTTCATCGATATTCCCAGAAGCAATTTCAGTAGCTATTTTAAAAGCTACCTCCTCTCTAGACATATTATCTTCTAATTCTTTTATACGCTTAGCTATTCCTTTTGGACCAACAAGCCCTTCAACTCTTTCAGCTAAATCTTTAGCTAATGGAATTTCTGTTTCTGTTTTCGCGTCAAAACCTTTTGACCTAGCTTCATTAGCTATATCATATAAATGTTTTGTTTCTTCCTCTAAACGTTCAAAATAATCCATTATATCCCTTAATATAATTTAAATAGTGAAATAGCTAATTATGATGTTAAATAGCTATGAAATAACTTTTTATACATTACAATTATTATAAGACTTATAAAATTTATAAAAATTATTAAAATAATTATAAAACTTATAAAATCTATGAAATTAATAAAAATTATTAAAATAATTAAATATTTAAAAATAAAATATTTGAACACATGTTAAAATAATTAAAAAATTAAAATTAATTATTTAAAAGTTTCAATATCACACTAATAGTGAATTAGAATTTCTGACAGTTAATGTATTTGTAAAAATTAGTATTTAATTTTATCTAAAAGTTTTATTCTAAGTAAAAAATTCAAGTAAAATGGTATTTTATAATCTTATTTTAATATTATCTAATAATCCTATTTTAGAACCTAATAATCTTACTCTAGTATCTAATAATCCTATTTTAGAACCTAATAATCTTACTTTAACGGAGAATATTTTACTAAGAAGAAGATTTAACTATTAATTTTACATTTTCTATTCCAGCATCAGTTTTTATCCCAATTGGATTAAAATGGGTTTTTATAGCTATAAAACCTTTTTTTTTCAAGTTATCTAAAACATTTTCCAATTTAGGAGCACTTATTTTAAGATTTTTGCAAATTACATGAATATCATAAAATGTTATAGGAGCATTAGCTTCTTCTAAGCAAAGCTTAAGTAGTTTGAAAATTTGTTTTTCAGTGTTTAAATGTTTTTTATCCTGGCAATTTTCTATCATTTTAGCTATAAAATCATGATTTTGAATTTTACCAATCCACAGCGGTCCAGCAATAGCTAATTTTTCCTCGCAAATAGGACATTTTTCAAAGATGAAAGTAGATAATCCTCTAAATGATTGCCTATACAAACATTTCTTACAATGAGCAATATGACCCATATTTTCATTTAATGATTTATCAGTAGCTGCTGAACCTTTATTAACTTTAATATAAAGTCTCATATAATGTAGGCTACTGTGAGATAATTTGATTTCTATATGTTTTTTATACTTAGCTAATGTTAATGCTACAAACCCAGCTAATATCCTAATACCATTTTCATGGCAGTATTCACTTTTATATGATTTTGCATTATATTTTCTAATACATGGCTCTATGTAAGTTCCACATAATGCAGACGTATCTGTAGCTGTAATACAAAGTAAAGAATCTTTCTTTAAAGAATATCCTACAGAATCAACAAAGTAAGATGGAGTTCCAAATGGATCTATGTCAATTACATCAAATTCTCCTCTATGTTCTCTAAGAAGGATATTTGCCTCTTTTTGGTGTATTTCAATATCAAGTTCATTTGTAAGGGCATTAGCTAATATGTATTCAATAGCTAGTGGGCTAATGTCGTTTGCAGTTACTTCACCAACACTATCTATTTCTTTTTTATATCGCAGGGCTCGCACCCCACTTCCCCCAAAAACATCACAAATATTGATTTCCCTATTAATTTCTTTTTGAAATGTTTGTAGTGCTAATATAGATATATCTCTGTTTAATTCCATTTTTGAGTTGTAAAATACAGGTGCTTTAGATGAAACCTTATCAAATACAGGCACTTGAATTTCAACTAATCCTTCATTGATTATTTCAATATTTTCATCTGAAACATCAATTAAATCTTTATCCATATTATCACTATATTATTATAATAATAAATAATTTTAAATATTTATTTAATTATTAGCTATAAATCTCATTATGTTTTTTTTTATTTTTCTTTTTTTATAGTTATCAAAGAATCTCTATGTTTTTTTTAAACTTTATATTCCTTTTTAATCTCTATATTTCTCATTAGTCTCTATATTCCTTTTAAATCTTTATATTTCTCATTAATCTCTATGTTTTTCTCACAATATACTTGTGAAAAATGTTTTAAAGTTTTTAAAAAAATTAACCCCAAAGGATTCATTTAAAAAAAAAAAAAAACCTGCTGTTTTCAGAAAAAGTATAATATTTGAGTATCTAAGAGAATATTTGAAAATAGTAGCTTGATAACAATGTTGTAGAAAAAACGATTTTGGGTGAAGGTTTACGCTCAAAAAAACAGCACTTCTATGTTTGTAACTATATAAACCTTCACCACAGGTTTATGATCCGAAAGATAAAAAAAAAACATAATTTGCTTGAGGAAAATTTATTATGAAAGTTTTACTTGAAAGGGATATCATAAACCAAGTATTTGGTTTAGATAGTTATAGTATATAAATGTAATGAATATTCATTAAGTAGTGTATAACATAGTTATATTTCAAATGACCTCACAAGAAAAATATGCATAATGTAACAAAAATTGTAGTAAAAAATAGTGAATAATTGTAAAATATTTAGGGTCCTATTTTTTTCGAGATTCTGAGAGCTTTTGTAGGTCTGTTTTTTTGTTGTAGCCTAGTGTTGTGAGCATTCCTGCTAAAAATACATGTAGTATTGTTGTTTTTTT
>JAITUQ010000023.1:0-35000 GCA_031286225.1 Candidatus Methanorudis spinitermitis
TCTGTCTATAAACACGTTTATCTAAATGTACTTTTAATGGCAATACTAATTAGCAAGGGTTACAACGAAATTGAAGAAATAATAAAGCTCGTTGACTTCACCTAAATCAGACACCTTGATCCCTATTTATTTTTAAAAAATTATAATTTTCAAATTTTTCAATAGTTTTTATATAATATCAATTCAATTTATATATTCTATATTTAATATAATTAAATGATAATTAATAATAATATTTTATATATTCATATATTTTTAAAGATTATGAGGCTATTTAATGGAAAATAATAAAAAAAATTATAAAGATCAAAAAGATTCACAAGATTTAGCTAATTCAGAGATGATTTCGTTCAATGATATTAACTATGCTATTTATAAAATAGGAAACTGGAAAAAATCTTACAAAATAAATTTGATTGGTACATCTAATGAAATTCCAGCTACTGAGGTAACAAAAGGGCATGTTTTGTTTAATATGGATGAAATAAGAAAATCTACTTTTGAAACTGAGGGAAAAGAAGTTAATGGGATTGTGGGATTATCAATGCAATTAAACAAAGATTTACAAGGAATAGCTATTGATGAGATAATAATGGAAGAAAAACAAGAGTATGAAAATATTGTTGATGAGATCAATAGCTTAGATTACGAGGATTCAAATGGAGTTATTGAGCTTGAAAATGATAAATTTTTGATTTATAAACTTGAAAAGGACCATCATGTTACAAAAGCTAAACCAGCTAATGTTTTAACCATGAAACATCATGAAAAAGAGATTCAAAGGTTGAAAAATATGGATGGCTGAAAGATTTAATCTTTTTAAAAAAGATGTAGATATTGGAATTATAATTATTTTTCATAGTTAAATATATCCTCAATTTGAACATCAAAATATATAGCTATTTTAAAAGCTAATTTCAAAGAGGGATCATATTTTCCATTTTCAATTGAAACTATTGATTGCCTTGTAACAGAAAGTTCTTTAGCTAAATCCTTTTGAGTGATGTCTTTCATAGCTCTAAACACTTTAAGCTTATTTTTCACGAGATTACCTCAAATTAGTTTTTTCAATTATAATTTCTTTTTGTAATAAAACTTAGCTATTTTATTAATAATAAAGTTGATAATCGTTAAAAAAAGTAAAATATGAGCAATTGTTTGAAATTGAGGATAAATATCTCTAAGTGTTAAAATAGCTACTCCTATTGAAACCATTAGGAATATTATAATCTCATAAGTTATATTTCCTGCTTTTTCATTTATAGTATGGTTTCTTTCATCTTCCATTACATCTCCATCATCGGTTCTTACAGTTTTTAACTCTTCACGATTTTTAAAAACATATATACTTAAAAAGCATAGAATTATCCCGCCTAAAATGAAAAATTTGAAATCTGCAAAAATAATTCCAATAATCCAAACTACAGATACTAAAACAAATATTAAAAACATTAAAAAAGCTTTTATCCAAGTTTTCATAATATTACCTCTTGATGTAAAGTATTATTTACTTTATGATATACAAACTTTACTTTTTATACATTAAACTTTACTTTATGATATGTAAACTTGTCTTTAATTAATTAGAATAATCTTTTCATGTAATATTAATGGGGGTAGTTCACTTTGGAAGTTTCTAAAAAATATGGTATGATTATAATAATAAATAATATCAAAAAGAGTAATTTAATCTATTAACTTGAAAGAAATTTATCATGATTGGATGATTGTCAATATGTCTTTTAAATTTTTTATTTGAAGCCCAACCTTTTGCTGGAAAGGTAACCATATAATAAACCTCAAATATAGAGAATGAGACATAAAACATCTTCCATTTTTCCCAAAAATCTAACACTCTATAAATCTAAATTAAAACACTAAATAAAGAAAAAGAAATAATTAAATAATAAAGTGCCTAATATTTTTAAATCAATTAAATTTCCGTCTGAAATATTTATATACTTCAAAGCAAATCATTGTACTCATTCCAACAGTAAACATAATAGCGATTTCTAAAATGCTAATTGGTTCAAATTGGAAAAGTTGTTGCAAGAATGGAACAGTTAAAACTAAAATGATGAATAGTATCGCTCCCCCAATTATCCATTTTACTGTTTTGTTAGGGGTTTGTAAAATTGTGAAAATAGATGATTCCCATGAACGGTTGGTGAGTATTGTCGCAATATTAGCAAAAATTAATGTAGTAAATGTCATAGCTTTTACTTCACCAATATTATATCCCATTTTGAGTGTTACAAAATACACTCCTAATGAGACAATCAGTATACAAATTCCCTGAAAACAACTTATAAATATCTTTTTACTTCCAAAAAATACTTCATTGATTTTTCGTGGTGGGCGAGACATAACATTCTTTTCGGGCTTTTCCGCTTCAAAAATAACAGAACATGCGGGGTCAATGATTAATTCAAGAAAAACCACGTGTACTGGCCATAAAATCAGTGGCCAGCTAGTGAAAAATACTGGAATAAGTGACAAACCCGCTATGGGAACATGAATTGCAAAGATGTATCCTAATGCTTTTTGCAAGTTATCAAATATACGACGTCCCATTTTCACGGCTTTCACAATTGAACCAAAATTATCATCTATCAAAACAAGTTCGGATGCTTCACGGGCCACATCTGTACCTTTTTTACCCATAGAAATACCAATATTAGCAGATTTTAATGCAGGAGCATCGTTCACCCCATCTCCTGTCATAGCAACAATTTCATTGTTATGCTTTAAAGCATTAACAATTTTAAGTTTTTGTTCTGGAACTACTCGTGCGAATACATCAATAGTTTTGATTTTTTCACTTAACACGGTTTCATCCATTTCTGCCAGTTCTGAACCCGTGATACATTCGTGGTAATTTTGCAAACCAATTTCCTTAGCTATGTTTTGAGCCGTGATAGGATAGTCTCCTGTAATCATAATTACTCTGATCCCAGCTTTATGACATTCATGAACTGCTTGTGGAACTTCAGAACGGATTGGATCAGATAAACCTATCAGACCTACAAATTCAAATTTAAAATCGTGCTGTATTTCTGGTAAATGACTTTTTAAAACGCATGACTTAGAAACTCCCAATACACGCAAACCTTCTGAAGCCATAGTCTGTGCTGCTACCATATATTTTTCTCGAATATTGGTAGGCAAATGACAAAGTTCAAAAATAGCTTCAGGAGCTCCTTTTGCCGCAATAACTAATTGATTTGAAGTTTTACTCTTGAAAACCCTTGACATAGCTAGTAATTCTTTTGATAATGAATATTCCTTTATCATTTCCCATCCATCATGTATATGTTCAGTATTTTTCAGGAATGTTTCGCCAATGTGGTTAATAGCTTTTTCCATGGGGTCAAAAGGATTTATCTGACTTGACAATATCCCATATTCAATAATATCATGGTATTCTCCAGGAAAATCCTTTGCATATTCTGGTGTCAAGAAATTTTCCTTATTGTACAATTTAGTAACTTTCATTTTGTTTTCTGTTAATGTACCTGTTTTGTCAGTGCATAATACTGTTGCCGAACCCAGTGTCTCAATAGCATTGGGTTGTCGTGTTAGTACTCGTTTTTTTGAAATACGCCAAGCACCAACAGCCATGAAAATAGTCAGTACCACAGGAAATTCTTCAGGTAACATGGCCATTGCCAGAGTAATACCTGCTAAAAAACCTTGTAATAAATCTCCACGAGTAAAAGTGTATAAAACAACTACCATGATAAAAAGTATTCCTCCAACTATGGTAAAATATTTGACCAAGGAACCTATCTCTTTTTTCAGTAGGCTGGGAGATTCTTCCACTTTACTGATAGATTTCCCGATATTTCCGACCTGAGTATTCATACCTGTATGGGTAACTTTTGCCAAGCCATTACCCTGAATTACCATAGAACTAGAATAGACAAAAGGCTGATCATCACCTCCAGGCTGGATATTATCAGATTCTCCAGCCCAAGCATGTTTTCGAACAGGAATAGATTCGCCTGTAAGAAGTGATTCATCGACTAACAGGTTTACACTTTTTAAAATGGTTGCATCAGCAGGTATGCGGTCTCCTTCCTGAAGAACGATAATATCATCACATACTACTTCTCGACCTGGAATACGGATTTCTGTATTATCACGGATAACCAATGCCCGCGGACTTGCCAAATTTTTCAAAGCATTTAAAGCCTTTTCACTTTTTCGTTCCTGATAGAATTCGATACCCATAATCACGAATACAAAACCCAATAATATTAATCCTTCTTGAATATCGCCAAGTAACATATAAAGTGTACCACAAGCTACAAGCAACAGGAACATAGGCTCTTTTACTACTCCGAACATGATTGCCAAAAAATTTTTGGACTCGGTGCTCTCTAACTCGTTATAACCCTCCATTTCAAGGCGTGACTTTACTTCGCTGTCTGTTAGACCAGACAACTGTGAAGTATTCTTTACATTTTTCATTACAATCAACTTTAATTATAGGGCTATAAATTTAATTTTTACAAATAAATTTTCATCTCATTGATATCTTGTTATTTAATTTAATGTAAAAATGGTTATAAATATTACTTTTTTTAGGACTACCAAAACTAACTGGTTTTGATGTTTTTTTGACTGTTTAAATTAATTAATTGAACATTTAAAATTTTGGCTCTGTAGAAATCATATTTGAATTAGTATAATATTCGTCCTGAGGATATAATTGAGTGGATTAATACTGAAGATGGGATAAAACTAAATATAAGAAAAAAAGTGACTGATGAAAATATGACTGGGTGTTTAACAGGAAATCTCAAATATAATAGTGTCAAATTAAAGAAAATGCGCAATAAATGGATTAAAATAGTTAAAAAAGAATTCGCATGATTTTATAGATGTTAGTTTTATAATAGCTACAAGTTCTAAAATTGATCAGTAGTATTAAAAGAACTATAGAATTATAGTGTGAAACATGATTTTTGGCAAAAATTTAATATTTTTAATTTTAAATAAAATGAATATTTTTTAAAATAAAAAGTTTAAATTCGTTAAATTCAGCAACTAATTATGAATATGTGATTATATTAGAGATAATCACACAATTTATAAAGATAAAAAAAACTCTTAGATGAATCCATTCCTAATTATTTAAAGTATGATGGTAAATTATCATTAGCAGATAATACTGCTATAACAATCATGAAAGAATTTGGAATTGAAAAAACTACTTCTCTTTATCTGGATTTTGATAAAATAGGAATTGTAAGAGTATATTAAGTAATTTTTATCCATTGATGTTAATTGAGGAGGAATACTTAAATTTCAATAATTAAATCAGCAAGTTGTTCTAGGTTTCTTACTTCAAAAGCTTCAGCACCTGCATTCTCATAGTCGCAAACACAGCTGTCTGCAACATTCCATTTCTTTTTTTCCTCAGGGTTTAAAATTAAAAGTCTTTTTGATTTTTTAGCTATGTTTTCAATTAATTCTGCACTTTTTGGAATGCTCTCTTCCTTTGGTCCTGCCCAATCTCTACAATCACTTAAAATTAGAACATAAGATTTACTATTCAAGTTTGCATACTTTTCAAAATCAGCAAACGCAGTATACATATTAGATTTTCCATGAATCATAGAATTATTATGTCTAATTTTTAAAACTTTAATAAAAGCATCTGTTAATTCTTTTTCAAATAGTGCTGGAGTTATTTCAACTGATTTATTGTCAAATTCAAATGCTCTAGCTCGACTGAATGAATTTTGTGCTGCATAAACCATACAAAAGAACCAAATACTAATCCAATCACATGAAACGCTTACATCAGATAAAAAATAGTGGCTATGCTTTTTAATTTTAGGTTTGCTTTTTATAAGCTCAAGAACTGTTCCACCATGTTTGATATTCTTCCTAATACTTCTTCGAATATCTGGTCTTTGTTTTTTGGACTGCCTATATTGTCTGGATCTTTTTGTAGCTATTTTCGTCCCTAATTTTTGACAAAGGTCAATTAAATCTATTTGAAGGTTATTTACTATGTTTAAATCTTTTGTTAAAAGATCTGAATTTCCTTTCCTGTTCCCCTCATTGTTTATATCACTTAAACTATTTTTAATATAGCTCAATTTGTAGCTATTGAAATCATCTCCAAAATCAGAGTTAATAACTCTTTTTCCACTTACAGAAACATTATATTTTTTTAAAAATGGTGATTTATGACCAGTAGCTATTGATTCTTTTTCTTTTTCTTCTTCTTTTCCACTAAAAAAATCTTCATAGATTTTATTGAATTTTTTTCTCTGGCGCTGATCTTTTAGATAAATAGCTGCCAATACTTCTTGAAACTTATCATCATTATTTTTAATTAAATCAAACGCTTTACAAGCTAATGTAGTACTTCTAATGCTTGCTGGAATCCCATCTTCTCTAAGTAATCTTGAAAATTTAGCTATTTTCTCTATCATTTAATCATAATCAAGAATATTTTTTCTATCTTAAATTCAATTTTTATATAATTTTTATTTATTTTTTACATTAATTTTAATTATAATTTTTTATTTTACTTTTAGCACTTAGAATTTTTAATACTTATCTTTAATAAGGAATCTGTCTTTTAATAGCTATTTGAGCTTAATATTTTCAAAAATTTTTTTTTTATCATCTTCATTTTTAATTACAACATTGATGGTTTCTTCAAAAGTATTTTTATCTAAGTTTTCCTTATTAAGGATAATAAGACTTCTTACCCAGTCTACTGTAGCTCTTATTGAAGGATTTTTAGTTATGTTAAGCTTTCTAAGCTTTTGTATAGTTGTTACAACCTCTTCTATCAGTTTTGCCGATGCATTAGGGATATGTGTTTTTACTATTTCTACTTCTCTTTCAAAATTTGGATAATCAATGTATAAATATAAACATCGATCTTTTGTTTCATCCAATAGCTGCCTTTGAGAATTTGAAGTCATAATAACAATTAAATTATTTTTCAACTCAAAAGTTCCAAGATCATTAACTGTTATCTGTTTTTCTCCTAAAGCTTGAAGTAAAAAACTTTCAACCTCTTCATCTGATTTGTCAATTTCATCAATCAAGATTACAGAATCATTTTCATTCATAAAACTTGATAAAAGTGGTCTTTTAATGAAAAAATCTTCTTTAAACACATCTTCTTCCGTTTTGTTCTTTTTAGACACCTCGAGACTCAGTAGCTGCTTTTGATAATTCCATTCACCTACAATTTGTTCAAATGTTATTCCTTCATAACATTGTATTCTAAAAAAATCCTTTTCAAATGCTTTAGAAATAGCTTTAGCCACTTCTGTTTTCCCTGTTCCCGGAGGACCTTCAATTAAAATAGGTTTTTTAAGTGAAATAGCTAAAAACAATACAGTAGCTATACTATCATCTGGAATGTATTTGTTTTTAGTTAAAACTTCTTCAACATACTTTATATTAAAATTATTCTTTGGCATTAGATCACCATTTAAATAATCAATTAAAATCCACTTATATATTTTTAAATCATTTATTTTCCTAAAACAACTATTTTCACCGATTGTTTAATTAGATTTAATAATTAAATTTAATAATTATGAGTTTTTTAAAATGCTTATACTAAAAATTTTTGGATGTATTTTTGTAAATAATTTATATTTGATTATGTTAATATATTATGTTCAATTTTCTAGTGATTCTTTTATCACAGTAAGGCATGTTAAAAAACTTTAAATAAACCCTAAACCATCCAACAATATTTTAAAACCTAATATTATTAAAACAACTCCCCGACTATTTCAAACCTATCTTTAAATAATTGTCCCATTTTTTTCCCAATAACTATTCCAGTTCCAGAAAAGATAAATGAAAATAATCCAATGATTATTGCAGGAACAACAATAGGAGTATTTAAAAAGGCAAAAGTAACTCCAATAGCAAATGCATCAATACTAGTAGCTATTCCAAGAAGAGCTAATTCTTTAAATGAAAATTGTCCTTCAGATGCTATTCCCTTTTTATCATTACCTATGCTTTCATAAATCATTTTGAGTCCAATAGCTACTAGTAAAATAAAAGCTAGCCATGGAGCAATTTTTGATACAAGATGCTGTAATTCAACTCCTGATACCCATCCTAAAATTGGCATAAATCCTTGAAAAAAGCCAAAAAATATTCCAAACCATAAAGATTGTAATGTATTTATATTTTTTATAGTAAATCCTTTTGTAATTGAAATACTGATTGTGTCCATATTTAATGCTATTGCTATAATGAATATTGTTATTAAATCCATTTTGATTTCCTTTTATCTTGTCATGAAAAATTTATTTTTTAATTAAGTTTTAACATCTTAAAGTTTTTTATTTATAATTTAATATTATCATTCAAAAGTTACTTTTCATTTTCTAAATGAATATATAGACTAGACCATAAAACTTCAAAAAAATGAAATACTTAACTGTCTAAATTCATAAATGTTATTGTAGGTAATTATTATTATGTATAATAAGATATTAAGCTTTAAATTAATAAATTAAATATAATTCTTAATTTTCTAAAATAATTGCTTATAATTAATATTTAATAAAAAAATATAATTAAAATTCATAAAATAAGAATATTTTATTATAATATCTGTTTATTTAAAAAAACATTTATTAACATTGATATTTTTAAAACTAAGTGATATTTGACCATTGACTATAACAATATAAGTGTAAATATGAAAAACAAATTTAATAAAAAACTCGTGATTTTTCTTTTGACAATAGGGGCTTTTTTAGTAATATTGTCAGCTACTTTACCATTAACTGTAGCTACAACTAATTTGGGAAATATAAAAGCAGATTGTGAAAACACCATATCTATTAATAATGATATACCTAAATTTGTTGAAAAACCAAAAAAATACGCAATTTCACCACAATTTTTTAAAACAAAAGGTTTAGAATCAAAAAAGAACATAATAAAAACAAAAATAGGAAATAAGAAATATACCTTTAAAACTGAGTATTTTCTTCCAACATCAGGAAAGAAAATTGGAAAAGCAGGAGAATATAATGAATACTGGTATAATTGTCAAGCTATTACAATAGTTGGAAAACATATGTACATTCTGACTTCGCATGGATATAATGTAAAAAAAGGGTTTATAGTTAGATATGATATGGAAATGCTTAATAAGTATAAATTAAACCAAGGTAAAGCTTTAGCTAGCTTACGTAAACTTGGAACATCTCTTAAAAATAATGAAAATTTAACAAAACACCAAAAACTTATTAAAAAAGCTATTAAAATAGGCCCAGTTTTTAACACTGGGCATGGTCAGTCATTAGCTTATAATCCAAAAACTAAATCATTGTGGATGTGGCAAGATGATAAGTATTTATCACCAAAACTAAAGTTGATGAAAATTAACATGAAAACCTTAAAGCCTAGTTCAATGTATAAATTTACAGTTTATTATAATAATAAAAAAGCAAATAAGGTGCGAAATTTAGCTTTTGATAAAAACGGAAATTTTTATTTTCATCAATTTATATCTAGTTCAAAAGGAGATAACATTTTTAAAGGAAAAATTGCCAACAATGAAATAAAAATTGAATTGTTAGCTACAATTAAAAATCGTCCAGGGTACTATGCTCAAGCATTGGCACTTAATCCAGTTTCAAATAGATTATATCTGGTTTTTGATGGCGTATTTTATTCAATCCCAGTAGATAAGCTATGTAATTATACTTTAACTAAGAATGACTTTGAATACACTATTTTGAATACAAAGCGTGAATTTGAAGGAATGAGCTTTGATAAATACGGAAATACTTATTTACTTCTAATTCGCGGAACTGAAGTTTTAAAATCAATATAGTCCTATATAAATTAATGTTTGTAAAAAATATTTAATTTAGTAGCTATCTAATAAAAATAATCATGTTTATGACAAATAGCTACAAAGTATTATTATTATTATTATTATTATTATTATTATTATTATTATTATTATTATTATTATTATTATTATTATTATTATTATTATTATTATTATTATTATTATTATTATTATTTGAATAAATTTATTAAATAGCTATTTTTTAGTTTTTTTGGGTTGTACATCGAATTTTTGTTTAAATTCTATATAGACTAAAATAAACATAATGTCTTAATATTCAAGATAATTTAAATATTTCTTTATGAAAACTAATTAAATATCATTTTGTTCATCTGAAATGGAATTGATGCACAACCAGATAAATAAAAAATGAAATCATGAATAATAAAAAAATAAAAAGGGAATTAATAAATTAAGAATATAAACAAGATATTTTTAATGTAATTCTCCAAATTTTTTAATATATACCTTTTTAACTATTGTAACTAAGACCATATATGCAAGTATTGTAACTATTAACCATGGGAAGTAGAACCATGGAAGAAAAACCATCCCAAAAGCTGTTCCAAGATCTGTGAAAGGTATGATTGTTCCTGCTGCAATACCTAAGCTTGTAAGTAATGTCACGGGGAGGGATGCTCTACTTTGAATAAATGGTATTTTAGGAGTCCTTAACGCATGTATAACTAGTGTCTGAGACCATAATGATTCAACAAACCATCCTGTGTGGAATAATGCTATAAATACAATTGTACTAACTCCTGCATCACCAAAATCCCCACCTAAAACCATAGGGCAGATAACAAAAAACATTAATAAAAATGTAGTAATATCAAAAACAGAGCTAGTTGGTCCAATCCATAGCATGAATTTTCCAATGGTTGAAGCATCCCATTTTCTTGGTTTTTTAATATACTCTTTATCCACATTATCCCATGGCAAGGAGACACAAGAGATATCATATATAAGATTCAACATTAGTATTTGTAAAGGAAGCATTGGTAAAAATGGAAGGAATATACTAGCCACTAATACTGAAAACATGTTTCCAAAGTTTGAACTTGCAGTCATCTTAATATATTTTATTATATTACCAAATGTTCTTCTACCTTCGATAACTCCTTTTTCTAGGATCATCAAATCTTTTTGAAGTAAAATAATATCCGCTGATTCTTTAGAAATATCAACCGCATTATCAACTGAGATTCCTACATCAGATTCTGTAATTGCTCCTGCATCATTTATTCCATCACCTAAAAAACCAACAACATGTTCTTTTTCACGTAGTGCTGAAACGATTTTCACTTTTTGATTTGGTGAAAGTTTAGCAAAAATATTATTTTTTTCAGCAGCTATGGATATCTCTTCATCAGTCATTTTTTCAATATCATTTCCATTTACAACATTTTTAGGATCAATTCCCACTTTTTCACATATTGTCTTTGTTACTGCTTCATTATCACCTGTTAAAACTTTAACTTCAACGCCATGTTCATGTAACGCTTTTATAGATTCTTCTGTACATTTTTTCGGAGGATCTAAGAATGCAAGGTAACCCATTAAAATCATGTCAGATTCATCTTCAACTGAAAAGACACCTACTTCAGAAGGGTTATTTTTTTGAGCTACAGCCAGAACCCTCATTCCTTGATTATTTAAACTTGTTACCCTACTCAAAATTTCTTGTTTTATTTCATCAGATAATACTTCAACTTTATTTTTATATTCAACAAAGGAAGAAATGTTTAACATTTCTTCCACTGCTCCTTTAGTTATTAACTGTGTTTTACCAGAGTTATCTTGAATAACAACACTCATGCGTCTTCTATTGAAGTCAAATGGTATTTCATCTACTTTAATATATTTTGTTGCTAATTCCTTTATCCCATTCTCATCAATATGATCTAATATTGCAGAATCCATTAAATTTCTGAGCCCTGTCTGATAATAGCTATTTAAAAATGCATGTCTTAAAATCCTATTATCTTCATTTCCATGGACATCTAAATAAAGTTCTAAAACTACTTTATCTTGAGTTAATGTGCCTGTTTTATCAGTACACAGTATATTCATTGCTCCAAAACTTTGAATGGAATTGAGACTTTTTACTATGGTTTTATTTTTTGCCATTTTATTGGCACCTTTTGCAAGGTTAGTTGTAACTATCATTGGAAGCATTTCAGGAGTTAGACCTACTGCAACTGAAATTGCAAATAAAAATGATTCTAACCAATCTCCTTTTGCAAAACCATTTATAAAGAAAACAAAAGGAACCATAACTGCCATAAAACGGATTAATAACCATGATACAGAGTTTACTCCCATATCAAAACTTGTTTTTTTAGAATGAGAAGAAGAAATGCTTTCAACCATTGATCCAAAAGTGGTTTCATCTCCAACAGCAATAGCCATACATTTTGCAGTTCCACTTACTGCATTACTACCCATAAAAGCTAAATTATCAATATCAAAAAGATGTTTTCTCTCTTCATGCTTGTTTTCAGATAACTTTTCAACGGGTTCACTTTCCCCAGTTAGGGAAGACTGACTTATAAACAAATCTTTTGATGAAATAATCCTCACATCAGCAGGAATCATATCTCCTGCAGCTAAGTGTATGATGTCTCCAACAACAACCTCTTCAATAGGAATTTCAGCTATTCCTGTTTCTATTCTTTCAACAGCAGTTGTGGTTTCAACCATAGATGCCAACTTTTTAGCTGAATTATTGGACTTAGTTTCTTGAATGAATCTCATCAATCCACTAATTGTAACCATTGTAAGAATAATTACAACAGCAGTATAATCTGTTTCACCTGGACCAGCTAATAAAACATCAGTCATGAAAGATACTATAGCTAAAAATATTAAAACTATAGTAAATGGATTAATAAATGAACCAAAGATCCTTTTTAAAATAGAATCTTCTTCTTTGTGAGATATGGTGTTTTCACCATATTTTTCTCTCATTTCCTTAATTCTCACATCATCATAGCCATTTTCATTATTTTTATATTTTTTAAATAATTTATCCAAGCTATATTTTGATGCTCTAATTAATCTTCTTTTAACAGCTTTCTCGTTTCTTTTATTTTTAATTAGTTTTTGTTTTTCCATTGTCTAATCTCCATGTAATTTAAAGCTAGGAAATAGACATAGAATTAACAGTTAATAGCCATTAATAATCTTTATATAAAAATATAACTAACAATTATAAATAATACTATTTTTTAAATAAATATTACTATTACTTTTGTATAAAGTAATAAATATTAAAAATATAATGATTCAAAGATTACATTTAGCCCAAATTTTAGAAAAACTAGGTTAAAATCTTAATTAATTAAATAATATAACTTAACTTCAGATAAGATTCATGTTAATAAAAATATAGATCTTAATTTTTAAATAAATCTCATTAATACTGAATTGATTTAAAATGGCTTATTTTCTAAAATTCAATTAACTGTTCAAATAGTATTAAAATTGCAATAATAAAATATACAATATAATCAGATATTACTAATCAACAAAAACAAATATCTCATTAAATCAACAAAATAATTCATAATATGAATATTTTGTGGACTCATGAAAAAGTTATGATTTCTTTAATAAAGAAGTAAATTATTAGCACTATTTTTTCTAAAAAAATAACGTATAATTTATTATTACAAATTTAAAAAGGGTATGATGAAGAATAATTTGTATTGTAACAGACATTCTCCAAAATACCCAGTCGATTGGGGTCTTCTATGTCTATACTACTTTCTAATTCCATTTTTCTTCACCTTTTAAAAAAAGTTATAAAAATTGTATAAATACATAAAATCTTATTTTTATTAGTTAAAGAATAAATTCTGGAAATCATAAAAATAAGACAAAATAATCATTTCATATTCTTAATATATAAAATTTATGGTAAAAATTCAATAACAAATCAATTATATGAAAAAATGATTATTAAAATTTTAGGCTCATGCACCTTTAATGGTTCAATATATTTTCACTTATTAAATTAAAAAGTGAATTAAATATTCGAGGTAATATTTCAATACTTCACCGTTTAATTAATCAATTTTTTAATATAATGTATTGTCAATAGTTTCTATTGAATTTGCACCATTATGAATCATGAGCCTTATTTTTTTATTTTAAAATTACTAATATTATCACCATGTTATTTTCAATAGAACACTTAGAGAGATACTCAATATTAAATTATTAATACTTAAAAGTACTCCAGTTCCTGGTCCAAAACCTCCATGAAAAATTGAACTTAAAGTTAAAAAGACACTTTGCAGTAGTAAAAATCCTGAAAATACAAGTAAACCTATATTGAACTGCGATTTTATCTCTTTGTAATTTTGATAATAGACATAGCTAAGAGCTATTAATAAACATATATTTATTATTCCTATAATGGATGCTATATTAAATGATAACGTTTCCATTACCGTTGTAACTGCCATAATTTCACCTTTAATTATTAAATTGTGATTATTTAGTTATTAACAATTTTTTTCCAAATCTCTAAAAATTCTTCATAATTATTTTCCATTTTGTCTGAAAGGAAATATAAAACACCATATTTTTCTTTACCAGAAAAGATTATTTCATTATTTTTTAAAACTTTTAAATGATGTGTTATTGTTTTGTAATCTAAATTAAGAAGTTTAGAAAGTTGACTGGCATTGTAAGGTCGTTTATTGAGGAGTTCAATTATTTTTGCCCTGTTTATTCCTCCTCGTGTTCCAGCAATAAGATACCATAATAACCTTTTCATTTCTATATCCTCAAAAACAATCTTCTAGATTTTTTTCAATAGCTATTTATCTATTAGATATTAAAAAAATATTTGGCTATTTAGTGTATTTAATGGTTTATTCAAAATAATTTTCATGTTAATATTGGTTTGAGTATTTGAAATATAATATCAGTAGAGTTAAGAAAATTATTAAATAAGATGTAATAATTATCAATGGATATATTATGTTAATTTCTGGTAAAATTCCTGCAACTCGCAATACAATAACTTCTGGAACAGCAAATGGTGATAAATAACATTTATCCCAATGAAATGCAGCTAAGTTAGGAATTGTTCCTGCTACCACTATTATCATAGCTGGGATGAAATCTTTAAAAATTAATGTTAATAACATAGCTAAGGGGATGATTACAATATTCGTAATACCTGCTAACATAATATAGCTACTGTAATTTATTATTTCTGCTTCTGTTATTGTAAAACCTAGTAGGAATGCACATATTATATTTACAATCGCGACACTTGCATATAAAGCTAAAACCATTAGTGAAACATAAACAACTTTTGAAAAAATTATTTTTACTCTTGAATTTGGTGAATTTAAAATATTTTCAAGTGTATGAGACTTATACTCATGATATATTGAGCTTATTGCAATGAATGATGTAAGTAGTGGTCCAATAAGCATCATGAAAAATGAAATTACTCTTCCGAAAAATGAATGCCAACTATAAACTCCTTGGATTATTAAATCTTCTCTAACTATGAATGTTCCAATAGCTATGATTATTAATGGAGAAATCATTCCCAAAAGCCCAAGTGTTATAATATAGCTATTTTTATACTTCTTATTTTCACTTTTCAATAAATTAATCAATCTTTTCAAACTCCTTAACATGACATTGAATATAAAATCTTTTATTAATTAAATTGAGGATATAAAATTAGGTATAAAATATTCTACTAATTAATTAACTTGAGAATTTTCTCCAGTAATTCCTAAAAATCTTTCTTCTAATGTTTTTGAATGAGATCTCAAATTATATACTTTTAAATCATTTTTTATTAATTTTTTATTAATATTTGGATTATCTTCATAATCACAATATATTTTAAAAAAATCATCTGTTTTATCAAATTTAAAATTAAGGTCATTTAAGACTTTTTCAGTTTTTTCAACATTATTAGTTTCAATAATTAAGTAATTTTGTTGATTTGCATTTATTGAACTGATGCTTCCTTCTTTGATTAATTTTCCATTATCAATTATTCCAACATAATCTGCAATAAGCTGTATTTCATTTAATAAATGACTTGACACAAGTATTGTGATTCCCATTGTTTTTGAAAGATTTTTTATTAATTTTCTCATTTCAATAATTCCTATAGGATCTAAACCATTTGTGGGCTCATCAAGGATCAAAATTTTAGGAGAATGTATTAAAGCATTAGCTATTCCTAACCTTTGTTTCATTCCTAATGAAAATTTACCCACACTCCGATTTCCCACATTATCTAATCTTACAGTAGTTAATGACTTCTTTATGGATTGTTTATCACATTTAAATAATTCACAAGTAATTTCAAGGTTTTCATAAGCTGAAAGATTGTTATAAAATCCAGGTGTTTCAATAATAGCTCCTATTTGAGATAGATAGCTATTGTCTCCTCGATTGATTTTTTTTCCAAATATTTTCACATTTCCAGAATCAGGCTTTATCAACCCCATCATCATTCTGATTGTTGTTGTTTTTCCAGACCCATTTCGTCCTAGAAATCCATATGTTTTGCCCTCAGGGACTTTTATTTTCAACTTTTCCACAGCTGTAAAATCACCATATTTTTTTGTAAGATCACATTCAATAGCATATCTCAACAAACCACTTCCTTTAATTTTTCATTTATTTAAATATAATTAAGAAAAAAAATATCAAATGAAGACATTTTCAATTTAATAGTTGAAATATACTATGATATTTAATAAAAAGATTTTTCAAGATTTATCCAGAGTCTTTACTAATTTATTCCCAAATCTTTACTAAATTCAGATGAGAAATATAAAGAATAAAATTAAAAATTAATAATCTATTATTAAATTAAATGTTTTAATATTAAATTATCTAGAAAAATAATAAGTATAATACTTTAAAAAGATTTAAATAAGCAAAAATCAAAATAAGGGTTATATCAGGCTTTATTTTATAATAAAAAATAAATATCCTCATTTATGTTCTATTAAAAAATGAAAATATTATTATAAAATTAAAAATGTAAAAAAAAGAAATTAAGGAGAAGAGTAGAGAAAATAATTATTAAAAATTGAATCATTGTTTAATAGCTTTAAAAAATTTCATTTGCTTATTATAAAAACAATTTTTCATCTAAAATTAATTTTTATTAGTTTCTTGAAATAGGTCCAAAATCATTTTATTGTTTTTGTTATTTTATTAAAATATGTCTAAAGTGACTTTTTTGTCACTTTTTAACTCTTTTGGAGGTTCAATAGCTTTAAATTCAATACCTTCTTCTTCAAGAAGTTCTTTTGCATCATCCCCAATAGATGGTGCTACGAGCAATCCTCGAATTTCTTTTTTTTCAAGTTCAAACTCTTCTAAATAGCTATTGTTGTCATCTTTAAAATCACTGAGATATCGTCTAATTTGTTTAACTGCATTTATTCCAGCTTTACGACACTTCAACTCAAGAACCATTAGATTTCCATTTTTATCTTTTCCTAAAATATCTATAAATCCATGTTCTGTACTGTATTCTCTTGCAGTTGGTTTAAACCCGGTTTCAATCATAGCTGGGTGTTTCATTATCATATCTCCCATATCTTTCTCATATCCAGCTAATTCTAATTCTTGATAATCTTCAGCTACTGCAAAACTTGCAAAATGAGTTTTTTTAATTTCCACTTCTAACTTTTCCTTAGGAGATCTCCTATAACTTTCTAAAATTAATTTTTCATCTTTAATTATAGCTCTTGCCCTGGACTTAGGAGGTTGCCAATTAACAGGATCAACTTTTCGCTCTTGATGAATTAAAAATGACCCATCTGGTTTTAACATAATAAATCTCTCTCCAAAATCAAGTTGACTCATAGCTCTTCCTTCATAAATGACTTTACAACATGCAAATATATTTATCATAGCTTTTTTTCTCAAGCCTTCCTCAACAAGATCATAAGTTTCACTAAAAGATGGATTCTCCAATAATTTGTATTTCATTATATCACATAATTTATAATTGTATTGCAAATTTAAAGTTGATTAATTTTATCAAAAAATAGTAGAATAATTAATTTCTTTTATTTCTACTAGTAAATTTTTATTTTATCATATTAAAGAATTTAGTTTTGTATTAAATAGATAATAAAATTAAAAGTCATATTTTAGAAATATATATTAAGATTTTATTTAATAATATAATTGAATATTATTAAAGAATTTAATTAATCATATTTTAAATAGGAAGTGATTGCATTAGCTATAAATTAACACTAGAAAATGAGGAAGAATTAACACCCCAATACTTTGAACTTGAATCTTTTAAATTTCAATCTGGAGATGAATTAAAAAATTTGAAAGTAGAGTACACAACTATGGGAACTCCAATAAAAAATGAGGATGGAAAAATAGCTAATGGTATTGTTTATCTTCATGGTTGGGGTGGAAATTATGCTTCTATTCGAAGAATAGCTGATATTATTGGCCCAAACAAACCAATAGACACTAATAAACTTTTTATTATATCTATTTCAACTTTAGGCTCTCCTAACTCTTCAAGCCCTTCAAGTACTGCATTAGCTAATAAATTTCCAAAATATTCTATTGAAGACATGGTTAAGTTTCAAATCGAATTTTTAAAAGCTAAATTTAAGATAAATCATTTAAAAGGTATAATTGGAAATTCTATGGGTGGATTTGAAGCATTAACATGGGCAGCTAAATATCCCAATTATATGGATTTTTTAATATCTCTTGTAAGTAGCTATAAAGTAGCTGGACATAATTATGCACTTTTCAAGTTTATGAATCACATAATTGAAAATGATTCTAATTATAATAATGGTTCATATTCACAACCTCTTAAACTAGCTACTGCATTAGCTAATGAATCAATGTATCCATTTGGTCTTTCAAGAGAATTTTACAGAAACGAATCAATCGAAGATATCGATTTAGCTATGGATGAAATGAAAGAAGAAGGAGCTCAGATGGATGCAAATGACATTGTATACAGAAATAATGCTTCTACAAAATATAATATTGAAGATAAAATACCGAAAATCAAGATTAAAACTCTTATAGTGGCTATTAATCAAGATCAATATTTTCCACCTGAATTAGATGCTATTCCGATGTCTAAAAAGATTAAAAACTCTCATTTACTTACTTATGATTCTCTTATGGGGCATGTTGGAACTTTTGAAATAATAAAAATTGAAAAAGAAATTAATGAGTTTTTAAAGGAATTTAAATAAGTTATTATTCTCCTTCATTATTTGCATCTTCAATTTTTTCACATATATTATTTTTTATTTTATTATTTTTCATTAATTAAAAAATAAGTTAAAGAACATAATTTTTTAAGAATTAAATTTTATTATTTTCTATTATATAATTTATAAAACATTATTAAAGGATAAGAGATCATGGAAGTAAAAGTAGATGATTATGGAGAAGTCAATGATATTGAGGATGATAGAAACATGAGTTTTATTACTTACAAAGTTTCAAATCTTGATAAAAAATCATTGGATTATTTAAAAGAAAATTTAGAAGGAAAAATAAAAATAGCTAATGATTATTTATATATAACTATATTTTATGAGGAAAATATGTTTCCTTTTCAGTCAAATGAAGCTAAAATGAAAATGGATGATTTATAGATAGTGAAGAAGAAATGAAAGTTTTTTTATCAAGTTTCTTGAAGATATGATGATAAATTTTTTTGCTACAAATATTGTTTCAAAAAATTTTATATTTTAAAAAGCATTCATATATTTGAATAGGCATTGTTTTAATATAGTATAATGACTTTATCAGGCATTTTCTTTAAAATAATACCATTTAATCATGGGGTGATTTTTCTCTGAATCTTCTAAACATCTACACCTTTCTACGGAAACTAATTTTATCAACTATATCTATATGATTCGTTTAGCTATTTAATCAAATATATTTTTTTAGATTCTGAGTGAAAAAATTTTATAAGTTATTTTTCAATTTTTATTAATATTTCCTCTCCTTTATATGATTTAATCATATAATATGAATTTATTGCAATTATCGTTAATAATATCATTGAGAATAATAATGGTAGATCTTTAGTTTGATAGGGCATAAACATTATCATAACTAAAGAGTTAAAAAATTGGAAAAATAGTATTAGCATAATTATACCATGAATTATCATACGAGGTATGTTTTCTTTTTTTAGTTTAATTGAGCTTTCATTTTGACTTTTAAGTTTATATCCCATTGTTATGTATTCATCAATCGTGTTTTCGAATTTTTTTTGACTTTTGATTTTTTTTATTCTCAATATATCACATAACTAAGAGCCTTAACAAAATTTTTCGTGTATGAATAATACTTAATATGATGAGACATTAACATTATTCTTCAATTTTTAATAAAATTTCATCTGATTTACTATTGCTATATAATGCATAAGCTAAATTACCTAGTCCAATAGTCCACCAAATTGTAAAAATAAAAATAATAATATGTACCACTATTGAACCATACCCTCCTTTTTTCAATAAAGCATTAGCTTCTCCTTGACTTTTAAGTTCATAACCCATTGTTATGTATTCATCGACAGACTTTTCAAATTCTTTCGCAGTTTCTACTTTTCTTATTCTCATTTTAAAACCTTTTTTTCTCAAATTTATCACTAAATATATAACTTATACCTATTTTTGTAATAGTATAAATATTTAATGATTATGTTGTGGCTTTGATTTAGTAGGATTTTATCTAAATTAAATTATAGTAACAGTCATGATAATCAGGACATATATAAAAAGTAGAATAAGTAAATTGTAACTTAGAGGCATATGATGATATTCATATCATAACTAATATTTTTTATAAAATAAATAATATTTTTAATTAATTTTTTTGCATGATTTTTCATTCTTTTAGAGGTAAATGAAATACATATAAGTTAATTTTTTTATAAATCAGATAAATTTTGGCAATTTTTTGATATTAAAGACATTGTTCGATTAATCTATTGAGTTATATTTATATAATAATAATCATAAACAAAAATTTATAATTATTAATAATGATAATTATTAATTATTTATTTTTTGTAATAATTATAATAAACTTAATCATATTAAGTAAAAGTATTGAAAAGGGTATTTACATGAGTTCTACATCAGATGAAAAGGAATACAAAGAAATTAACTCAGAAAATGATAGGTCTTTGTTTAAAAACAAATATATTCTATTAATAACCTCATTATCATATTTTTTATGTGGATTTTCAGTATCAGTAATTTCAGTTGCACTACCAACAATTGGAATGGATTTTGAAATTAGTGCTGTTTCACAAAATTGGATAGCTATAATATTTTTCCTTGCAATAGCTATTTTTTCACTTCCATTTGGAAAGATTGCAGTAAAATTTGGTTTGAAGAAAACATTTTATTTAGGGTTGATTCTCCTAGTATTTGGATCTTTTGGAGCTTCAATATCTAATTCTGCAGGTGTTTTAATTGTTTTCAGGGCTTTACAAGGTTTAAGTATAGCTATACTAAATGTTTCAACTTTAGCTATTTTAACTGAAGCTATGCCCATTCATGAGAGAGGTAAAGGAATTGGTTTAATAACATCTATTGCATATGTAGGTCTTATAGCAGCTAATATTGTGGGAGGATTTTTAACTCATAATTTTGGTTGGAGATATGTGTTTTTAGTCGTAATACCGTTTTTAATCCTTACAATGATTATAACTTATTTAAAAGTTCCAAATGAGTGGTTATTTTTCAAAAAAGATAAATTTGATTATATTGGAGCTTTAATATTTGCAATAGCTATTACTTGTTTGACCTATGGATTTACAATAATGCATGATGTAAATGGAATGATTTTAATTATAATATCTATTGTATTATTTCTTATTTTCGCTAAATGGCAAAGCAAAGCTAAATATCCTATGTTTCCAATTAAAATCCTTAAAAATAGAAAGTTCACATTTGCAAGTATTGCAGCACTTCTATGTTCATTTGCAACTTTTGTAATAATATATATTGTAGACTATCATTTACAATATATTAAAGGATTAGATCCTCAAGCAACTGGTTTAATACTTATGTTGGCTCCTCTTTCAATGGCAATATCTACATTTTTTGCAGGTAGATTATCTGACAAGTTCAACCCCCAATTAATAGCTAGTTCTGGCATGGCAATAGTTCTTATCTCGCTAATTATTCTTTCATCTTTAAATCAAAATACCTCTTTAATGGTGGTTATAGTGGCTATCATCCTTGAAGGAATTGGCTATGGGATGTTCATATCTCCAAACACTAATATAGTTGTAAGTTCCCTTCCTTCCAAATTGACCTCAGTAGCTTCAGCTACAGTTTCAACTACAAGAGTCATAGGAGAAACTTTAAGTTTAGGCATGTATACAGTAGTATTTGCTATAATTATGGGTTCCTTAAAGATAATCCCAAAACATTTTCATCTTTTAATCACAAGTTCTCAAATAGTTTGTATTTTAGCAGGTATTGGCTGTATTTTAGCTATTATTTTTTCTTTAATAGGAATAAATCTTAATAAAGATTTGAATTCAAAAAACAAGTTTAAGTTTTAAAATAGAGAAATTACATTATTTATCAAACTTTAAATTTACTAAATAATTTGTATAAAAATATAAAAGGTAGAAACTATTTTATCTCATGTAAAAATAAAAATGGATACATATATATTATGTAAAAATTAGATTAAAAATATTATAAAAAAAATAAAAAAATCAGTAGAATTAATTCTCTGATTAATAGCAACTATTAATACACTATTGATTATTATAATTTTTAAATATTTAAACTTTGCTATTGGATTAATAGAAATCATTAAAGAAAATAGGAATCCTAGCTATTTAGAAACTTCAATCATTCTCTCAACAGCTTTCAATGACTTTTTAGTTGTTTCATCATCTACAGAAATTTCATACTTTTCATTTTCAAGAGAGTTTTTAACCTTATCAAGTGTATGTAATTTCATAGTTTTGCAAATAGCATCATCTAAAAGAGGGTAACATTTTTTTCCAGGAATTTCTCGGTTTATTCTTGTAATTAAATCAATTTCTGTTCCAATAATGAATTCTTCTGATGATGAATCTTTAACTTGGTTAATCATTCCCCCAGTACTTAAAACATAATCAGCTAATTTTTGAACTTCTATGTTACATTCAGGGTGAACAATTAATTCAGCATTAGGGTATTTTTCTTTTTTAAATACAACATCTCCAACATGAAACATTTTATGCACATAGCAGTGCCCACCATCTGGAATTGGAATGATTTCTTTTTTTGTTTGCTTAGCTACAAAATTAGCTAAATTATTATCAGGACCAAAAAGAATTTTATCTTCTTTAAGACTTTCTACAACTTTTAAAGCATTAGAAGAAGTACATAAAATATTTGCTTCAGCTTTGGCTGTAGCTAGTGAGTTCACATATAATACAACAGCTGCATCCGGATGTTTTTTTTTAGCTTCTCTAATTTCACGAGCATTCAGCATATGAGCCATTGGACATTCTGCTTTTTTATCAGGAATTACTATTTTTTTCTGTGGATTTAAAATATAGGCAGTTTCAGCCATAAAATCTACTCCACAGAAGACAACTAAATCTTTGTCTTTTATTTCAGTTGCTTTAATACATAATTCCAATGAATCCCCGAGAAAATCAGCTATATCTTGGATTTCTTTTGGTTGATAATTATGAGCAAGAATAATAGCATTTTTTTCCTTTTTTAAGTTGATTATTTCTTCTTGTAACGTATTTGACATTAAAATTACCATTATTAAGTTTTTAAATATAATATTTTACAGAAATTATCATAATCTAAATATTGATAATTATATAAAGCTTTGAAAAGCAGAGTTTTTCTAGAATATTAAATTGAAATTTTATAAAATTAGTAAAGCAGAGTTTTTCTAGAATATTAAATTGAAATTTCATAAACCTTAAAAAATTTTATTTCTTAAGAACTTCATTGAATTGACTATACTACTAAATGTTAATTTTTATTTCAATATTTTTAATATTGTTTTTTTTTATATTATATTTTTTTAAATTTTTCATGATATATAGAACATTTTTTTATTGTAATATTAGGTTTATAAGTTTTTTTCTTTTGAAATGTTTATTTGTTTTCTAATCACATTTGCAAGATCCATTCGATACTCTTCTATTTTAGAATATTCATTAAACCAAGCACTAATTTTTAACTTAATTCCTGTTTCATTCATTTCTGTCATGAATATTTTTGGATGAATGTCTTTTAAAACCCAATTTAATTTAGAAATTGTCTTAAGCAATGAAGATTTAAACTCATCCAAATCTATTTCATAAGGTACTAGAACCTCTAAATCAACTCTCGTTTCATCAAAATAAGTATGGTTTGTATAAGGATTTTTTGAAAGAACTGAATTGGGAATAGTGACTACTAAATTATCTGATGTAATTAATGTTGTAGTTCTAAATCCGAGTTTTTTAACTTTTCCTTCTACATTTCCAACACCTATGAATTCTCCAACTTTAACAGTTTTATCAGCAAGTAAAAAAATCCCAGACATAAAATTTGAAATAACATCTCTTGCAGCAAAACCAATAACAACACCAATTATTCCTAAACTAATCAATATACCGGATATATCGATTCCAATGACTTCTAATATTATTATAAATGCTATTATATAAATCAAATATTTTACTAAATCTTTTGTTAAATATTCAAGAGTTTTTTCAAGTTCAATTTTGGCACCGAATTTATTAATTAAATAGGATAAAACATTTATTAAAACATGGGCAACAATTAGGATAACTGCAATAGCTATTATATTTTCGATAAATTGATAATTTGGAAAAATTAAATTCAAGCTAATCACCTATCTATTTAAACATTTTATTTTTTTAATTTATAATCTTAAGTTCATAAAATCATAAGTTAAAAACTCCTTAATTTGTTTATAGCATTGGTTGTTCATAATTTTAAATTCATAAAATCATAAGCAACTTTACTATTTTCAAAAACTTCAATAGCTTCCTTTTTTAGATCATCAATGTTTGTATAGCGAGTACTAATATGTGTAAGAATTAATTTTTTAACATTAGCTTCTTTAGCTATTTTAGCAGCTTGTTTGGATGTTGAATGAAAATTATTAGTAGCTTTTATCTCATCTTCTGTCTTATATGTTGATTCATGAATTAAAACAGTAGCTTCTTTAGCAAATTCTATCATTGCTTTACAAGGTTTTGTATCTCCAGAGTAAACAATTTTATGCCCATGTCTTTTTTTTCCTAAAACTTGCTCTGGGCTTATAATTTTTTCTCCAACCTTAAGTTCAAAACCATCGTGTAACTTTCCAAAATCAGGACCAGGTTTTACTCCAAGTTCAATAGCTTTTTCTTTTAAAAATCGAGGTTTCTTTTTTTCATAAACAGAATATGACAAATTGTATACATTATGCTTTGTTTTTACACATTCAATAATGTAATCATCACTTTCTAGAATTTTTCCTTCAACTAGTTCATGGATTTCTATTGGGAAATTTATTGTAAAATATCCAAATTGGGATATGATTTCATTTAATCGACTAATTCCTTTTGGTCCATATATATGAAGAGGCTCAACTCTTCCTCTAAATCCCATTGATTGGATTAGTCCAGGTAACCCTAAGATATGATCTCCATGTAAATGACTTAGGAATACTTTATCTATTTTCATAGGACTTATTTTTGCATTGGCTAACTGTCTTTGAGTTCCTTCACCACAATCAAACATCATAACCTCTCCAAAAGCTTTTAAAGCTATTGATGCATGATTTCTATGTTTTGAAGGTACTGCTGATGAGGTTCCTAAAAATATAAGCTCCATCAAATCACTTATAATATCCAATCAATGAATTTTTTTTATTCTTGATATAAAAAAGATTAGTATATTGTAGATAAATAACATTATTATAAATAGGTTAAACTAGAATTAGATTATTATATACTTTGAAATAATTCTTTTAAAAATTTTTTATATTTTTAGTAAATAACTCTATTTTTAGTAAACATCTATAAAATCATAAACTATGTTGCTTTTAATTTAAGTAATGTTTTTAATCCTGAGTCTGTAAAAAAGTGTGGAGCTCTTCAAGAAAAATTATCTTTTCTTATGTAAATAAACTTGAAAAATTTTAAAAAAAACTCCACAAAAATTTACACCATCTAAATCCTATCTTTAAATTTTTCATAATCTCTAATATATTTTTTATAATTTTTATTATACAACCTAAAGCTTTAATAAACTTAAATTATTTCAATTATAATGAACAAATATTAATTTATTAATAGATAATTCAACTTAAAAATAATGATATTAATATAATCATTAATAAATTTACATATATTATATTTCATAATTTAGATAGTCATTAATTATTTAATCATTCTATTATCTACTAATTCAGTATGTAAATTCTACAATTTTCTATTGGATACTTTTCATGGATATCAAAAAATCCAGTTTTAATATCATTATTATTTAATCTTATTAATTAATATAATTATTCAATAAATCATTATGATTTTAAATTATTATATCATTACATTTTAAGTTATTATTTTAACTTATATATCCTTATATTATTGAATTATTATTACAAAGAAGGTTTTGAATTTATAATTTAACTTTTACAACTGTGGTGAATTTAATGGATAAGATAATTAAACACATGATTGATGAAGATATTGGCTTTAGTGATATTACAACAGATGCTTTAATTCCTCCTGAGAAAATAGCTAAAGCAAAAATAATTTCTAAAACTACTGGAATTATTGCTGGTGTTAAAGTAGCTACATCTATCTTTAAAGAGTATGGTTTAGAAATAACTGCTTTTAAAGAAGATGGTGATAAAATAATTCCAAGGGATGTCATACTGGAAATTAATGGTTTAGCAAAGGATATTTTATCTTTAGAAAGAACTGCTTTAAACTTGATTATGAGAATGAGTGGAATAGCAACTATAACCTCTAAAATGATTTTAAAAATTAAAAACACAGGGGTAAATACTAAAATAGCTGGAACGCGCAAAACATCACCTTCTCTTCATAAATTTGATAAAATGGCAATAGCTATTGGTGGTGGAGATACTCACAGATTTCGATTAGATGATATGGTTTTAATAAAGGACAATCATATAGCTATTGTTGGTTCGGTATCAAAAGCTATTGAACTTGCAAGGGAAAAATCTAGCTTTTCAAAAAAAATTGAGATAGAGGTTGAAACTACTGAAGATGCAATTATTGCTTCTAATTTAGGAGCAGATATTATAATGTTAGATAATATGGTGCCGAATGAGATAAAAAAAACAATATCTGTTCTTGAAAAGCAAAATCTGAGGGAAAATGTTCTTATTGAAGTTTCTGGTGGAATAAATGAGAATAATATTTTAGAATATGCAAAATCGGGTGTTGACATTATATCTTTAGGTTTTATAACCCATTCAGTTGATAGCTTAGACATTAGTTTGATTTTTGAGTTATAACTATAATTCTTTTATTAAAAAGTTTAGATATTAGCTTGACTTTGAATTGTAACTATTTATATATTTTATTTTTTCATTGGAATATTTTATTTTTTAATTTTTTTTCAACAATGTTCACAATTAATATTTTTCAACAAGTAATATAATGAATATTTCTATTAATTATTCATGTGGCTTGTATAAAAAATATTAAAAAAAATTGCTTTATTCTTCATTAATTCATTAAACTTATATACTAAATCAAACTTAAAATAAAAATTGAACAAGAAACAAGATTATAATTATTTTATAATCTTTTTTTAAATTTAATAAATTTAAAAAATTGTTTCATAATATTATTTTTGGAGGATATTTATGGTTCATGAAATCCAAGATGAAAAGGAAATTCAAGATGAGAACATAATTGAGGAAGAGTTAGAAGAAGGAAATATAGAAACTACAGAATCTATTGATGAATCTAATGAAAAAGATTCTGAAGAAGACTTTGAAAATGACTCTGAAAAAGAGCTAGATGATGAAAACCTACCTTTTGCTAAGGCTGAAGTTGTACGTCTAATGAAACAAAATCTTGATAGTGACAAAATGATTAGGGAACGAGTAAAAGTTGAAATGAACAAATTTTTAGGTGATGTCCTTAAACATGTTTGTAAACAACTTAATGAGTATCCTTACACTACAATTGAATATGAAATGCTTAAAGAGTCAATTTATCCTTACACTAACATTGAAAGAATAAATCAAGAAAAAGAAAGAATTTTATTACATTTAGAAGCTATTAAAGCTGATTGTAATGCATTAGCTATGGATGTAAAAAGGACTTTAAAGGAAAAAGATGTTTTAGAAGAAGAAGATGAATTTATAGACATTTAAATTCTTTTTATCTATATTTTTTTTTAATCTCATTTTTTTCTTTTAATCTTTTTTCTTTTTATCTATATTTTTTTTTAAGTTATAAGATTATCAATTATTAATCATAGCTATTGATTAGTGAGGTTTGTCTTCAAAAATTGTAAAACCTGTTTTTAAATCTTTTAATTTTTCTTCTGTTATTTTTTCCTTTTGAACATTCGTGTCCATAATATTACTTTGTCCATATGGATCTTCAATCACTAAAGTAGCTTTAATTTCTCCATTAACTAATTTATTTAGTTTTTCAAGAATATCTAAACCATTTTTTTGAGATTCTTCATCATCAAAAATAGTCAATGCTTGTTTTACCCCATCGCAAAATCGAATAATAACTCCTTCTATATTAGATACATATCCTAATGATTTTGGACCAGGTTCTACTTTAACACCGAGTTCTGGGATAGAAACAGTAGCTGATTGAGATTTCACAACTCTTGAAGATAAATTATCTTTGTTAATAGCTAATGTGTATTTTACAGGATCATTTTGTTCTAAACAAATTATATCATTATGTTTGAATCCACATGATGTGCATATTAGTGAGGATTCAAGAATTTCTCCAAAATGGGGAATATTTTCTGTTTTTGTTGTAGATTTTGCAGTTCCCTTTCCATTACAAACAGGACAATTAATTATCATTTTTGCCAACAAATCATCTCAATTACTTTAATTATCTTAAGGGTATTTAAATCATTTTTTTTGTTTTAATTGTTAAATTTTTATAGTTTTTTTATAATATTTGCCATAATTAGATGCTTTTTGCATAAAACCATATTCTTTTATTCATAGCTATGAATGATTATTATTCTTATATACAAAACCTTTTTCATCAAGATCTTTAATTATTTCATCAAGGACTTCGCTACTACTTGCACAAATTTTATTTCCTCTTACATTTTTTGAAAGGTTATAAAGATGTTCGAAATCTTTTCTAACATTAGGCTTCTTTTGTAAGGATTCAATGAATTTTTCAGTTTTTTTAGGGCTTGATGCATTTACTTTTCTCTTCAAAGGTTCTTTAAATCCTGAAACTAAGTATGTCACATCTTCTATAGTTCCTCCATGCTTGTTTATGATTATATCTACAACATCAGCTAATTCATCTACCGTATTTTTCAGCAGTATTGTGTCACAAACTCCAGTTATTGAAGTAATCATATTTTGAACTGTTCCTTTAATAGTTTCAGTTTCAACAACTTTAACTCCATTTTCATTAGCTCGACGTATTAAAAAATTATGAATGGTCCTATTTTCATTGAAATATTCTAATTGTTTTCCACCACGATGAATTTGCATAGCTCTTTTAACAAAACGCTCTTTATGATTTTCTTTATCAGATGATAAAATAAAGAAAAATATTGATGCGAATTTTTTAAATTTTTCTGTATTTATTAACCCTGGAATTAGGTGGACTCCTTCTATGATTACATCATCATAATCAGCTATAGCTCTACAAATAACTTTTTCAATAGCTGGAATAACAAAGGAGGAATGTTCAACAAAGCCTGCATTTATTAATTCTTCTTTGTCATCAAATTTTTTCTGATTTCTAAGGGTTTTATATGCATTGAACGACGATTTATGTAATGCAGGAGCATATTCGCTCCCTATAACTCCCCTAACAACTTCTCGAATGAAATCTGTTTCAATTAAGTGTTTTATTCCCAATTTTTTAGCTAATTCTGCAGCTACTGTAGATTTACCAATTCCAGAAGCACTTCCAACAAGTATTACATAAGGTTTGTTCAACAAACTCACTCCTTTTTTGATATATAAATTATATTATATTTCAGATAGTTGTGATACTTTAACTATTTTTATTTAAAACCAATCTTAACAAATATAAATATATTTTTTAAGATTTTTAAAGATTTTTTTTTAAAACTTAATTTTTTGAAATATTAATTCTTATAAATTCATTAATATCATTATGTTAGATTTGAAGGAATATCCTTTATTATCTAAAGAATAGATTAATATATGTATAACTATTATTTGTTCCATATCAAAGTAATCTTTTATTAAAGATTCTAGTAAAGTATTAAAACAATATTCATTAATATAAATAAGCTATAAATACTCATAAATATATACATTTATTAATAATTATTTTACTTTTAATTAGCTATAATTCTTACCTAATCATATATTAAATAAATAAATTTTACAATTATAATAATTCTAGGAGTGATTTGTTGTATTCTATTGTTTCAGTTGAAGAGCTTCAAAGTCTTAACCCATTCATAGTTGTTGGATGTGGTGGAGGTGGGGAAAAATTTTCTAACTTAGATGGAATTGAAACTGTAGGTTTTGTAGACGACGATGTTAAAAAACATGGTAATGTTTTTTGTGGATCTAAAGTTTCATCAAGCCTCATTGATGCAATTAAAGAGAATAAAACTGTAAAAAGTGTAGCCATAATGCTACCAATTGGTGCTGAAGGGTCTGCTCTTAAATATGCTGTGCAAGCTATTGATAATGGTAAAAATATAGTTTCATCATTTAGATCACTTCCACTTAAAGAAAATACTTCATTATTAAATTTTGCTAATGAAAAAAATATTTTAATAAAAGAGATTGGTCCTAGATTAGATGTTATTAAAGACATTTTTGGAGTAGCTCCTCTGAATTGCTGTGAAACTCTACCAAAAATTTCATATAAACCTAAAGCATCAATTATCTTTGTTGGTGGAACTTCTCAAGAATGTGGAAAAAGAACAACTACAAGATTGCTCGGAAAAGAAGCTATTGATAGGGGATTAAACGCTGCAATAATTTCAACTGATGAAATGGGGCTAGAACAACCTGTAAATTTGAATTTTAGAGCAGGTAGCTTGTCAGCTATGGATATTCCATCAGCTATTTTAGGAGCAATTAAACACATTGAAGAGAATGAAAATCCTGAAATAATCTTTGTTGAAGGTCAATCAAGCTTAACAGAAGATGGAAATCCTCATCCGAGAGGTTTATCGGCAGCTATTTTAATTGGAGCTTCCCCTGATGCAACGGTAGTTTGTCACAGACCAAATCATCCTTACCGTCATCCTAAAGGAATAAAAAAAGAAATCACGGCCATTGAAGCTATTGAACCTACTAAAGTTATAGGTTTATCCCTTAATTTGAGAAATTCGTCTGATTTAGATTTAAAAGAATTTGAATCTAAAAATAAATTGATTGCTGTTGATGTTTATAATAATGGTGCTTCAAAGCTATTAGATATTATTTTAAATTACTTGGGGATAGAAAAATGAGTTTCTTAGATAAATTTAGAGAAAGTTTGGGGTTCGCTAAAAAAGAAAAAAAATCTATAAAATCCAATGACTTTGTAAATGAAATATTAGATGATGATGTGATTGAACCAATGCAGCCTTTTTATGAAATAATATTGATTCGTCCTGAATCAATGGATGATATGGATTATGTTTCTGACCAAATTATTGAAGAAAACAACCCTGTTATTGTTGATTTAGGATATTTTGAAGAAGAAGGTATAGATACATTTCAAATGGCTGGAAATAAGATAAATATTCTTAGACAAAAGCATGGTGCAGAATCTATTTTGCTTTGCAATTCCTCAGATAAAAATTTGATTATAATATCTCCTCAAAGAATAAATATTGTTAAAAAAGAGTAAATTTATCAATTACTATAAATTATTCAATTGTTTGATTTAACATTTACTAATTATTTTTTTTGATTAATTATTAACTATTTTTAATCTATTTAATTTTTGAACAATTTAAACATACAAAATTTAGGAATTAAAGAATGAACTTCAAAGATAATGTTAAAGCAAGTTTAGGATTTAGCAAAAAAGAAAAAAAATCTATAAATTCCAAGGATTTTTTAAATGAAATATTAGATGGTGATGTGATTGAACCAATGCAGCCTTTTTATGAAATAATATTGATTCGTCCTGAATCAATGGATGGTATGGATTATGTTTCTGATGAAATTATTGAAGAAAACAACCCTGTTATTGTTGATTTAGGATATTTTGAAGAAGAAGGTATAGATACATTTGAAATGGCTATAGAAAAGATAAAAATTCTTAAACAAGAATATGGCGCTGAATCAATTTTACTCTGCAATGCTCCAGATAAAAATATAATTTTAATAGCTCCTTCAAGAATAAAGATTACTAAAAAAGAGTAAGTGTATTATTATTATTTTTAATATTTCAAATGATAAATAGCTATTTTTATAGTATATTGCTGAAAAATTGCAAGAAATGATAATTTTCATGATTTTTTAAAAACTTCTAAAAATCCTTTAATTTAAATTTAAAGAATATTTATAACTATTAAATATTTTCAAAATTAAACCATCTGTAGCAAACCTTCGGCAATAGACTATAAATTAATTTTTTTTAAGTAAAAATTAAAAAACTATATATTAAAGAATTTTTCTGCATTTGCAAATGCAATTTTATTAATACTTTTCTTTTTAAAGTCTAATTTTTGCATTGCTCTCATAGTCTTTGGAACAGACAAAGGATCAGATGGTTTGTTACTAATATCACTATTAAGAAGAAAATTATCAAATCCATAGCTAGTTAAAATAGCTATTGCTTCTTCGACATCCATTTTTTGAGGTTGAACAGTTAAACCAATCATAAAATTCTCATCAATAACTTCTTCAATAACTCTTTGATTTATATGATCAATTACTACTAATTTTGGATTAATTGACTCTAAAACAATCGATTTGATTTTTTTTAAAACATTTAATTTATTATTTCTTGGAGTATGAATAATGACTTTTGTTTTGGTTTCTTCAGCTAAATCTAGCTGTTTTTTAAAAATAGCTATTTCATCATTAGTTACTTCTTCAAGTCCAATTTCTCCAATTGCTGTTATTTTTTTTTCATCAATTAATTGCTTCAATGTTTTAAATATTTTTTTATTTGATTTTAAACTATTGGTTGGATGGATGCCTAAAGCTATTTTAAGATTAAGCCCATATTTCTCGCAACGTTTCTTTTCAAAGTTTAAAATTCTCATCATATGATTTATCAAGACTGATTCATTAGCTATTTTGTATGGGTAGTAACAACAGCTTATAGCTGTATCTATTCCACCCACAAACATCTTTTCAAAATCTTCACTACTTCTTGTATCTGCATGTATGTGGGTATCAATCATATTCATAATCGCCTGTTTTATATTTAATAAAAAATATAAAAATTAATCTATAAGAATAGAAAACCGAAATAAATATTTAAAGACATTTAAAAAAGTAATTTTTATCCTTAAAATTTCAATTTATTTCATAGACTTTTAAAATTTGAAAAATATAGTAAAAAAGTATAATTTAAAAAATTTTTATTAATTATCTTTTTTAAAAAATAAAACATAAATAGTATTTCATTATTCAGTTTTTTTTATTTTTCTGTGTTGTTTTTCACAATCAAAACAATAATCTTTCATTACATTAGATTTAAAGCTTTTACCACATTCTTTGCAATGTAAATTTATTAAACTTGATTTCTTATCCACAATATCAAGTGAACATGGACATTTCCACCCCATGTTTCCTTTCAATGCAGCTTCAAATGCTTTATCAGTATCATCATTTTTTTTAGACATATATATCACTTATATAGTATACATTTTACTAATTTGTTTTTTTATAGTATTATTAACTGAGATATATGATTAGTACAGACATTAGATATAAATATTTAAAAAATATATTATCTTCTTTTATTATACTCAAATATCTTTAACAAACTCCATTACAATATTGGTCAGGGGAATATATGAATTTACTGATCAATATATTCATGAACCAATATTTTTTTGAGATATTTTAAAAAAAAGTAATTTATTAATTTATATTAAATGATTTAGAAAGAAGTTATTGAAATAATTGTCAAAAAGGTTTAAAATTTATTAACATACCACAACATTATTTTTAAAATTTATTTTTTTGAAATTCTGTTGATTAATATAATAAAAAAGAAAAAGAGCAAATTCAGCTAGATTATTAGCTGAATTTGGAAATTTGAAACCTTTCAGATGAAAAACCATGAATTCAATTTTTTGATAATTCATGATTTTTTGTGAAAGATTTGAAAGTTTTTAGAATTTAGTAACTTGCAATAACTTCTCCTAATAGCTTTATGGATTCTTCTTTATCTGCTCCAATTGGGGATCCAGCTACATATTGGGTAACTCCACCAGCTTCGAGAGCTTTGATTTTTGGAATAAATTCATCAGGAGTTCCACACACGGAAAATGCATCAAGTAGTGCCTCATCAACAGCTCCAATAGCTCCTCCGAAGTCACCTTTACCTATGAATTCACCGAATTTTGCACCAGTGTCTTCAGGTAATCCATGTCTTTTAAAGACAGGAGGTGGGGAACCAGCAGCGATGAAAGCTACAACTATTTTAGCAGCATTTTTAGCAGCTGCAGAATCAGGACCGATTGAAGTTGCAGTATATGCACCAACATCTACATCAGCTATTGATTTTCCAGCAGCTTCTGCACCTTTTTTGATTAAAGGAATAGCTACTTCATAATCTTTTGGATTGGATGCGTTAATTAAAACACCATCAGCTATTTCACCAGCAGTTTCTAACATTTTAGGACCTTGAGCCCCTTGATAAACAGGGATTAAATCTCGAACAGCTTTAACCCCACCTAATTGTGCTCCACCAGCA
>JAITUQ010000023.1:42500-88343 GCA_031286225.1 Candidatus Methanorudis spinitermitis
ATGAGAAAAGTAATAGCTGTCTATGATTAGAAGAAACCCTGCATTGGATAGACTGCCTGTTTCGAGGGTTACTCGGGGAGGAAAGGGTAAACTACCTGTGATCCATGAGAGTTAGTATACAGGCAAAACTAATTTTCATTTCTTTTAAAGTGTTTGTAATTAATTTTTTCATAATTATTATAAAAATTAATATTTTTTCTGAACTTTTTTATTAATTAAAACTTTTCTAATATTTCGCCATATACTTCTTTTATCCTACCATTGGAATTTTCATACATCCTTTTTAAAATTAGTTCTGGTGTACTTCTAGCTAAACAATTCATTTTTGGAGTTCTATCTACAATTAAATTATAGTTTTTATCTAATCCTTTAGCTTCTATCCCATCAACTCTGACATTAGCATATTCCATTAATTCTCTTGCCATATGGGTCACTATAACTGCATATGAGTTGGAATCTTTAATCATTTCAATAAAACTCGAAATAATCTTTACAGCAGCTTCTAATTCTGTAATGCCTTCTAATTCATCTAAAAGTACTAATTTTTCATTATATGTTGTAACAATCGGTATAAACACATTTAAAAATGATTCAAATGCTCCAGCATCTAGAGATCTCTTTTTTGAAAAATGATATATTTCATCAAATAACTTAACTTCAGCATAGTTTGCACAAACTGGAAGCCCCATTTGTGCCATTATAGATATTTGACCTATTGTTTCAAGTAAGGTTGTCTTTCCTCCACTGTTTGCTCCTGTAAGCAATGCAACATTATCCGGATTGCTAAGGTCATAATCAACTTTTTGAATGTTTTTTCCTTTTTCAAGCCCAAGTTCTAAGTGCAATGCGCCTTTTAATTTAAAATTATCTGAAATTTTCGCTGGACTTAGATCATATTCATATGCAAAACTCCCTAAACTAAATTCATAGTCAAATTCTAACGTCTCTTGAATTTCTTCTTGGACAAATTTTTTAATACTTGCTAAATGTTTAGCTGCCGTGACTTTCTTATCAAATATGTCATTTTCTTCTTTTGAATTCTCTAATCTTTTGATTCGTTCAATTTCTTTTTCATCAATTTCAAGAGGATATTTTTTTAAAAATGGGTCAAAGTCTATTCCACTTTTTTCCATAATAGTTTCTTTGGATTTATGAATAATTTCATCAAATATTTTCTCTATTTTTGGAGGTAGGTTATTGTTTAAAAGATCGAGTACTTCATCTCCTTCAAAATCAATATTTTTTATAGCTATTTTGATTTCACTATCAGCATCACTTTTTACAGAATTTATAATTTCTCCCAAGTCTATTTTATTTTCTTTATAATAGTTTATTTCTTCTAAAATAGCTGAAATTTCATTTAAATTAGATTTTTTATTTAATATTTTTCTAATTTCGGCAACTTTTTTAAATAAACTTTGATTAACATTAAAATAATCTAATATTATTTCAGGAACTATTTCATATTCTGGAACTTCTTTATTTATCATTATTAAATTATCCATTTCACCAAGATCTAAAAATCCTTCTGTATAAACATAATATATAAGTTCATAGCTTTCTATTTCTTCTTTTATTGTCGGTGAATCTGAAGCAGTTATTATAGGGTAATATTGGTTTAATCCAAGTTCTACTAAATAATTATAATCTTCTTCACTTTCAACAAGAATTGATTTACTTGGATTATAGCTAGGTTTTATTTCAGTAGGAACATCTAAATTTTTCATTAATCCTCTCAATTTAATGATTGGTAGTTTAGAAACTTTCTCTTTAGCTTCCATTATAAATTTTACTTGCTTTTCAATAGCTACTTTATCTTTTGAAGGATGTAAAAGTAAAATCCTATTTTCTGAATATTTAGTATTTGAATAATCTATTATTTTCTGAATTATTTCTTCAAAAAGCTGAAAAGCTCTTTCACTTTTTAGAAATTTTTGTGTCGGGGTTCCAAGAAGTTGATTCATTATCTCAATAGCTTTTCTTTGACTTATTCCATCTATAGAGTATAACTTTTCTAAATCTAATTCTTTAACGATTTTTTCTAAATTATTTTCTCCTCCAACAGATTTAAGTATTTTTTGAGATAATTTTTCCCCCACTCCTTTAATTTCCTTTAAATCTACCTTTTGTTCCATATTTAACCAACTTTATTAAATTTTATATTTTTTTGTTCAATAGCTAAGCTTTCAAAGTTAAACTTATAGTGATATTATAATTTATTATAAGTATTTAAACTTCACAAAGAGCATTTGATAACTAATTAAATATTTTAAGCTGTTATAAATCGGTTAATTTTTTTAAAAAATTTCCAGCTTCAAAACTATTTTTTAGTGCTTGAAACATTAATTAATCTTTTTCCCATAAAAAACAAATAAAAAAGTTTATATTTTAGAAAAAATTATTATTTACACATGAAAAATCTAAAATAATGATTTCATTAATATTATTATTTTCATACAAGTCAAATTTTAGATTTTAATGATTTTAACAAAAATTAAAATTAAATCAGCTGTTAAGAAATGTAATGCCTGAAGAGGATTATAACTATTGATACAGATAAATATGAGGTATTGGTCTTTTTACTCATGTTATAATTTAAATAATATTGCTAAGGAATGAATTTTCTTTAGAATTTTGAACTTTCCATTCTATTACTATTACAAATGTTTTTTAAAAATATAAATGTAAAAATAGTAATCCTAAATGTTTTGAAATAATAATTTCTCACTACTTGAAAATATAGATATATAATAAATTGAAAAACTTTTTAAATTAATAATTTTTATCACAATTATTATTTTCATATAAAATTTAATTATATTCATTATTTTTTATATTAAATTAGTAATTATTAATATTTGCAGCATTGAAATATTTAAAATTTTTATTTTAATAATTAATATAATAATTTTATCATTTAAAAAAGTCCAATGGCTGATGTGTGACAGCTCTTAATTTTATTTAAAATTAGATAATCATAGGAAAAAATATGCAAAATATAATTCAAAAAATACTAGAAAAATTACAAAACCTAAACAAAAAACAAATTGTCATTATCTTAACAATTTTTCTCATAGTTATATCCTCTGCTTTTGTTTTTAATAGATTGTCAAAAGACAACATTGAAACAGGTATCTGGGTTAAAGGTTATCATATGAATGATGTTGATTTGGATACTCTATCTAAATATGGTATTAAAGATATTTTTCTCCATTCAAGTGCAGTTAATATTTATGGTGAAAAAAATGTTTCAAATTGGATAAAAATAGCGAATAGTAAAAATATTAAGGTTCATATTTGGGTTCAGTGCTTCTATGATAAAATATGGATTAATCCAATTAATACAACAACAAAAGATTGTAATTATCCTTATTTTAATAAAAAACTTGATGAAATTAAAAAATTAGCAGCTATTGAAGGAGTTGGAGGTATTCAATTAGATTATATTAGATTTCCAGGGAATGCTTATGAATATGATTATTCAAATGGAATATTAGCTTCCAATGCCATTACAAAATTTGTAGCTATGGTTAGTGATGAGTTAGATGATAATTTAACACTGTCTGTTACTGTAATGCCAGAAAAAGAAGGAATTAACTATTATGGTCAAGATTCTCAAGCTTTATCTTGGTATGTTGATGTTATTATTCCAATGGCATATTCTGGTAATTATAATCAAAGTTCCACATGGATTAAAGAAATATCATCATATTTCAAACACACTGCTATTTGGTCCAATGTTTGCATTGGAATCCAAGTATATGAAAGCGATACGAACCAAACTTCACTTTCAGTAGAAAAACTAAGATATAATTGTCAAGCAGCATTGAATGGGGGGTCTGATGGTATTGCACTTTTTAATTGGGAATTTATGGAAAATTGGTTTGACTTAAATAGTCTTAAATAAAAAATGTTCTTTTTTAAAAATATTTTTTTTCCTTTTTTGAATATCAAAAATAATTATTAAGCTACATATAATTTAGTATTTTCCATTTTTTGGTTATTATTTACATTTTATTTATTTTTTTTATTAATTAACAAATTTTTTAATAATCTTTTTAAAGGAATTAGCTACATAATCTCTTTGTTTTGCATTCATTCCATAAGTACTACATTTGAACCATTCAGTTTGACCTCTCTTAATTCCAACGATTTTTTTTTTCTTTAATTCTTCATAAAGGAAAAATCCTTTTCGTGGATGTTTTTTTGAAATTTCATGTAAAATAGGGGTTTCAAATCTAACAAGATCATGTTCAGTAGGTTTAATGCCAACTTGTTCAATCCCATCTATTTTTTCAAGTTTAGCTACAAAATTTTGAGTTAATTTAAGTTCTTTTTCCCAGTTATTAACTCTTTCAATTACATGTGGCAGTGATGCCATTAAAGTAGCTATTGGAGCACCTCTACTTGTGCATCCTAGCATCTCAATCTCTTTTTTCATATGTCTTGGAGATCTCTTTAAAACTGTTTCAATCCATTCATCTTTCATTGCCAGTACACCAATTGGACCTGAAGCTGCCATACTTTTATGTCCACTTCCAACCACAAAATCTATCTTCCAACCATTCATGTCTATTGGAAGTCTACCCATGGAATAAGCACAATTTAATATTGATGGAACACCTAAATCACTACAAATCTTACCAAATTCTTGTGCATTAGTAAGATTCCCATAATTTCCATCAACATGAGTAAGAAGAGCTAATTTAATTTCATCGTATTTATCAATAGCTGATTCCAGTGTTTCCTTATATTTATTCAAATCTATTTTAAATTCACTGCCACCTGAATTTGGAACTTCGATTATTTCAAGTCCTGCTCTCTCAGCAGCTAAGTGAGTGGTATAATGAGCATTTCCATCCACAACAATAGTATCTCCTTCATCACACATTGCATGCATTACTGCGAATTTACCTTCACGA
The DNA here is from genome assembly GCA_031286225.1 of Candidatus Methanorudis spinitermitis. Taxonomy (GTDB): domain Archaea; phylum Methanobacteriota; class Methanobacteria; order Methanobacteriales; family Methanobacteriaceae; genus Methanorudis; species Methanorudis spinitermitis. The sequence goes on from JAITUQ010000023.1 coordinate 47,423, forward strand.
GCACCATGAACAGTTTTAACATCATCTGCATTTAAAAAAGTAGCTAAATCACCTAAAAAACTACTGATTGATGGTTTAACTACTTCATCAAGTCTTCCAGCACAATAATCACATACACTATAACCATCACCAAATTCATATAGAGCTTTTCTTGCTTCACGTGGAAGTATTCCTCCTCTTTGAAGAGGGTTTAAATTAAGATTTTCCCTTTCTACTCCTCTTGTAATATTGTAATTTTGACACTCCATTATTTCACCTTTAATAATCAATAAATTAATCAATTGATTTATTTTTTTAAAATTAAATTAATCTTAAAAAAATCATTAGCCAACAACTCTTAAATCTTTGCACATAATTTTAGGAATAATAAAAGATCCACATTGTCTTATTTCAGACTTTATTCCTTTACAATTAGCTAAAGCTTTAAAAATATTTCCAGAAATCATGGCTTTTTTTACAGGTTTTGTTATTTCGCCATTTTCTACTAAAAATGCATTGTTTGCTTCAACTGAAAAGTCTCCAGAAATAGGATTAGCTGTATGAGCTCCTAAAACATCAGTAGCTATAAAACCCTTATCGATTTCTGAAATATCGATCATGCTCTTAAAATCAAGCACTATATTTGACGTGTCAACCGAAGGAGTGGTTGTGTAAGTTCCTCTCATTCCATTACCTGTACTTTTTACTTTGGATTTATTAGCTGTATAATTATCATATATGAATCCTTTTAATATTCCATCTTCAATTAATGTGGTTTTTTCAGATGGAGTTCCTTCACTATCTGTTGTGGCTGAAAACAATCTACCATCTAATTTACCATCATCATAAATAGATAGACAATCACTAACAATAGCTTTATCAACATTACCTGCAAGAATTGATCTTCCTCTTTGAACATTATCGGAATTTAACGCATTTATAAAAGTATTTAAAAGTCCAATGTTTGCATGGTAATCTAAAACTACATCCATATCATTAGTCTCAATTTTAACTCCATTTATCGAGTCTTTAGCTATTTCACATACTTGTTTCGACAGCTTCATTGGATCTAAATCAAATGAACATGAAGATATTGAATCATATGCTGTTGATTTTTTGCCATTCTTTTCTGCATTTACAGCAATATTTCCATAAAATCCAGTTGATTTGTTAAAAACACATAAATCATTGGAATTTGTAATTAGTGTTTCAACAGATGTTGCAGAGAAATTTCCTGATGTAGCTTCGCATTTTTCTTCCTCAACAGTAGCTAAAGCTGAATTCATAAAGTCACTAGCTTCACTAAGTTCAAATTCTTCGAATTTCTTATCATAAATATTAGCTACTTTAGGTAGTTTTGATTTGTGTGAGAAAGAAAAATTAAGGTCTTTTTCATTTGATTTACAATTTAAAAAAGCTGATTCAGCAGTTTCACCTATTTTATCTAAGTTAGATGTGTATGCAAATCCTAATTTCCCATTATTAATAATTCTAATTCCTATTCCAATATCATATTCCTCTTTAGCAAAATTTAAGCTTTTTTTTTGAGAATCGATTCCTAAAGATTTTTCTCGTTCTATAAATATTTCAAATTCATTACAATATTTTAATATTTCTTTTTTTGCCTCTTCTGATATTTCAAATAACACAAATATTCCTCATTAATAAATTAATATTCCTTAAAATAGATTAAATAAATTTTTTTTTATTTTTTTTAATTTCATTTATAAAATAATAATAATATTGATTAATTTTTTAAATAAGATTTAAACTATTTATATATAATAAAATTGAAGTAAATTAATTTAAGTTTTTGTAAAAAAATTTAATCCTTTTACTTTTTTCAATTATAAAGACATGTTTATTAATTTCATTTTTAATAATGATTTTATCATAAAATAAACTTTCGAATAGCTTCAGAAACACCATCACCATATTTTTCTTTGGTAACATAATCAGCTATATCCTTTAAACTGCTATCAGCATTAGCTACAGCTACTTTAAAACCAGCATTAGCTAAGAATTCTTCATCGTTTTCACTATCCCCTATAGCCATTATCTCCTTCATTTTTAATCCTTGCTTTTTAGCTACTATTTCAAGTGATGAACCTTTATTTACCTGATCATCAGTAATATGCAGTGCAAATCCTGTATCATATACTTTAACATCAAAATTTTTCAATTCTTCTTTTATTAATTTTTCATCAAGGGTTCTATAAATTGCTATTTCAGATAATCTACTATCAGAGTCATCAACACAATTTAACTCATATTTATTATTATATTTATTGATTAACTGGGATTTTAAATAGTTATAAGCATTTTTAACCTTTTTAATATCTCCTAAAACTTTGATTTCCTGAGTATCACTGTGAATCTCTGAAATAACTCCTCCATTTTCAGCTACAACACCACCACTTGCTCCAAGAAGAATTGAAGTAGCATTGGAATATGTGAAAATATTTCCACTTACTATTATTGTAGGAATATTGATTGCCTCACAACCTCGAATTGATTCAATGGCGCTAATACAGATTCTTCTATTTTCATCTGTTATTGTACCATCAATATCAACAGCTATAGCTTTTATTTTAGACATATAAATCAATCAAAATAAGATATAGAAATTATACTCATCAATTTTACTTATCTATATTTGTTTTTTGAGGCGGTCTAATAATTCGATTTTTTGTTTTATTCAGATTTTTAAAAACTCTTTAAAAATTATTAAAAGAAATGTATTTATTTAATTATTTTTAATTTTATAAATAAATAATTAATATCCATATTTAAAGTTAATAATCAATTTATAGTCATTTAATTATAAATTAAAGAAATTAAAAATTTCACAAAAATTAATTATTGGACCACTTCTTTTAAGAAAAAAAACTTTGTTTAAAATTATAAAACACTATAACGGTGAGCTATATTACAAGTTCCTTCTTTACTTACCATACAAGCACCAATAGGGTACATAGGATTGCATTTTTTTCTAAATAGCTTACAATCTTCAGGTTTAGATACACCTCTAAGAATCGGACCACATATACAGCCAGTAGGAGCTTCTTTTACATCTTTAACTTCTATATCAAACTTTTCTCTTGCATTATAATTAGAAAACTCACCCTTAATTTCCATGATTGAGTTTGGAATCTTTGGAAATCCTCTCCATTCTCTACTTTCAACTTGAAAAACATCATCCATAGCTTTTTGAGCAATGACATTTCCTTCATCACGAACAGCTCTGTTATATTCATTTTGAACCTTAGCTTCTCCTTTGTTAACTTGGCGAAGTATCATGTAAACAGCCATTAAAACATCTAATGGATTAAAACCAGCTACTGCTTGAGGAATACTATATTTTTCTGAGAAAATTTCAAAAGGCTTTGCTCCAATAATTGTACAAACATGTCCTGGTTCTATTAAGGCATCCAAATTAGTTTCCCCTGAATTTATCAAAAAATCTAGAGCAGGTGGAATCAGTCTATGGCATGATAAAACAGAAAAATTTTGAGGAGGTCTTGCTAATATTTCAGAAGCTGTTGTTACAGCTGTTGTTTCAAATCCTGCAGCCATAAAAACAATATCATTATCAATTTTTTCAGCTATTTCAACTGCATTCCCAATCCCATAAACAATTCTCACATCTGCTCCTTCTGCTTTTGCCTCAGCTAATGATCTATTTGAACCTGGGACTCTAAGCATATCTCCAAAAGTAGCTATTGTCACTCCTTTATCAATAAGTTCTAAACATTCATCTATTTCTCGAGCAGGTACGCAACATACGGGGCATCCTGGACCTGCAACAACTTCAACTTCCTTTGGAAGCAGAGTTCTCAGTCCATTTTCCATTATAGTATGTTCATGTGACCCACAAACATGCATTATTTTTATAGGGGTAGCTATGTTTTGAATTCGTTTTATTAATTCTTTAGAAACGTTTTTAATTTCAGTGCTCATTCTAACACCTGATAAATATGAAAATAAATTTAATCAATGAAAATTTACAATGGTTATAAAAAAAATCCAAGATAAATAATTTATATAATTATAAAATCATTTTATTTAATTTTAAAGCACATGTTTTAACTAATATTCATAATTTAATTCCTAAATCATATGTTTTAACTAATATTAATATAATTAATAATTATTTTTCACTTAATTCATCAAAGCCATATTTTATTAAATATTATGATCTCAATTAAATTATCTATGAACACTATTTAAACTTTATCTTATATAGATATTATTATTTCACAGATTAAATCAAAATAAAATCATGACTAAAGGTTTAATAAATTATAAATTAACAAACAGCTATTGTAATAAAATATTTATGTATTTAAGTACAATTATTATAAATAACTATTAATATTTCCCCTATAGTTAATATAAAATAATTTTATTAAATAATTTTATTACAGTACTCATTACTGACTGTATTCATAATTGAAATTATTAAAATATAATTTAAAAATACCTAAAAATATTTAATTATTAATTTAAGGATTATATCAAAGAATCAGGTGAATAAATGAGTTATATTATTGAAACAAAAAACATAATCAAAGATTTTGATGAATTTAGGGCTGTCAATTCAATTAACTTGAAAGTCCCAAGAAATACCATTTATGGTATCTTAGGACCAAATGGAGCTGGAAAAAGTACATTAATTTCTATGCTGTGCACAATTCTTACTCCCACAAGTGGAACAGCTGTTGTAAATGGTTATGATGTTGTAAAAGAAGCTAATAATGTTAGACAATCCATTGGAATTGTTTTTCAAACAAGAGCTCTTGATGATATATTAACTGGTAGGGAACATTTAGAGATGCATGCTGCATTATATGGGGTTCCTGGAGATGTGAGAGAAGAAAGAATCGAAGAAGTTCTTGATTTGATTGCACTTGGAAAAAAAGCTGAGGAAGAAACAAAAAACTATTCTGGAGGGATGAAAAGGCGTCTTGAAATTGGAAGAGGCCTTATACATCATCCAAAACTTTTATTTTTAGATGAACCAACATTGGGACTAGATATTCAAACAAGAGAAAGTATATGGAGTTATATTGAAGAGTTAAAAAATAATATAGACATTACAATACTTCTAACAACCCACTATCTTGAAGAAGCAGATAGCCTTTGTGATGAAGTAGCTATTATAAACCAAGGAGAGATAATTAAATCAGATAGTCCTAAAAACTTAAAAGAAGAGTTGAAATCAGATACCCTAACTTTAACTTCACCTAATGTGGAAAAACTGTGTCATTTGATGGAAAATCAAAGTTTTGTTAATGATATAGCGAAAGATGGTGAAGATGTAAAAATTTTCGTTGCAAAGGGAGGAAATTTAATTCCCAAAGTTGTTAATTTAGCCAATAGTAATGATATAGAAATAAAATCTATTGAATTAAGCCACCCAAGTCTTGAAGAAGTATTTGTCAAATATACTGGAAGAAAAATTAGTGATACAACAAGAAAATAAGGAGAGAAAAAATGAGTGAATTCGAAGGAATATACACAATATGGCTAAGAGAAGCTAAAAGATACATACGTTACAAATCTAGAATCATTACAGCTATTTTTACACCTCTTCTTTGGTTAGTTGTTTTTGGAATGGGACTTGGAAGTGCGATACGTTTTGGTGGAAACTTTGGAGGATATCAATCATTTATTTATCCAGGGATTATCAGCCAAACCATTCTTTTCACATGTGTAATGGCAGGAATTGGAATAATAATTGATAAACAATATGGGTTCTTAAAGGAGATAATGGTAGCTCCTCTTTCAAGAACTTCTATAATTTTTGGAAAAGCCATAGGAATCAGTACTGGAGCTATATTACAAGCTATAATACTTTTATTGCTATCATTTGTGGTTGGAGTTAAAATGACTCCATTTATATTTTTAGAAGCTCTTGTTGTTTGTATAGTAATATCCATAGGATTTTCTGGGCTTGGACTTTTCATAGCTTCATTTATGGATAGTATGGAAGGTTTTAACTTAGTTATGAGTTTTGTTATACTACCTATTTTCCTTTTAAGTGGAGCATTATTCCCTTTAAATAATTTGCCAAATTGGTTAAGCTTTATAGTTTATCTGGACCCACTAACTTATGGTGTTGATGCACTTAGAGGAATCATATTAGGACATTCTATTATGCCTGTGGAAATTGGAGTAGGAGTTAGTCTTTTATTTGCCGTAGTAATGATATTAGTATCAGCAATTGTCTTCACTAAAAAAGAACAAAATTTAATGTAAGTCAACCAAATAACATATTCAACAATTAGACAAACAAATTAATAAAATTCAATCATCACATAACAGGAAAATAATTAATAATTAAGTGGTTTTAAATGTTTAACAACCTTTTTAATAAATCTACAATAAATGAATTTTATAATAAATATAATAATAAATTTAAAATTCGTAATGGTCATAAAGAAGCTATTAATTCTTGGAATAAGAAATTAACTGGTGGTGAATTAGTTAAAGAAAGAGCTAATTACACAAGCTTTGCTAATATAATTTTAAACAAATTTTTAGAATTCGATGATGAGGATTTTAAACAAGACGAAACTATTAATGGTAATTTTGCAGATTTTATTATTTTCAAAGATGAAAATCCATATGTAGTTATTGAATTGAAAGGGTCAAAGAAAGATTTAGATAAAAAGATTGATGGTGAAAATGCTGTTGATCAAGGATTTAGATATGCTAAATCATTCGAAACAGTTGAATGGGTAATAGTATCTAATTACGACGAATTTAGATTATATAATAAAAAAACAGACAAAAAATATGTATCCTTTAAATTTGAAGATCTAATATCTTATAATGATAGTACAATAAAATTTTTATTCTTATTTTCAAAGCTATCGATAATAGAAAAATCGATTCCAACTGATTTATATAAAGGTACCGTTTTTATTGAGCAAGAATTAGAATCAGAATTCTACAAACTGTTTAATGAAACTCGATTGATGTTAATTAAAGAAATTCAATACTCTAATAATATAAATAAGGATAAATCTATTTATTTAGCTCAAACTATGATTAATAGATTTATATTCATATGCTTTGCCGAAGATTTAGGATTACTTCCATCTGAAACTTCAACAAAAACATTGATGGTTCCTATTGAAAATTCTAATGTTGATAAAAATACACTATATCGTAGATTAGATGAATTATTCCGCTTTGTAAATGAAGGTCAAAAATACAAAGGAATTCCTGCCTACAATGGAGGATTATTTAAAAAAGACTTAAGAAATGAATCAGGTCTTAAACACTTGAGAGACATTGTTGAAGATAGAAGCTTTTTTGATGATTGTCTTGAAAATTGGAGATTTAAAAACGACTACTGCGAAAAAATTGATGAAAAAATAGGTTCTATCTATAGAGATATAATTAATCCCATATATAAAAACTTATTACTCATCTCTTCTTTTGATTTTTCATCAGATTTAGATGTGAATATTCTCGGACATATTTTTGAAAACAGTATTGGTGATTTGGAAGCATTAAAAAATGATGAAAAAACTTCTCAAAGAAAAAAACAAGGAATATTCTACACACCCAGTGATATAACAGAACTAATAGCTAAAAACACAATAATTCCATATTTAAGTAAAAATAATGTGAATAATCTCCCAAATTTAATTAAAGAATATGAAAATTCTTTAGAAGAATTAGAAAATAGATTAAAAAACATTAAAATTATTGACATTGCTTGTGGTAGTGGAGCTTTCATAAATAAAGCTTGTGACATTTTGATGGAAATTTATAAAGCTATTCATGATAAAAAATCAGAAAACAAACAATCATTATCCTATCTTTTTGATGATATTGAAAGTAAGAGGCAAATTTTATTAAACAACATTTATGGCGTAGATTTAAATGAAGAATCTGTTGAAATAACAAAATTAGCATTATTTTTAAAAGTAGCTAAAAAAGAATTACAATTACCTAATTTAGATAATAATATAAAAACAGGAAATTCTATTGTAGATAACATCAAATTTGCAGGAGTTAAGGAATTTAAATGGGAAAAACAATTTAAAGAAATAACTGACAGTGGTGGTTTTGATATTATTATAGGTAATCCTCCTTATGTAAGACAAGAAAGAATCAAAGAAATAAAACCTTATTTAAAAGAAAATTACAAAGCATACACAGGAGTAGCTGATCTTTATGTATATTTCTTTGAAAAAGGGATGGATCTACTAAAAGAAGATGGTTATTTAGGGTTTATCTGTTCTAACAAATATACAAGAGCTAATTATGGTAAAAAACTAAGAAAGTTCCTATTAAATTATAATATAACTTATTATGATGATTACACTGGAAAAAAAGTTTTTGAAGATGCTACAGTTGATCCAAGTGTAATTATTATAAATAAAATTAAAAATAAAGAAGATATTTTAATAAACGATGATTTTTATATGAATCAAAACCGTTTAGATGAGGGGTCATGGTCTTTTGAGCATCCAGACATTTTGAATTTAAAGGAGAAAATATTAAGTAAAGGAACTCAGATAAAAGACATTGAAGATATAAATATCAATCGTGGTGTATTGACAGGGTTTAATGAAGCTTTTATCATCGACAAAGAGACTCGTGATGATTTAATAGATAATGACCCTAAAAATATTGAAATAATCAAACCATTGTTAAGAGGTAGGGATATAAAAAGCTGGCGAATAGATTTTAAAGGCCTTTATTTAATATTCACAAGAAGAGGCATAAATATTGAAGAATATCCAGTTATTAAAGATTATTTGTATCAATTTAAAGAAAAATTAACTCCCAGAAATGAGGGACAAAAAATTGGTAGAAAACCTGGAAAATATGAATGGCACGAAATACAAGATAATATTGCTTACTATGAAGAGTTTGAAAAGCCAAAAATCATTTATCCTAATATGGCTAAAAGTGTTTATACTTACTATGATGAAGATAAATTCTATGTTAATCAAAAAGGATATCTTTTAACATCAAACGAACTCAATTTAAAATATCTTGCTTCATTATTATCATCTAAAGTTTTAAATTTTATTTTTAGATTGTTGGGAAGTCCATTGGGAAATGCAGGATTTGATATTAGTAAAATATTCATTGAACAATTACCAGTATTTTTAGCCAATGAAAATGAACAACAACATCTAATTGATTTAGCTACTGAAATAACATCTAAGAACAAAAAATTAAATAATGAAATAGTTTCTTTTCATAATTATTTAGAATTTGAATTTAATATTAAAAATATTAATAAGAAATTAACTAATTTCCATGAACTTTCTTTTGAGGTATTTTATAAAGAAATTAAGAAGCAAAACAAGAATATTAACTCAAAAAACCTTAATAAATTGAAAACAGAATTTGAAAATGCTGTTAATCAAATAAATGATAATTTAAAAGTTGAGATAGCTATAATTGAAAAAGAAATTAATGAAATAGTTTATAATTTATATGATTTAACTGATGAAGAAATAGCTATTATCGAAGATAATGTATAATTTAATTGAATGAATTAATCATAGTGATATTAAATGAAAATATTTGAATCAGCTTAAATTGACAGTACTGACATCAAATATAATATTATCTGGATATAATTAAAAAACAGGCATAAACATGTATAAAAACAATAAAATTATTGTAGTTATTCCAGCAAGAGGAGGTTCAAAAGGAATTCCTCGCAAAAATATCAGATTATTAGCTAATAAACCATTGATTTCATATTCTATTGAAACCGCTTTAAAATCAAATTATGTTGATGAAGTTGTTGTAACAACTGATGATGACGAAATTAAATTTATAGCTGAACAATTTGGTGCATCTACCATTAAAAGATCTGATGATTTAGCTAAAGACGATGTACCTCTGGATCCTGTTATTTATGATGCAGTTAAATCCATAGAAAAAGTTGCCAGGAATAGATATAATATTATAATTACTGTCCAACCTACATCCCCTCTTTTAAAAACTGAAACATTAGAAAAAGTTATTAAAAAATTTAAAAACTCTCAAAATATAGATAATAACTCTAAGAATATCAATGATGACATTGATACTATAATTAGTGTAGTTGATGATAGACATCTTAGTTGGGGATTCAATAATGAAAGCAATAGCTACTACCCACTTTATGAAAAAAGAGTTAATCGTCAATATTTGCCAAAAACATTTAAAGAAACTGGGGGGATATTTGCAACTAAACGTGAATTTTTAAAAGAAAATTCAAGATTAGGGAAAAATGTAGATCTTATTGAAGTTTCAAAACATGAAAGCATTGACATTGACAATTATGAAGATTGGTGGGTAGCTGAAAAACTTCTTAATAAAAAGAAAGTTCTTATCAAAACAGATGCTAGTTATAAAATAGGAACAGGTCATATTTACAGGGGATTAGCTATTGCATCAAAATTAGCTAATCATGATGTCCTATTTCTTTTAGATGAAAATAAGAAATTAGGAATTGAAATTGTTGAAAATTATAATTACCCTTATCAAACTCATAAAAACACAAATAAAAAGAACGAAGAATATTTATTAGAGAAAATACTTGATTATAATCCAGATATTGTAATAAACGATGTTTTGAATACTAGTTCAAGTTATATAAACTCCTTAAAAGCAAATAGCTATTTCGTGATTAACTTTGAGGATATTGGAGAAGGATCAAAATATGCGGATATAGTCTTTGATGCGTTATGTGAACATCAAATTCCTTTAAAAAATCTTTATTCAGGACATAAATATTATATTTTAAAAGATGAATTTCATTATCATGATAAAAAGGAAATAAATGAAGAAATTAAAGAAATTCTTTTAACATTTGGAGGAACAGATCCAAATGATTTAACAAGGAAAACACTCTCTGCTTTACTCAAAAGTAGTTATAAAAATAAAATTACAGTTATTTTAGGACTTGGCTATAAAGATAAAAATGGAATTAAAGAAGAATTTTCCCATAGTTCGAAAATTGAAATATTTGAAAATGTTAAAAATATTAGTGAGTATATGTTTAGAGCTGATTTGATTTTTACATCTGCTGGTAGAACTATGTATGAAATAGCTTCCTTAGGAGTTCCATGTGTTTGTTTATGTCAAAATAACCGAGAACTAACTCATCTTTTTGGTAATGCTGAAAATGGGTTTATTAACCTAGGGCTTGGAAAAAATTTAAGTGAAAAAGAAATAATTTCTACAATAGAAAGATTACTAGATGATTATAATTTAAGATGTGAAATGAACAAAAGAATGTTAGCTATTGATTTAAAATATGGCTTTGAAAACATGATAAAGATTGTGAAAGAAAAATATAAAGAATTCATGAAAAATAACTAATATAAACTGAAGGAAAATCTTTTAACAAGGACTAGGTAAAATATTAATTTTTTTTAAAAAATTGCTTGCTTTTTGTCTTAATTTTTAAAAATTTATATAAATTTAAAATAATAATTTTAATTAAATCATATTTTCTAATGAATAAATTTAAATTATTATAGTTAAAAATAAAGAGATTATTCTAGTTGAAAATAAAGAAAATTATAATTTTGAATTTAAAAAATAAAAAATTTTTAAAATTAAGAAATTTTTTTTCTAGATGAAAAATTAATAATTTTATAATAAAAAAAATTTCATTTTTCTAAAATGAAAAGCTAAAACATTTAAAAATTTAATAAGATTATAGTTTTAGTATATGCTATAAAAGGTATGGGAATTTTATGAGTATATTTTTTGAAAAACCATTTTTAATAGCTGAAATTGGAGTAAATTATTATGATATCGCTATTGAAAAAAATATATCTAATATGGATGCTGCTAAATTAATGATTAAAGAAGCTAAATACGCAGGAGCTGATGGTGTAAAATTTCAAAGCTATAAAGCTGATACACTAGCTTCTAAAAATTCTCCAGCTTATTGGGACATGAATGAAGAACCAACTTCTTCACAACATGAACTATTTAAAAAATTTGATACTTTTGAAAAAGAAGATTACAAGGAATTAAGTAGTTTTTGCAAAAACATTGGTATAACATTTTTATCCACTCCATTTGATTTTGATTCAATTGATTATCTTGAGGATATGATGGATGTTTATAAAATATCTTCTTCTGATTTAACAAACACTCCTTTTATAAAGGAAATAGCTAAAAAACAAAAGCCAATTATTTTATCAACTGGAGCATCGACCATAGAAGAAATTGAAACAGCTATTACAACTATTGAAAATGAAGGAAATAATAAGATAGGGATAATGCACTGTGTTTTATCATATCCAACAAATTATGAAGATGTAAATTTGTTGATGATTAAAAATTTAAAAGAATTATTTCCTAACTATGATATCGGCTTTTCTGATCATACTAAACCAGATAAATCAATGTTAGTTTTAACAACAGCTTATTTTTATGGGGCTAATCTTATTGAAAAACATTTTACTCTTGATAAAACACTAAAAGGAAATGATCATTACCATGCTATGGATCCAGTTGATATAAGGAAGTTTAAAGATAATATATCACTTATAAAAAAAATCAATGGACAATATATGAAAGAACCTTTAAAATGTGAAGAGGAGGCTCGAAAACAAGCAAGGCGCTCAATTGTAGCATCAAGAAATATAGCTATCGGTGAGGTAATTACCGAAGATATGCTAGTATTTAAACGCCCTGGAATTGGCATATCTCCTCATAAACTTAGTTTTATTCTTGGTAAAGAAGTTAAAATAGCTATAAAAGAAGATGACTTATTAAAAAGGGATATGCTTAAATAAATGAAATTGTTTCTTTATTACTAATTTATCATTTAGTAGATAAGCTATTATAGTTCATTAGACATGTTTTTAATTAGATATTGATTTATTAATCAATTATATTTAGTAAATAATCCTAATATTTGCAACAATCTAGCAAATTATTCTAACAAAGAAAATGCTCAAAGGATAGCTTAATCAAATATTTTTTTTAAATATTTAATGACATATATTTTATTAGTTGTATTATAAATATATCATTACTCTATAACATATATTATCATAAAATTATTAATTGCAAACATTTATTATTGAAATATAAGGATGGATATAATATGATATCTGAAACATTGGCCAATGAATTCAATATCAGTTCAAAACAAAGTAAAGATTTAATTAATTTAATCGAAAATGGAAACACAATTCCTTTTATCAACAACTACAGAAAAGAGTTTACAAATTCATTAGACTATGAATCTCTACAAAAATTTAGTGAAAGCTTAAACTACTTAGAAAAATTAGAAAAAAGAAAAAAAGAAGTTATTAATGCTATTGAAAATAAAGAAAAGTTAACTGATGATATTAAAAAAATTATTAATGAATCTGAAACTTTAATTGAGATAGATGATATTTATAATCAATATGTTGAAGAAAAAGAAACCAAAACTGAATCTTCTAAGAAAAAAACTCTTAGTAAACTTGCAAATATAATTCGTTTCCAGCAGACAGAAATCCCTATTGAAGAAATAGCAAAAGATTTTATTTCAGAAGAAGATGGGATAACTACTATTGAAGAAGCTATATCTGGAAGTCAAGATATAATTGCAGGAATTACTGCAGACAACGCTGATTTTAAATATTTAATTAGGAAAATTACTTTAGAAGAGGGAAAAATAATTACTGAGCCTATTGATAGTGAAGAAAGCTCAGTATATGAAATCTACTATGATCATAGTGAAAACATCCACAACATTGCTAGTCATAAAATATTAGCTATTAATAGAGGAGAAAGTGAAGGATTTTTAAAGGTTAAAATTGTAGCTCCTAAAGATGATATTATTAGCTATTTAAATAGACATACATTAATCGATCGTTCTGATAATTATAGTCAAGATTACAACGAGGTCACGAAAAAATATATTGAAAAAGCTATTTTAAATTCATATGATCGTTTAATAGCTCCTTCTATTGAAAAAGAAATTCGTGAATACTTAACAAGTAGAGCAGAAGACAAGTCTATTGAAGTTTTTTCTAATAATTTAGAACATCTTTTAATGCAGTCTCCAACAAAAAACAAGGTTATTTTAGGATGGTATCCTTCATTGTATGCAAGTTCTAAACTAGCAGTATTAGATAAAGAAGGAAAAGTTCTAAAAACAGATATTGTTAACCCATTAGGATCTGAAAATAATATTGATGAGACTAAAAAAATTGTTTTAGAAATTATTGAAAAGTATAATGTTGACTTAATTGCTTTAGGGGATATTCAAGATTCGAAAAAATTGGAACAAATCATAGCTGATATTATAAAAGGAACACATGTTAAATATGCTTTAATTAATCAGGCTGGAGCTTCTGCTTATTCTTCAAGTGCATTAGCTGAAATTGAGTTTCCAGATTTTAATAAAGGTCATCGAACTGCAATTTCAATAGCTAAAAGATTGCAAGATCCTCTTGTTGAATTTGTTAAGGTAGATCCTAAAACTATTGGTGTAGGTCAATATCAACATGATATGAATCAAAAAAAGCTAAATGAATCTTTAGCTAATATAATTGAAAAAGTTGTAAATAATGTAGGGATAGATTTAAACACAGCTTCTATTTCACTGTTAAATTATGTTTCAGGAATAAATTCAGCTATAGCTACTGACATTGTAAGATATAGAGAAGAAAATGGTCTTTTTAAAAGTAGAAATGAACTTTTAAAACTAGATAGTATTGATTCAGATATATTTAAACAATCAGCAGGATTTTTGAAAGTTTACTCATCTGATAATCCATTAGATCAAACTTCAATTCATCCAGATTCCTATGGAGTAGCTAAAAAATTAATTAAAAAGTTAGGTTATAATTTAGAAGATTTATTTTTAGAAGATTTAGCTATTGAGGGCATTAATATTAAAGACTTATCTGATGAGCTTGATATTGGGGAAGAAACACTTAAAGACATAGTTATTCAACTTAAAAATCCAAAAATTGATCCAAGAGATAGTATGCATAAACCAATTTTAAGATCGGATACTTTGTTAATAGAAGATCTTAAAGAAGAAATGGTTATGGAAGGTATGGTTAGAAATGTAGTTGATTTTGGAGCATTTGTAGATATTGGTGTACATCATGATGGTTTAATCCATATTTCTAAGATGGATAAAGGTAACTTTGTAAAGCATCCTTCTGATATTGTAAGTGTTGGGGATATTGTCAAAGTTAAGATACTTGAAGTTGATTTGGATAAAAATAGAATTCAGCTAAGTTTATGTTAGCAAAAAATTTTCCAAACATAAGTATTGTTGATTTATTATTCTAATTTAATTATTTTAATTAAAAAAATATTTTAAATAAGATAATAAAAAAATCAATAAATTATTCATCCTATTTAAACTCAAAACAATTATTTGATTGTTAAATTAGTTTATCTTATTTTTTATTCTTAATAGTCATTAGCTATTTCTAAGTCAAATCAAGTAGAGTGAAGTAAATATGCCAAAAAGAAGTCAAAAATCATCAATTTCAAATATAACCATTAAAGAAGTTTGTGACACACTATTTTCACTTGAGGAAAAATATGATTTAAATCAAATGAAAATTCAAGGAGTTTATGCTTGGCAATTAGTTAGAATCTATGTTTATTATGAAATATCTCGAAAGATTGGAGTTTTTGGATCTCCTCAACAAGCTAAAGTTACAATAATAGATAAAATCTTATCATTTCTACCTTTTATAAAAAATAGCTTATTTTCAAACCCTTTAAAAGGAGATCACCACAGAGATATTTTAATATTTGATCATCCCAGAAAAGTAAATCATTGTGAAGAATTTAAAGATATTTATAGCTATTTCCTAAGGGATGATTTAGGTGGAGAATACAGCTATGAAATAATTGAAACTCCCTATTTAAATAAACACCTCACAAAAAAAGAAAATTATATTAAATATAATGATAGAATTCTTTTAGGTTCTTACTTTTATAAAAAGAGAACAAATTTACAGCTGAAAGCTAGTGAAAAAGATAAAATAGCTAATATTCAAAGAGAAATTAATTCTAATTTTAATATTGACATTGACTTATTAAATATCATAAAAAATCATATTCTTGACTTTGAATATCAATATAAAAAATATGATCAGCTTTTTAAAAAAAGAACTCCTAAATATATTTTTGTTGTGGTAGCTTATGAAAACCAAGCTATGATAGCTGCAGCTAAAGATAATGATATAAAAGTTATAGAATTACAACATGGAACTATTAGTAAATATCATTTAGGCTATAATTATCCAAATGAAAAAGATAAAAATAATATAAAATATTTTCCTAATAAAATATTGAGCTTTGGAAGCTATTGGAAAGAAGTAGCTAATTATCCTACTAGCAGTGAAGATATTATTCCTATTGGATTTCCTTATTTAGATGAAAATATTAAATCTTACTTAAATATTGAAAAAAATAGGAATCAAATCCTTTTTATATCTCAAGGAGTAATAGGAAAATATTTATCTGAGTTTGCCTACAATATAGCTAAAAAATTAGAAGATTTTAAAGAAAATTATACTTTCATTTATAAATTACATCCTGGAGAATATTCTAACTGGCGAGATAATTATAGCTATTTAAAAAAATGTGAAAATTTAGCTAATTTTCATATTGTTGATAATGAAGAAGCTTCATTATATGAATTATTTTCAAAAAGTGAATATCAAGTAGGAGTTTTCTCAACAGCTATTTATGAAGGGTTACTATTTAATTGTAAAACATTTATCTTAGATTTACCAGGTTCGGAGTATATGGATAGCTTAGTTGAAAAGAAACACGTTAAAAAAATAGTTACTGCTCATGAATTTATTGATTCATTATCTAATTTCAAAATAAATAGATATGATAAAGATTTTTTCTTTAAAAAGTATAATAAATCTACTTTAAATAAATTAATAAAAAATAATTACTCATTTTTTTAAATGAAAATATAATGGATATGACATTATTTATGTTTAATATAAGTTATAGTCTATTAGCAAAGATTTGCTACAGATGGTTTAATTTTGAAAATATTTAATATATAAATATTCTTTAAATTTAAATTAAAGGATTTTTAAAAGTTTTTAAAAAATCATGAAAATTACCATTTCTTGCAATTTTTCAGTAATAAATTATATTAAAAATTTTTAAAAGATTTTTTTTAATCTTTATTATTTTATAGAAGTTATTAAAAATTTGAAAAAAGAATATATTTATTTTAATATAATATAAATTAAAAAATTAATAAATATTTTAAAATTAAAAAATATAGAATTAGCAATTTTGGTGTGATATTGAAAGAATACAAGCTATTTGTCCAAAGAATTGGTTTAGTGGGAATAACTAATATATTGATTTCATTAAGTGGATTAATATTCATTCCAATAATTACTAAAAACCTTTCAACTGCTGATTATGGAATATGGGCTCAAATAAACACAACTATAGCTTTGATACCAAATATAGCTAATCTTGGCCTTCCTTATACAATGGTTAGGTTTTTATCTCATGAAACAGATAAAAATAAAATAAAAGAATCTTTTTACTCAATGTTAATCATTGTGTTAGCTATTAGCTTAATTATTTCTGGATTTTTATTAGTATTCCAGGACCTAATAGCTAACAGTATTTTTGGAGGAAATTTGGAAATTGTTTATATAACAGCTATAATTTCCTTTTTTGCTTGTATGAACTTAATGTTGATTAGTTTTTTTAGAACATTTCAACAAATAAAGAGATATTCAATATTTTTAATCTTACAAACTTATATTGGAGTTGCAATAAGTTCTTATTTAGTTTTAACAGGTTACAATATTCAAACAGTTGTAATAGGACTGTTAATAGCAAACTTAGCTGTTTTTATCATGATGTTTATTTTAATATTTGCTTATTTAGGATTAACTATTCCTAGATTCAAATATTTAAAAGAAGAATTAGAATTTGCAATTCCAACAATTCCTAGCAATGTTTCTTCATGGGTAGTTGATTCAAGTGATAAGTATGTTATTGGAATATTCCTTGGATCCATAGCTGTAGGCTACTATTCTCCTAGTTATGCATTAGGAAGTATACTATTAATGTTTTTATCACCATTTGCACTTCTTCTTCCAAGTATTCTTCCAAAATATTTTGAAGAAGGCAATTTAGAAAAAGTTAGTATTTTTCTTAAGTATTCTATGAAATATTTTTTACTCATAAGCATTCCAGCAGCTATTGGTCTTTCTATTCTTTCAAAACAAATTCTTTTGATTATATCAAACCCAGAAATAGCTTTGAATGGTTATGCAATAACTCCTTTTGTTTGTTTAGGAGCTATTTTCATGGGAATGTATGGTATAATTAATAATATATTGATCTTAGAGAAGAAAACAAAGATACTTGGAAATATTTGGATAATTGTAGGAGTTTTAAACTTTGTATTTAATTTAATAGCTGTTCCTTATATTGGAATTATTGGTGCAGCTATTGTTACTTTAATTTGCTATTTTATAGCTTTCTTTATCACATCTTTTTATGGTAAAAAATACCTTAAACTACCATTTGAATACATTCCACTTGCTAAAACTATTTTAGCAGCTTTTATCATGGGAGTATTTGTATTTTTTGTAAATCCAACTGAACAAATGAGTATCCTGTTTACAATTATTATGGCTGTTCTTATTTACTTTGGAATTTTATTTTTAATAAAGGGGATTGAAAAAGAAGAATTTGAATTTTTTAAAGAGATGATAAGAGAAACTTAAGTTATAAAATTTTTTATTTTTAATACAAAAGATTGAATTTATCCAATTAACACTTAATGAAAATTTGCCTCGTTTTTTAATCGTTCATAGTGTTCAATATTTCTATATTTAAATACTTTAGCTGGGTGTCCTCCAGCTATTGCATATTTTTTTATATCATTAACCACAACACTTCCAGCTTGAATAATAGCTCCTTCTTCAATTTTTACTCCTGGGAGAACCATAACCCTATTTCCAAGCCAAACATTATTTTTAATAACTACATCTTTAGAGATTACACTATCATCATAAGGAATAGCTAGTCCTTCATCATAATTATGAATGTCGGTAATTATCATACAGTCAATTCCTGAATGGAAATTATTGCCAATAGCTACTTTTCCTTTTCCCTGAATTTTCATTCCATTGAAGTTAACATTGTCTCCTAAAAAAGTATTTTGAGTTACATGTGTTAGATTATTTACTTTTAAATCTTTTCCACATTTAGCAGCTGTTTTTTTAACTTTCTTTCTATAGCTATTTCTTTTAAAATTTTGATAATGTTTATAAAAAAAGTCTAAAAATCTCATTATTATCCTCTATTATGGTGGTAATGGCATTGTTTGTAATTGATATTTTATTAAAATATTTATATTAATATTTAAACTTTAAAAAATTAAGATAAATATAATAATCTTAAATATTATTAATATTAAGCTTTTTAAAATTAATAATCTTAAATATTATTAATATTAAACTTTTTAAAATTAATAATATTAATAAATATCAGTTAATATAATTAAAAAAATAAAAATAAATAAAAAATTATCAATAAAAACAAAATTATGATGATTCTGCACTATATTCAGATAATAATGTAGCACATTTATTAAGTGTTGTATAATCGAGTTTTTTGTTTTCATTAGATATTTTTGTTAACAATTCCTCTAAAAACAAATCTTCATCACTTAAAACTATATTAATGATTGACACTTGTTTATTAATAAAGCAAATAAGAGGTTCAATGTAGAAGTCATTTAAACCATTTTTACCTAAGTATTCAATTAAATTTTTAGTTAATTGAATAGACTTTTGTTTTACTTCATTATTATCTTCAAACTTAGTTTTTTCTTTTTTATCAAAATTTAAGATAGCGTTTCTATTAACATTAATGTCTGTATTTTTAAATGAGGAATAGGTAGCTATAGCTAATGATGGTTTTTTCTTATTCTTTTTAGTTTTGTATTTTTGAGTTAATATTGTAAATATTCCTGTTGGACCAACTACAACATGATCAATTCTTGAGTCTGTATCAGGTAACTTAAGATATGAAAGTACATAAAAATCTTTAGGAAGTGTAAGTAACTTTTTTCTAACTAATTTTTCCCTTTCTTTAGAATCTCTGTGTCTTTTATTTAGAATCAAACCAATTAAAAAAACAATAATTCCTATTATAATAAATATAATACTGAATAATCTTCTTCCTGTTAAAGCTGCATCTATTACTCCGACAAGTGCAATTAAAAGACCAATTTCAATGAAAAAATCATGATAAATTCTACTTTTAATCTTAGGATTAACAACTAATTCTCGTTTATCAGTTTTAGATTTTTTATCTGAGGTCAAGGATTTTTTAGAAGTTTTCATTGAGTTATTTTCAGTAGATGTTTTTTCTTTTTTAATTTCTTGTTTGGATTTTTTTTCAGTTGTTTTCTTTTTTTCAACTGTGTTTTCCCGTTTAAAAGATATTTTATCTCTAATTCTCGATTTTTTTCCTGATTTATCTTTATTTTTAAGAAAAACTTTTTCAGAATCATCTTTATTAATTTTTTGCACTGATTTGGTATCTTTAGAATCAATATTAGTGTCTTTAGATTGAGGAACTTTTTGAACTTTCTCATCGTCACTTTTAGTGGCTATTGGTGTTTTTTTACTTCCATATTCTTTATTTACCTTATTTAAAAATTTTCCTTTGAGAGATTTTCGCAATGCTGATTCTTTTTGTTTTTCAGATGTCGCAATGTTTGCAGATTCTATTTTTTCAGCTGAAATAATGGAAGTTTCTTGGTGTGTTTGTTCTTTTTCGTCTTGTTCTTTTTTTTCTTCTTTGTCTATTGGGCTAGTAGCTAATTCGTTTTCAGAAGCAGAAGTATTGTCATCAATTTGACTACTACCATCATCTAATTCTTTGTTATACTCCTCATTTGCATATCTTAAATTTCCATAGCAGCTTGAACATTCAAAATCGTTAATATTGTCTTTACCATCTAATCGATATTTAAGTCCACAATCAGTGCAGTACACTAATTTAGAATCATTTAAATCATCTTTAGGGGTTGAAACACTTTTTCTTGATGAAGTCGAAGGATAACTTTCTAAAAATTCTAAATCTCCAGCACAAGCAGAACATTCATAATCTTTAACATAGTCATCATCATCTAATTGATATTTAGCCCCGCAGTTTTTACATGATACTACTTTCATATTAATCATCATTTATTAATAGTTTGATTGAAATAATTGATTAGTTAATAAATTAACTCCCTCAACATTCAACTGTAGTTCTTTAAAGTTTATAAAAATTTTTGTAAAGATTAATAAAATCAATTTAAATAAATTAATTTTTATATAATAAAATTATAATCTCATTTAATTTAAACATTACCCTAAATAATTTGTTTAAAAAATGGAGGATACTAAAATCTAATTAAAATATGGCAAATAAGTTAAGAATTGTTAAATGAAATATTAAATAGATGTTCAAATTCAAATTATCATATAAATAAGCAGGAAAAAATTTAAATTTCGCCTCATTCCAAAATAGAGTTATAAATATTCTTTATTTGTTTTTCTATTACATCCCAGTTATATTTTTCTTCAATTAATTTCCTACCATTTTTTCCAAACTTTTTAATTAATTTTTCATCATTCAATAGCTTTTTAATAGAATTTACAAAATCTTTTTCATCATAGTCGCATGAAAATCCAACATTATTATTTACCCAAGTATGAATATGATTATTTTTAGTTAAAACTAATGGCTTCTCACAAGCCATAGCTTCAAGACCACTGGTTGTAAATGATTCATATTTAGAAGGCATGACAAAAATATCCGAGTCAACAATAGCTGATCTTTTATCATCTTCAAATAAAGGCCCTGTTAATATTATGTCTTCTTTTAAATTTAGCTTTTCAATAAGTTTATTTAATTCCTCTAAAAATCCATCATCAGGTCCTACAATAGCTAGTTTTAAACTAGAATTATTTTTTAATTCACCTTTTAAATCATTTTTTAATAGTTTAAATGATTTTACTAAGAGTTTTAATCCTTTGATTCTATGAATCCTCCCAATAAATAAAATTAATTTATCATCGTTACCTATTTTAAATTTTGATCTGAATTTTCCTTTTGAAGGTAAATTGTCATATTCTGTTAGATTTATACCTAACGGAACAATTTCAATATTTTCTTCTATCACATTCATTTTTAAATATTGTTGTTTTTCGATTTCAGTTAAAGCAAAGACTTTTGAAGCATTATGAAGCATTTTAAATCCCCATATTTTATCAAAAATTTTTTTAAGAGATTTTTTTTGAAAAAAAGGAAGAACTGACCCATGTGCCTGAAGAACATAAGGAATATTATTTTTAAGAGCATAATGACTCATTATAATAGCTAATGAATGTCTATGTTCATGTATATGGAGTATTTCATAATTTTCAATCATCTTACGTCCTTTAAATGGCATTGCAAGTGGAGTATCTATTAAAAATGATGTTTTTAGGTAATTTGATAAATTTCTAAAGTAATAAGTTTTAACACCATTAACATCCATGTTATATCTTTTTTCAAGTTTTAAACGGGGTTTACAGCTATCTGTTGTAAAAACAGAAACTTTATTTCTTTTCTCAACTTGTTTTCTAGATAGCTGATAAGAAGCATTGACTACTCCTCCTGCACTTAAACAAGGATAAAATGAAGGGACAATATGTAAAATATCCATTTAAACACCATGAAAACTATTAAATATGATAATGATATGTTTAGCGATTTTTAAATTATTGAAATATTTTTTAAGATAGTTTAGTAATATTATTAATTCTTTTTGTAAATATAAATATTTTCAAATCTTTTAATTAAGGTATAATTTTCAATAAGATAATATTTATTAAAAATAAGATATGTAACATTGTGTTTATTTAATTTATGTAAATCTTTTTCATATACTCCTATAACCTTTGCTTTTAAGTACCAGCTATAAGGTCTGAGATTATATGCCCAAATAACTTTTGAATCATAATCAGGATCATAGTTCATTAACCATTTTGACACTTTAATTGGGGTTTGTATTGCACTGTTTTTGGTAGGTATAGTTTCCACATGAGCAAATGAAGCCATAACAAATATTATTATGAGTAAAACAGGGATCATTATACTTAAAACGGCTATTTGAGAATTTTTATTTATATTTTCGTGTTGGGAGTCTGTTGTTTTCTCATTTACTTGAGTATTTTGCTCTATTTTTTCATTAGCTATTAATTTGTCATTTGTTTGAGTGTCATCATTTATTTGCTTACTTTGTTTAAATAGTTTAAATAGGTTATTTAAATTTAAGAAAAGATTATTTTTTACAAAATTCAATGTATTTATTTCCCTAATTAAAAAATTAAGAGAATATGAAGCAAAATAGGCGATTACTGGTAGTACAGTTATAAAATACCTGTCCACTTTCACATTACTGAAACTAAAGAAAATTAAATATATCATAAACCATGAAAACATTAATAGATTGAAATTCAAGTTTTTAATAGAATATTTACTCAAAATATTATAAATTAATAAAATGTTAATCAAGAATAAAAATTCACTAATTACTGAAGATATTTCTTTATAAGTAGCTATTAAAAGAATAGAAAGCATTGCTACTCCAATAATTTTTATATAGCTTCTTTCCATTAAGTTAAAATTTTCACATTTTTGTAAATATTGATTTGATTTATTTATTTCAAGTAAATTTTCATTTGATTCATCGATTCCAACATTAACATTTTTTTCACCCTTTCCACTATCTATCTCACCAGCTATGTTTTTTTTCTCATTCCTATTACTTAACTTTTTATTTTTTTTAAATTTGATAAACATTTTAAAAATATAAAATAAAAATCCTAAAATTATTAATCCAAGGATAAAATATGATAATATAGATGAATTTTGTAGGATAGGAATTGAACCATCAAAGCTGATTTTATTTGAAGAAATAAAATTTAAAAGATTTGTTAAATAAAATAGTGGGTCTGGTTTAAATCCTAGATCAATTGATGAACCTTTATTTCCAGAAATTACATCTTGTGTCTGAGTTATGAAAGACAAATCAGATCCTAACATCAACATTACACTTAAAAACACTATTAAAATCCCAGTAGCTATTACAACTCCAAAAATGAAATGTTTAAATGATTTAGAGGTGATTAAATTTTTAATATATTTACTAAACAAGTTTTTATCAAAAATTAATTTAATTTTATCAAAAAAATCAACTTTTAATAAAATATAAAGTATCATCAATGGTGCTATAAACCCTACAGTATATCTTGTGAAAAATCCTATTATAAAAAGAGGAAAAGCTATCATAAAATACTTAGAATCTTCATCAACGGCTAAAACCAAAAAATATATTATCCAAATAGAAATTGCCATTGCAGGTATATCTATTGAACCATTAGCTAACCATAAAATATTCAATGAAAAACTTATAAATAAAAAAGTCCCAAAAAGACTCATGATTTTATTAAGGTGTAACCTGGAAAGTAAATATACTCCTATTGAGGCTATTGGATAAAATAGACCAGTGACTACAAATATTGCAACTTGATCAATAAACCCAAATCTAAAAATTAAAGAGGTTAAAAAGCAAACAACTGGAGATAAATACATTGTAGTTTTTGATCCAATTGAATAACCTGCAAAATTAAGGGAATTTAACAAATATATAAAAACATCAGAACAATATATACCTAGTTGATTATTAACATTAATTAATAAATAAACAATCACTAATGAAAAAATAGCTATTAAAAATATAAAAATCAGATCAATTCTATTTTTTCCAATAAATGATTTCATCTCCTTTTTCCACATATTCTTAAATAACCAATTATTATTAGATGATTGTTCTTTAAGCATTATCTAATTCCATGTTTCTAATTATAGTAAGTGTAAACTTTATTAATATGATCTATTTATTAGAGTCAAAATTTCCTCCTCTAAGTTCCAGTATTACATAGAAAAATATTTTTAATAATTTACAGTATTTTTTAAATAATATATTTTTATTAAAAAATGCTATATTAATGAATACTTATGCTAAGAGGTAATTTTTTGATACTAAAAAAATATTTAAAACTAAGTTAGTTCAAATAATAGCTAAATACTATATTGTTTAATGATTCTAATATAAATCCATATACTCAATATATCGTTTTATCAATATATAAAAAATATTATTTATAGAAAAAATAAACTATTTAAAATGCTTCAATTTTATCGGAGGGAAACTTTATTGAGAAACCGAAGAAAAACAGATAAAATAAAAATATTTATTAATCTACATCAAAATAAACTATCTATATTATTTATATTATTGTTTTTTTTTATTATTACAGCTTTATTAATATGGATTAATACATCTGAAGGAATATTAGGTCGTTCCTATAGGGATGTCTATTTTTATTTAATACAAGGTCTTAGACTCTCTGGATATGAGATAGGAGGATATGAATATGTTAATTATCTTTCTCCACTTATTCCTTTCCTCACTTCCTTGTTATTTAGGCTAGGTTTTATAAATGAATCAAGTATTTTCATTGTAACTGGGATTTTTTATCCATTAGGAATTTTAGGAGTATACTCACTCTTAAAACTGCGATTTAACAACATAATGTCTGTTTTTGGAAGTATTTTATATGGTTGTCTTTCAATAAACTTGCTTTGGGCAGCTAATGGAACCATTGACATTCCAAGTGTATCATTGACAATCTGGGCAATTTATCTAATGGTTTTGGCTGTTGATAAAAATCAGAAATACTTTTATCTAGGATTTCCAGTTGCTATAATCGCTTTTTTTGCAAAATATACAGCAGGATTAGCTATTCCTCTGATGATATTTTACTTAGTATCAAAACCAAATATAAGTCAAAATATTAAAAAATACTATAAAAATTTTTTTGGGGGGCTGATTGCTGGTTTGTTCACGGCTATCCCTTTTTTTTCATATTTTTATCTAAATAACATACCTTTGGGATTTATAAATCAGGTTCAAGAAATTGCAACAAGTACTACAGGACTTCCTACAAAAGTTGAAATGAACAACAACTTATTTTATTACTTTACAAACTTACCAAGATTCATATACAACCCAAATCATATTTTATCTTGGCTTATATTAGCTATTGTAATAATTGGATTAACAATTGGAATTTATAAAGCTATTATTTTGTTAAAAAATAGTTATGATAATTCAAATAAATTTCACAAAGGAAAATTTAAAATATTTAATAAAAAAATATCAAATAAACTTTACTACATCTTATTGTTTTTAAGTATATTAATCATAGGAATTTCATTTTTAACAACAGGTAAAATATCATTTTTTTATAGTGAAATAATTTTCTTTTTATCAATACTTTCTTTATCTTATCTAATGAATAAAATCATCAATATTTATAGCTCAGTTACTCTTGAAAACTTTAATCATGATTTATTGATGGGTGTATGGTTTTTTTCATATATGATCTTTTTTTCAGCTCACTTAACAAAAGTAGACAGATATTTTACAACAATGGCTCCTGCATTTGCATTTTTCGTAACATTAGCATTAAATTTTATAATAAATTGTTTAGATTCAGAAAAAATCAAAAATTATATAAAAAGGACCAATTTTCACATGAAAAAAACCAATATTTTCTCTAAAAATGTCAAAATAACTAATGTGAAAAATATAATTCCTTTAGTTATAATAGCTATTTTAATAATATCATCACTTGGATACTTAACTATAAATAAACATGATTCAATTGTTCATGATGAGCGAGCAACTGTTAAATGGCTTAGTAATTATGATAATAACTATCAATCAAAAGTTATTTGGGCAGAAAGAGGTCCTATATTCACATGGTACATGAAAAAAGAAGTAATTTATGTTAACTGGTTAATTGAACCATCAACACTATCAAAAAATATGTTAAAGAATAATACGACTTATTTTATTTCTGTTCATGAAAATGTAGAAATACCAAGTTATTCTAAGATAAAAACTATTGGTGAAGTTTCAATTTATGAAAAAAGTTATTAAAATAAAAAATCTTTTCAAGTAAATAAAAAAAATTTCGTTATTTCAAAGTTGATTTTTAATTGGCAAAAATAATACATTAATGATATTGAAATTGGTTAAAATTATGGATTTTACAAATCAGATTATTGATATTTACATTTAGATAATTATCTTGGGTATATAATTAATATTTTGGGATTATGGACTTATGTAATTTTATTTGCAGTTGTTTTTTCAGAAACTGGATTAATATTTCTTTCTTTTTTACCAGGAGACTCTTTACTATTTATAATAGGTGCATTATCTGCTAATGATAAATTAGATTTGATTTTCATAATGATTTCATTATCTATAGCTGCAATTTTAGGAGATACGGTGAATTATCATATTGGTAAGTTTATAGGTCCAAAAATATTCAATAAAAAAGATTCAAAGTTTTTTAACATGAAATATTTAGTTGAAACACATGATTTTTATGAAAAGTATGGTGGTAAAACAATTGTAATAGCAAGATTAATACCAATTATTAGAGGATTCATGCCTTTTGTAGCTGGAATAGGTACAATGCCTTACAAAAGATTTTTATTCTATAATATAATTGGAGGAGTATTATGGGTAGTTATAGTTACTTCTGCAGGATATTTTTTTGGTAATATTCCCATTGTGAAAGATAATTTTTTTATTGTGGTAGTAGCTATTGTAATTATATCGGTTTTACCTGTAGTAATAAACGAGTTAAGAAAAAATTATAATGGGAATGGGGAAACAAAAGATAATTAATAGAAATTTAGAGAATAGATAGTTTAAAGCTGATTGTCTACAAAAATAAAAACTTGAAAAATGAATTTAAAGAGTCTAAAAATAAAAGTAATGAAAAATACATGTTATATGGTTAAAATAAAAGGTTATTAAAAAGAACCAATAGCAAATGATATAAATATAATCATCATTCCTATTTTAATTAATTTTGAAACATTTTTACAATTTTCAGGTCGTTGGTCTTTCAATATTTTATAAACTCCATATAAGAAAGTAGCTATAGCTAATAAAAGGACTATAAGAAAGTAAATATTAAAAATTCCATTTAAATAAAGAATGGGACTTAGAACAATTGCTATAACCATTAAAAACCCAGTCACTATTGATGATACTTTATTTCCATAAATTATTGGAAAAGTTTTAGCTCCTTCTAATTTGTCTCCTTCAATATCTTCCATGTCCTTTGTTATCTCACGCGCCATGGTCATAAGAATTGCAAAAAATCCTAAATAAAGAGATGTATAAATTATTCCAAAAGATGAAGTATCTAATCCAATTATAACACCAGCAAAAATGAAACAAAGTCCTGTTAAAAAAGAAACAACTATATTCCCAATTAATGCTATTTTTTTAAGAGTTTTCCCATAATAATACATTAATAATGAAGAAAGTGCTACAATCAAAGTAGGGATATAATTATCAAGTAAATAGCTACTTAAAATACCAAAAATAACAGCTACTCCAAAGAGTAATGAAGCATAAATGTATGCATTTTTTAAAGATATTCTTCCAGAAGGAATTGGTCTTTTTGGCTTGTTAATAGCATCGATTTTATGATCAAAGTAATCATTTATAACATTTCCCCCACCTGTAGCTAAAAATACAGCTAATGTTCCTAAAATAAGTGGGAGATTGTAATTTTGTCCAATAATTCCCATTAAAATAACAGCAATTACTGCCATCACAGCATTTCCAGGTCTGATTATCTCTAAATACACATTCATTCAATCACCATTATAACTTTAAAAAAATTAATTGTAATGAAATTTGGATAAAAACAATATTATTAACTGTTATCAATAGAGTCTAAAATTTTTCCAAACTTTTTAGCCGTATTTATCATAGAATAACTATTAACTTTATCATTACCTTCATATTTTAGAGTTTTATTTAACATAAAATCATTATACAATTTAATCAATGTACCTTTTGTTTGGCTGAGTGTTGAAACATGATATCCAACATTAGTTTCTTTTATTAGATCTTTTAAAGAACCATCCTTATAACCTATAGAAAGAATAGGGCGTTTTACAGCAAAATATTCGTAAATTTTTCCAGGAATAAACATTTCCTCCTTTTTATTATTCCATGAGATAAGTAAAAGAACTTGGGATTCTTTTTGTTTTGCTAATACTTCTTTTTGGGATATTAATCCATGAATATTTAATATCTCTCTAATACTGTATTTAGTAGCTATTTTTTCCAAGTTTTCACTATCTCCATAAAAGTCTAAAGCTATTTTAGAAGAATCTATTTTTCCCTCATCAATCAATTGACTAAGTCCTTTAAACAATAGGTTAGGATCTCTTTTCCCACCATAAAGAGAGCCAGCATATGTAAAATTCAATTTATTATTTTGATAAGAAATATTTTGATTTTTTTTATCAAAACCATAGCTATTTTCAATGTCTGAAAAATCTTCAGGATCAAATCCAGAAACAATAGGATATATTTTTGCATTTGGATGTAATTTTTTCAAGTTTAAAGCAGCTAATTCTGTAGTGGTTGTTAGTATATCAACACTTTCAAAGGTTTTTAATTCTAATCTTTTTTCAAAGTAACTTCTTATAAAATTATGTGAAATATATGGATTCATATTCCACAAATCTCTTAAATCAGCAATCCATGGAATATTGAATTGTTTTTTTAAATCTTTAGCTATTATGTGAGAAGTAACAGGCCATGAAGAACTAATTATTCCTTTTATATCTTTATTCTTTTCAATTATTTCACAAGATGCTTCAATAGCAGGTGTATACCAATATTTCATTCCATCAGGATATGCAAATAATTCTCCAGCTAAAGAAATCACTTTAGGTAATAATTTATTGAAAACTTCTGAATTGGCTACTGTTTTCTTTTTTAAATTTTTATTTTCGCCGATATCATTTAAATTTATTTTATAAGAGTTAAATTTATTATTTGATTCTTTAATTCTATTTGAATCTCTTTTATGTGGGTGAAATTTGTTATTTGGCTCTGTTATTATATTTGAATTATTTGATGTTTTTTTAGAAGATATTTTAAATTTGTTTAACCATTTATCTAGCATATCTACATAATCAGTTTCAATAACTTTTAAATCATATTTTGCATTCTTTGAAGAAGTATCATCTAATCTAGGAACTACAACAATAGTTTCCCACCCAAATTGTGGTAAATATTTAGCTAAACCTCTTAAACGTTTGGAAGCTATCTCATTGGTTTGATTAAAATAAAAAGCTATTAAAAGAACTTTTTTCATTGAGCCACCATCTAAACCTATTCATTAAATATATATTATTCCAAATATAAATCTTTAGCTATATGATTACCATAAATGGATATTGTTTAATTAAGCTATAAATTTTTTAGAACTTATTATTCATTGATTTTTAGCTGGTTTTATAAATGTTTATTATTTTTCTATTTAACAAATTGCTTCATCTTTAAAAAAATAAAAATAAAATATTTTCAATAAATAATTTTTAAATCATTTAAAAATTAAAAAGAAGTATATACAATTAATGAAAAGATTATTAACTTATAATAACAAAGAAACAATTATTTAAGATAAATGACTATTATATTTATTAAATTAAAAATTATAAAGAATAATAAAAATTATATATTATTTTTAAATACATTTAATTTTCTTAATAAAGAAAAACAAGAGATATAAGATTATATTATAAATAATTATTTAATATTATAGTGCATTACCAAAATTTTGTATCATACTATGTTTTTTAAACATTTATCAATGCTTTTTAAAAAACTAATGATTTGATTTAAATAAATGTTTAAGCTATTTAGAAAATAGGTTATACTTTCGATAATCCACTATAGTTAAGTCAATTGAATTTTTAAATTAATAATATTCACAGGGTGTTTAGTTTGACTAAAATTAAAATAGCAATTGTTGGCATGGGAAATTGTGCTAGCTCTCTTATTCAAGGAATTCATTATTACAAAAATAACAATGAAAAAAACGCTATTGGATTAATGCATTGGAAAATTGGAGACTATAAACCGTCAGATATTGAAATAGTAGCTGCATTCGATATAGATCGTCGAAAAGTTGGGAAAACTATTGATGAAGCTATTTTTGAATTACCAAATTGTACAACTATTTTTGAAAAAAATATTCCTAAAAGTGATGTTAAAGTAGATATGGGACATATCTTAGATGGTGTAGCTCCACATATGGAAGATTTTGAAGATAAACACACTTTTTTAGTGTCTGACGTGGAACCTGTTGACGTGGTTAAAACATTAAAGAGTAGTGGTGCGGAAATATTACTTAATTATCTTCCAGTAGGGTCTGAAAAGGCTGCAAGATTTTATGCCCAATGTTGTTTAGATGCGGGAGTATCCTTCATAAATTGTATGCCAGTTTTTATAGTTAGTAATAGTAAGTGGAATAAAAAGTTTGAAGAAAAAGGAATTCCAATTATTGGGGATGATATTAAAGCTCAAATTGGGGCTACTATTACTCACAGGACTTTGGCTAATCTTTTTAAAGAAAGAGGAGTTAAATTAGATCATACTTATCAATTAAACACTGGAGGAAATACTGATTTTATTAATATGCTTAGCAGAGAACGTTTAGACTCTAAAAAAAAGTCTAAAACTGAAGCAGTTCAATCTGTTATTGGGGAAAAAATGGATTCAGATGATATCCATATTGGGCCAAGCGATTATGTTCCTTGGCAAAAAGATAATAAGTTATGCTTCCTTAGAATGGAGGGGCGGACTTTTGGAGATGTTCCAATGAATATTGAGTTACGTCTTAGTGTTGAAGACTCCCCTAACTCTGCAGGCTGTGTTATTGATGCAATAAGATGTTGTAAATTAGCTATTGATAGGAATATTAGTGGTCAGCTTACTTCAATATCTGCTTATACAATGAAACATCCTCCAATCCAATATACTGATGATGAAGCAGCAAAAATGGTAAATGACTTTATATCTGGAAAAAAGGAAAGATGATTTATTGGCTTTAATTATAAAACTGTTAAATAATTATTAACTAGTTTTAGTTAGCTATTAATTAATTTTTAATAGCTATTAATAAGCAATATTTTTTTTTTAAATAAACAACATTTATACTTTTTTCATTATTTTTTTAATTAATCAATTTGAAGAAACTTGAAGATTTTTTTTATTAATCACATATCATTTATTTTTTTTGTCTCTTGTGCTTTATTTTTTCAAAAATTTTTAATAAAAAATTTTTAAATTTATTAAATACAAATTATAACTTTGAAATATTTTTTGTATAGATTGTTATTTTAAATATTAATAAAAATCATTTATTTTATAATCTAATTAATAATAATCAATATATTTAATAATAATTATTTTATAATCAAATTTCATTGAATTTGATAACTATTAATTTGAATTTTGTAAAATTAATAAAAACACTGTTCTTTTAAATTAAGAAAAGTTAGATAAAACATTAACTTAAAATTTTTGTCCAAGATTATAATAAAAAATAAATTTCATAGATAAATAAGTATTAACTATAATGGAATTTATAAATATTATTAATATTATTTAAAATTCATGAATAATTGAATTATAAATATTATAATAACAGTAACAATGTTTATGAAAAAGTTTAGAAATAGATAAGATTATTAAAGACATTTGACCAAATATGTTAGTATTATAAAACATAAGTTATTTTTTTAGATTATTGTTCAATTACTTTAAAATCTTATCATTTACATCTTGTATAAAAATCAACTTAAAAAAGGAAGAGTAACATGAAAGTTACAAAAATCACAGAAACTGCTCTTAGAGATGCTCATCAATCCCTTCTAGCTACTAGGATGAGAACTCGAGACA
Source organism: Candidatus Methanorudis spinitermitis (assembly GCA_031286225.1). Taxonomy (GTDB): domain Archaea; phylum Methanobacteriota; class Methanobacteria; order Methanobacteriales; family Methanobacteriaceae; genus Methanorudis; species Methanorudis spinitermitis. The sequence goes on from JAITUQ010000023.1 coordinate 80,325, forward strand.
TGGTCCCTATTGCAGAAGAAATAGACAAAATTGGATATTTTGCAATTGAAGCATGGGGAGGTGCAACATTTGACACAGGTATAAGGTTTCTTAATGAAGATCCTTGGGAAAGATTAAGGAGTCTCAAAGAAAAAATAACTAAAACACCTATTCAAATGTTGATTAGAGGACAAAACTTAGTAGGTTATAAACATTACTCTGATGACATTGTTGAGAAGTTTGTAGAAAAATCTTATGAAAATGGTGTGGATGTTTTCAGAGTTTTTGATGCTTTGAATGATGTAAGAAACATGCAAAAAGTAATTCAAGTAGCTAAAGCTCAAGGAGCTCATGTCCAAGGAACCATTAGTTATACTACAAGTCCAGTTCACACTACGGATGATTTTGTAAAATTAGCTAAAGAATTCGAATCTTTAGAATGTGATTCAGTAGCTATTAAAGACATGGCTGGTTTAATCAGTCCAAAAAATGTTTATGAACTTGTTAGTAGACTAAAAGAAGAAACTGATTTATTAGTAAACTTACATTGCCATTGTACAAGTGGATTTGCACCAATTAGCTATTATGCTGCATGTGAAGCTGGTGCAGATATTTTAGATACAGCTATTTCACCACTATCGTGGGGGACTTCTCAACCACCAACTGAAAGTATTGTAGCTGCACTTTCAGGAACTGAATATGACACCAAATTAGATTTAAAATTATTAAACCACATTAAAAAATATTTTGAAGGTATTAGAGAAAAATATGCTTCTTTACTTGACCCTATAGCTGAAAAAATAGATACTGATGTTTTAATCTATCAACTTCCTGGAGGAATGCTTTCTAACCTTGTTTCACAATTAAAAGAGCAAAATGCATTGGATAGATATCAAGATGTTTTAGAAGAAATGCCAAGAGTTAGAAAAGACATGGGCTATCCTCCTCTTGTTACTCCAACAAGCCAAATTGTTGGAATTCAAGCTGTTATGAATGTTTTAGGTGGAAAAAGGTATAAACTAGTTTCTAATGAAGTTAAAGAGTATATGAAAGGAAACTATGGTAAACCTCCAGCTCCAGTAGATCCAAAAATTTCTAAAAAGATTATTGGTAATGAAAAACCTATTACTCACAGACCTGCAGATGATTTGAAACCTCAATTTGAAAAGTACAAAAAAGAAGGGGAAAAGGAAGGAATCATTAAAAAAGAAGAAGATATTATCACCTTTGCTCTTTATCCTCCAATAGCTAAAAAGTTTTTAAAAGGAGAATTAGAAGAAGAAGAATTTTTATCTCCTAAAAAAGTAGCTATGGATGAGGGAGAAGCAGCTATTCCTACTGAATATCTAGTTGAAGTTGATGGGGATGAATTTGATGTTAGAATAATGCCAACAGGTTTCATGAAAATTGATGAAGTAGGTCCAGGCATACATGGAAGTCCAGTTGAAGGAGGATTAACATCAACCATGCAAGGTTTGGTTTTAAAACTCAAAGTAAATATTGGAGATAAAATCAATAAGGGGGATGTTGTAGCTGTAATAGAAGCTATGAAAATGGAAAATGATATTCAAGCTGAGAAAAATGGTGTTGTTAAAGAGATTTTCATAGTTGAAGGAGATACAGTTAGTGCTGGAGATACATTAATGGTTGTTAATTAATAGTTATTAGCTTGTATTTCTAGTTTATCGTGTATAAGTGTATCACTATATTAAAGTCATTTACCAGAAAAAGGAGAATTCTATTATAAAAATAATAGCTTTTTCTTTTATTTTTATTAAAACTCAATAAATTCTTATTGATAGAACTTAATTTTTCAATAATAATAATTTTTTATTTTTTCATTTCATTTTACTAATTTTTAAATTTTAATTTATAGGTACATTACTTCTCCCAACTTTTGTGACATAGATAAAATATGACGCAAGAAATTTTTTCTATTTATAACTTGTTTAATCATGTTTTCAACGATTTCTAGAGCTTTTTTCTTAATCTAATTATAATGATAAAATGCCACATAAGTGGATGAAAGTACTATATTGCTATAACTTTTTTTCTGTAATCCTATTTTGAAATTAATATAATGATTTTATTTTATAATTAAATTGATGATATTCAGTATATTTCATAATAGCTATTTTATTATTATAATTTTTAAAATTAAATAAACAATTATCTAAATTTTTTAAAAATAAAGAAGTATAGAATCATTTAATATAGATAGTTTTATCTTCAATTCCAGCTTTAATAAAAGCTCTTTTTCTTCGAAGACAAGATTCACATCTTCCGCAATGAATATTTCCACCTTGATAACAGGAATAACTAAGTTCCATTGGTGCCTTTAATTTTTTCCCAAGTTCCACAATCTTTTTTTTATTAAATTCAATAAGCGGGGCCTTAATTTTAACATTATCCTTTGAACCAATATTTATTGTTTCATTAAAGCTATTTAAAAATTTTTTTGAATTATCTGGAAAGTTAGTTGCCTCTTCTTTGTCCCAGCCAACAATTATTATTTCTGCACCTTCTGCTTCTGCAAAAGAAGTAGCTATTGAAGTGAAAACTAAATTTCGTCCAGGAACCCATACTTTATCCGAAAAACTCTCAAGTTTTTTCTTATTATCCAAATCATCAATATTTAATTCGGGAATTTCAGTCTCTGTTGTTAAAGCAGAATTTCCTAAATCAGCTAACCATTTCAAATCCAAAATACTGTGTTCAAGATCTAATTTTTTACATATTTCTTCAGAAGATTTAATTTCCTCTTTTACACTTTTTTGACCGTAATCAAATGTTAAAACATGAATTTCATGAGTTTTTATAAATTTTACAGTAGCTACTGTTGAATCTAATCCTCCAGAGAAAATAGAAATAGCTTTAGGCTTATTTGAAATAATTTCACCTTTTTTTAATATTATTTTTTTCATTAATAATTGGGCAATGTTTTTAAGTTTTATAAAACCTTCAGTTTTACAATATTAAAAAAATCTTCGTTTTTTTTAATGTTTTAAAAAATTTAAATGAATAAATTCTTTTTTTAAGAAAATAGCTATCTATTTTGGTATAGCTTTAAATTATATATTTCATAATTTTATAAAAGGCATCAGTGGAAGGATGAATTTCAATAAATTCATCAAATTTATCTAAATCTTCATTGATTCTCATTAAAAATGATAAATAGGATACATCACTTACTGAAGATGGAGAAATTGCATTAATAGAATCAATTTCGTTGGTTTTTGTGTTTACTGATATTTTTGATAATCCAGTATTTTGACCTAAAATGTTCCAAAAGCTTCCAGGTCCAGCAAGCCCTGGAAAACTAATACTTTCTATTTCATCATTGAGATTATCAGGATTGGGGTCATGATTATCACTTATTTTATCATCATTATGATCTGGTTTTTGATTAGCTATTTTGTTGTTATTATATATTCCATTGTTCATATTACTTGATGTGAAACTAACATCCATATTTAGAGTTAAAGATTGAGGTATATTTTTATATTCAACTTTAGTTGGATAACCTGCCATATTTCGTGCAGCTGTTATTCCTTCCATTCTTGCAATAGGTGTTAAATTTAAACCACCAGTTACATCTCCAGCAGCATAAATATTAGGAGTACTTGTTTCTAACATTTCATTAACTTTAATTGAGGAGTCTTTGTTTAACTCCACAATATCATTTACAATTTCTGAATTTGGAATTCTACCTGTGGCTATAAAAGATTGTCCTTCAAATTCATTATCCTTTATAATAATTTTGTTCTTTTTTATTTCTAAAATATCTGTATTTTCATTGATATTCACACCAGTATATAGATGGTTCATAATATAGCTTCTTATTTCTGAATCTAGTTCTTTTAAAAAGCTACTACGAGCAATTATATTCACTTCGCTACCTAATGATGAAAAAATATTAGAGACTTCTGCAGCTATTATTCCTCCTCCAATGATGTTTAATTTTTCAGGAACTTTTTCTATTTCAAGAATATCACTACTTGTTAGTGCATATTGTACTCCTTGAATATCTGGTATAAATGGTCTAGATCCAGTAGCTATTAATAAATTTTCGAAAGCATAGCTTTCACCATTAACATATGCATTAGAATCATCTATGTTTGCTTTTCCATAGATGATTTTATTATTAACAGATTCATTTTCCTCTTGGTTTATTTTTCGAAGTATTTCTTGTGTTTTTTTTATTTTACTTGTTATTTTATTGTAAGATATTTCAATATTTCCTTTCATCAATCCTAAGGATTCATAATGTTTTTTATTGTTTAAAAATCTAGCTATATCTGTTAATGCACATACAACCATACAACCTTCATTTAAACAAGTACCTGCTATATGCTTCTTTTCTATAAGTAAAACTTCTTCCTCTAAGATTCCAAGTTCTAATGCAGCTAATCTCCCTGCGGGACCTGCTCCAATTATTATATTTGTCATGGATAAAACCTCAATAAACCCTTTTTCCACCTTTATAAACATACTGTATTTCATGAATTAGGTACAGATAGTTTTTAATTATTTCTGTTTACTAAAGCTATTAAATTTTTAAATTTACAGGATATATTTATAGTTTTTTTTGAATTTGATTTAAGAAAATTTATTTACATAATTTTATATAAGTTAAAGTAAAATATATTGTTTTAATATTTATTCAATAATTTTTTTTAATTGAATATCAATAGCTATTTTTTTTAGTTATTACTTGTTTCTAAGAATATCATTTATTTTATTTGTAATATTAGTAATTACTAGATTATTAAAAGGAGATATGGTTATATGTGCATTGCAGCTCCAGCTCAAGTCGTTGAAATTAATAAAGATGAAAAAATAGGATTTGTTGATTTTGGAGGAGTTAAACAACAAATAAAATTAGATCTTATAAATGAAATTGAGGTAGGAAAATACGTCCTTGTTCATGCAGGGTATGCTATTGAAGTTTTATCGGATCAAGCAGCTAAAGAGTCTTTAGAAGCATGGGATGATCTTTTACAAATTTTAGATGAAGAAGATGAAGAACTTATAGCTCAAACAAAAAATAATAAATAGCTAACCTTTAAAATTTTTTTATTTTTTGGGCTATTTGTGTATGAAAATTATTATTTAAAAAACATTCAATAGTTACTAAATTCTTTTTATTAATTAATTTAATTTTTATTTAAAATTCATTGTGTTGTTTATTACTTAATTTTAGTAATTTTTAAAAAAAAATCTAGCTATTTATTTAAAATAGCTAATCCTAATAATTTGATGAGTATTAATTATTTTAAAAATTTTATAACTTTAATTATTTAATTTACATGAAAAATCAGCTTTTATTTGAATTTAATAAATTGTTAATATTTATTCCCTTATTTTTGTAAAATTAATAAATAGATACTTTCATTACACCATAAATTTTTAAAAGTTCATTTATTAAGTTTCCTTCAACAGGTTCTTCAGTTATTATGGTTAAAATAGGATTATCTCCAAGTTCTATATCACTTGCATAAGCTTGGCGAATACTAATATTTTTTGCTGAAATTAATTTACTGGCTTCAGCTAATATTCCAGTATTTTCATTCCCTACTTCTATTTCTATAATGCCTAATCCTAAGTTTTTAGCAATGTTTTTAAGAAGTGTTCCTGCGGGAATTATATTTTTAAATATGCTGGATAACTGTTCATCTTCTAAAATAGTTGTTACTGTAGATTTAACAGCTCTTCTATCAACATTAGCTGCATTAGATAATGCAACATCACTTATTTTCAGATTACCACAGTAAATCTTATTATCTTTATCCACTCTTAAACCTAGCTCTACCATTTTCCAAGCAACATTCATCCTTGCAGGATATTTTTTAAATTTATAATTTAACCTTTCCCACATTATAAAACCTAGTAAAATGAATAAAAATAAAGATTAATAAAAAAAATAATATGTAAAAGAAATAGGCCAGCTGGGATTCGAACCCAGGACCTCACGGTTATCAGCCGTGCGCTCTAACCAAGCTGAGCCACTGGCCTTTATTTCATATATTATATATTTATAAAAATAGCTTGAGAATATAAAATAGATAGAATAAAAACTAGATTCAAATTTTAGATTTCATCATATATAATGTTTTCGATTATCAAGTGTAGTTTAGTACAGATTCATAATTTCCACATTTAAAATCTTAAAATTTGAATATTTTAAACTCTTTAAAGCATTATTAAAATTAATTTTTATTAATCATTTCATTAATTGACTCAGCCATTGCATGGCCTTCAACAACAATTTCAGCTTTTGTAATCCCATCAACAGATTCAGCATTAACTTTTGTATCTGCAGCCATACGAGCTATACTCATACATCCTGGATTTGTTGGTTTAATCACAATTTTAGCAGTATCTCCATTGATATCAATACTTTGTACAATACCCATTTCAACAATACTCACACCCATATGAGGGTCATTAACTTTAGAAACAGCTTCTTTTACACTAGTTGCTAGATCATCTGACATAATAATTTCCTCTAATAAAATTAATAATAATATTTAACATGTTTTTATGTAAAAATTAATATGTATTATAGTTTTTTAGCTATAATTTTTTTTTTTATTTTCAATTATTTCATGGATTATATGATATAAAACAATTATTTTACAATTAGTTTTAATTATATTTATACATAGCTATTTTATTTAAAGTAAAATTTTAATTTGAATACTCATTTGAAATATTTTAAGAGAATCGATTGTTTTTATAAGGGATAATTTTTACTATTACTACTATTTTAAGGGAATATCTACTTTTTTTCATTAAACATAGGATTTGAATATTTTTAAATAAAATTATAAGATTTAAAATATTTTGGAAAATATTGTTTTATATTTAGAACATTTTACTTTTTTCTATTCCTTATTCGAACAGCTACTCCATTTGTAGCATTTTCCATTTCTTTTCCTGTTAAAATAGCTTTTCCAACACCTACAATTTCTCCATTTCGACTTACAACAACTTCATCTTTTGGGATAATATCCTGAGCTGCTTTTGAAACTCCTGGGGCAAATATTGTATTTGTTTTTAAATCAAAATCGATTTCAATTATTTTTAAGCCAAGTTCAATTAATTTTTCCCCTCCTTCAAGATTTAGAGAGTATAAACCAATATCTTTGTTTAAAAGAGCTATTTGTTTGTTGTTTGAAAATATTCTCCTATGGTATCTTCCTTTAGCTTTTACCTCATCATCAATGAATTCTTCACCTCCTTTACCAAATTGATAAATAGCTATTGATCTAAGTTCATTCAACTGTTTTTCTCTGGGGTTTACTTTTTTATACTTTTTTAATTCGGTTCTTAAATTATAAATTGAATCAGGGGAGGTTGGTTTCCCATCAACTGCTGTGTAGATACAATCATCTAAATAATCTTTGCAAACTTCTTCATATCCTCCAGAAACATTAGCTATCACATTTTTATCTTTAACATAGCTATTTAAAAGTTCACCAGCTAATTTTTTCTCTTCATAAGCCCAATTTCCTGAAACAGATACATCATATGATTGAATAGGGTAAGTGTTTTCCATTTCTCTTGGGCATATGCCAAATGGTGAAGTTAAAATTAGCTCTTGATAACCTTTAGTTCCTCTTTTGAATTTTTGATGAGATTTAGAATTGGAATAAGGTTTTTTCATACTACAAGGAAGGACAACTACAACATCTCCCAAAGGCTCCATAAATTTCATTTTTTCTCGCCATCTAACAGCTTCGCTTCGATATAATGATTCTTCACTAGAGCAAATAACTTTCATACTTACACTACGTTAATTAATTTTTTATAAATACTTTTAAATGATGTTTATTTTCTTTAATTTAAATTATATTTGATTACTTTAATTAATATTATAAAATAAAATATATAATAGCTAAAAACTAATAATTTTAATTAAACAAGGTGTCTGATTTATGTGAATTCTACGAGCCTTGTTATTTCTTCAACTTCTCTATAACCTGTGCTAATCATCATGCCTATTAAAAGTACATTTAGATAGACATGTTTATAGAC
>JAITUQ010000052.1 GCA_031286225.1 Candidatus Methanorudis spinitermitis
TTGATTTGAAAATGATGATAATTATTAAATTGTTTAAAATCTTTTAAATTAGATTTAATTAAATATTATACAATATTTCATTTAGATTATTATTTTCAAATGTTCCGTCCAGTACTATAATAAAAATTTAAAATAATAAAGATAATAAATTTTTAAAAAAATTTATCTTAAATTATAATAAAAATATCCTTTTCATCTATTAATAGCTACTTTATTTTATTTATCTATCTTTTTTTCAACCTTCATCCAAATCCTCCACACATTAATAGCATATAATATTTTTTCACACGAATTTTTTCATCTTTTAATCTTTCAACTTCTGCTTCATCTCTTTTTTCTTTTGCTTCTTTTATTAATTCATCAAGTTCTTCAAGTGTTCTCATTTATTTATCCTCCTTTTAATATATGTTAAAAATTAAATTAGTTTGGAGAAAAATAAAATAAAAAAGAAATAAAGTAATATTAGTAATTAATCACTACTTTTTTACAAGTGTACCTATGATTCTTCCTATAAACTTTATGAATCCTATATGCTTTAACACCAGGCTCTACATATTCAAATTTAGGTTTGAATGTTAGTTTTTTCTTATATTTACCTGTTTTATCATCATATAAATAATAAGCAGCTGATTTAAATTTCTTTTTAGACTCTGAACCAAGAACTATACTTTTAAAATAATTTTTAGGCATATTTTTTATAGCCCATTTTTTACTATTGTTTTGATATTCTACACTTACCTCAATTTTAAAATCTCCAGACTTTTTTAAAGTATATTTGTCCATTGGTGTTTTATCAACATAATTCCAAAAACTTTTCCAATCATTGTTTTTTATATTTATTGTTTTAGTAGCTGCAGATACAGTACTTATTGAAAATCCAATAGCTATTGTTAAAATAAATAATAGTATTAATATGTTCTTTTTATTCATAAATTTTCACCAGTATTTTTTGTGTTTTTATATAAATAATTAGTTAATAATTTAGAGACAAAACAATATAAAAAATAAGTAATATTAGTAATTGATTACTACTTTTTTACAAGTATACCTATGATTTAAAAAATATTCTCTATAAATCGTATATGCTTTTTCACGGGGTCCTCCAAGAGACTCTAAATACATATATCTTGATTTAAGTGTTAGTTTTTTCTTATATTTACCTGTTTTATCATCATATAAATAAAAAACACCTGTTTTAAATTTTTTTTTAGACTCTACCATGATAACAAAACTTTCGAAATATTTTTTAGGCATATTTTTCATAGCCCATTTTTTATTTCCTCTTTGATAGTCTAAAAATATTCCAACATGAACACTTCCATATTCTTTCATAACATATTTTTCTGAAATATTTTTTTCTTCAGTATTCCACTCAGTTTCCCAATCTTTGTTTTTAATATGGATTGTTTTTTGAGCTGCTGATACTGTACTTATTGAAAATCCAATAGCTATTGTTAAAATAAATAATAGTATTAGTATGCTTTTTTTATTCATAAATTTTACCTTATTTTATTTTTTTTATTATTATTTTTAATTTTATTAATTTTTCCCTAATTATTTTCAAGAAGTTTTTTTCATAGCAGAGCATGAACTTGACATTAAAATCAACACAACAGTTCTAGATAATAATTTACAACAATTATAAAATAATTTAAATTGAAAAAAGCTACTAAACAGTGACAATGATGTTAAAAGTTGTAGTAATCCTTGTTTTAGTAGATTCTCTTTTGCAATAATATATAAGAAAAATTAAAACACAAAATTTACTAAAAGTCGCAATCCTTGTTTTAGTAGATTCTCTTTTGCAATATGTTCGATTTTCAAGGAATATTAGGAATTATGGGTCGCAATCCTTGTTTTAATAGATTCTCTTTTGCAATCTAAAACAAAAAAGTCAAAAAAAAGAGCTCAAAAAGTCGCAATCCTTGTTTTAGTAGATTTTCTTTTGCAATAAAGATTTTGATAACAACATAAATGGTTTAGTTGAGTCGCAATCCTTGTTTTAGTAGATTCTCTTTTGCAATACAAATCATTAAAAAAATAGCTAAAAATTAAACAATGTCGCAATCCTTGTTTTAGTAGATTCTCTTTTGCAATTGTTAAAATAAAAATTAAAAATAATACAGTATTTTATGTCGCAATCCTTGTTTTAGTAGATTCTCTTTTGCAATGCTGATTTTGGAGGAGAAATACTCGGAGGAGATGGCTAGTCGCAATCCTTGTTTTAGTAGATTCTCTTTTGCAATTTACCAACAATTCGCTCAATGCTAACAAAAGAATTAAGTCGCAATCCTTGTTTTAGTAGATTCTCTTTTGCAATTTAATCATGGTTAAAATAAAGAAAAATCCGCGTAAAGTCGCAATCCTTGTTTTAGTAGATTCTCTTTTGCAATCCAAATGCTAGCAGAGGAAGATGAGGTATTTTCATGTCGCAATCCTTGTTTTAGTAGATTCTCTTTTGCAATTACCCTTAATCTGAGAAGGTTGGCACACCTTAGCTGTCGCAATCCTTGTTTTAGTAGATTCTCTTTTGCAATAAGTTAGTCTCAAGAAAGAAAAGATGAATGAATTAGTCGCAATCCTTGTTTTAGTAGATTCTCTTTTGCAATCCATTTTTCAATACTGAAGGTGTAACCTTAAATTCTTTGTCGCAATCCTTGTTTTAGTAGATTCTCTTTTGCAATTTTACTACTGTTTAAATTTGTAGTTGAAAATCAAGACGTCGCAATCCTTGTTTTAGTAGATTCTCTTTTGCAATTATCAATGCCATGTCTCCATTTTTGTTATATTAATTAGTCGCAATCCTTGTTTTAGTAGATTCTCTTTTGCAATATAGTCTTAAAAAAGAAAAGATGAACGAATTATCTGTCGCAATCCTTGTTTTAGTAGATTCTCTTTTGCAATATATTACAATGATAATATTGCCTAAAACATATGAGTCGCAATCCTTGTTTTAGTAGATTCTCTTTTGCAATTTAAGAACCACAGAGATTAAAAGCTGTGGGTATAATGATTTTGTCGCAATCCTTGTTTTAGTAGATTCTCTTTTGCAATATAACAAAAAACCTCATTGAGTGGGGTGTGCAACTTTTGTCGCAATCCTTGTTTTAGTAGATTCTCTTTTGCAATAAAGAACTTGAGGTGTTATAAATGGATTTATCTAGGTCGCAATCCTTGTTTTAGTAGATTCTCTTTTGCAATACAGAATGGTATAAAAAACAAAGCCAAGCTCCAGGTCGCAATCCTTGTTTTAGTAGATTCTCTTTTGCAATAAATATGGAAAATGCCATTAAAAATTTCTCAATTAGAGTCGCAATCCTTGTTTTAGTAGATTCTCTTTTGCAATCTAATCTTTCTGATGACAATATAGGGATTTATTTATATGTCGCAATCCTTGTTTTAGTAGATTCTCTTTTGCAATAAATCTGACTAAAATAAAAGTGACCAGTGCAGAAAGTCGCAATCCTTGTTTTAGTAGATTCTCTTTTGCAATATAGTACTATTATTGCTGTTAGTTATAAAGGTGAGTTTCATGTCGCAATCCTTGTTTTAGTAGATTCTCTTTTGCAATGTGCTAAAGGGCACGATTTAAAAACAGCATGTATTTGTCGCAATCCTTGTTTTAGTAGATTCTCTTTTGCAATTTGTAATGCTCGAAGCAACTCGAGCAGATGTATTCAGCGTCGCAATCCTTGTTTTAGTAGATTCTCTTTTGCAATATAGTAGGATGTTTTTATAATGTTTAAATGGGATGTCGCAATCCTTGTTTTAGTAGATTCTCTTTTGCAATACAGAGACATAGATGTACTAAATGAAGATTTAACGTCGCAATCCTTGTTTTAGTAGATTCTCTTTTGCAATACTACAGAAAACTTTAGGAGTTGTTACAAGTGATTAAAGTCGCAATCCTTGTTTTAGTAGATTCTCTTTTGCAATACAGGTTATCTTAAATATCACAATTCTAGCTTTAAAGTCGCAATCCTTGTTTTAGTAGATTCTCTTTTGCAATAACAGATAATCGAATACAAAATCTACAATGTGTCGTCGCAATCCTTGTTTTAGTAGATTCTCTTTTGCAATATGATAAACCCTAACGATGAAGGTGATTTCTAATGTCGCAATCCTTGTTTTAGTAGATTCTCTTTTGCAATGGTTCTATCTCTTATTATATTAGAAACAACTATGCATTTAGGTCGCAATCCTTGTTTTAGTAGATTCTCTTTTGCAATTTTCTCATATTCTGCATATTCTAACTCCCATTCATGGTCGCAATCCTTGTTTTAGTAGATTCTCTTTTGCAATAAACTCCGTGAATGGAGTGAGGAGGACGAGGAAGTCGCAATCCTTGTTTTAGTAGATTCTCTTTTGCAATGGTAAACATGGGGGGATACGACATAGACGTCTACGATGTCGCAATCCTTGTTTTAGTAGATTCTCTTTTGCAATAAAATGAGTATTAAAACAAAATATTTCAAAGTAGGGTATGTCGCAATCCTTGTTTTAGTAGATTCTCTTTTGCAATAGATGAATTAAATAAATTAAATGAAGAGTATGATGTTGTGTCGCAATCCTTGTTTTAGTAGATTCTCTTTTGCAATAATGAAATTATTGATATATCTGTAATTGCTTTTCATAGTCGCAATCCTTGTTTTAGTAGATTCTCTTTTGCAATATGAACTGAGTTTAATTCGATATACTGTCGAATTAGTCGCAATCCTTGTTTTAGTAGATTCTCTTTTGCAATACAATGCTAGCTCCATAATCATTCTCAAATTTAAGTCGCAATCCTTGTTTTAGTAGATTCTCTTTTGCAATGAGTACAGTTTTATTGTTTAGTGATGCATTAATAGTGTCGCAATCCTTGTTTTAGTAGATTCTCTTTTGCAATTGACAAATCCACAACAACAGCACTGGATTATGGAGGGTCGCAATCCTTGTTTTAGTAGATTCTCTTTTGCAATAAGAGAATTATATCAATTATTACCCAACAATACCATCGTCGCAATCCTTGTTTTAGTAGATTCTCTTTTGCAATTTAACATTGATTATCAAACAAATACAGGCAACAAAAAGTCGCAATCCTTGTTTTAGTAGATTCTCTTTTGCAATAAATAACTAAGGAATGAATAATAATGACTGAAAAAGAAGTCGCAATCCTTGTTTTAGTAGATTCTCTTTTGCAATACCCATCGGAGGCATAACCAGGATGAGTACCAGATGTCGCAATCCTTGTTTTAGTAGATTCTCTTTTGCAATAGAGATGAATAATGGAAATTATATAGAGTTGAATTGGGATGAGTCGCAATCCTTGTTTTAGTAGATTCTCTTTTGCAATGTCTAGAATGTGATTTTTATAATGAATGCGAAGTGTCGCAATCCTTGTTTTAGTAGATTCTCTTTTGCAATTTATTAATGGATATGACAGATTCAAACTTATATATAAGTCGCAATCCTTGTTTTAGTAGATTCTCTTTTGCAATATGTCGAAAAAGGAAAACAACAGATTTCAGAACTGGAAGTCGCAATCCTTGTTTTAGTAGATTCTCTTTTGCAATTAAAAGTATATGAGATAGTAGAAGATAAAAAATGTTTGTCGCAATCCTTGTTTTAGTAGATTCTCTTTTGCAATTGAGTGGAACCCCCATCGATAGTTTCAGCCAGATTGCTGTGTCGCAATCCTTGTTTTAGTAGATTCTCTTTTGCAATGTTAGTTAAACTTTCAAAGAAGTAGTATAATAAGTCGCAATCCTTGTTTTAGTAGATTCTCTTTTGCAATATATTTTTAAAATTCCTAGTGCTGCTCCAATCCCGTCGCAATCCTTGTTTTAGTAGATTCTCTTTTGCAATATAAAATATCAATTTGATAAAAATACTGATTACAATGTCGCAATCCTTGTTTTAGTAGATTCTCTTTTGCAATATTTATCTAGTGCTATTATAGTATCTATATCTTGTCGCAATCCTTGTTTTAGTAGATTCTCTTTTGCAATACTTCAAATAGGCATCAACAATGATTCATTTGATGGTTCAGTAGTCGCAATCCTTGTTTTAGTAGATTCTCTTTTGCAATAGATGATAATTACATTAAAAAAGGAGAGATAGAGTTTTGTCGCAATCCTTGTTTTAGTAGATTCTCTTTTGCAATAGCTAAAATTTTTTCCCAAAAAGCTGATCTAATATGGAAATTTTTCTCCTTTTTAGAAAAAATTGTGCAAATGTAAAATTTAGCTATTACTTATAATATCTTGCACAATTGATAAAAATAGTTTTCCTTTTTTAAATATAATGAAAAAAATTTTAATTTTGAAAATAAAGATGATTTTTTATCATGATTAATTATAAAAAGTTTTTAAGTTTTGAAAAGGAAAATAAAATTAATAAATTATTTTTTTTAAAAAAATAGCTATTATAATAAAATATTTCTTATTTTATGATTTTATTAATAATTTTTTTTAATAAAAACTAGAATTTAAAAATTATTTTGAAAAATAAAGGATTATTTTAAAATTAATGAATAAAAACTTAATTTTTTAACCATTAAAAGACACTAATTTAAAATAAAAACTTATAATGATTTTGAAAACTATCTAAAAAATATTAGGTTTGCACAAAAATATTAAATTAAAGAATTTTAGTTTTCAATAGGGATGTTAAAATGCTACCTTTTATCAAATATTTTCATAAAAAACATTTCAATGAGAAGTATAGATTACAATCATGAAATATATATCACTATTGAGAAACATACATCACTTGAATATTTTCTTAAGAGAAAAATTTTGATAAAATCTTTACCATCTTAAATAAAACCCAGTATACATATCCTTATTTTCTAAAAACTTAGCTATTAATTTAGCTTGATAATTAATAATACTTGAATATTTTGTATTTTTTTCATTGAAAGCAATTTTACTTGATAATTTGTCTAATATGCTTGAGGCTAACAAATGTCTTGCTTTTTCTAATATTATAATAGAACCTTTATTAAACTCAAAATCTGCTTTTTTAACCTGATTTTTATTTAATAGTGAAAGCACAGATTTATCAACAATTTGTTGTCTAAATTCTTCCATTAAATCAAAAACTAAACTTGTTCTACCATACCTATCTGAATGAAGAAATCCACAATATGGATCTAGCCCAGCTAAGTGAAGGGCTCTCCAAATTTCTCCTTGGAGAATTGCATATCCATAATTTAACATAGAATTAACAGGATCTTTTGCATATCTACCACTTCTAGAGACAAATCCAAATTCACCATTTAAAACATGTTTAATTCCATTCCAATATTCAATTGAAGCTTGACCTTCGATTCCAAAGATAGTGCCTTTTATATTGTCAATAGGAAGAATAGCTACTAAATCAATTTTAGATGAAAAAATAGAAATTTTATCTCTTTGAGATCTTAGATAATCATCATCGCGAGATTTAGCTAATGTTCCTAAAGTAGCTTTTTGATTTTCTATTTTGGCTTTAATAAATGATTTAGCTAAGTATCCACTTCTATTATCTTTTAAAGCAAAATATTGCTCTTTTTTAATATTTACATTTTTCATCTCTGAAGGAGAAAGACGATAGTCAACATTTCCTTTCCAATTAATAGCTAAGCAATCAACATTTTCTTCAGCTAATAATTTCATAGCATCAAATGTAATAGAACCTTTTCCTAAGATTAAAATTTGAGATAGGTCTTTAGCTAGGAAAAAATCTTTTTCTTTTCCATTTTCTTTTATAACAATTTGATTATCTCGTTTGGCAATTGACTTTCCAAACCCATCCACCACTAATTTCATGAAAATCAAGATTAATTAGTATATTAAAACTATTCTATTAAAACACATTTAAACTAATTTATATTCTTTTTCGTGAGGTAAAAACAAGTTTCCATCAGAAAATACTTCAATTGATTTACCACAACTATCACAAATAGGAATAATTATAATGCTATCCTTTTCAGATGATAAATAAAGTTCAATTTCATCACATAGCTTAAATCTATCTTTTAAAGTTAAAATCCCAGAAAAAGCAGATTTTTGAACTCTATGGAGTCCAAAATGTTGTAATTTTTTAATCAACGTTAGTCTACTCTTATTATCTGAAATATCGTAAATAACAAAGACTAACATTTAACAACCACATGAATCTTTTAAAATAATTAGCTATTACAATCCACATGCACCGATAAACTTATCAACTATTCTTTTCCATGAATAATTTCTTTAACAGTTCCAAATCCATGGCTAACGCCTTTTCCAAGACCAAAAAAATCAGGAATCTTGAATTTAACCTTGAATTCTCCTAAAAATCCTTGCATAGCTATTGACTTGTATTGCGCATGTACACTTTCTAAGTGGGTTTTTGTATAGATTTCACGATTTACAATTATTCCAAGACTTTTAGACATTGACAGGATATTTCCAACTAAAATATTGTTTAAAAATAGTTTTTTATCTTTCCAAACATTGATTTGATTATATTTATGGTAATTTTTTGTATTTAATGCAAGCCAAGGACTTAAAAATTTGTAGTGGTGTTCCTCTCGTGATGTTCCAACATCAAATTCTTTTTCATGAATAATTTTTTCATTGACTTTATAGTATTTGTCCATTTTAAGTTCAGATATTTCACTTGAAATATCTTTTAAGGTTTTAACTCCTTCTTCAATTCCTAAAATAGAAACTTGTCCTTCTAAAACTTGATATTGAATTAATGGATAGGAATATAGGAAATTTTCATTATTATAATGGTTGTGTAAAAGAGGATAATCTTTAAACTTATTTCCAATATAACCTCTAACCTTGTTTGAATTCTCTGTAACTTTTTTATCAGTATTTAATATTAGATAGGCAGTATTTATTTTCATTTTTTAACCTTTTAAGATAATTTAGGAAAAGTCGCCATTTCTTTTTTCTTATCAAAATCAGAAATAATAATTTTTGTGAACTTAACAGCTTGCATAAAAAGTTCATTTGTAACTTTTTCAGAAATTGGGTTTAAACCATGGGCTAAAATAGATGTGTTTCTACTGTTCAGATAAGATCTAATTTCACTATCTTTTTCACTATATTTTTTGATAAATTTAGAACCTATATTTTCATCAATCAGATTTAAAAGATCATAAGATTGATATAGACCTGATACTTTAATATCTCCATAATTTTCATATTTTCCTAAGATTTTATCATAAGTATATTTATTAAATTCATTTTTGAAGTTATTTTTTAAAAAATAAAATTTTTTTTCTTTATTAAGTTTTTTCTTACTATATAAATTGAGTTGATTTAATTTAGTTTGAGCAATTAGTTCAAATATTCTGTAAAGTCTAGCTACAGCATCGTCATATTTTCCTTCTTCAATTCTACGATGTGAATTGTTTATTAAATCAATTAGATAATATTGAATATTATCAGACACATTACCTTCTAATTTATGGTTTAAAAATTTTATATTGTCCTCTACTTTATCTAAAAAATCAAAATTTATATTAGTAAGATTTTTAAATCCTACCATTACATTTTTTAATTTTTCCAGTCTGTTATCAAGTCTTTGTCCTTTGTCTTCTATGAATTTATCCCAATAACTATAAATTATAGTTAATTTACAATAAATTAAGAATTTCCTTTTTAGTTTAGAATCTTGAGTTTTAGAATAAGCTTCTTTAAAGTTTTTATAAGCAGATTCAAATTGATATTTATTGAAAAATTCAAGTCCTCTATTAAATTCAGAGATTGCAAAAAATTCATAAGGGTCATGTTGCTCTATCATAGTTTCATATGTATTTTTAACAACACCCAATCCTTCCTTTTCACGATCTCCTTCAGATAAAGAGCCAGTATAGTTAAAATCACATCCTTCATTAAGGGCAGCAATTAATAATCCCGAACTCATTGGCTTTGTTCCACCAGTAAAATCAACAATTACATCTGAATTTTCATTTTTAACTTTTTTAATAATTTTTCGAGATGATTCAAAACATTTAATGACTTTTTGGTAATCTTCAACCTTTTCTGTTTTTACATTATGTTTAGGAAAATTTGTTTCTTTTAATATATCTGGAACTTCAAATAATGATAGTTCAGAAACTATGAAATAGATTTGATCTGGTTTAAAATGCTTAATAGCTGATATTAATGGTTTAGACTCTCCACCCACAGTCATAATAAGAGTTTTCATTTTAAATCTCCTCATTTAATCAATAATGATTAAAAATTAGATTACAATTCTTCAAATATTTTTTTAATAAAATTTAGGAAATTCAGCTTCTTTCATATATTTTTCTTTTATATTTTCATTTAATTCATCAGATAATTCCATTACAAAGGATTTAAATCTTTTATATTCGTCTTTTGTCCTATTTTCAAGGCCATGTGCCAAAATAGACATGTTCCTCAATTTCAAACTATCCTTGATTTTTCCTTTCTTATCTTCATATGCAAACCCAAGGGAATCATCTAACTCTTTTAAAAGTTTAAATGATTTTTTAGAACCTAGTTTAATTTTTTCATTATTGGTATTGTTTTGAATAAGTTCATCAATGAATTCAAGGTTTGTAAGATATTTTTTAACTTTTTCAATATCTATATCAGATGTTTTAATCCCATATTCAGTTTTCAATTTGATTTGAGCTATTAATTCTAAGGAACGATATAACCTAGCTATTGCATCATCATATTTTCCTTCTACAGCCCTTCGAATAGCATTATTCAGTAAATCAGCTAAAATATAGTAACAATCCAGATTTTCTTTTTTTGGGTTAACAATTCTATCTATCACTGCTTTATTGAGCCCTAATTTATTTTGAAGCTCTGGAAAGTATTTGAACTCCTTATCAAAATCATTTTTAAAAATTTTATTAGCTTCTTCATGGTTAAATTTATCCCAATGATTATATAGTTCAAGTAATTTTAGAAAAGAGTCTTTATTTTCCAAATCACGAGTTTCTTCTAAAAGTTTAGTTCCAGTTTCAAATCTATTGTGATTAAATGCATCTTTAATTTTATCTAAAGTGAACTTATCATAGATTTGATAAAGATTTTGTGCTCTTTTGGATTCTGTACCTTTTTTAACAATCCCATTTTTTCCTCTTTTTCCAGCAACTAAAAATAAATCTTTTCTGTATATTGCTGCACAAATTGCAGCAGTCATAGCCATTGTCTTTGTACCAGAAGTGTAATCTATTTTAACTATATCACCCTCATAATCAGCAAGTTTTTCTTTAAACTTATCAAAACATTCATTAAAATCATCAATATCATTTAAAAGAACAAAGTCATAATCTTGAAATTTTAAATTAAACTCATCAAAAAATTGTTTTTTCAAAGATTCAACAGTTTTTTTAGAGAGTTCAGAACCAAAAAATATAGTATGGTTAGGATTTGTTTCTTTAATAGAATATAAGAGTCCATGAGCTAGACTATCGATTTTTTCTTGGGAATCTCCTGTACCAGTACCTACTGTCATAAACAATATTGTTCTCATTTAAACACCAAAATATATAATCCTTAAGCAATAATTTAATCAAATTTTAATTTAACCCAACCTAATGGCATATTACTTCTTTCAATTATCTTACGAGATTTAGGAAACTCATAACCATAATTTTCACCTCTTAACGAATTTCTTATTCTTTCAAATAGGCTTCCATCGAGATTTTTTATTTTAATCCCGATTGTCATAGCCATAAAACCTGACCCTGCACCTAGTTTGATAATTGGGGTTTCTAGAGTGTTAATGTTATTAAGCTGTTCATAATACTTAATTAGCTTAGAATTTACTGTGCTAAGGTCATTATTACTGTAACTATATTTATCCAAAAATTCAAGCTCATAATCGATTATATCTTTTGAAAAATTGTAAATATATTCTTTAATATTAGTTATATCGATTAAATTTTCTTTATTCTTTAAATTTAATTTTTTATAAATATTAGGATTATAATTTATTGAAATTTTAGATTTTAGACTTTTTTTATTAGGAATGGTTTCAAAAAAACTTTCAACAAGACGATTATTTCTTTTATAATATTGAAAACCATCATATGAATCTCTTTTACCCATAATACTAATAATATTATGAACATCAGCTGTTTGAATGGTTGAAGAATCAAAAACTTGAAAGAATTTAGAAATATTGTATTGAGCTGATTTTCCTCCTTTTTGAGATGAAAAAAAGCTATTTGTAAAATTTTCAAATGGATGAATAAATTCTCCAAACTTCCCTCTTTTGAATAAATATTTAATATCATCAAGATGAGAATAATCAATTAAATTATAAACTATAGCTGTTTTAATAGCTCCTTTAAGGGAAGAACCTGGAATGAATAATTCATCCAAGGTTCTTATATGTTCAATGATTTCTTTTGGAAATTTGTTAGACGTTTTATTTATAGAATTATATCTTTTAAACTTTTTAGGAATTTCAGAATCAAATTCATTTAATTTAAAATTAAAATTTGTGATATTTTCTAAGAATTCATCTTTTTTATCATCAGATAAGCTTGAATAATATTTATCAAAATTTATTCTTCTAATTAAATGAATAATATTTCCTTTTTTATTTTTAAGTTCAGGAGAAACATATTCTGAAGGAGAATATTTATTTCCAGATCCAATATGAACTGGAGTTAATGTTTGTATCTTACATTCATAAGATTTAATATTAGAATCAAACATTTAATCATCTCTTTTATTATAATTCATTGGAAAAGCATACCCATACTCTACTGCAGGAGAATCTTTCCCAGATTCAACAATCTTTCCATAAAATTCTTTGTAATTTGGAAAAGAAGAACCTTCTTTAAAAAATCTCACTTGTTTTCTAAGTTCTCCACTAGAACTTTTCCCTCTTTTTGAATCAATTTCATATCCAGAATGTTCATTTATTTTACTTATGTCTTCATTATTTGGAATAAATCTTGATAATGTTATAAAATAATTTCCTTTATTTTCAAGTAAATTATAGTCAGTATCAATCTCATAATCAAAATGGCCTTTACCTGTAGATATATCTCTTCCAAAACCACGATCTTTTAAAAATCTAATAGCTGAGCAGACAATATCTTCGTATTTATTTTCTCTAAAATCAACTAAGAAAAAAAGTCCCATATTGCTAAATTCAAAACCTTCACTATAGAAAATAGCTTCACTTTCTAGAGTAATTCTGTTAATTGTGTTATTTGGAGTAATAGTTTTTTTATATTTTCCGGTTATATCAATGGTATTTTTGAATAATAAATTAGATTTAATATTATAGTTTTCTAGGTTGTTTATAATATCTGATTCTTTAATGTCTCCAGAAGCAAGTTTAAAGAATAAATCTTCCTCTATGAAGTCAATTTTTTTATATTTCTTATTATTATCTAGATTTTCATCAGGAAAACCATTTTTTTTTAAATCGTTTTTAGATCTTTTATTTTTACTTTCAATAATTTTTGGAAAAAATCTTATCTTTTCTTTTCCATTTGAAACATAAGGAAATGATGATGAAACAAGAAATGGAGGATTATTTTCAAATTTTGATAACAATTCTTCAACTTTTTTTGGATATAATTCACTAACAGCTGACAATATTGCTCCAAATATTGTGTCGGAATGTAGCTCTGGAAAGATTGATAAAGGTTTAATATAAACCAACATTTTATCTCTCCTAAATAGTTTTAATCTTTTCAACAGTATCAATAATTGATGCATTTTCAATAATGGTTTCATCATCTTGTTTTTCTTTGTAGTAATTTTGGTCTCTCTTTTTAAGAGTGATTTCACCGAATTTAATTTGACCATAACCTCTACTACCAGAAGCACCTAAATAGTTATCTTCTAAAAGAAGCATTGCTTCAAATACTCCAAGCAAATTGTCTTTTCCATCATCACCTTCAAAAGCTTTAATGTCTTTAGATTCTGCATGACCATCATAAACACTTAATATTATTTCAAAGTTAAATTCAGATTCTTTTGGAATTCTTTCAGTAGGCCGTGGATTTGCTACTGAAGTTATTCTGTTAATGGTGTTTTCATATTTAACTTCAGCACCTCTTACAACATCTTCTTTTTCATCCCATTTTTCAATAGATTCTGGAGTTGGAAATGAATCTCTCACAATTACTCTAGTAGGGAAATTAGGTTTATTTTCACCAGTTGGCGATGCACCAAAAATCTTTGCAGCTTTACAATTAACATTAGAAGAAGGATCTCCCCTATTTTTTATAACATCGTTTGTTGATTCTTTGTCATTTAACTCTAGCAATGACCTAAGTTTTCCTTTAAGTGAAGATCCTGGAATATAAGGAAGACCTGATATCCTATCTCTTATAATTGGATTATCAATAACACCTATTTCAATTGAATCTTTTGAATCCCCTACATGTAAACCTGTTTCTAAAATAATTTTTCCATTTATAATATAATTTTCTTTAAACATGTATATTTCCCCTTTTAATTTTTAAATTTGTTAATATAATCGATAATCATATTTTGAACTTCATATAACTATAAAATATAAAAAATCGAACTTTGAATTTTATAAAATTATTTATATCTATATTATTTTGGATTATGATACTTACTATATGCAACAATAGCTTCCAAAAAGTTAACAAATACTTTAAAGTTTTTAAAATTATGTTCATTATTTCCAATATCAATTTTACTCATGCATACCATCATAAGTCTATGAAAATCCCTTGGTATTAATTTTCTCCCTACAGAAACTGCTAATTTTGGTTTTAATAGGTAAAATTGTGGTTCAATTTCTTCCCAATCTTCATCTTTAGATTCAATATCTCTAATAGCTCCAAAAAATTTTCTAAGTTGATTAGAATTTAATTTTTCACTATCGTCACGCCCTTTAGAAAAATGTTTAGCTATTCTATCAGCATATCCTTTTTCATCTGCATATTTTTTTGGTTTTAACTCACTTAATGAATTTAATCTATCGATTTCCATAATAATATTATCCATGGTTCTGTCTCTATTTGAGTCATTTCTTCTATCAGCCATAAAATCACCTATATCAATTTATCAAAAATAAAATCAAGTTATCTTGTTCTTAAACTCGTCCATGAAACTGGAATTCTTATCCATGGCATGAATTTAACTCCTTTTTTGTCTAAATCATTTTTTATATTTGCATCTTTTATTAATCTCAATTTGTATTTTAATTTAGGCACATATTTCTTTTTTTGCATACGGATACGACTATTATTTTTCCATTCAACAGAATTACTTGGAATTTCACTATAATCAAAAAATGTGTCCTGCCACAGTCTAAGTAAAGTATAATTCATTCCTCTACTAATATCTTCATTTTCCACATATTTTTCTAATTCCATACCAAAATCAAGTAGTTCATAATAACCTTTTGATGTATCTTTACTGTTTTCCCATTTAACCACATCATTAAATAATGTGATTTTATCTTTATCTTCACCACAATTTTTTGAAGCTTCGAGATATTCATCAGCTGTAACAACTGCTTTACCAATAGGGAATTTAGAATCAACAATATTAATTCCTGCAGATAAAGTTATGGATGGATTTTCACATGTCCACTGTCTAAACTTTTCTCTAAATTCTCGAGAAAATTTTATGATATCATCATATGGTCCCAAAACTAATAAATCGTCTCCACCAGAATAATTAATATGAATTGTAGGAATTGCAAATTTTTCACAATTTGAACAAACTTTATCTTCTTTTTCATGATATATGAAAAAATTATCAGCATCAGATTCAGAAATATCTAATGGTTTAACATCTGAATCATATTTTTGAATATTTAATTTGATTCTTTCTATTTTTTTATCCTTTAACTTTTCTTCACAGCTTGGACAAAGCTCAGAAAAAATCCTATATTGTTTAGCTATTTCATTAATAAATCCTGAAAAAAACATGTCTAATTGGGAAGATAAAGTTGATATTCTTGAAATAGTTCCTCCTTTAATAATGACAATTTTTTCTTCATCATCAACTTTAATAGTTTTTTCTTCTTCAAGATGTTTAAATCCTTTTGTAAAAACTTTACCTAAATTATCCACGTCCATTTTAACTATTCCTAATTTATTTGCACCTTTACTTATTTTAGCTAAATGTTCAAAATATAAAGATGTTGCAATCTTATTTTCACCAATAGATTTTCCAATAAATTTAGGAACAGTATTACCCATGAAATTAAAGCTTAAAGTAATCTTTTTAAAAATTTCTTTTTCAAGATGTTTAATACCTGAAATTACATCTTCAGTTAAAAAATTTGTACTATTTAATCTTATAATCTCTATTTTTTCATATTTTCCATGATTATCATTAAGGTTCTTTATAAAATCAATAGTCTTAGGATAATTTTTAAATAAGTAGCCAATACCTAATCTTTCTTCATAAAAATCGTATTCATTGTTTGTTCTTGAAAAACATTTTATAATGAACTTTGAATTAATGGCAATTCTACCTAAATTCTCATGACTTTTGCAAGCTTCACAAATTTCTTTATTCGTTGTTTTTCCACAAACAGAACAAGTTTTATCATATTTGACATTTTTTTCTACTTCAAAGACTTTGTCTAATTGATCAATGAATTTATGCTTTTTATCTTCAGCTAATTTCATGTTTAAATCTGCAGTGACTTTTCCAAAGCTTTCTAAATCTTTTCCAGAACATTCTTCATAAGCAAGTCCTAAGTAAAGTTCAGCATTAAATTCTTTAATAAAATAATTGTTAATTTTGTCTTTAAACTCTTCAATTTTAGATTTAATTTTTTCAGTATTAGCTACAATAATTATGAATCTTCCTCCTCCACAAAATAGAATATTGGATTGATCGAAACCTAAATTTTCTACTAATCTTGAAGCAATACTGTCATTAAGCAAATTTAAATATAATGATCTTCCTCTAAGTCTTTTACTCATTCCAGATTGGGCATCTTGTGGGGATGAAACTTTGTAAATGAACTTTTGTATTCCTGAAATATCTCCAGTAACAGCTAAATATACTTTTTGATGATTTGTTTGTTTAAGTTTTTTAGTTTCTTGATTGTACCTAAACCTAGATGTTGTTAAAGCAGCTGTAGTCTTCAAATGATCATATAGTGATATATCTGCTTCTGATTTATATACTGCAGATGGTATGGTAGATGTGTATTTTTTAAGAATAGCTAAGGTTGTATTAAAATTTGGAGTACCAATTCTTTTTAATTCATTTTTAAAATCAGCCCATAATGATACATAATTCATATTAATTTTTTTACCTGGTTGAGGTTTAATCTTTTCAAAAGTATTTTTATCAAGAGATAATGGTTCTAAAGGAATATAATATTCTTTTAATTCTTTTTCATCTTCAGATTTCTTACTTTCAATATCATCAAGTTTTACTCTTGAAAAAATAGATATTAATGGTTCTTCATTAACTTTAAGATTTTTTTCACTTTTGATTCTTTCACTTGAAGCATGATGATCTGCTTTTTGAATAATTTTAGCTAAATCTGGATAATCCGAGTTTTTTGGTTCGTGATGATATAAAACCAAATTTTCAACTTCTTCACCATAAATATCTCTTACAAAATCTGCAGACCATTTTGCATGAGCTCCATTCCACCCAAAATCATCTTTTGAATATTTATCATAAATTGTAGAATGTCTTTTTCCAGTTCGTTGATAAAATTTTCCAACATCGTGCAATAAAGCAGCAATTTGAATTTGATTGAGTTCCATACTAATACCCTCCTTTTATTCAGTATTATTTTTTTTATTTAGTTATATTACTAAACTAGTATATTATAATTTCTATTTATTTAAGTAAAATATATATTAATAGACTATATTTGAAGAAAAAAAGTTTTTTATTAAATATTATTAAGTGAATGTTCACTTAAACCATTTAAATTATAGAATATTATTCATTAAATGATAATTTAATAAATAAAGATGAAATTTATATAAAATAAATAAAATTTAAATTATTTAAATAATTAAAATAAGACTAAGAAGCTTCTTTATTTTCATATTATATTCTCATTACACAATAGCTTAGCTATTGATTTAAAAATACAATTTAAAACTTAAAAGATATTTAAAAATAAATCAAGGAAAAATAATACATATCCTAATATAATAATCATTGAAGAAAAGATGATAAGGTTTTTCATAGCTTTTCTAACACATATTTTATCTATATCAATAAAATAATAAAGGTATCTGGCTTTACTAAATTCTAATAAACCACCATAGCTGGAAAGCATTACAGTTACAAAAAAGTAGATTAAAAAAGGAATTACCAATGAAAAAGGATAATAATATGTAAAATTACCTTTTAACATGAAAATCAGTGAATTTAAATGATTAACAATAGAGTTACATAATGAACAATGATATTGACGAAAGAAAATAGCTGAAAAATGAAAAATTATTCATTGTTAAAAAAGAGATGAAATGCCTCAATCTACAAAATATATAGTGATGCTAAATTTGTCATGATTTGCAGTATTAAAAGCATAAAAGAACCTATTATGGAGTATAAAACATATTTATTATAAGGAATTTCATAATTATTAACTAAAATATCCATATACATAACTAATAATGGAATCAACATAGTAAATAAACCTAAACCAATAGTTAATTCAGTAGATTTAATAATTGGTAATTTAAATATCAAGGATATTATGCTAGATGCAGTAATTAAAACAGAGATTATAAGTGTAGAAAAAGCAAAAAAACTAATAAATTTAAACCTTAAACCATGTTTGGCTTTGTATGCTACAAATATGCCAAAATTATATTCTTTTTTTATATATTCATCAATTTTTTTATTGAAAATTTTCATTTGTTTTTCTTCTAAATAAATATCATGTTTTTTTCTTGTTCTTGGTTTAGTAACTGTCACTTCGGGAGGGTAATATTTTAGAGGGAAGTTTCCATTTTTATCAGGACATACTACTAATTCAACAGAGTTATCTATTATTTCCATCCCTTTCGGGACTTTTAAATGGAATTCAGGCATTAATTTATCTCGAAACCCAAACACAGTCCGGTATTGTGGAAAAATATGAAAATTTTTCCAGGAGCTTAAATTTTTATTTTCGATTTCAAATAGTGTTAGTTCCTCATTTTCAGGCTGAACATAGTCAATTTCCAATTTCAAATGTTTTACATTGGGATATTTTTTATTAGATTTCTCCTTGTAAAAAGAACTGAGAACATTAGGAAGATCATCTAATTTTCCTAAAGAGATCCTAAGTACCTTTTCAGCTTCTAATGGAGTAAATCCTAGCTCAGTATTATTCATATTACGGGCATGAATATGTATATCAGTAAACTTAAGTTTATCAAATATTTTATGTTCATAATCCCAATCAAAATAATTACGATTTGTATATATGTCTATTACTTCCCTTATTCCTCTAGTTTTTGTAGGATGTAAATTATCTTTAATATGAGTCCAATTTATAATTATCGCATAATAATCCATTTAAATCTATTTTTTATTATTTTTAGAATCTTTTTTAAGCTTGTCAAATTTTTTGGGAGAAATACTGAATATTGCTCCTACTTTATTTTTCCTTGAATTTAAACTGCCACTTTTTGCGGTTTCTGCATTCATTGTATGTTACACCTATAGCTATTTAAAGAAATTTATAATGAGTATATAGACTTTTTTTTATTTAAAGTTGTTAATAAATATATTCTCTAAACCATTATAATATAAGAAATGATTAAAATAGAGCTGTAGAGGAGGAAAATTCATATTTGTTTATATTGTGTTTCCTCCAAAAAGTACTATATACTATTTTTTTTACTAATGGGTAGTTTGTCCCTGTTACTATAATTTTTTCAATATTCATAAGTTTTTTCATTTATATATTCACAAAATGAATGTATACTTATTAAAACAGAAAATAATAATAAATAAAAAGAACTAAGATGTATTAACTTTACACAGGATAATATTGATTTGTATTGTTTTTTATATCAATGTTTTGGCATGTAATTTAACAATTTACTATTTTCATGTAAATATAGTTAATCACCGAACAAATTTCACATAATTTTGTCATTCATATATAATAAAACACATTTTACGTGAAAAAGGTTT
Source organism: Candidatus Methanorudis spinitermitis (assembly GCA_031286225.1). GTDB lineage: Archaea > Methanobacteriota > Methanobacteria > Methanobacteriales > Methanobacteriaceae > Methanorudis > Methanorudis spinitermitis. The sequence continues at coordinate 20,076 of JAITUQ010000052.1, forward strand.
GGTAATTTACTATATAAACTAGTATAATTATGTAAAAGAGAAAGTATTATTTATTAAATGATAATTTATTAAACAAAGATGAAATTTATATAAAAAAAATTTAAATTTAAATTATTTAAATAATTAAAATAAGACTAAGAAGCTTTTCTATTTTCATATTACATTCTCATTACACAATAGCTTAGCTATTGATTTAAAAATACAATTTAAAACTTAAAAGATATTTAAAAATAAATCAAGGAAAAATAATATATATCCTAATATAATAATCATTGAAGAAAAGATGATAAGGTTTTTCATAGCTTTTTTAACACCTATTTTATCTAAATCAATAAAATAATAAGGATATCTAGTTTTACCAAATAATAAACCACCATAGTGGGCACGTATTACAATTGCAAAAAAGTAGATTAAAAATGGAATTGCCCACAGGAAAGGATAATAGTATGTAAAATTGCCTTTTGTTGTGAAAATTAACCAATTTAAGATAACTAACAATGGAACTACATAGTGAACAATTATATCAGAGAGGGAAAATAGCTTATAATTTTCTCCTATCTTTTGATGTTTAGGAACTAATAGGAAAAGATACACTGTCATAGTTATTATAGAAGATAATATGATAAATCCATTAATACCATTTAATAGCTTGTTATTATAAATAAAAATAGCTAAAACAAAATATATTAAAGAAAAAACAAGATTTAAATTGGTAAAATAAATAAAAGAAATCTTTTTAAATCCTTTTTCACTAAGTCCAGATTTATAATATAAACCAATTAGTGAAAAGCATATTATTATAACTTTCATCATAAAGGATAAAAGCTCTATATTCATTAAAAAACCCCATTCTAACATAAACTATATCTAAAAATCTGTTTTAAATTTTATTAAAATAGTAACATGACAATAATGTCACCCATAAAAATCCAATTATCAGTATAATACGTTGAATTAGGCCAAAAAGCTTAAGTAATCCAAGGGAGGGCTCAGATGCTACCTTTAAAATAATCATAAAAATAATAAATAAAATAGCTGAAACTATTGAATAGATCCACCATTTTTTATTTTTGATGTTTAAAAAATGTTTTGAAAAGAGAATCATAGCTATTGGCAACCCAATAAATAATAAAACTGAAAATAGTTGATGTAATATACCAATTAAACTTGTTTGAATGGTTGTTTCTCCTGTTCCTGGAGGAAAACCATTAATAGGATCTGTTGTAAAACATCCTGCCCCAATTAAACCTATAGCTCCAATAACTAAAAATATGACTGTCCACTTAGAAAATCCTTCTTTTTTCCTTATTTTTTCTAGTCCATAAGCAAATAATATTAAAGTTAGTCCTGTTATTAAAAAAGTAACTGATTGTATCCAACCTAATTCACCTATAGCTAAGGAACTCACTGGAACCATGATTGGATTGTATCCAGTTTTAAAAATTTCTTGGATTATCCATGATAGTGTAAAAATTACAGCTGAAATAGCACCACAAAGAAGAAAAAATCTATTTTTTGAGTTATTCATATGATAAGTATCATTTTTTTCCATATTAAACCCTCAAATTCTTTAAAAGCTATTAATTAATTTTTTAAATTAATTATTAAATTTATATTAGTTATTATTGTATTAATTATTAAAATAAGAATTAAAAATATTTTAATAATCAAAGTAATGATAATTATAAATTTTAAATAAAAAATAATGAATATGATTAAATTATATATGAAAATAATAATTATTATTTTAAAAAGTTTTACCTATATTATAAATATAAATTAGCAATGAATTTATTGAAGATTTATTAAACTGGGATAAATTTAATGGATATTTATTAAACTGGAATGAATTCATTGAAGATTTATTAAACTAGCCTGAATTCACTGAATATTTATTAAACTAGCTTTTCAGTAAAAATTTTTAATTTTCTCTAGTATTATACATTAAAGCAATTGCTCTATTTTCAAAAATCATGAAAAATGGATAAATAATTAAAACCGCAGATAAAAAGTAGAATATAAACATAAATCCAGTTGAATATCCCAATGCAATAGGACCTATTATAGGTGATAATATCAGTCCAAAGATTAAACCAATTAAGATTATTAAAAGAAATGCAGCTGATATGATACCTAAATATAGTACAATATACCCAGTATAAAATTCTATATATTCATAAAATCCAATTGATTTAATAATATTTAATATATCTTTAATTTTGAAAGCGAACTTTAAAGACTCTTTATTAGCTATCATATGTGGAATAGCTACATTGGAAATAGCTAAAGAAATAAGCCATATTACAATGCTTATTGCAATTATTCCTAATTGAATAAATAAAAAAACAGAATATTCTGGAGTTTCATGTTTTCCAATTACACTTATACTTATATTTACAATGGAAAACAGTATAAGTACAACTGCTCCAGGAATTAAATAAATAAATCTTACAATAAATATTTTAATTCCTTCAAGAAAAATTGTTCCAATATTTTTAAATTCAGGTAATGGATCATTTCCATTAATCATTCCATTAACTCCTATTTTTATTATTCTATAGGAATACCCATTTATTAAAAATATAGGAACAATAAATATACTTAAAAATAATAAAACACCTAAGCTTAAAATTGATTTTTTTTCTTTAAAAGAATATTCAAAAGAATCTCTAAAAATTTCCAGTAGCATTGTTAAGACCTTTATTATTTATTAATTTTTTATATATAATAAAAAGGGTAAAACCTTAATTTTTATTTATAAATTTTTTATTATATAATACAAAGGGTAAAACATTAATTTTTATATATAAAAGAAAGTTTTTTTATATAAAGGAAAGTATTTTTTTCTTATTTTTTTAAATTAGAAAAATGAACTTTTCTTTATTTTAAAAATTTTCTTATTCTTTTTTTAAATTAGAAAAATGAACTTTTTTTATTTTAGGTCTTCATCATCAAATGAAAATAAATCTTCAATATGAGGGCAGCCTAAAACTTTAGTTATTTTATATGCTAAAACTAAGGAAGGATTATACCTTCCATTTTCAAGAGCACTAATTGTTTGCCTACTTACATTGACTTTTTTAGCTAAGTCTCCTTGGCTTATTCCTGCTTCTTGACGAATATATCTTATTTTAGTTTTCATAAACTTAAAACAACCTAGATAAAATAACTTATTAGTATAAATTATTTTTTAAAATAATTTTTTTAATTCTTTTCTAATATTAATTTTTTATAAAATAATTTTTTTGATTGTTAATATATAATAATTTTGTTTAAATTGATGAAATTATTTATAATAAAATTTTTAAAGAGAATTTTTGGTTTTTTTTAAATTTACTTGTTTAAACACAGATAATCAATAGATTACAATAATTGCCAGTGTTTAATAAATATAGATTATACTTATCTTAAATATATAAAATTAAGCTCCATTATTAAGTGTAATTTAAGCATTAACCAACCATAATCTTACTACTGCCACCACTGATAGTATTTCCATCACCATTTGCATTAATATTGGTAAAAATAGAATCAACACTATTCACATTAACTCCATCATTGTAAATAGCTCCTCCATTTCCATTTGCAAGGATATTGGTGAAAATACAACTAACTAAATTAATTCCAATACCTATATTCTCTATAGCTCCTCCATTTCCTTCTGCAAAGATATCGGTAAAATTACAATTAACTAAATTAATTCCAATACCTCTATTGTGTATAGCTCCTCCATTTCCATCTGCACTAATATTGGTGAAAATACATTCAAGTAAATCAATTCCAATACCTGTATTGTAGATAGCTCCACCACTACCGTTTGCAAGGATATCGGTGAAACTACAATCAACTAAACCTATTCCAAAACCTATATTGTGTATAGCTCCACCACTACCATTCGCGATAATATTTGTGAAATTACAATCAGTTAAACCTATTCCAAAACCTATATTGTGTATAGCTCCACCACTACCATTTGCGATAATATTTGTGAAATTACATTCAAGTAAATCAACTCCAATACCAATATTGTAGATAGCTCCACCATTAGCTACTGTACTAATATTGGTGAAAGTACAATCAATTAAACTCATATCAAGACCAACATTATAGATAGCACCACCAAGACCATCAAAATCGCTTGTGTTGCTTAGTTCACTGTTGATGAATGTGCAGTTAATGAATCTCATTCGTGTATTACCATGGGGGTTGTTGATTGCCCCACCATTACCTGTGGCATTTGTATTTATGAATGTGATGTTGGTGAATGTAACAACCAAGTTATTTTCTATTGTGAAAATTCTTGTGAGATTTTTAGCATCGATGATTACTGTGTCTCTTGGACCATTCCCTTTCAATGTAATGCTTTTACTGATAGTTATTCCTGTATTGTTTTCTCCTGTGTAATTTCCAGAATCTAAGAGTATAGTGTCTTCAACAGAAGCATTAGCTATTGTTCCACTAATACCTCCTTCTGTAGTATCATTTATACTTACAGTACCTCTATCCCAAGGAATAAGACTAATTGCGAATAATAATGTAATGCATACTAGAACTAACACTATGATTGATATTTTTTTATAAAATTCCATTGTCTTTATCTCCTTCAATATTTTATATATTAATATTTGATTAGTAAAAGAAAAACTTATACTATAATACTCATACATTGCTTTTTTAAAAAAAAATTATTAAATTTATATTAGATATTTTATATTAATTATTTAAATAAAGAAAATAAATTAATTATTTAAATAAAGAAAATAAAAAATTTTCTAAGTTTTGCAAAATCACAAATTTTGCAATGTTAGAAAAATTTCGTTTTTCTAAGCTTAAAAAGCTAAAACTTTTTAAATAGAAGTTATAAATATTTTAATAATGAAAATAATGATATTTATTAACTTAATATAAAAAATAATAAATATGATTAAAGTATGTATGAGAATAATACTTATAATCAAAAATTATTATTTTAAAAACTTGTACCATTACTATACTATATTTTATTTAATTTTCTATTATTTCACCATCTAAAAATTCTATGGATCGATCAGCTAATTTAGCTATATTTAAATCATGTGTAACCATGATTAATGTAACATTTTCTTCGACATGGAGTTTAATCAATTGATCCATTATTTTTTTACTATTTTTAGAATCTAATGACCCTGTTGGTTCATCAGCTAAAATTATAGAAGGATTATTAGCTAATGCTCTTGAAATAGCTACTCTTTGCCTTTCTCCCCCTGATAATTGAGTTGGCTTTAAATATGCTTTTTCAGTTAATCCTACAAGATCAAGAAGATAAGATGCTCTCTCTCTCCTTTCTTTATTAGATAATTTACTAGTAAACATTGGGATTTCCACATTTTCAATCACAGATAAATTTGGGATTAAGTTATGTAGTTGAAAAATAAAGCCTATTTCATTGGCTCTAAAATTGCTTAAGTTTTTCCCACTTCTTAAATCATATTTAGCTACATTAATTGATCCTTCATCAGCTATATCTAAAGCTCCTAACATATTAAGTAATGTTGATTTACCAGATCCAGAAGGTCCAATTATTGAAACAAACTCTCCTTTTTTTATAGATAAGTCTACTCCATTTAATGCTTTAATGTTTCCGTTTTCATAGCTTTTTTTTAAATTATTAATTTCTACAATGTTATTCATTTTATCTTCTCCTCAATTTTTATATTTTCTCAATGTATTCTAATCAATTTTGATTAAAATTTTACTAAATTATTTTTTTCAATTAATTTGGACTAAAATTCTAATTAAATTATTTATTCTTATCAATTTACATTAAATTCTAATTAAATTACTCATATCTCAAACTTTCAGTTGGTGGAAGTCTACTTGCTCTCCATGCAGGATAAAATCCTCCAATTAAACCCACAATAATAGCTACTCCAAATGCTTGCGTGAATGTTCCAATAGTGTAAACCGGAACCATTCCTTGGAATAAATTAAAGTAAACCATTGATTCTGCTCCTATTATTCCTATTATTGATCCAACAATTCCAGCTGTTATTGTTAGTACTAAAGATTCTCCAAGAATCATTCCAAGAACTTTTTTACTTTTCCATCCCACTGCTTTTAAAACACCTATCTCTCTGGTTCGCTCATAAACTGACATAATCATGGTGTTAATAATTCCTATTCCTCCAATAAGAATTGCTAATAATGATATTCCCCATGAAGCAGCATTTACTATAGTTAATTGACTAGCTACCATTTCAATATCAGCCATTGATGTAGCTGTTGTTAAATTGTCTCCATAGCTACTGTTTATTTTTTCAACTACAGAATTTGCATCCACTCCATTATTAAGATAAACATAAATGACACTAATGTTTCCATAATCATCCATTAATTTTTGTACATTATCAAGTGAAGCAAAAATCCCAGAATCGATATTTGCAGTTCCAGATTCATAAACACCTACAATAAGGAATTCTTGACCATTTATAGTTATTTTATCTCCTATACTTTTGTTGTAATATTCTAAAGTTAGTTTACCAAGTAATACTTCTTTTGCATCATCTTTAATCATCCTCCCCTCTGTCAATGCCATTGACACTGAACTAAGGTTAAACTCATCACTAATGTTAATCCCTATCACCATTCCAAAAGAATTATCTATAGGGACAGTTGCAAGGTAAACACCTTGTGCATTCTTCACTCCACTAATATTTTTGATTTTATCTATCCATTTTTCATCTAAACATTCAGTACCATAAGGGGTACCTCCACTAGTAGCAAATTCCTTATTAAGTATTGAAAGCTCAGCTCCTCCTGCATGAAGAGTGTCTTCTATACCTGTAGTTAAACCTGCTGTAATAGCTCCAAGTGCGACGATTGTAGCTATACCTATTCCAATCCCAATAACAGCGAGAAAAGTCCTGCTTTTATTTCGAAAAGGATTTTTTAATATTAATTTTAAAAAAGACATATTCATTCAACCTATTATTTATTTTAACAATTTTTTTCTAATATTCCCTTAAAACTTGTTTAATACTCAAATATTTTTTATTTCACTTAATATTCTTAATAATTTAATATAAAGAGTTTAATTTTTATTAAACCCTCGTTTAAATTATTCATGCCTCATTGCTTCTGTAGGAGCTAAGTTACTTGCTTTAATAGCAGGATATAAACCTCCAATAATTCCAACAATTAATGATATTGCAATAGCCTCTAAAAAGATACTAATTGAAAGTACAGGTTCCATTCCTTCTAAAATCCCACTAGTAACCATTAGTTTAACCAATACTGCTCCTGCAATTGAACCAATAATTCCAGCTGTTAATGTTATTACAATAGACTCTCCAAGAATCATTCCAACTATTCTTTTTTTACTCCAGCCAATAGATTTTAAAACACCAATTTCTTTGGTTCGCTCATAAACTGACATTATCATGGTATTAATAATTCCAATTCCTCCGACTATTATAGCTAAAAGAGAAATTCCCCATTTTACACCATTTAACATACTCATCATATCATTTGAACCTTCCATGTCTGTAATAGTGGTAATAACAGAAATGTTTTTACCATACTTATCTTCAATAGATTTAGTCACATTCTTAACATCAACACCTTTATCTACTTTAACAAAAAGAACACTGACATTCCCTTCATCATTCATGATATCTTGAACTAAAGGGAGTGATGAATAAATTTCGCCGTCAGTAGCTGGATTTCCAGATTCAAAAATACCAACTATCTTTAATTCTTTTCCTTTCATAGTTATTGTATCATTAATAGTTTTATTCAATTTATCAACAGCTAATTTTCCAATGATTATTTCATTTTTACCTTCTCTAAAATTCGTTCCATTAATTATTTTTAAATCATTAACTGAAATTTTATCAGAATCAATACCATCAATATATATAAATTCCCCATCAACAAAAACAACTCCATAATAAACCTCTGTGACTTTATTAACACCTGAAATATTGTTTATCTTAGAAGTCCAATTACTACTAATAGTAGGTACTTCCATAGAGGAAGAATTCATTTTACCTATAATCATAAAATCAGATCCTCCCACATGGATGTTATCTTCTGCACCAGTTACTAAACCATTCATTATTGATCCAAGAGCAACAATGGTTATTATTCCAATTCCTATTCCTAGAATGGAAAGTATAGCTCTACTTCTTTTTCTAAATGGATTTTTAAATATTAATTTTAAAAACGACATTTTTATCATCTCTTTTTTTAATTAAATTTAGAATGTAAAAAATACATGATAATTGTAAAAATTATACGATAAATGTAAGAAATACATTCCATAAGTAAAAAATAGTTTACATAGTATATAAATGTTTTGGCTAAAAAATTTAAAATTAATAGGATATAATATTGTAAATTTACTAATAAACATTAAAAAATTGAGATAATTTTTGTTTGACCTATAAAATGATGTTAATGATATTAAATCACAAAAATAACTTTAATAAAATAAAAAAAAGAATATATTAATTTTTTTCAATGATTATAGTTTAAATATCAGGTTTTTAATTAATAATAGCTGAAATAACTCTTTATTTCTTTAAATAAAGAAAATCAAAAATTTCCTAATTTAAAAAAATAAAAAATTTTTAAAAATAAATATAAACTTCTTTTTTTAACTTTAAAAGTCAAAACTTTTCAAATAAGATTTATGGATTATTTTATTATCTTTATTTTTAAAATTAGATTTATTATTTTTTTTATTAGGAAAATGTATGTTTTATTGTTTTTTATTTTTAAAATTAGATTTATTATTTTTTTTATTAGGAAAATACATGTTTTAATAATCTTTTATTTTTAAAATAAAATTTTAAAGCTTCATTATTGAAAAAAATATACATTATAATTATTTAAATTACAAATAAACAATATGAAAATTTTTAAATATTATAAAAAATCAAGGATTTTTTTAATTTTCCAAAATCAAAGATTTTGCAATGGTAGAAATCTTTGCTTTTCTAAACTTTTGAAAAATAAAAATTTTTTAAAAATTATTATTACTTAAAAACTTTTCTTTAAGGAGAGGGTGTAAATTTTGGTGGAGTTTTTTGGTTTTTTTCTTTAAGTTGGTTGTTTTGTCATGAAAAGTGCTAAATATTCTAGTAATCCTTCATCTGTTTTGAATTTAGCTTTAGTTT
>JAITUQ010000031.1 GCA_031286225.1 Candidatus Methanorudis spinitermitis
AATTTTAATAAATTTTAATAAATTTTAATAAATTTTAATAAATTTTAATAAATTTTAATAAATTTTAATAAATTTTAATAAATTTTAATAAATTTTAATAAATTTTAATAAATTTTAAATGAGGCAATGAATTTTTTAAATAAATAAAATTTATAATTATTATCCTTTTTTTTGATAATAATAAGTAAATTAAAATGTGTAATAATGTTTTCAAAAAAACTTAAAATGCTATTATTATTTTCATTAGTTTTATTCATAGGATCTAGTTTTAGCTTTGCAGAAAATACTAATCTAGCTGCTTCAGATTCTATAGGGCAGAATGATTCATATAATAGCTTGAATCTTATATCTACGAATTTAAAATCAGGTGATTTATCTCAAAGAATTAATGAGATTAGCCCAAGTGTTGCAATATCATCTAAATCAAAAATATTAGCTGCTGGTGGAGATGTTAAACCAGCTAAATTATCTCAAGCTAGTATTTTAACTGCATCAGCTACTGTTAATAGCTATATTTCAAAAAATGGTAAATTACCTAATTATGTTACTATTTCTGGATATGATTACTCTATGCCTGAATTTTTATATTTAATGTCAAAAACTATACAATATAAATACAAAAAGAGTAATGCAGATATAACTCCTAAATATTCAATTAAAGACCCTGTAAGTCCAACTGGAGCTAATGTTAAAGGAAAAATATCTTCTAAAGATTATTATAATCATGGACTTAGTATAGCTAACTATAATGTTAAGAATAATATAGCTCCTAATTATGTAGCTACAAAATTAGGTAGAATGCAATATCAAACTGTAATTTTTGGCTTTGCGAAAATATTAGCTTGGAGTAGAGCTAATAAAAACGCACTACCTTCTTATTTATCTTTAGATATTAAAAAAACACATTCACTAAACAAATATTTACCAAAATATTCAAGTACTCCTTCAAATACTGGAACTGGTTCAGGAACTACCAGTACTTCAAATTCACTATCTCAAAGTTTAATTTGGAGTGCTTCTAAATCTGTTAAAAACTATGTTGAAACACATGGTAAACTACCTAATTATGTTACCATTTCTAATAATCAGTATTCAATGCCGGAATTTATGTATTTAGTGTCTAGAGCTATTGTTTTAAAATATTCAGGATCAAGTAGTAGTGTAACTATTAAATATAATGTTAAAAATCCTTCTAGTCCTTCAGGCGCATCTATAAATAAAAATATTCCTAAAGCTACTTTTTATAGCTTAGCTAAAAGTGCTCAAGATTATATAGCTAAGAATAATCAAGTTCCAAATTTTGTAAGTTCTAGTTATGGTAAAATTCAATATCAAACTATTTTATATGGATTTGCTAAAATTGGTAATTATATTGGTGTAAATAATAAATTACCAACTTACCTAAGTTTGAATATTAAAAGTACAAGTTCTTTGAACAAAAATCTTCCTAATTACTATAAAACCAATAATTCGGGAAATACTGGATCTAATAATGTAGGTAATGGGTCTAATGGTGGAGTTACTACTAGTGCAAATAAAAATGCTATTTGGGTTCATTCTGGAGATATGAAAAATGTGGACTTAGATACCTTAGTTGGAAATGGTATTGGAAATATATTTATTCATGAAGATATTTTCAAAGATAAAAATGGTGCTTTAAACTGGATTTCAACTGCAACAAATAAAGGTATAAAGGTTCATATATGGTTTACTTGTTTTTACAATACTTCTTCTAAAACATGGATAAACCCTATAAATACAAATACTCAAACATATAACCAAGCATATTTTAACACTATGATAAGTAGAGCAAAAGAATATGCTTCTTATAATGGTGTGGCAGGAATACATTTAGACTATCTCAGATACCCTGGATCAGTAGATGTTTCTCCTGGTCCTGCTTATTCACATTCTTATTCCAATGGAGTTACTGGGGTAAATGCTATTACAGAATTTACAAAACAAATATCAACTAGTGTAAAATCTATTAATTCTAAACTTATTCTTTCAGCAGCAATTATGCCAGAAACATATGATAATGTAAAATACTATGGACAAGATTGTTCTCAACTTGGCAACTACTTAGATGTAATTGTTCCTATGATTTATAAAGGAAATTATAGGCAAGATGCTTATTGGATAAAAACTACCACTCAGTGGTTTGTAAAAAACTCAGGAAATGCTAAAATTTGGGGAGGATTACAGACTTATAGGTCTGATAGTGATGTAACTAAATTGTCTGCTTCTGAATTAGCTGCTGATTCTAAAGCTGTTTTGAATGGAGGAGCTGAAGGTGTTGCTTTATTCAGATGGGGTATTGCTAATCTTTTTAATCTCCTAATCCTTTAATTCTTTTAATTTATTTCTATAAAATTTATTTTTTTCTTTTTTCTTTTTTTTAGAGATTTTTTCAAATAGTATTGCATGAACTTTTTTTTATAATAGTTGTTTATTATTTTATCTAATTTTCATTGTAAATAGCTATTTTTAGCTTAAAATTATTTGTTTTTTTATTTTTTAGTTATATTCTATTTTTTTTTTTGATGATAATATATACAATCAATATTTTTTATTTAATTTAAGTAGAAAACTTATTTTTTTTACAATATTTTATTAATAATTTATATAATTTTTTTATTTTATTATATTTCATTGTTATTTTTTAAATCCTTAAAGCTATTTTTCATCCATCAAAATCTTTATTAGTAAGTTTATAGACATACAATAGAGTAAAGTAAATATTTATTTATTAAATAGCTAATAATGGATTTTTATTAATAATTTAATATCATTTTTTTAAGGCTCATTAATAAGAAATATAATTTATATTTACTTTAAAATCTTAATTTCATAATATTTAATTTTAGATTTCTAGAAAATTTGATAATATAGTGAATAATGATATAATAAATTAATTTATAAAATTTTTTAAATGATTTTTCTAATTTTATGGTTATTATAGTATCATTCTTTTTTTTTAAAAGTTTAAATTTGAACTATGAAGTTAATTATATGTAATAATTATTGAGGCGGTAATAAAATTTCGAAAATTATTAAAATGATTTTATTGTTTTCTGTAATTGTTTTTTTAAGTTGTAGCTTTAGTTTTGCAGCAGATGGTACAAATAATAATATAGATTCTGATGTTGAAGCTAATTCTCCACCAAAAACATTATCACAGAGTAACATTATAAGTGCAGCTAATTCTGTTAAAAATTATGCAAATAAAAATGGTAAATTACCTGATTCTGTTACAATCTCTGGATATAAATTTTCAATGCCAGAATTTACATATCTTTTAAGCAAAACAATAGAGAATCAGCATAAAAAATCCAATTCAAAAGTAACAGTTAAGTATAATATTAAAAATCCATCGAAACCTTCAGGAACTAATATAAACACTAAGATTCACTCTAAAAATTATCGTGATTATGCAGTAAGAACTATTAAATTCATTGATAAATATAATCAAGTTCCTAACTATATAAATGCTTTGAAAGCGTCAAAAATACAATATCAAACTTCAATTCATATGTTTTCAAGTGTTTTATCTTATACAAATTCTAAAAAGAAACTACCAAGTTATGTAACTGTAAATATAAAAAGCTCTAATAGTATAAATAAATATGTTCCAAATTATGTTAAATCTTCTCAAGTGAAAAAAATTTCTAATAACAATGCTATTTGGGTTCAAAGTAAATCTTTTAATTCTGTTAACTTTAATACATTAGCTAATTCAGGTATAAAGAATATATTTTTACATGAATTTGCTTTTACTCAATATGGTAAAACTGCAGTTACTAGTTGGATGAAATCTGCAAATAGCTATGGAATAAAAGTCCATATATGGATTCAAACATTTTATGAAAATGGAAAATGGGTAAATCCTATTGATATTAAAACAGAAACATATAATCAATCTCATTTCAACAAAGTACTATCAAAAATCAAAACTTACTCAAAAATGAACTATGTTTCTGGTATTCATCTGGATTATCTTAGATATCCTGGAACTGCTTATAAATATAGCTTTTCTAATGGAATAACTGGTGAGAATGCAGTCACTGAATTTACAAAACAAGCTGCTAAAACTATGAATTCTTGTAATCCTAGCTTAATTTTATCTGCAGCTGTAATGCCTGAGACTAATGCAAATGCAAAATATTATGGGCAAAATATTCCTGTTTTAGGTAAATATCTTGATGTTATAACTCCAATGATATATAAGGGCAATTACCGTAAAGATTCAAATTGGATAACAGCTACTACTAACTGGTTTGTTAAAAATTCTGGAGGAGCAAAAATTTGGGGAGGAATACAAACTTATAAAAGTGATAACAACTTAGAAATTCTTTCTACTTCAGAATTAAAAACTGACTCTAAAGCTGTAATTCAAGGTGGAGCTTCTGGAATTGCATTGTTTAGATGGGGTCTAACAAATTTCATTGACTTATTAAGTATTTAATAGCTATTTTTTAGCTATAACTTAATAACATTTTTTTTATTTTAATCATTTGATTTGCTTTAATTAATTTTCTGTATGGTTTAGATTAATTTATCTTTTTATTTTGATAAATTTTCCTGTTTTTAGATTTTAAAAATGAATATTTTTATTTAGATCACTTCTCATGTTTGGATAATAATTAGAAAAATCTATTTATCATGATTAATCATAATAAAATATAAATACTAATTATAATATAATACAAGAATGTATTTATTAATGATTTTTAATTATTATAGTGATGATGGTAATCTTTGTAAATTATTAATATAATTAAAATTATTATAATTGATTTAAACTAAGTTTAGAAAATCAAAGATTTTCTAATATTGCAAAGTCAAGACTTTGGAAAGTTTAGAAAAACAAAGATTTTTTAACATTCTAAAATCAAAGATTTCAGAAAGTTTAAATGAAGTACATTGATTATTTAATTTAATAAGATTTTCAAAAGGACTTTTTACTAAAATAACTATAGCAAATAAGGAATTGATAAGATGACCAAGAATAATAGTTTAAACGATAACATTAAAGTGTTCAGCCCAAATTCTAAAGTTATTGAAAGTGCTAATATAAAAGACTGGGATAAAGAGATACAAAAAGGAGAAGACATAGAAAAATATTGGGCAATGGAGGCTGAACATCTTGACTGGTTTAAAAAATGGGATACTATTCTTGATACTTCTCAAAAACCATTTTACAAATGGTTTGTTGGTGGAAAAATTAATTTAGCTTATAATGCTGTTGACAGATGGATTGAAACTGGAAAAAGGAATAAAATAGCTATTCTCTATGCTAATGAAAGGGGAGATGAAATCAAGTTAAGCTATTATGAACTATACCGAGAAGTCAACAAAATGGCAAATGCTCTTTTAAACTTAGGTATTAAAAAAGGAGATTCTGTTTCATTATATCTTCCAATGTGCCCACAACTTGTTATTACCATGCTTGCTTGTACAAAAATTGGAGCAGTTCATAGCGCAATATATTCTGGTTTAAGTTCGTCTGCCGTAGCTGAACGAGTTAACAACATTAAATCTAAAATTATTGTAACTGCTGATGGAACACATAGAAGAGGAAAAGTAATAACACTGAAACCAATTGTAGATGAAGCTATTTTGGATTGTCCAACTGTTGAAACTGTTGTTGTTGTTAATCACACAGGAAAATACGATGGAGAAACTGAACTCAAAGAAAATGAAATATTATATGAAAAATTTATAGAAGGTTTAGAAGACAAATGTGAAGCTGAAAATACAGATGCTGAAGATCCATTGTTTGTGTTATATACTTCAGGAAGTACAGGAAAACCAAAAGGTGTTCTTCATACAACAGGAGGATACATGGTTGGAATAGCTACTACTCTAAGAAATGTTTTTGATATTCATGATGATGATCTTTGGTGGTCTACTGCAGATGCTGGTTGGATTACAGGCCATAGCTATACAATTTATGCTCCACTTCTTCTTGGTTCAACTACATTAATCTTTGAAGGTGCTCCAGATTTTCCTAATCCTGGAATTTGGTGGAAAGTCATTGAAAAATATGGTGTAACTAAATTTTACACTGCT
This sequence comes from Candidatus Methanorudis spinitermitis, assembly GCA_031286225.1. Lineage (GTDB taxonomy): Archaea > Methanobacteriota > Methanobacteria > Methanobacteriales > Methanobacteriaceae > Methanorudis > Methanorudis spinitermitis. The sequence continues at coordinate 6,073 of JAITUQ010000031.1, forward strand.
CCAACAGCTGTTAGACATCTTATGAGATATGGAGATGAATATATTGGATCTTATAATCTTGAATCCTTAAAGGTTTTAGGTAGTGTAGGAGAACCAATTAACTATGAAGCTTGGAAATGGATGCATGAAAAGATTGGAAATGGGAAAGCCCCTATTATGGATACTTGGTGGCAAACTGAAACAGGTATGCATATGATATCTCCATTACCCGTAGTTGATTTAAAACCTGGTTCAGCTACAAAGCCACTTCCTGGTGTTCATGTAGCTGTTGTTGATGAAGAAGGAGATCCAGTTGGAATTGGCAAAAGAGGTTATCTAACGATTAGTAAACCTTGGCCTTCTATGTTAAGAGGGCTTTTCAATGATGATGAAAGATATAAAGAGGAATATTGGAATACTTTCCCTAATTTGTTTAAAACTGGAGACATGGCTAAAATTGATGATGATGGTTATGTGTGGATACAAGGTCGTTCAGATGATGTTTTAAAAATTTCAGGTCATAGGATTGGAGCTGTTGAAGTAGAAGAAGCATTTAATAGCCATCCAGCTGTAAATGAAACTGCAGTAATTGGAAAAGAAGATCCTGTTAAAGGTCAAATTATTAAAGCATTTTTAATTTTAAATGATGATTATGATTTAGACAAGCCTTATAAAGAAGGAGATGAATTTCCTCTATTAAATACATTAAAACTTCATGTTAGACATGTATTAGGACCAGTAGCTGTTTTAGGAGAAACAGTTTCTGTTGATTCTTTACCTAAAACAAAAAGTGGAAAAATAATGAGGAGAATATTAAAGGCTCAAGAAGAAGGGGAAGATTTAGGAGATACTTCTACTTTAGATGATTTATAATAGCTATGGATTGAATTAAAAATAGATAAATGCACATGTTTTTATTTAAATTTTAACAATTTTTTTATATTTTTTATTATTTTTATTAAATTTTTTATATTTTTTTATAACTTTTTATATTTAATTGTTATATTTTTATTTTATATGAAGGAATATTGATTCATTATTTAGCTTGACTAAACTTTTTTATATAATGTTATTCAAACATATTAAGACAATCAATGATATATTCTAAAATATTATTAAAATATTTATTTATAGTTTTAATTGTTGAACAGTTGTATTTATCTTATAAAAACAGTTGCATCTATTATAAACTTATTTAATCCTATATCGTAGATTTTTTTGAGGTATTAAATGAATGCAAGAAATAAAGAACTTAGTGAAAATATAGAAGAGTATTTAGAAGTTCTATATAAGCAGGGAAATAAAAAAAATCATGTTTCAACTACTACTATATCTAAACAATTGAAAATAGCTCCAGGTAGTGTTACACAAATGTTAAAAAAGTTAGAAGATTTAGGATATATTAGCTATATTCCTTATAAAGGAGCTATTTTAACCGAAAAAGGAATTAAAACATCTCAAAAAATAACTAGGAAACATAGAATTCTTGAAAGATTTTTAGCGGATGTTTTAAAGATTAAAAAAGAGAATATTCACATTCAAGCTTGTAATATGGAACATTCACTTTCTGATGAAGCTGAAAGAGCTATGTGTCATATGTTAGATCATCCAGATGAATGTCCAGATGAAAAACCAATTCCTGCATGTGATTTAGACTTCAATAGCTGTGAAGAATGTCTCAATGAAGATTCAGACATTGAAGAAATTGGAATGCGTAATGATAATTTAATTTCAATTTCACAACTTAATAGTAAGGAATCTGGAAAAATTTCATTTATAAGAGGAAATTCAATTGTTTTTAAAAAATTAATGGGTTTTGGAATAGCTATTGGCACAATTGTTTCAGTTGGAGAAGCAGATCATATAGATGATATTATTAATTTATTCATTAATGATTCAGACATAAAATTAACACGTGAAATAGCTAATAACATATTTGTAAAGCCTATTAACTAGAAAGTTAATTTTTATTATTTTAATGATTAATTTAATCTATTAATTATTGTATAATATAAAAATAATTCATTTTTATTATTTTGTTTTTTTTATTATTTATTAGCTAATTTGTTTATTTTTTACTTTTTTTATCATTTTATTTCTTTTATTTATAGTTTATTTTGTTTTATTTTCATTATTTATTAACAATCTATTTTTATTATTATTAATTACTATATAATTTCAATTTTAAACTTATAAATACTCTTTTTATAAATTAAAATCTTTTAAATATTAATTATTAATGAACAACTTTTTAAATATAATAAAGTCGATTAAAAAAAATTATTATATATAAAATATAGAAATAAAATTAATTAGCTATTTTTTTAAATTCTTGAGGGAGTGTTATGACAAATATAAGATTATTATCATGGAATGTAAATGGAATTAGAGCAATACATAGAAAAGGATTTGGGGAGTGGTTTGAAGGAATTGATACTGATATTTTATCTCTCCAAGAGATTAAAGCTAATCTTGATCAAATTCCTAAAAAGTTAAAACATGTTCCTAATTATCATAGCTATTTTAATCCTGCTTTAAGGAAAGGATATAGTGGAGTAGCTACTTATAGCTCAATTAAGCCCAATAATATAATCAATAGTTTTAATATTAAGAAATTTGACAAGGAGGGTAGATTTTTAAGACTTGATTTTGATGATTTTATTTTACTTAACCTATATTATCCAAATGGTGGTATGAGTGATGAAAGATTACAATACAAGCTTGAATTTTATGATGCATTTCTCACATATGCTAACAATTTAAGAGATGAAGGAAACAATTTAGTGATATGCGGTGATTTAAACACAGCACATAAAGAGATTGACATAGCCAGACCTAAAGAAAATAGCAATGTTTCAGGATTTCTACCAATAGAAAGAGAATGGATTGATAAATTTTTGGCTAATGGTTACGTAGACACATTTAGAATGTTTAATGACAAGCCAAAAAATTACACATGGTGGAGCTATAGAACAAGAGCAAGAAATAGGAATGTAGGTTGGAGACTTGATTATTTCTTTGTAAATGAGGAATTTAAAGATAATGTTGTGGATAGCTATATTTTATCTGATGTAATGGGTTCAGATCACTGCCCGATAGGGTTAAAGATAGAAATTTAGCTATTTCTTTTTAATTTTTATTATTTTCTAACACTATCATGTTTATTGTTAATCACAGAAGGAAATCATGATTTATTATTAAAAATTATTAGTTAAATGGCAAAATTGGGATGATAAAAATGAATATTAGGGATTTAGTAGAAATCCTTAAAGAAAAAGGATATATTGAACATTCAAAATTTTTAAAAAATGAGATAATAAACTTTAATGAAAAAACAGCTATTAAATTAAAAACTATCAAAGCCAGTGAAAATGAATTTGAAATAGGTGAAAGTAAAATAGGTGGCTTTCCACATTTAAAACATGATTTTGACTGGTCTACATTTAATGGAAAACATTTAGCATTTCTTGGACAAATTAATTTAAAAGAAATAAGTGTTTATGACAAAGAGAAATTACTACCTTCTTCTGGAATTTTATATTTTTTCTACGAAGGTGGAATGGAAGTTTGGGGTTATGATCCTAAAGATAAAGCAGGTTTTAAGGTTATATATGAGAAAGATATAGGAAATTTAGAATTAAGCTCGCATCCTGAAGGATTAGAAAAATATTTGATTTTTTCTCCATGTAAATTAAAATTTACAGATGAAAAAACTTACTCTACTGATGCATATTCTATATATAACAAATTTGAAGCAGCTGAAATAGTAGATAAAGAGATCCTTGATGATGAAGAAGTGCTAAATACTATGCTAGAGTATTATGAAGATAATTTGGAAATAGTTACTCAATTACTGGGAAATCCTTATTTGATTCAAGGAGATATCTTTCTTGAAAGTCAATTAGTAAGTAATGGTCTTTACTGTGGCGATCAAACAGGTTATAATGATCCTAAAGCTAAAGAATTAGAATCTGGTCTAAAAGATTGGATTTTACTTTTCCAACTTGATTCTGAGGATGATGCTAATATGATGTGGGAGATCTAGGTATTATATACTTTACTATAAAAAAAGAAGATTTGAAAAATCATAATTTTGATGATGTATGGTGTATTTTTCAATGTTGTTAGCTTAATTATTTTTTTAATTCATTACAATTATATTGAATAACATTTTCCAACTTTTTAAATAATAAAAATTTCTAAAAAATTATTTTAAATTAATTATTTTCATGAAAATAAAGATACATGTTGTAGTAAGATAAAGGGGATTGAAAAAAATGTTTCGGCACGATTATTTTGGAGAAATAAAAAATATGCACGGATTTAAATCTGAATCTGTATTTAAAATTCCTTATTTTGAGAAATATGTGAAAATCAAATTAGGTGCAGAGTATGATGAAGATTATGGAAGAGTTGAAGTGCCACCAAATGAAGAACAGTTAGCTGAAGCAGAAGAAACATTAAAAGATTTTTTAAACAATATTGACACAATTATCCTTGATATTCAAGAGTCCACCTTTGATTATTATAAAAAAAACTATTCACACTATTATGAAAAACCATTTGAAGTCTTATTTCCTAATTCTAAAGTTCAAAAGACAAGTAGTGAACTCCATCCACCTTTAAACATTGATACAAAAGAAAAACACTTTGAATTTATGAAAGAAATATGTGAATGTATACAAGTTTTGAAAAATAAAATTCTGATAATACCAATTCATTATGCTCTTGACGGAGAACATGGCATTGAAATACAAATCAAAACCAATAAGGTTGTAATAGTTGGAGGGATAGCTCAAACATCAGAGATATACTAGTCGATTTGAATGTAATAAATAATTATTTATTAATAATAAATTAAATTAATATTTGGTGGAAATTCATGAATAAAAAACTAGGAAAAGACATGGATGAAAAATTAATAATAAATGCACGAAGGCCAGAAGGGGAATTAGGTTCTCAAATGATTGAAATAATGAATGAATCTCACGTGAAATTATCTAGCTGGTGCATTAATCACCTAAATATCAATGATAATGATATTACTTTAGATATTGGTTGTGGTGGTGGAGTTAATGTTAAAAAATTTAGTGAAATGACCCCAAATGGAAAAGTTTATGGTTTAGACTATTCAAAACTCTGCACAGAAAAATCTAGTCAATTAAATGAATTAGCTATTAATAACGGAAAAGTTGAAATTATTCATGCTTCAGTATCACAACTTCCATTTAAAGATGAAACTTTTGATATTGTCACAGCTTTTCAATCAACATATTTTTGGTCAAATTTTAATGAAGATTTAAAAGAAGTTAATAGAGTATTAAAACCTAATGGATTAATTTTTATTTGCAATGGAGATATTAAAAAGGATCAATGGGGTGAAAATGCTGAAAAATTGGTTGAATTATTAGATAGAAAAATGTATTCAAAGGAAGAATTTAATTCAAGTTTATCTGAGGTGGGATTTTCGAATATTTCAATATTTAATAAAGAAGGTACAAATTGTACTTGTGTAATAGCTAGTAAAATTTGAACAAAGTCTTTTTGAGCTATCATATGTATGATGATAAAAAAATAAGAGGAATCATAGTCTTTACCAATCGAAATAGAAGAGATAGACAAATTTTTAGCTAATGAATATACTAAAAGAAATTTTTTATTTAAATAGACAAGCCGAAAAGAGTACATATAATAAAAAAGTACATACTAATAAATTAAAAAAATAGCTATATAATATGTGGTTTTAATGACTAAAAATAAAAAGTGTGAAAATTGTGGAGCTTTTGAATGAAGAAGATGCTGGATTCTGTGAAAATTGTGGAAATATCTTGAATTTTGAAAAATCAACAAATCCTGAATCTAATATTATTAATAGTACTCATTGTCCTTTTTGTGGACAAAAAGTATCAATGAATACTGTAAATTGTGAATATTGTGGTAAAAAGGTAGATTTATCTAAAAAAGATTCACATACTGTTGTAATAATTTTGGGATATGTATTTAGTATTTTAATCGCTATAATAGGTTTGATAATTTCTATTTATTTATTAACTCGTGATTCTTCTCGAGATAAGAAACATGGAACAATCATATTAATTATAACTATAATTAACATGGCTTTGGGAGCTATTATGGGATATATGGGGTTAATATTCTAGTTGGTATTTAAAAATTGAATTTTAAAATGAAAAAAACCAATACTAATTTATTTAAACTATAAATTATTATTACTGAAGTACACTGTTACTGAGGGTAGAAAAATGGATTTTGATGGGAATTTAATTGGCTTGATTGTTACTTATATTTATGTAGCTGTAATTATTCTTATTTCAGAAAAACTTCTTAAAAATAGGCCTTCTCTTGCTAGAAAATTTACTCATATAATGGTAGGAAACATAATATTTTTATTACCTTTATTTACTGGTAGAGTGGTCATGACATTCTTCGTAGCTGCTCCTATTCTTATTTTTTCATTTTTAATGACTAAATATTCTCCAATAAAAATAAATAATACTATTACCTCTTCTGGACATGGTTTAGGTTTATTTTATTATGCAATATCTTGGACTGTTCTGGCTTTCCTCTTCTATAACCAACCATATATAATTGCAGTAGGAATAGTTGCAATGTCTTATGGAGATGGCTTTGCATCCCTTGTTGGGCAAAAATTCGGAAAGCATAAATATACAGTTTTTGGAGATACTAAGAGTTTTGAAGGTTCCATAACTATGTTTTTAGTTTTAATAGCTATGTTGTGTCTTAGTTTGGGATATTATGTTTTTATTAACAATACATTTAATATGGGATATCCTCTACATATTCTGAATTTATTTGTCGTAATTGCTGTTTCTGCATTAGCTACTGTTGTTGAAGGAATAACTCCAAAAGGAATTGATAATTTAACTGTTTGTTTTTCTGCTGTTATATTATATATTTTACTTGCAATATAGCTACTTTATAAAGCTATTTTAATTTATAAAGTTATTTTTATAATAAAATTTTTTTATATTTTAAATTAATTTTATTTTAATAAATAAATTTTATTTTTTAAACTAATTTTATATTATAACATAATTTTATATTAATAATTTTTTTAACTTTATATAATAATTTTTTTAACTTAAAAAGTAATTTTATATTATAAAGTGCATTCTCATAATTTAGGTTGTTTCAATGGAAAAATTTATAGTCATTGATGGGTTTGATGGTTCTGGAAAGGATACTCAGTCTCAATTTGTTTTTGAGATGTATAAAAATATAGCTAGTAAAAATAGTGAAATTAGCAGTGAAAAAGTAGTTTTAAGGTCTCATCCTGAAAATGATAATTATTTTGGATGTAAATCTCATAAAGCTCTTTTAAAAAGGGGAAAGACAAGTAAGATAATAGCTACAATTTTTTTTGGATTGGATGTAATCCGTTCTTTAATTTTGTATTATCATAAATCTGATGTTTTAATATTTAGTAGATATCTTTTAACACCAACTTACTTTCCAAAAAAACTGGTTAAGCCAGTATATGGATTTTTTAGCTTTATTTTACCAATTTCTGATTTTATGTTTTATTTAAATCTTCCTCCTGAAATAGCTATGGAAAGGATAACTCGTAGAAATGTTGATGAATCTCAGAAACTTCAAACTTTTGAAAATTTAGAATCTTTAAAAGAATGTAGAGAAAAAGTTTCCTTAATCATTTCAGATTGGATAGAAATTGATGGATCTAAAGATAAGAATGAAATAAGAAAGGAAATTGAAAATATTCTTCTTAAAAATAATTAATAGAATAATAAAGGAAGTTGAAAATATTCTTCTTAAAAATAATTAATAGAATTATCTGTATTCCAAAGTAAGGTTAAAAAAAAATGGAAAATGAAAGAATGGTAAAAAATAAGTATTTATTTTCAAAATGGGTATCATATATATTTGAAGCTCCTTTTTTAGCTATTCCTACATTTATTATTTTAAATTTAATATTGGATATGAATAATTTTTTAATAATAGAAACAATATGCTTATTGTTTGCAACTATCATTCCTGTTCTTGTACTTTTACTATGGAGAAAAACAAAAGGAGTGGATATAAATTTTACAATTAAAGAAAGTAGAAATTATCCACTACTAATAGCTACACTCATATATTTTTTAGGTACTTTTATTTTATGGCTATTTTCTGCAAATCCTCTAATTATGGCTGTAATGTTTTGTTATGGCTCAAATACATTAATTGTTTTTTTTATAAATTTAAAATGGAAAATCAGTATTCATTCAATGGGAGTTACAGGACCTACAATAGCATTATTATTTATTAATCCTTGGTTTTTTATTTTAGGATTAATTGGACCATTAGTAATGTGGAGCAGACTTGTTTTAAAAAAACATACTGTTTCTCAAGTATTGGTAGGATCACTTCTTGGTTACCTATTAACAGCTATACAATTGTATTTTTTGACTAAACTAATGCATTTTAATGTAAATGTTGAATTCTATCTTATTTTATTAATTATAACTGGATTAACTTTACCCTCTCTCCTTTTATCTTTGAAAAGTTATTTAGACAATAATCATTTTTATGATAGATATGTCAGTAAAATACTCTATTTTTTAGTTTTTGGATTGTTTTTTGTATTTTTAAGCTTTTTTTCCTTTATTCCCTCCATTGCATTGATTCTTAGTGGAAGCATATCTATTGTAATAGAATATTTTGAAACTCATGTTTTTCATGGTTAAAGCCCTAAAAATAAATTAAATTACTTTTAAAACTTTTTGTAGCTATTTTTGATACTTTTAAAATATTTAAAATAAGTATAATTATTAAAACATTTTTTATATTATTATTTTTTTTAATTAGCTTTTTGAATTTTATTTTTTTTTAAATATAGTCCTGAAAATAAAGTTTTTAAGTAATGATAATTTTTAAAAAGCTTTATATTCATTTATTTCTTAATTTAAATAATTATAATATAGATTTTTTTAATAATAAAATTAGTAATGTTCATTTTTAAAATTGAAGATAATAACAAACTATATTTTAAAAATAAATTAATATTTAAAAAATTATTAATTACAATATTTTCTTTCAGGACTATAATCTAAATAGTTATTTTTAAAAATATCTTTTTTAATTAGTTTTGAATTTAATAATTATCACTAAGTAAAAAATATATTTTAGGTAATTCAATAGATATATGGGATGATTATTTAGGAGAGTGATTTGATGTCATATGTCCAAGATGTTTTAGAGGATTTGAAAAAGAAAAATGCAAATGAACCTGAGTTTGTTCAAGCTGCAACAGAGATACTTGAGTCTCTTGAGCCAGTATTTGAAAAACATCCGGAATATAAAAAAATGGGGATTTTAGAAAGGTTTGTTGAACCTGAAAGAGTTGTTATTTTTAGAGTGCCTTGGGTCGATGATAATGGTAAAGTACATGTAAATAGAGGGTATCGTGTACAATTTAACAGTGCTATTGGTCCCTATAAAGGTGGTCTTCGTTTTGATAAGTCAGTTAACCTCTCTATTATTAAATTTTTAGGATTTGAACAAATTTTAAAAAATAGCTTAACTGGAATGTCTATTGGAGGAGGAAAAGGAGGTAGTGACTTTAATCCGAAAGGAAAATCTGATGGTGAAGTTATGAGGTTCTGTCAAAGTTTTATGAATGAACTTTATAATTATATTGGTCCTGATTCTGATGTTCCAGCTGGCGACATTGGTGTAGGTTCGAGAGAAGTTGGGTATCTTTTTGGTCAATATAGTAGATTATCTAATGAACATCATTGTATATTAACTGGAAGTGGAATAGAGTATGGTGGTTCCCTTGTTCGCACAGAAGCTACTGGTTATGGTCTTATTTACATTACAGAAGAGGCTTTAAAACAAAGAGGAGATTCTTTTAAAGGTAAAAAAGTGGTTATTTCTGGTTCTGGAAATGTAGCTATCTATGCTGCAGAAAAAGCTACAATGCTTGGTGCAAATGTTGTAGCTATGTCTGATTCTTCAGGTTATATTTATGATGAGAATGGTATTCAAATTCCTTTTATTAAAGAAATTAAAGAGATTAATAGAGCTAGAATTTCAGAATACTTAAATTACTTTTCTAAAAATGACTTAACTGCAGAATTTGTTGAAGGAAGTAATAATATTTGGAATATTAAATGTGATATTGCCCTACCTTGTGCAACTCAAAATGAAATAAATGAAGATGCAGCTAAGACTTTGCTTAAAAATGGTACTAAATATGTATGTGAAGGAGCAAATATGCCATCAACTCTTGAAGCAACCAATGTATTTTTAGATAGTGATATAGTTTACTTACCTGGAAAAGCTGCAAATGCAGGAGGAGTATCAACAAGTGCATTAGAAATGGCCCAACGTAGTTCAAAATTACATTGGTCTTTTGAAGAAGTAGATTCTAAATTAAAGAATATTATGGTGAATATTTACAAAAATATTGATAATGTAGCTAGAGAATATGGATTTGAGGATAATTATGTTATGGGATCTAATATTGCAGGGTTCATAAAGGTAGCTAATGCAATGATGGCTCAAGGCATTATATAATTATTAAATTTGAAAAAATTTGATTTAAAAATATTTTTTAATATTGAATTTTTTTAATAATGTTTTTTATTTTGCCTTTAATTTCTATTTTTTTGAGGCAGTAAAAAATTGGTCAGATATTTTAGTTTTAAATTTAAAATTTCATAAAATTGAATTTTCCATTTCAAGCTGATTTAAAGCAAATAAAGCATTTTTAAAGCGTTTTTTCTGTTCAGACAGATTTAAAATTTTATCGATATTTTGAAAAACCTGACCGATTTTTGACAGTTTCATTTTTTTTAATTATTTATCGATTTCTATTAATTTTAAATATTAATTTTTTTTTTTTTTTTTTTTTTTTTAAATTGTTTTTAATTTTAAATATTAATTATTTTTTTAAATAAGAATATTTTATATAGTAAAAATAAATTTAATAAGATTATTTTCCTATTGTGTAGGTTCAAAAAATTAGTTTTCAGACTATAAATATCATTTTTTTAAAATTTTGATTTTTATAAAATCTTATCTAAGTCTCCAACAGTAGGGACTGCTTTTACATCAAGATTATTATCTTTTATTTTTTGTTTTTCTTCTTCAGGTATAGTTGAATTTACTAAAATAGCTGACATACCAGCATCGATTGCTCCTACAACATCTACTTCATATTTGTTTCCAACCATAATGCTCTTTTCAGCTTTACAATTCATTTTATCTAAGGCTTCTTCAAATATAGCTTTGTTTGGTTTTTCAAATCCAACTTCTTCAGAAGTTATAATTTCATCAAAAAAGTGGTGCAAATTCAGTCGGATTAATTTTTCCCATTGTTTTATTGTTAAACCATTAGAAATTACTCCTAATCTATAACCTTTACTTTTTAAATAAATTAAGATATCCGCTGTTTTTGGAAAAGGCCTAAGTAAAGCAAATTTAACATTATGATATGTAATCATTCCTAAAGCTATTAATAAATTGTTTTCTTCTCCAAAAACGTGTTTTGTCAAAGAATTAAAGTGTTTATCATAATTAGATCCTTTTTCACGTACAATTTCTTTTAATAAATCGTAAGCTTCATTTTTTTTCAAAGGTAATCCATTTTCAATCATTGTAGCAATAGCTGCACGCCTTGCTAACTCTGCAAAGCTTGAAGTATCTAATAATGTATCATCAATATCAAAAAACACAGCTTTATCCATTTTCACACCAATTTAAATAAATATTCTAGATAAATTATATTTCTAGTTTCCTTTCTTATAATATACAAGTTTTTTTCAACTAATAACTATTAGATTATATTAATATCATATTATAAAACTTTTTTTCTATTAAGAATTTATAAGATTGTATTTTCAGATGATAATTTTATAAAAAGAAAATATTTTATTTGTTATTTGCTTAAGATCATATTTAATCTTTTTTCTTTTGGTGAATTATTTAAAGAATGCATCTAAAGTTTTTTGTTTTTCATTATCTCCTAATTCAGCTAATTGTTGTTTACTGTATCCTAAAGACTTCATTATTCTTGAAACAGCTGGAAGTATTTGGTGGTTAATATAATAATTTGCATCATAACTGTAATTTTCGGAATCTTCAAAAGGCACAGCCCTTTGACTAATAGCTCCTTTTCCTTTTACAACTACATATTGGATAATAGTTCCTTTATCAATCTTTAATCCTTTTTTTTCTAATTTTTGTGCAGCTACTACATGAGGACCTATATTTTTGTAATCTGAAAGTTTTTTTGTAATCTGTGTGTGTATTATCAGATCTTTCATTTCAATTTTCCCAGACTTCACTTTTTTTAAAACTTTTTCAATTGTTTTAACAGCTTTATCAATATTACCATCTCTTAAAATAGATATAAGAATACTTTGCTGTGTGTCCTTAGCTACTGGAGCCCAATCTCTCCTAACAAGTTCTAAACCTTTAGCTATGATATTTTCATCTTCAATAACCGCATATCTTTTTTTTGTAACAAAAAAACCCCTTCTATAAAAACCTTCATATTCTAATTCCATACTTTCAGGTAATTCTGAATTAATATTTTCCAAAAATTCATCAACATGGATTTTAATTTCTTTTTCAAGTTTTTCCTGTTCAGGGATTTTATTTTCCAATAATAACACCAGTTTTAGCTAAATCCTAACTTTTTTATACTAATTTTTTAGATAGTTAACAAGATAAATTATGTTTTTAATTGTTAATAAAATTATTAGCATATAATATTTGTTTAAAAAATTAAAGGTTTATATATGAGTAAAAACTAATATTTTGTTATCATTATTCTTAAAAGACTCTTTTTCTTTTATTTATATAATTAATAATATTTTTTAGAAAATTTTTTTTTAATAGTAGCTATGCTATTAATTGAGGAGCTTTTATAATAAAGATTATCAATTCATAAATTAAATTTAATGAAGGTGAATTCATGGCAATATTTCAAGGAAAATCCATAAAAAAACCAACTGGTGGAAGGGATGTAAGACATCGTGGGAAAAAGAAGTTTGAACTTGGTAGAGATCCTGCAGAAACTAGAATTGGCGATAAAAATTTAAGAAAAATCAGAACCCGTGGAGGAAATGAAAAATTAAGATTAGCTACTGAAAACAAAATAAGTGTGGTTAACCCTTCCTCAAATAAATCTGAAACACTTGAAATTTTAAATGTTATTGAAAATGAAGCTAATCCTAATTATGTAAGGAGAAACATCATCACAAAAGGAGCAATTGTAGAAACTAGTTCTGGAAAAGTTAAAGTGACTTCAAGACCTGGTCAAGATGGTGTTATTAATGGCATATTAATAGTTTAATAGCCAAACCCAATTTTTATTTTTTATAATCATTTTATATTTATTCTTTGAATTTTCAACAATAAATTTGATTTATTTTGAATAATATTAAATTTTATTTCTTATTTTACTTATAATTTCTATATTTTTTTATTATTTCCATTTTTTAATGAAGTTAGATTTTATTTATAAATTTCATTAAATTATAAACTGTATTTAGTTCATAATACTGCGTATAGAAAAGATGTTTTTTTATTTTAATAACTTTTTTTTTTGAAAAAATTTAATAATATTAATTAATATAGATATTATAATGTTTTTTTAATATTTTATACAAATATTTATTAATTACTAATTGATTATTTAAAAATAGCTATTATTTAAATAGATACTATTGTAGTATTACATAATTTGAATTTTACACTTTATAAGGAGATAATTATGAAAATTGGAATGTCACATGGTGCTGGTGGAGAAGTTATGGGGAAATTAATTTCAGAAACCATAGTCAATAACCTATCTAAAAAATCAGTTAATGGGGGCATTGGCTTAGATGCCTTAGATGATGGAGCTACAATTCCCTTAGGAGATAATGAAATTGTTATTACTACTGATGGCCACACAATAAACCCATTGTTTTTTCCAGGAGGCGATATTGGAAGAATTTCAGCAGCTGGAACAATAAATGATGTGGCCGTTATGGGAGCTAGACCATTAGCTATCACAAATGCAATGATTATAAAAGAAGGTTTTAAAGTAGAAGATTTAGGTAAGATTATCAAATCTATGGATGAAACTTGTATGGAAGCTGATGTTGCTATTATAGCTGGGGATACTAAGGTTATGGAACAAGATAAAATTGATGAGATGGTCATTGTAACAACAGGAATTGGAATTGTTGGCCGTGGCAAAGCTATTAAAGATTCTACACTTGAGGTAGGAGATAAAATCATAGTCAGTGGAAGTGTTGGAGACCATGGAATCTCTTTAATGTCTTTTAGAGAAGGTTTTGGCTTTGAAACAGATTTGAAATCTGATGTAGCTCCTGTTTGGGGAATAGTTGAAAAAGCTCTTGAAATTGGAGGAGTTACAGCTATGAAAGACCCAACAAGAGGAGGATTAGCTAATGCGATTAATGAAATGGCATCAAAGTCAAATGTTGGTGTAATTTTTCAAGATGATGAGATTCCAATTAAACAGCAAGTAAATGCGGTTTCTGACATGTTAGGAATTGACCCATATGAAGTAGCTAATGAGGGGAAAGTGCTAATGGGTGTAAAACCAGATTTAGCTGAAGAAACTTTAAAAGCTATTTCTCAAGATAAGTATGGAAAAGATGCAGCTATTATTGGTGAAGTTACAAGTGACAAACATGTTTTAATTGAAACTTCTGTTGGTGGACAAAGAATATTAGAATCCCCAATAGCTGATCCTGTTCCAAGAGTTTGTTAATATTATTTATTATTTAAATTATTAGGTGATTTGATGGAAAAAATGTTTAAAAAAAGAACATTGGCTTATTTAGCTGATTATTTTGTTGTAACAGCTATTTTATGGATTTTTGCACAGATTTTAGCTATTATTATAATTCCTTTTTCTCTCTTTTTTGTGTATAACTTTTTTATATATTTATTACCTGTTTTTATTCTCTTTTATTTTGTTTTATTAGAGAAAAAGAAAGGGACAACAATTGGAAAAGACATTTTAGATTTAAAAGTAGTTTCTGAAGACGGAGAAAACATTTCATATAGGGAAGCTATTATTAGAAATTTGTCTAAATTATATTGGATTCCTATTATTTTCGATCTTATAATCGGAAAATATTATGGAGAGTCAGATGAAAGAATATTAGGGCGATGGTCAAAAACAATGGTGGTAGAAAAAGAAGTTATTCAAGAAGATGATGATAAAAAATAATTTTTTTTAAATAAATAGCTTTTATAATAAAATTTTTTTTTATTTTTTAATTTAGAAAAATGAGCTTGTTTTTATTTTTATAATTTTTTTTATTAAAAATAATTTTTTTATTATTATTTTAAAAATAAGGAATTACTTTAAATTAATTAAAATCAAGTTAAAATTTTTTAATTTTATAAAACACTTTTTAAAAATATTAATTATAATAATTTAAATTATAAAATAAAAGATAGTGATTAATATTTTAAGCAATGATTTTTAAAAAAATTTTCCAAGACTATAATTTTTTCATTTTTGTAAAAATCATATTATTGTAATTAATAAATTACACCTAATCCTTTTTCAAATTCTGATGGTGGGATATATAGCACTTTTGCATAACCCAATTTAAGAAGCTCTTGATTAATATTTATTCCATCTACATAAACTATAGCTAATGTTCTGCCATATTTATCTTTAGGTTCTGCATTATCAATATCTAAGTACACTGTCTTTCCAAGGCATTTACTTTTTACATAGTTAGTAGCTTCTTCATATCCTGGCTGTCCTCTTTCAGGAGTATCTATTCCAACTAAACGGACTCTCCCAACACCAACAACATCTATCGTGTCTCCATCAACAACATTATCACATAATCCACTAACTTCGTAATTTGGGTTGCTTAAATTGCTTTTAGTTCCATTATAGCTATTATTTATATATTTTCCACCCTTATTTGAATTATCAATAGTATTAGTATCTATTCCAACAAATAATTTTCCAAACACAGAAAATAATGCAAGAACTAAGAATAATATAAATAGTATTTGTTTTAAATCTTTTTTTTTCTTCATTTTTTATAAAACCTTTTTAATTCATAATAATTAAGAATTAATTTATTTTAATTAAATTCATAATTTTGAGATTAAGTTATTCTAATAAAAAATATATTTTTAAATGTTTTAAATATAACTATAAGAATATTTAAATATAACTATGAAAACAATTTTAAAGTTATTTAATATACAAAGTAGATAATTATATACAAAATTAATTCATTGAATTTAATTATTTCACTAAATTTTGAGTGTTTTTATGAGAAATAAATTAATAAATGATTTTAAAAATAGCTATAAAATAGAAAAACATCCTGAAATAAAGGGAATTCAAATTATTGAAGATAAAAATAATTTTCCTATCAGTTGGTTAAATCAACAGGGCTATTGTGAATATAGCTTATATTTAGAACATTTTAAAGGAATTGAAACAAGACCTACAAAAGCAATGACTACTGGAGTAGCTGAACATCAAAAATTAGAGGATAAATTTAAGGAAAGTGCAGTTCCAACTACTTTTGATGAAGTATTAGAAAGTTCAAAAGAAGAAATAGCTATTTCTCGAGAAATGTTTGTTGTTTCACCAAAATATGGGGTAAGAGGATTTATTGATGAAATATGGATGACTCCTGATGAATTTATAATTATCGATGATAAACCAGGTACAATTCCTTTTCCTTCAACAATTAATCAAACTTTAGCTTATTGTTTAGCGTTTAAATCCATGATTAGTCATGATGAATATAAAGACAATAGAAAAATAAAAGCAGCTCTAAGAGAAAGGGGAACAGAAAATATATTCTGGATGGAAGAATTTGATGAAAATAATCAAAAAAAGATAAAATATTTAATAAATCGAATGCATGGATTATTTGAAGGTTCAAAACCATTTGTCCCTACTAAAAATACTAATAAATGTAATAAATGCAGATTTCAAAGCTATTGTGAACATTTTTAGCTAGTGATATCTTAATAAAAATTTTTATAAGAAGATTATAAAAAAATTATTTTTTCTCCATAAAATTTTAATAATATTAATATACATATAGCAGTATTATATTTTGTAGATTTTAATTAATTTAGTGATTTATAGGTGAAAAATTATATTTTTTGTGTTTTTTTTTATCGTTTAGTGATTTATTGGTGAAAATATGTCTGATATTGCTGAAAATGTTACATTTAAAAGAGATTCTGGTGACATATTAAATATTGATCAAAAATATGTTGGCCTTAAAGCAAGGCAGAATGGAATACTGACAGTGAATTTTAGAAGCCCTGAAGAAGAAATGAACAAAATTAAATATTTTTTTGAAGGTTTAATGACATCAGAACCTATAAAACTTGATATTGGTGAAACTGGAGATATTGAATGTTATTTTAAAGGAATTTCTCCACTATTAGAAAAAAAAGATGGTGTAGGTTTAAATTATTTTTTTCTATCAGTTACTTTACAAGAACTTAAAGAATTCGAAGAAGAACCACAAACTGGAGGATGTTGCTTTTAAATCCTTGGTTATGGCTTAAATAAAAATAAATAAAAAAGCAATAGCTATTGATAGATATGGATTGTTATGATTAAATAAAAATAAATTAATTGTTATAATCTTAATCTTTAAGATAGTTGATAATAGCTATTATATTATCAGGTTAATAATTAAGTTTCTATTTTCACTTCTTCTTTTTCTTCTAATGATGTGCTATTGGTTGGTTTTAGTATTTTTCCATCTAGAACTTCTATAGTTTTATCTGCGAGTTTAGCTACATTCATGTCGTGTGTTACTATTATTAGTGTTACATTTTTTTCTTCATGGAGTTTGCTTAATTGGTTAAGGATTTTTTGACTTGTTTTAGAGTCTAATGATCCTGTTGGTTCATCAGCTAGTATTATGGATGGATTATTAGCTAATGCTCGTGCTATAGCTACTCTTTGTCTTTCTCCACCTGATAATTTTGTTGGTTTCATTTTAGC
>JAITUQ010000034.1 GCA_031286225.1 Candidatus Methanorudis spinitermitis
AGATCCGAACTGGTTGGATGTTGGTAAAGATATTAAATGGGAAGATAAAGAATTATTAGAAGGTGAAATATAAAAATAAATTATAGTTTAATTTTATTTTTTTTTATATTTGTATATATATGTGTACATTTATATATGTAATATATGTATACGTATATATGTGTGATCACACATATATGTTTAGTAATCGTTATAATTAATGAAAATAAATTATTATCACACACATATGTTATTAAGAAAAGAGTTTTTTAATGTCGTCACCTCTAACAACACGTACACCATCAACAGTAATTGCAAGAAATACAACTGAGCATATTATTAATATTGGTGGTGTATTATTCATTAAATGTTGATCATTATATAAATATCTATCTTCTAAGGTTCCATTAATAAAATTTCCATTTAAAGAAATTCCTGCATTTCCACTTGAGTAATATCCATCAGTATAAACTCCTGGGCAAAGCCTTGCTAAAGCAATATTAAAACAGTATGCAGTATTATCTGATTTATTTGGTACTCTTTTTAAATCCATTATAGATGACGAAGATCCATATTGATATTTATATTTTAATTCATGAGTTGTTAGACTTTCAATCATTTCTTTATTTGCTGCAAATAAATCAGCAACATAAGCATTAGTTAACATTAATTCAACATGTGCTGGATCTAAAGTTGAAATTGGTTTATCTGGTGTGCTAGTTCCATCAATTGAAATTTGTAATCCTTTTAATCCAGGATTTTTACAACAAGTTACCTGATTTCCTGTTCTTGGAAATAATACACAAATATTATAACAATTTCTTAATGGTAAAGAAGTTGAACCTGCAATTCCAGCGGAAGATGGAGGTTGAGATAATTGATGAAATTGAGTTGTTGTAGCTGGAAAATAAATTGGATTATTTGTCATCATATTTCTAATTTCTTGCATATCCTGATCTTTAATTCTAAATCCATAAATATGAGATTTAGCACTAAATATTCTTCCATCTAAAACTTCTAATCTTCCATATTCTTGAGTATATCCAAATTTATATTCAGAAGGATCATTAACAGTTGTATAAGGAAATGCTAATAATAATGAATCACCAGCATTACCAAATTCTCTATCATAGCATCCATAGAAATTATTTAATTTACTTAAAACTTCATTACCCCCTTCATGTTGAAAACCATTAAATTCCATCTTAACTACTTCATGTGGATCAACCATACACCATACGATATTTCCGAATCTATTTGCTTGAAATTCTAACATTAAATCACCTGAAATAGCATTACAGAAATAATCAATTGATTCAAATTCTGGAATATCATCGAATTGAAAACAGAATGGAATTTCAATAGTTGTACCTCTAACAGCTTCTTCAATTGTTATAAATGTTCCACAAACTTTTCCAATTTCATAATTATGAGCATCTTCCCAATTAGTATACATATTTGGTCTCGCCATTAATTCGTCTCTTGGTTTAATCATTCTCTGAATTGCATGTTGATGAATAGCTCGTTGACAAGTTATTCCAGATTCATTTCCTTTAGAAAAAACTCTATATTGATCCATTAAATCAATTGCTGATTTAAAACCAATAAATATTTTAAAATAATTATTTGCATACTGTGATACAATTGAATGATATCGTTGGGGCATATGTAATCTAATTTGATATTCCATTACTCCAGTGACAAATGATTGATGTATTTGAGCAACATGAATTGCTGCATCTGTCATTTTTACTTTAGTTGTTGTATTTAAAGCAACAGGACAAGGAGGTTCCATCGCTTCGTTAATCAAAAATCTTACACTATTAGTTCCAGAATTTTTATGTAATATTCCTATTTTTCTTCTATACCATTCTACTAAATCCCCATGAGTTGATTGTTGCATCGCAGTTGGAATTTTGGTATTTAAAGTCATCTTTTTAATAAAATAAAAAAATCATTTTTTAATTTTTTATTTTTATTAAAATGGTTCTTGGATTTCTAAAAAGATTAAAAACTATTGGGAACACATTAGCACCAATTATTGAAAAAGCAAATGAAATTTATAAACATGTAAAACCTCTTGCAAATGTTGGATTATCGTTCGTTCCTGGTGGTGGTGCAATATATCAAGGATTGGAAGGTGTATCCAATTTTATTGATTCGGGTTATTTAAATAAAGGATTAGAATTTTTAGATCAATTTCCAGAAGAAAATACAAAATCAAGACAGAATCCTAGATTAAGATCTACTAATCAAAAACGTTTGTTAGATTCTAGACCTGTTAATTTGTGAAAATATTTTAAAAAATATGAAAATTTACTTAATAAAAATTTATTTTTTTATTATTTATAAATGGAAATGATACAGTGTTGTGTGATATTTTTTGTAATTTTTAAACCAATTAGGAATTTAATAAAACTTATTAAAAAATTAAGTAGTTAATATAAGAAATAAATTCTATTTTTAGCTTTTTCAATTTTTTTATTTTTTCGTTCCCCCTAAAAAACTTAAAAAGCCAAAAATAGAAACAGGCACCCGGTAAGAAAAGAATATAGTTAGTTATGTTTGTTAATTCCTAAATGTTAGATAATATTTAAATCCCTATCTGTTAGATTATATTAAAATACCTATTTGTTAGATTATATTAAAATACCTATCTGTTAGAAAAATATAAAATTCCTATTTGTTAGAAAATGAATGGATGTTTTATTCTTTTTCATAACTAAGAAAGATCATCCAACTTTACTTAGCCCAACGTTTTCCTTCCAATAAATCCAAACTTTAGATCGTTGTAACTAAAGTCGAGATTGGTGTTATTTTTTTTGAATCCTGAAATGAGAGCACCAAACTCAAATCAGCACACTGTTTTTAATCAATAAATCCTAACTTCAGGCCAGTGAAACTGAAATCGGGATTAGTGTTATTCTTTTTAAATCTTGAAATGAGACCACCAAACTCAAATCAACACACTGTTTTCAACGAAATAAATCCAAACTTCAGACCAGTGAAACTGAAATCGGGATTAGTGTTATTCTTTTTAAATGCTGAAATGAGACCACCAAACTCAAATCAGCACACTGTTTTATAAATAAATCCAAACTCCAGACCAGTGAAACTGAAGAATGAAATTTTTTTTACACTAGTTTTTGCAGTGTTATTCCTTTTTGAAATTTTAATTTTTTTACACTTGTTTTTGCAGTGTTTTTATTTTTTATTCACTTAATTTTTTATCTTTTTATTTTTTATTCCTTAATTTTTTATCTTCTTATTTTTTATTCACTTAATTT
>JAITUQ010000055.1 GCA_031286225.1 Candidatus Methanorudis spinitermitis
AAACTAAAGCTAAATTCAAAACAGATGAAGGATTACTAGAATATTTAGCACTTTTCATGACAAAACAACCAACTTAAAGAAAAAAACCAAAAAACTCCACCAAAATTTACACCCTCTCCCTAACAAAAAATTTAAGTATTTCCAAAATCAAAATATGGATGATAAAATAATAAAATTATAAAGGTCTTATAAGATTAGACCATTTACAATATAAGTAATAAAATTATAAAGGTGAATACATGAAAAATTCGAATATTGTTATTTCAATCATAATAGTTTTATGTATAGCAGCTGGTGTAACAGCTTATGGATTAATAAATCCTAAAGATAATATATTCACAAATCTTCCAGGCTTTAATCTAGATGAAGATTCATCTATTGAAGGAGATTCTCAAAATATAGGAGGTGGCGGGTCTGGAAATGGTGGGTCTGGTTCAAATAGTGGAGGATCAGGAATTTCATCTTCGAAAGCAAAAAATATAACTAATGATCATATCGCAGTAGAAGGGCACTATGCTGGAAATCCAAGAACTTTAAGCAATGGAAACTGGTATGTTCCAATACATGATAACAATGGAAACATTGTAAGTGGTTTGGAAATAGATTCTAAAACTGGCAAAGTTATTGGACTTGCATAATCAATTGAATTATCTTTTAATCCAGTTAATATGATAACTAAGAAAAAACTCAAAAAATAGCTCAAAATATATGAAAACTACAGTTAAAAAGACAATTATTAAAAACAGCAGCTAAACATTGGATGTTTGCATTTAAAAAAAATCAGTGAAATTCAGCTTTTTTTGAAAATAATGAGTTGGTTTTAGATGAAAATAGAAACAAAAACAGAATGTTGTAGAATAGTGTCTGAAAATATTGAGGATGCAATTGTTCTAGAAGGCTCACCTGGTGCAGGGCTTATAGGAAATATTGTTGGATGGTTACTAGTTGATGATTTAAAAATGAGAGAAATAGGTTATATTGAATCTAAATATTTTCCACCATTAGCTGTTTTGTATAAAGGACTGACTTTACATCCATTTAGAATTTATGAAGGAGAAGGGTTAGTTTTATTCTTGTCAGATTTTATTGTTCCACAAAATGTTGTTTTTGACATGACAAATGTTATTGTGGACTGGATGGATAAAAATAATAGTAAAGAACTTGTAACATTTAATAGTGCAATTGTAAGGGAAAAAATGTATCCTGCAGCAGCAGTAGCTAATTCTACAGAAGCTTTAAATAAATTAAAGGGGAAAAATATTCCTATTTTGGAAATGGGAAATTTAAATGGAATATCTGGAACTTTACTTACTAAAACAGCTATGAAAAACATTCCTGGAACTTGTATATTAGCCCAAACACTTACACAATATCCTGATCCAAGAGCTGCAGCAGAAGTTGTTCAAAACCTAAACAAATTAATTGACATTAATATTGATTATGAACCATTACTTCAAGAAGCTGAAAATATAGAATCCAGACTTAAAAAATTAGCTGAAGAAGTTAAAAAAGAATCACATCCTCCAATTTATATTTAATAATGTTTTTTCATGAAGCTTAAGATAAAAAAAATATTTTATTTTATATTATTTAAAATCATTAATAAGTATAAATACTATAATAAATATCTTAGTTTTATTAATTTAAATCATATATAAGTATAAATATTAAAAGATTTAAAGTAATATTTTCAAAGTTATTTTTTACATATTACTATAAAAATAGATAATATTATATGGTAAAACAGTTAAATTACTTGTTATTTTTAAAAGGGCCCATAGCCTAGTTGGATAGGGCGTCGGACTTCTAATCCGAAGGTCGGGGGTTCAAATCCCCCTGGGTCCGTATTATACTCTTTTTAATGGAAAATAATATAAATAGCTATTTAAATAATTTAGGCTAATTATATAATCTGATACAAATAAAATTCTTTTTAAGGGCTTGTAGCCTAGTTTGGAAGGGCGTAAGACTCCTAATCTTAAGGTCGAGGGTTCAAATCCCTCCAAGTCCGTTTGTTGTTTTTTGAATACTTAATATATTTATCAATATAAAAATAAGATAGTTATAATTCATCATATTGCTTTATTTTGAACAATATAATCTTCTATTCTCTTTTATATAGCTAAATATAGGCAAAACATTTATATATTAGCTAATTTCTTATTATTATTTATAAATTACTTAATATGAATATTGTTTATATTCATATGAATATTTTATAACTAGTGTTACTATGCCATATTATTATCCTTTAAAAAAAATGAAACAGGTTAAAAGGTTACGCACTACCAAAAACCTGCTAAAATTACGTGAACAGTTAGACCAAGAAATTCCACAAAAGACGGCTAATGATACAATGTTGCTTGCTACATGGAATATTCGCAAATTTGGTGATAACCGGACACCAGAAAGTCTTCTCTACATTGCTGAAATTATTAGTCATTTCGATTTGGTTGCAATACAGGAAGTATCGGCAGATATGAAAGGTCTTAAAAAACTGATGTCCTTGCTTAAACTGAATTGGGACTATCTTGTTACTGATTCGACAGATGGAACTGCCGGTGGCGGGGAACGAATGGCTTTCCTGTATGACAAGAGTAAAATAAAATTCAAAAATTTAGCAGGTGAAATTGTTTTACCCAAAACGAAATTGATTGGTGACGGACTACAATTTGCCCGAACCCCATTCTGTGTCGATTATCAGGCTGAATGGTTTAAATTTATCATTACAACCGTTCATATATATTATGGTTCGACTTCTACTGCAGATAAGAAAAAACGTGAGGAAGAAATCAATGCACTTACCAAATTGTTATCGACAAGGTCCAAAAATGAAGATAAAAACTATATTCTTTTGGGTGACTTCAATATACCTAATGTGAACGATAATACCATGAAAACACTTGAAAAATACGGTTTTTCTGTGCCACAAGCTATCAAAAAACATCCCACAGATTTAGGTGGGAGTAAACATTATGACCAAATCGCTTTTAATCTGAAATTAGATAAAAAAATGACTGTGTTTTCAGAAAACGAGCAAAAAGCAGGGGCTTTCAATTTTACAAAATCAGTCTATAGGAAAGAGGACTTGGAAGTTTATAAAGAAGATTTTCTTCATAAAGTACCAGGAAAAAGCGAAAAGGAAATTGAAAAATACTACATGACCACTTGGCGGACTTTTGAGATGTCAGATCATTTGCCACTATGGGTGGAACTGAAGATAGATTTTAGTAATCAATATCTTGAAAAAATCACAGATGATAACATTTCAAATTAATTTTCATTAACTTACATCTTTTAGTTGTGTTCTATGTGGACATTTAGAATATTTTTTGCTTCTGATTTGATCAATTCCTTTTTAGTAAATTGTTGGCATCCTTTCAATTTTTACGAAGAAATTATGCAATGAATTTTTTACCTATTTATAACTAATGGGAATGTGACTAATTTTAAAGCTGTTTTAAATTTTTTTCTAATTTCATTAACATTAATCATAGTTTTATCCTCTTAATTTTAAGATAAAAACTTATTTTAATAATATTTTTAATTGTTATTTTTTATTTTATTTGCAAAATAAATTTCCCTTATTATTTAAAATTATAGAAGATTTTCTTAGAACCCCATATATTGTCGAAAAATTAATTGTTGTGATATTTATATATAAATTTATCATAAAAGTTAAATTTACATAACAACATTATTCATTCATAATATCTTTTTAACCACTTATCACGGAAATTAAAAAAGTTTTTATCAATAATAGATTGACGAATTTGACGTGTGAGGTTAAGGATAAAATAGACATTGTGTATGGTTAGCAGCTCCATAGCAAGTTGTTTATCTGAAGCGATTTGTTTAGCAGTTTTTTTAGCACCTTCATTTTTTAATAATTTACGAATTTCACCCCGTGTATAAGGATATTTACAGGTTGGGCACTGACAACCCTCAAATAAAGGGGAAAAATCACCTGCAAATTCTGCATTTCTAATATTAATATCTCCATCAAGAGTGTAAACTTTCCCATGCCTTGCTTCACGAGTTGGTGCCACACAGTCAAAAGTATCACAGCCATTTTCCACTCCAACAAAAATATCATCTGGTTTAGAAAGACCAAGTAAATGGCGTGGTTTTGATTCTGGCAAAATCTTATTGGACCAAAACAAAATATCTGATAGATGTTCTTTTTCAAAGGCACCACCTAATCCATATCCATCAAAATTCATTGCTCCGAGTTTTCGAGCAGTTTTTTCTCGTAAATCTTGATAATGTGCACCTTGCAAGACGGCAAAAAGTGCTTGATAAGGTTTATTCGTGTTCTCACTAGCCAATTTTTGATGTTTATCCAAACACCTTATCGCCCATCTATGAGTACGATCAATTGCCTTTTTATTGTACTCTCGACTATCACCAATGTTAGTCAACTCATCAAATGCCATGATAATATCTGCACCGATTTTATGTTGAAATTCCATAGAATACTCAGGCGTGATGAGTTTTTCATCTCCCTCCTCCTTTGTTTTAAAATATACTCCACTATCAGTTACCCTTGCTAGTCGTTTTTTGTTTTCTGCCTTTAAATGTTCACGGGCAATATCTCTCTTATTCATAGAAATTACTTTACCTAATCCACTACCAAATGACATGACTTGAAATCCACCACTATCAGTAATAGTAGGACAATTATATCCTGAATATTGGGACAAACCCCCAGCTTTATCAATCTCATGAGAAATTTTTGATAAATGAAAGCCATTACTAATCATAGCTTGAATCCCAATGCTGTGAAATTGGGATGGTGATAAGAACCTAACTTCACCGTAAGTTCCGACAACCACAAAAGTTGGTGTCTTGATATCACCATGAGGAGTATGAATAATACCAGCTCTACCTAATGTGCCTGGAATTTTAGCATTAATTTCAAAATTAAATTGATTTTGCTTCATTTTTCACCACTTTTTTACATAAGTTAACAGCTCCATAAGTTACAGGTAACAATACTGTTTCACCAACAATTTTTGAAATATATGCAATTAACAACAATCCCGCAAATTGCATGGTTGAAATCGTGCCCATAAACGCGATAGTAGTAAAAATCATAGTATCAACCAAATCACCAATCAAACTAGAACCAATTGCCCGTTGCCAAAGGTGTTTGCCTTTAGTAATCTTTTTAATTTTTACAAAAACATAAGAATTAAGAATTTGTCCACAAACAAAAGCAATCAAACTACCAGCAACAATACGAGGCATGAAACCTATAATTGTTTCGTATGCTAACTGATTTTCCCATCCTGGACCCGGAGGTAAAAGTTGAACAACAAACAATGCCAAAACAGCGATTAAATTCATTGCAAATGCTGTCCAGATAATTTTTTTTGCACATTTAAAGCCATAAATTTCAGTGGTTATATCTCCTAAAATGTAAGAAAGAGGAAAAAGTATCGCACCACCATCCCAAACTAAACCAGTTCCAAAGAAATCAAACATCTTAGTGCTAGAAAGATTGCTAACAATTAAAACTGTTGATGTTAGTGCGGTTAAAATTGCAAAAAGTTGTGTTTTAGAGATTTTTAACTTACTTTCCAGCCCCAATGTTATTTTTTCTTTCAATGTCTCTTCTTTTTTAACCATGTGTATCCTCAAAATTAAGTTATTACTAATACATCTCACTTTTTTAAGTTCATTAAAAACTATTTTAAAACAAAAAAGATTAATAAAATAATTTTACAAAAAGCTACAAATTAATAATAATAAAAGATAATATGAAAAAATATAAATATTAAAAAACAGTTTATAGAGTTAATCTACATCCATTTCTTGGAAATAAGACTGTTTCTCTAATATTTTCAAGACCAGTTAAAATCATGTTAAATTTGTCAGTTCCAAGGCCCCAATCTGTGAGGAAGCATACCATACTCAAAAGTTTTTAAATATTCACCAAATACATCCAGTTTAATCCTTTTTCAGCCATTTTTTCTAGAATTAAGTGGTGTTGATGAATTTTCATAGCTCCTGAGGATATTTCAAGATCTTTATACATTAAATCAAATGTATGGCTTTTTTGTGGAATTTTCTTATTTAGCATTGCATAAAATGGTTTTATCTCTAATAAGTACAAATATTATCCATCCAAGATCTCTAATCTCATGTACTCAACCCATAACAGCAACGTCTTCACCAACGATATTTTCATCGGTGTTTTTTGCATAATGGCTTCTTCTCCATATATCTGATAATTTTGTCAATTTTTCACCTTATAAAACTTAAGTTATTATTTTTTATTTAATTTAATAAAATTATATAATACTTATTTATTTTTAAATATATTTGCCATAATTAATTATTGATATTGTATTATAAAATAAAAATTATACAATAATTTTTATAATAATAGATGATTCTTCATAATTTATTAAAGTTAATAAATAGCTAATTATCATGATTAAACATGATAAAAAAAACAAACATTTAAATATGAGATTGGTTAAGATATAATTTTTATAGATTTTAAATTTATTGTGATATTGTTAATCTTACAATATATTTCAGAAATTTATAGATAACTAAAATAAATATAAATTATTAAGAATCTAATAGAGGAAAAAATAATGACAGAAAAAACATTTGCTAATCCAGGACCATTAGGTCTTTTTGGGTTTGGAATTACAACAATTTTACTTAGTTTACACAATGCTGGAATCACTGAATTATCCATGGTTATCTTAGCTGTAGCTGTATGTTTAGGAGGGTTCGCTCAAGTAATAGCAGGGATTTTTGAAATGAAATTCGAAAACACATTTGGAGGAACAGCATTCATTTCGTTTGGATTTTTTTGGATTTCATTAGCTATGATATGGTTACTACCAACTATTGGGCATGTTCAAGGTGCTGACCCAATTTCAATAGGTTTATATTTGTTAATATTTGGTTGTTTTACAAGTTTCATGTTTATTAGTTCTTTAAAGCATATTAAAATTTTTCAAATATTGTTTGCAGTTGTGAGCATTCTATTTTTCTTACTTGCAGCAGCTGACTTTACAGGAATAGCTCTTCTACAAACAATTGGAGGATATTTAGGAATATTCTTAGGTGCTGTAGCAATATATGCTTGTGTAGGTCTAGTAATTAATAATGACTGGGAAAAAGAAATTTTCAAATTATAAAATTAGACTATTAACAATATCTATTTTTAATAGATATTTTTTAATATCTTACTTTTAAAGTTGAAGATAAAATTTTTTTTTTAATTTTTAATTTAGAAAAATGAAGTTTTTTAATATTTTTAAAAAATTTTCTATAATAAAAAATCTTAATTTTAAAAATAATATGTTAGTTGTCATTAATTTTAAATAAAAATAAGTTATAATTAATTCTTTTTAAAAAAAAATAGTTTATATAAATAATAAATTTATAAGATTATTTTCATGTTGTTTTTTGCAAAAAATCAATTATCTGTAAGTTCTAATTTTTAAATTCTAATGAATTTTTTACTTATCAAGATATAAACAAATCAAATTTTTCATAGATTTATATAGTATTAATTGGAAGATATATAAAGTTCATGATCGTATTCTTCACCATATGGACATGCATGACCAACAACTGCTTGAATAATCTCAATTTCTCTTTTAATTTCATTTGAGTATAACGTATTAAGTTGTGAGAGTCGATAAGAGTTAATTTTGGATTCACGTCTATATGTAAAGATAATATTGCATAAGATCCAAAATAATTAATTTTAATGTTATGAACTCCACAAACATTTTCTATAGAATTAGCTACTTTCTTTATCTCAGAAATTATATTTTCATCAGGTACTTTACCCATAATATTATTTATATTATCTTTTCCAACATCGTATGCTGCTTTAAGTATAAATAAACCTATTAAAAATCCTACCAGAGGGTCTATAAATTTAAATCCCGCTTGCGCTACTATTACACTTATACATATAGCAATATTAGATAATACGTCCATTCCCTGTTGTTTCCCGTCAGCTATTATTGCAGGGCTATTTATTTTTTTACCTATTTTCATCTGATATCTGTTTAAAAAAGTGTTAATAATTATCCCTATAAAAGCCATAATAAGAGCAGCATTTGTTGGAGCTTGGCTAACACCAAATATCAACTTATCAATAGCTGAAGTTAAAATTTCATAAGCAACTAGTGCTAAAAATAAAACTATGATAAGTCCTGCAATTACCTCAGCACGACCATGCCCTAAGGGATGTTTAGTATCCGGAGGCTTTTGACCAATTCTAAAACCAATATAAGCAACTATACTTGTGCATACATCAGATATACTGTGAGCACCTTCAGCTACCAATGCAAAACTTCCAGAAAAAATTCCTACAACAATATTAAAAATTGATATGGAACTATTTCCAATTATTCCAACAGCAATAGCTTTTTTCCCCTCCTTATTCCTTTTAGAAAAGTCCATTATAACATAAGCCTTCTCATTTTATTATTCTTTTATTATATCTAAAAAATAGTATATAAATCTTTATTTTTTCAATGAATATTTTTTAGGAAAGTTTAAACTATAAATAATGAGAAAATACCTATAAATAATAAATAAAAATAAATAATAGAATGTTTAAAGAATAAATAGCTTCAAATTAATTAGTATAAGCCAAAATTGTTTTTAAATATGATTAATGAAAAAATGAATGATAAAAATCAATTCATTAAAGAAACTATAAAAAAATAAAAGAAAATAAAATTATCGTAATATATGATATAATATCCAAAATAGCTATATTTTTAAAAAAACAAATATCATATAATAAGTTATGCTGATGATAAATATGTCTAAAACAAACGAATTAAAAGAAATAATAGCTAATTCTAATAATATTGTGTTTTTTGGAGGAGCAGGAGTATCCACGGAAAGTGGAATTCCTGACTTTAGAAGTGAAGATGGAATCTATAAATCACTTGAAAAATATGGAGTTCCTCCTGAAATAATTCTATCCCGTACCTATTTTCAAACAAAACCCCAAGCTTTTTACAAATATTATAAAGAAAACCTGATTCATAAAGATGCTAAACCTAATGATGCTCATTTAGCTATAGCTAAATTAGAAAAAATAGGAAAAATAAAAGCAGTAATTACTCAAAATATAGATGGCCTACATCAAAAATCAGGAAGTAAAAATGTTTTAGAGCTTCATGGAAGTATTTTAAGAAACTATTGTATGAATTGCGAAACTAGCTATGACCTTGACTATATAACTAAATCAGAAGAACTTCCAACTTGTACTTGTGGAGGACTTATAAAACCTGATGTAGTTCTATATGAAGAACCATTAGATAACAATACTATGAGTGCAGCTGTTGATTATATAGCTAATGCAGAAACATTAATCATTGGAGGAACATCTTTAGTAGTTTATCCAGCTGCAGGACTTATCCAATATTTCAAGGGAGAAAATTTAATCCTTATAAATAAAAGTGAAACTGAATATGATAGCTATGCTAATTTAATTATTAATGATTCTATTGGGAAAGTTTTCAAGGAAGTTATTGAATAGTTAAATATTTTAAATGATTATTTAATATAATCATATGGAAAAAATTTTAATTAAGGATTTTTAAAAAAATGGCAATATTATTATATTTTTTAATTTTAAATAATTATTTTTTAAAAATTTGTGAAATATTTAATAATATAAATAAATGATTCGTTATATTACTGTATAGCGAATATGAAAAAAAGATAGAGTTTGATATTTATATTAATATTTAAATCTATTTAAGTATTATTTAAAATTATTTTAAAAAAAAATAAAAAATAAATCAAAATATTTAATAAAAAATTTTAAAGGTCTAATCCCATTTTGTAAGAATCTTTTCCCTATTAAAAACAGATTTTGTTAGGATAAATAGAGTCACGACTAAAAATACTAGGAATAAAATAAGAACTAATAAATTAAAAAGATTTAATCCTATTAAATATGTTTGAAATGCAAAATACAATCCTAAAAATGGAGTCATGCTTAATGCTCCAAGTTGAGAAGCTGTTCTCAAATCACTGATTTTTGAAGATATTAAAACATTCACCTCAACACTTAATAAAATTACAAAAGGAATAATTAAAAGTAAAATTACGCCCATATTCCAATTTGGGAAGAAAAAATAATGTAATTTATCATATGTAAAAATATTTATAAGTAGCATGAAAAGTAAAGCACTTAAGTAGCTTATAAAAATAGAAGGTAAAAATGAAGCTATTATTTTCCCAAATAACAATTCATCGTCTGTTATTGGACTTGCTAAAAGTGGTTCTAAAGTTTTTTCTGTTTTTTCACCAACTATACTATATGATGCAAGACTAGGTGGTATAAATCCTGGTAACATTATGTAAAGTAATGAAAAAGTATTTATAGCTGTTATAAGCTCGTGAACTTTAAGATTCGGATCTTCAATAATTCCAAGTATTATCAAAGGAAATACTATCCCCATTATCAAAGGGAAAATAAACAAGGACATGAGAATTTCCTTCTTTTTCTTAAATATTTCAAAATCTTTTATTGCAATAACCCATGATTTTCTTATATTCATTTTTTCCCTCAATCTAAAACAAAACTAGTTTTAACAGTTAATTTTATCTTCCTAAAAATTTTAAGTAAATATATTCTAATATGCTA
Organism: Candidatus Methanorudis spinitermitis; assembly: GCA_031286225.1. Classification (GTDB taxonomy): domain Archaea; phylum Methanobacteriota; class Methanobacteria; order Methanobacteriales; family Methanobacteriaceae; genus Methanorudis; species Methanorudis spinitermitis. The sequence continues at coordinate 10,655 of JAITUQ010000055.1, forward strand.
ATTTTCTTCCCTTAAAAACTTTAAATAAGTATCTTCTAATGATGGATCTAATTTTGTAACATACAGGATACGACCACCAGCATTAACAATCGTATTAATTATAGCTGGATTTTCTTTTTGAGGATCATTTAAATCAAAGATTAATTTATCTCCAGAAACCGACATATTTTTAAATGATACATTATTTAAAGCATTTAAAACACTATCTGTTACTTTATCTAACTGAACAATAGTTTTTATCCCCCATATTGATTCTTTAAAGTCTTTTTGAGTAGATACTCTCAGTAATTTAGTGTTCATTATCCCTATCTTATCACATATCTGCTGAACTTCAGCAAAATTATGAGTATTTATGAATATAGTTTTGTTCTCCTGTTTTAAATCAATTAAAAAATTTCTAACAGTTTTTGATGATGATGGATCTAAATTAGCTGTGGGTTCATCTAAAAATAATATTTCAGGATCATGAATAAGTGCACGTGCAATAGCAAGCTTTTGTTTCATTCCTTTAGAAAATTTTCCAACTATAATATCTTTTTTATCCCAAATTCCTAACATTTTAAGGAAGTATTTAATATTTTCCTCTCTTTTACTATTTTCCATACCATATAATTTCCCACAAAAATCCAAATTTTTATAAGCACTTAATTCATTATAAAGACCTACATTATCTGGAATTAAGCCAATCATTTTTCTTATTTTTAAAGTATCTGACTTTTTATTAATGTCATATCCTGCAATTTTTGCAGTTCCACTAGTACTTGATATAAGACAAGTTAGCATTCTAATTGTAGTAGTTTTTCCTGCACCATTTGGTCCAACAAAACCAAAAACTTCACCTTCTTCAATATTAAATGAAATATTATCCACTGCAGTCATATTGTCAAACTTTTTACTAAGATTTTCCACTTCAATCAATTTTAATTCCTTCTTAAAAAAGCTATTTATAATTATCTTTCTTTAATTATTTTTCTTTCCTAAAATATTCTTATCATAAGCTATGAATATTTTTCTTTAAGTGTGAACTTCCTAATAACATTCTCTTCATTGGTTATGAATATTTTTCCTAAGGTATTTTAGCTATGGTAATTTTACAATTCATTTTTCTATTTTTAAATCATATTCAATAGCTTCTCCAATAAGCTCAATTTTATCTAATCTATTTTCGCACTTATAAACCAATATTTCAACACCTTCATCATGGGCAATAGCTAATGTTTTTGCAAAGTCAGGGTCATTTTCCCAATTTGGTCTAAAGCTATTTCCATTTGGATGTTGTATTAAAAAGAAAACTATGGCTCTGTGGTCATTTTTCCTTAGTTCAATTAGCTCATTTAAATGTTTTCTTCCTCTTTCTGTAGGAGCATCTGGAAACATAGCTACTCCGCCACGCACTAAAGTCACACCTTTTACTTCAACAAAGCAATCATTATCATCATTAGCTAAGTATATATCTATTCTTGAGTTTCCAACAGTTTTTTCTTGTTTTATCAGGGAATAACTATTTAATTCTTTTATTTTTCCATCTAAAATAGCTTCATAAACAATTTTATTAGCTAATTGTGAGTAAATTGATACTAAAGCATTATTATTTTCCACAAAATGAAGAGAATACTGTGTTTTTCTCTTTGGATTATTATTTGGAAGTAAATACACAATAGCTCCATCAACTAATAGTTCCTTACATCTTCCAGTATTTGGTACATGAGCAATAGCTATTTTTCCATCTATTTCAACTTCAGCTATGAATCTATTAGGTCTTTTTTTAAAAATAGCTTTAATATATTCACTCATAGAATCTACCTTTTTATTATAATAAACTCCAAACTTCACTGTGTTTCATAGGAAATCCACTCATTATTGGTTTCACCACATGAATTACAAATCACTTGTATTGTAATCCAACTAAAGGCTTCAGTCCAATCTTCCCTATCAAGCTCACCTTCTGTTTCTTCAATAAAATCGTCCTGTCCATTAGATGCAATCTCTACTATCATAGAATGATTTGTATTTTGACATTTGTTACATTGCCAATCTTCAGTTTCTGGTCTTCCTAACTTTCGAGAGTCTCCTTCACAAACAAACCCATTCCAACCATGATAATCATTGTCAAAAATCAAATTTTCTTTATTACAACTATTACATTTCACTTTTATGATTAAAAAGTAATTTTCATCTATTTCAGCTACCTTTATAACATCATCTTTTTGATAATTGGAATCATCGCCAACAAATTCGATTGTAAATTCTTCACTACCACATCTACAAACAATTTTTCCAATAAGCTGAAATTCAGTGTTACTATCACCTATTGGAATTAATATATCTTTTAAATGTTTTGGAAGAGGTATAATTTGCTCTTCTATGTTATTTTTAAAATTATTAGTCATGATTCACCTAATTTTATTTATATTTTCTCAATTAATCAGTGTAAAATTATTTTAAACAATTACACATAATATTATATAAATATGACTTCATAATTATTTAAAATATTTTTTATAACAAATAAAATTTTTTGATTATTAATAATTAAAGATGCAATTATTGAAACTAAAGAAAATAAATCTATTTGAAAATTTTAAATTATTAAAAATAAGAATAAATATTATTTTAAATAAAAAATAATAAATATAATCAAATTATATGAGAAAATAATAATTATAATAAAAATCATTATTTATAAAAAAATTTCTTATTTTTTCAAGTTAGAAAATATTTGATTTTTATTATTTTTATAAACAAGTTTTTATTATTTTTAAACATTTTAACTATGACTATATAATTTAATGACATATTCAGAAAAAAATAAAAAATATGTTCCTTAATGTTACAGTATTGTATTATAGAATTATATTTTAAGTACTAGAGTTTGAAGTGCAATGTTTCTGAAACTTCTTTTTTACCTGCAGAATTGAGAAAAATCATATTTGCTACTTTTTTGTGTTTTGAAGTTGAATAAGCTGCAGGAAGAGTTGTTTTCACAGTGATATTTTCACCAGCATTTATTCCTTTAACTTTAACAATCTTTTCAAATTTACCTATAGATATTCTTAGGTAAGAAGTTTTAGATTTAGATTCTCCAATATTAGATATTTTAAAAGTATAAGTTTTACTTTTTGTATGACTTGAAACTTCTAAAAGATCCATTCTTGGACCAAAATAATAAACACTAGGTTCTCCTTTTTTAGATATTATGGAAGATCCTGAAACTTTGACATCTTTAGAAACAAATATAGCTCCACCTTTTTTAGCATGAATAGTACTTTTAAAAATTGTACCTTTTGAATTTTCAGAATACATTCCTACTGAATCTTTACCACTTAAAATTATTTTACTTCTAGAAATTTTACCATTCCATTTTTCAACATATATTCCAAAAGACTCAGACTTTCCAGTAAACTCACTATTGATGAAATTACCTTTCCAATCAGGAGAGAATATTCCTATACCTTGTAAACTAATTTTAGTATTTGTAAAACCACCTCTTAACTTATTTAATGTAACAATCCCATAACTATAATTTTTACTAAACTTAATTGAACTTTTTTGAAAATTAACAGTTAAAGTATCAGATGCCACCCCATAATTATATATTCCATTTCCAGTTATATGGGAGTTAATAAAATTACACTTTCCATTTCCAATAGAAACAGCAACAACATAATTCTTTTTTAAATTAATAGAAGTATCTTTTATATTAACAACTTTTGCAGATCCATTTGCAAAAATTACAGAAATGAGATCTTTAGAATTACCTCCTACATTATGATTTAAAACTAATCCAAAAAAGCTAACTTCAGATGCAGTTATATTAAACATGTTTTTGTTTTGATTAAAATTAATTTGAGTTTTTTTATCAATTTTAATGTTAATAGACTTGCTTAGTATCAATGTATCTGATAATTCATAGGTAGAAACATTGAAAATTAAATTGTTTCCTTTTACAGTAGCACTATCATTCATCCAATCTGCAATGTTCTTATGAGAAGTGTTTGAATTAACTGTTAAGTCTGCAGCAGACACTAAGCCCATTAACATTAGCAGACAAAACATAGATGCAAATATTATTATTGATTTACTTAATTAGACATTAACTTACCTCTTAGCTATTTTAAGTCAATAATATTATTATATCACTAATGATTAATATAATATTATATTAAAGTAATTATTAATAACATTGGTTTTTACAGTAGCTATTTTTAATTCATTTCCAGAGAGCAGAATATTATTCAGCATTGGCTCTCTTAGATTTTATTTATATGTTTCTCAAAACATTATGAATGTGAACAAGTTGAGGGATGATAATATGACAAAAATTGATTTTAAAAAAGAATACAAGGATGTGTACAAAGCAAAACATAGTGAAGTTTCATTTGTTGAAGTTCCAAAGTTAAATTATTTAGCTATTGATGGAAAAGGAGACCCAAATACTTCCCAAGAATACAAAGATTCTATTGAAGCTTTAATGAGCGTATCCTATAAAACAAAGTTTATAATGAAAAAAGAACATGGGAAAGATTATGTTGTAATGCCTTTAGAAGGTTTATGGTGGACAAAAGATATGGACAATTTTTCAGTAGATGATAAATCTAATTGGAATTGGAAGTCTCTCATAATGCAACCAGATTTTGTTAAAGAAGAACACATAGAACAAGTAAAAGAAGAAGTAGCTAAAAAGAAAAATCTTCCTTCACTGGATAAGATAGAATTTATAAAGTTTCATGAAGGATTATCCGCTCAAATATTGCACATTGGCCCCTTTGCCGATGAAGGACCAACAGTTGAGAAATTACACAATGTCATTGGAGAAAATAGCTATGATTTCAATGGCATACATCATGAGATATATTTAAGTGATATTCGAAGAGCAAAACCAGAAAAATTACGAACTGTTATTCGCCAACCAGTTAAGCCAAAATAAAAAAAAGATAACTCAATCAAATAAAAAAAAATCTATTTTAATAAATTTTATTATAATTAATTGATTATTTTATGAAAATAACAATATTTATATGTTTTTCATCAAAATAGCTAAAAATTCTGATAGTTGTGAAGCTCTAAAACCATAGCCATATTTTTCCATAGCTAAATCTCCAGATGCTCCATTTAAATAAGTAGCTATTCCTCCAGAATCATAGCTATTTAAACCTTGAGATAAAAGACTCGCACAAACTCCAGCTAATGAATCTCCTGTGCCACCTACAGTCATTCCAGGATTTCCTGTTTTATTTATTCTAAATTTGTTTCCCTTAAAAATAAAGTCATATTTACCTTTTAATATTACAGTCCCATTAATATTCCTTGTAATTTTTTGAAAAATAGTTATTTTCTCTTGTAATTTTTCATAAGATAAATTATCAAAAATCAAATCCAAATCTTGATCATCACTTTCCTGAATTATATTGGTGAAAAATGATTTAAACTCATTTAAATGAGGAGTTATTATTAAATCGTCTTTATCTTTAATTAAAGATAAATCAATTAATTTAAGGGCGTCAGCATCTAACACTAATGGTTTTTTTATTTTTTTAACTAACACATTGAACAATTTCCTTGTTTCCTCATTTTGGCTGGATCCTGGACCAATCAAAACTGTATCAACTCTACCCGCTAATTCTAATATTTCATCTAAATCATTAAGATTTAAATAATCTCCATCAAATTCTTTTACTATTAAATCAGTTGAATGGTCTTTAATAGCTAAACTTGCAGATTTTGGTGTAGCTATATATACTAAATCAACACCCGTAGTTAAAGCTGACATTCCTGCAATAGCTGGAGCTCCATGATAATCTTTACTTCCACCAATAATCAAAATCTTCCCATTATTTCCTTTATGTGAGGTCATTTTTCTATTTTTAAGTCTAATTAAATCGCCACTGCCTACAACTATTTCTGCTTCAATCGGTATCCCAATATCACATATTACAAGACCTCCCACCTCGTTTTCACCTGCAATTTTTACTCCTGATTTAGTTTTATGGAAAGTTACTGTATATTCAGGTTTTATAGCTATATCTGGAACATTTCCACTTAAAGGATCCATTCCTGTTGGTACATCAATAGCTATTTTCAATGCATTTGACTGATTAATGACTTCAACAGCTTTTTTAACCTTTGCTCTTAGTTTACCTTTAATTCCGGTTCCTAATATTCCATCAATAATAATATATTCACTAAAACTTTTTGATTTAGCTATTTCAATATTATCAATGTCTGTTGAGTCTTTTAAGTCAATAATTTTCAATCTTGACATGGAAGGTTCCATATTAGATAATATATTAAAATTAATTTTCGAATGTTCTGATCTTATTCCAGTAGGTGATGATAATAAAAATACTTCAACTTCAAACCCTCGGTTAAGAAGATGACGAGCTGCAACAAATCCATCTCCACCATTTCCACCAGATCCCGTAAAAATAGCTATTTTAACAGGCTTTGAAAATGTAAAAGTTGATATTTTAGCTATTTCATCTGATAAGCATTTACCTGCATTTTCCATTAAACATAATCTTGAAAGACCAAAATCTTCACAATTCATATCAGCTACCATCATATCAATAGGATCCATTATTTAATCTCCATTATAAAGTACTCTTTAATTGTATAATCATTATTTGGTAAAATCATTTAGCTATTAAACTTATTAGCTAAAAATTAATAAGCAAAATATTATTGTTTTCATATTATTATAATTCTCAGTAAATTATTACAATTTTTAAGAAATAATATAGCTTGTATTTATATATATATTATAAAATGATTAAATAATATTTCTAAATTTACAAAATAACTTAATTTACAAAATAATATTTATTCATAGAATATATAGTTTTAAAATGGTGAATAATCTCAAGTTAAATTTGGACTTCATATCCATTATAGAGAACATCAACTATACCAGTAAGTGGATCTATAATAAGCCCATGAACAGGAATATCATCTGGAATAAAAGAAGAATTCTTAATCTTTTCAACACCTTTAATTACATTAGATTCTTCACTTTCAATAGCTCCAATCCATTTTTGGATATCGACTTTAGCTATTTCATTAGTAGATATTCCTCGCTCTACCATAGTTATTTTTAATTTTTCAGCACCAACCCTTGTCATTCCACAATCATGATGCCCAACTAACATAACTTCTTCCACCCCCAGAGCAAAAATTGCAGCTGCAACAGATCGGATTACATCATGATTTAAAACATTATTTCCAGCATTTTTTATTATTTTTGCATCTCCTCTTTTAATTCCCATAGCTTGTTCTAAAAATCCATCTGTTAATCTTGTATCCATACAAGTGACAATAGCTAATTTTTTTCTAGGTATAGGAGATAATTTAATTTCATTAAATTTCTCTACAAATTTTTTATTAGATTCTAGTACTTCATCAAGTAACATAAAATCACCATTTAATTATTGTCTATAAAAGAATATAAAATAACATCAATTTTAAAAAACAAATAATATTTGAAAAGAACATCTAAATAAAAAAAAAAAAATGAAAATGATATCTAAATAAAATAATATTACAATATGAAATCTAATAACCATTTATTCTCAAAAATAAATCATTATATCATAAAAGTAAAGTAGTGATTATAATTTATAAAGATAATAAATAAAAATAAGAAAAATAAAAAAAGAGAAAATTAGCTATAAAATCTATTTTTAAAAAAAGAAATAAGAGAAAATAAAAAGAAATTTATTAGTTTTAATAATTATTTTTAGAATAAATCTCTTAAATTTATTTTGTAAGCTCCTAAGTTTCCACCATAGTTTCCAGCACTAATTTCTTTAACACCAGGAATAGTACAAGCAGCTTTGATTCCTTGTTTCATAGCTTCTCTTACAGATTCTTCATCAACACCATCAATAACTATTTCATAAATACCATTGACATCTTCTCTAATTTCGCTTTCTACAACTTCATCTTTAAGTGTTACACACATTTTCTCATTAGTAGAAGCATTTAAGAAAGTGTATTCATTACATCCCACTTTAGATCCAGAAGCTACAATTCCACCAGGGAAAGGAGTTATTGTTCCAGGAACATCAGCTATCGCATCAACAGCCACTTCAGCAGCTATTAACGCATTCATCTGACTGTCAGCAAGTATAAAGAAGTTTCCTCCAGCTACTCCATCTTTCATTCCAAATTCAGCTTCAACTAAAAAGTCTCCAGACATAATAGGAATAGACTGTACAGTTCTTCCACCTACTTCTACTTCTTTCTCATATCCATCGCCAAAGAACTTTAATTTAAATCCTGCTTTTAATACTTCTTCAGTATCTTCTAATGCATTGAATACTGCAGTAGTAGGAGCAGTTAATATTCCCATTCCAATTCTTTCAAGGAGTTCATGATCCAATTGTTTTTTATTAGAGTTACAAATCATTATTGTATAGCCAGGTCTTCCATCAGGAGCTTCAAGTGGAGAAACATAACCATCAATTCCAGCTTCAGCAGGACAACCAATTACAGAAGTAGCATAACCAGTAGCTTCAGTAGCTGCTACTTTAGCTAATTTTTTAGTAGCCGCAGTTACAAGTAACCTAGAAACTTTAATTCCAAAAGCTTCAGCATAAGTATCTTTTATATCTACACCATTTAATTGCATATTTTTCACCAATTTAAAAGTTTAGTATATTATGAAATAAAGTTTTCTATTTAATTTTTTAAAAATATTTATGAACATTGTAAGATTTAATTTTTAAATAAATAAAATTATAAATTTTTTATAAATTTAACTTTTATAAAAATTTTAAAACTTCTCAATTATCATTATTTTTCATGTTCTTCAATATAATCAAGTTCTTCTATAAGTTCTTTTGCTGTTTCTTTTTCATTCGAGCTAGTAAATTTGATTTTATCAAGAACTGATTCTCCATAATATGGTAAAATAGTAAGCCCTATTACAGTTGTCATTCCAAATGAAATTAATCTTTCAATTACAGTAGCTGCTGCACTTATAGATGGAGTTATGCCTGCTGAAGAGTAAAGTCCTATCATTAAACTTTCAATAGCCCCTAAACCTCCTGGAAATAGAGGAATCATGCCCACTAAGCTTGCTAGGATGAATACTTGTCCAATTAAAAGAGGAGAAACAGGAACTCCAAAAGCTGAAAATACTATATAAACTCTTAGTATTTCAGAAGTCCAAATTACGAAAGATAGGGGTAATGCATGATAAAGTATTTTTTTATCATTAAGCATCATCCTCATTGTTTTTTGAAACCCAGAAATAGCTTTCATTACTTTTTTTTCTAAAGATTTTGGGTCTTTTTTATAAAATCTATTAACTAATTTAATTACCCATCTAGTAATTCTTTCTCCAAACTTTTCATTAATGGACATGTAAATTAAAAGTCCTGAAGTTACAGTTACTCCTATCACTGAAATTATAATAATTGATAAAAGTAAGTAGCTTAAATTAAAATAGAGAATAATAGATATAACTGATATGATTGATAAAATTAAAAAAGGAAACATGTCTAATGCTCTATCAGATATTACTGTTGCGAAAGTTTCTTCGTATGGTTTTTTTGCATATTTTGAAAGTACATAAGCTCTTACTGGTTCTCCACCACCACGACCACTTGGTGTTACATTATTTATAGATAATCCTACTAGGAGCATTGGTAAAATATTTTCTATCCCAACATCAATATTAGCTATTTTATTGACAATATTCCATCTTAAAGCAAGTAAATAATAAGTAAAAATCTGAAAAATAATAGCTAAAAGTATATACCAGAAGTTAGCTATTTTTAAAGCCTCAATTACTTCATCAATACCTATAAAATATAACATTACAGCCATTATTATTATTCCAATTATTAAAAAAATAGCTGTTTTATATTTCATTTTTTCGTCCTTGGATTGTTATAATAAGTAAAAAATACAAATTTTTTGAATTATTAAATAGTTATGTTCAAATAAAACTTGTAGATAATTTGATTACTAAATTTTCGAATAGTATGTAATATTAATAAATCCTTTATTAATATCTAAAAATATAAATATATTAGTGTTTCTGTTAAAAATTTCATATAGATAAAAAAAAAAGTTTTAATAAAACTCAATTAATAGACTGCTTTATAATATTAGTTAGACATGATTTATTATTTTTTATTATGATTTATATTATTATTTTTATAAATATGTATAAAATACATTATTATATGAAATATGTGAATAATGTTTAAAAATAAAAATGATTTTAAATATTTGGAGTAAATTTATTAAACTAAAAAATTCTTAGTTAGGTTTATATACTTTAAAAAACAGCATAATACATATGCATTAAATAGATATATCATAGGTTTTTTTTCTTAATTAATTAGATATAAATTTGTTATTAATTATTTTAATTATATAAAGTTTAGATTTTGATTGGTTGCTGATTAATTTTTATGTTATTACTTATTTTGCATTGGATTTGAACCTATCCAGTCAATAGAGTGTTATCCGAATAAATAGTACTTTATTGAATAAGGTTTATAACAGGAAGTGACAAAATGTTTGAAGACAGTTACAATAGACAAGAAAAGTTTTCCTGTCCAGTGGAAGTTGGAACAGAGTACGATGTTAAAATAGAAGATCAAGGAAAAAGTGGAGATGGAATCGCTAGAATAGAAGGATTTGTAATATTCATTCCTAACACTGAAGTTGGTCAAGAAGTTAAAGTTAAAATAAATGCTACACGCAGAAAATTTGCTTTTGGTGAAGTAGTAGAATAATACCTACTATTCATAATATTTGCTTTAAGCAAATAAAAGAAATTAAATAATTAATAATAGTCTATAATAGTATACATAAAAAGTTATATAATTATAGAAATTATTAATTTATCTTTATTTTTTTCTTCATTAATTATTTAAAAGTTTAGTTTTTTTCTTTTTTATAATATCATTTACTAACTATTTTTTAATTAAACTCTACATTAACTATTTTCTATTAATATTAACAATTACTAACTATTTTTTAATTAAACTCTACATTAACTATTTTCTATTAATATT
>JAITUQ010000035.1 GCA_031286225.1 Candidatus Methanorudis spinitermitis
GTGGAGTCTATGATCCAGTTACTAGGACTGTTTCATGGAATATATCCTCTATAGCTGTTGGTGATAATGTTACTTTAACTGTTTCTGTGCGAGTGAATGGTTCTGGTAATATTCCTAACGTAGCTAATGTCACTGTTAATGAGACTAATATTGGTGAAAATACTGCTATTAATTATATTAACTTACCTTCCCAAGATTCTCCTGATACTGTGAATTTAACAATAACTAAGGAAAATAATGTTACTGGTTCTGTGGCTGTGGGTGATGAGGTTCTTTATACTATTGTTGTGACTAATTTTGGTCCTGATGTTGCTACTGGTGTGGTGGTTGTGGATGTTTTAGATCCTCGACTCATCTATATTGGTAGTAGTGCTGGTGGAGTCTATGATCCAGCTACTCGGACTGTATCCTGGAATATTGAAACAATAGCTATTGGTGATAATGTCACTTTAACTGTTACTGTGAAAGTGAATGGCTCAGGTAATATTAATAATTTTGCTAATCTTACTGTTAATGAGACAAATATTGGTGATAATGGTACTGATGGTGAAGATAGTAATTTCACTGTTAATCAGACTGTGAATTTAACTATTACTAAGACTCATAATGCTACAGGTCTAAATGTAGGTGTAGGTAATTTGCTTACCTTTACTATTGTTGTGACTAATCATGGTCCTGGTATAGCTACTGGTGTTGTGGTAACCGATAATCTTGATTCTCGCTTGATGTTTGTGAGCACTACTGGTAACTATAATCCTAACACTAGTTTATGGACTATTGGTGTTCTCAATGTCGGGGATAGTATTAGTTTGGATATTACTGTTCGTGTCTCTGGCACTGGTAATATTGGAAATATAGCTAATGTCACTGTTAATGAGATTAACTTAGGTGATAATAGTACTGGTTCTGATGATACTAACTTTACTGCTAATGAAACTGATACTGGTGATGATAATATTGGTGATGTTGATCCGACTGGAAATTTGACTATTAGTAAAATTATAATTGGAAATGTTTCTACTAAACCATTTATCAATACAACAATTTCTATAAGTCTTCTTGATGAGTTTGGAAATCCTATTATAAACGAAAATATAATTGTAATGATTGATGGTCAAGAGTATAATATTATTACAAATAATAATGGTATTGCTTTCTTACATTATACTCCTTCAATAGCTAATAATCTGCCTATTACTGCTTATTTCAATGGAACAGATACTTATCTTAATTCTACCTCTACTGGTGTCTTGCTTGTTCATAAAATACCTACATCCATTACAGCATCAATTGATCAAAATCAAAATATTTCTACTACATTCATAGCAGCTCTTATTGATGAATTTAATCAGCCACTAATCGGTGAACATATTCGGTTCATTCTTGATGGACAATTTATTGGAACTGCAGTAACTGATAGCTATGGTATTGCTGTATTAAATCATTCATTTATTGCAGGTGGTAGTATTATTGTTGAATTTTTAGGTGGCAATGTTTATCAAGAATCTTCTGATTATCGTCTTTTTAACTCTAACGATTCATCTTCACCTAATTTAGAAAATTCTACTGAAGATAATCTAGTTGATCCATTTAATCCAACCGATCCTGATGATTCAATCAATCCATTTGATCCTACTGATTCAGATAATCCAGAGGATTTAAATGATTCTAATACTTCAACAGATGATTTAGATAGTAATGGGTCTAACTCTTCTATTACAATGTCAAAAACGGCTAATCCAATTGCTTTACTGGTACTATCTTTATTAAGCATTTTTTTCATTGTGCTTAAAAGAAGATAAAAAAACTAATAATTATTTTAGGATCTTTTTTTTTAATCCTAAAACTTTTTACTTACTTTTCTTTTGAAAATATTTTCATTATTAATAATTTTTTTAAATAAAGTTTAAATCCTAAAACTTTTTACTTATTTTTCTTTTAAAATAACTTTATTATTAATAATTTTTTTAAATAAAGTTTAATAAGATTTTTAACTTTAAAAAATAGATTTCTAAGTTTTTTGTTTTTTTTATTTTTTTCAATATTTAGCTTTAAAACTATTAGGTTTTAATTAGAATTTATTAATTTATTTTAATTATTTTCAACTTTTTTTATTTTATTTAATTAAATTAATTGTGTTTATTTTTATTTTTTTTATTTATTTTTATTATTAAATTGATTATTTTTATCTATTTTTTCAATACTAAAATATATATGATAAAAAATTCATATTTACAGGTAGTTTTTTTTAAATTAAAATTAATTAAATTTATAATAAATGTAATTATTTATCCATAAATGTAAATATTAATTAAATATTTTAATATATTAATCAATTATTTTTTAGGAGAATCTTAAATGAAAATGTATTATGATAAAGATGTGGATGCAGGAGCATTAGCTAATAAAACAGTAGCTGTTATAGGATATGGCAGCCAGGGTATGGGTCAATCTCGAAACATGGTGGATTCTGGAATAAAAGTTATCGTTGGTCTAAGAGAAGGTGGTTCTTCTTGGAAAAAAGCTAATGACGATGGAATGGATGTAAAAACAATTGAAGAAGCAGCTGAAATAGCTGATGTTATACATATTTTACTTCCTGATGAAATTCAAGCTAATGTTTATGAAAAATCAATAGCTCCTTATGTTAAAGCAGGTAAGACAATATCTTTTTCTCATGGGTATAATATACACTTTAAATACATTGAAGTTCCTGAGGATGTTAATGTTGTCATGATTGCTCCAAAAGGACCTGGATCTATGGTTAGAAGGACTTACCTTGAAGGATTTGGAATTCCTGGTCTTGTAGCTGTTGAACAAGATGCTACAGGAGATGCACTTCAAATAGCTTTAGCTATGGGTAAAGGTTGTGGTTTATCCAAAGCAGGCATTCTTGAAACTTCCTTTAGAGAAGAAACTGAAACTGATTTATTTGGTGAACAAGCTATTCTTTGTGGAGGAGTTACAAAACTTATTGATGCAGGATTTACCACTTTAGTAAGTGCTGGTTACCAGCCAGAAATAGCTTACTTTGAAACTTGTCATGAATTAAAACTAATAGTCGATTTAATATATGAAAAAGGATTCGCTGGAATGTGGAATGATGTTAGTAATACTGCTGAATTCGGTGGCTTAAGTAGAAGAGATAGAATTATTAATGATGGTACAAAAAGTGAGATGAAAAAAATACTTAAAGAAATTCAAAAAGGTAAGTTTGCTAAAGAATGGGCACTTGAATCAAAAGCTAAAATGCCAATGCTTAATAGAATGAGAGAATTAGAAAGTGAAAAAAAGATTGAAAATGTTGGATCCAAACTTAGAAAAGCATGTGGTCTAGAAAAAAAATAATGATAATCATTATTTTCATTTTTAGAGTTTAAATAAAATATTATTTTTATTTTCATCTATTATAAATAAATTTTATTGAATAAACAGAAATTAAATCAATAAATAACTAAAAATTTTGAAGCTAATGATATATAAATTTCAAAATTTTTGTATTACTTCATAATTCATTATTAAGACATTTATAAGAATATAATCATTAAAATCGTAATAACTATTGAAATTAAAAATATAACAGTTCCCTTAATAAAAACTGCTGTTCCTTTAGGGTTTATTATATAAACTAATCCATAAGATAATATTAAAGAAGAAAATATTTTAATAAGTCCCTGAATTCCCACTGGGATACTAGCTACTTTATAGATTATAAACGATATTAAATAAGAAATAGTTACCACTAAAACTATTAAAAAGATTGTATTATTGAATATACTTTTTATTTTTGACCCTACTGGCTTTTTTCCCTTTCCAATGTTTTCTTTGTTTAAAATTCCTGAACTTGACTTAATATTAGAATTTTCACTACTTTTAAATCTTAATGGTTGTGGGTCTGAATTCTTTTTTCCTCCTGAAGGAATTCTTTTAGAACTGTTAAGAGAGTTTATTTTGTTTTTATATTGTTTATTGGAATATTGACTTTTTAAATCTGTTTGATTGTAATCATAAGTATCTTTAACAGTTTTGCTATTTTCATAGCTATTTTTTTCATCATAAAGAGAGGTATGTTCTTTTGAAAATTTTTTAGCTAATATTATTAAACTATCCCTATCAAGTAATTTAACTTTTTTTTCGGAGGCATACTTCTTTGCTTGTGGCGAAAAATTTGAAGTGGTAGCAATAACAACTTTAGAAACTTTTAAAACCCTTCCAACCATTTCCATTTCTTTTACAATGTCAAGTCCAACTTTCCATTCTTCTTCATAGTTTTTACATGAAATAGCTATTGTAAAGTCACCTATTATTGTAGGAAGCACGGCATAAATGTCAATTATATGTTCAAAAGCTTTAAAGTCCCCATAAACTTTAAAACCTGATTCTTCTAAGATTGTAACAATGAAATTAACGAATTGGGGTTTTTCCATATTTTCACCTTTGGGGATGCAATAAAGGATATTTTAATTTAAATAGTTTTAGAGATTCAAGTACTCTCATCCAGATAGAGGTTCATATTCTATTAATATTTTAGATTAATAATAAGTTTTTCATCATATTATATTAATAATTTTATTATTTTAACTTATTATTATATTTTTGTAATATACATACAAAAATATTTCATTGACTTATGTTTATTTAATAATATGAAAATATTAATAAGTAATGATGATGGTGTTAATTCTTCTGGGATTTTAGCTGCTAAAAGAGCGGTTGAAAAATTGGGAGAAGTTGTTGTTGTAGCTCCATCTTCTCAACAAAGTGGGATAGGAAGAGCATTGACTCTTTTTGAACCACTTAGAATTAATCTTGTTGATTTAATTGATGGTAGCCAAGGATTTTCAGTTTCTGGAACACCAACCGATGCTGTTATATTGGCAATCTTTCAGTTAATGGATGAAAAGCCAGATCTTCTTATTTCAGGAGTTAATATTGGGGAAAACATAGGAAAAGGAGAACTCACAACTTCTGGAACTATTGGAGCAGCTATGGAAGCTGCATCTTTTAATATTCCATCAATAGCTATTTCACAACAAGTTTTAAGAGGAGATATTAAATTTGAAGAAGGACATATTGAACTTGATTACTCATTTTCAGAAAAAATACTTTATAAAATAGCTAAAAAAGTTTTGAAAAATGGATTACCTGATGGAATTGATTTATTAAACCTTAATATTCCATCTAATCCTTTAAATGAGGATATTTCAATCACAAAACTCGGAGAACGTATGTATAATCCTCATATTGAGATGAGATTTGATCCAAGAGGGAAATCTTATTATTGGATTGATGGATCACCATATGAATATCATGAAGAAGGAACAGATGGTCATGCTTTAAAAATAGAAAAACGCCCGAGTTTAACACCTTTATCATCAGATTTAACATCAAACTTAGAATTAATCAAGAGTTGGGATTTTAAATAATCATTTATTATTTTAATCACTAACTATAACTTGCTTATTATTTTAGATTAAGATCTTTGAGTAGCCTGTTTCTTTCTTTTTTAAGTTCTTTTAGAAGCTTTTCATCAGAACATTTTTCTTTTTCTAAATAAGCAATCGTAATTGTTATAGCTTCTAAATTGCTTTCAAGTTGATTAATTGGCATAAACCTTCTCCATATTTTTTTATTAATTTTTATTTATTATTTTTATATGCTTTCATATATTTTTTATAATTTTAAATATTTTTGATTTTTTAATAAAAAGACTTTTAATATTTTAAAGATATTTTTTATAAAAATTTTACAATAATCATGCTTTATTAGAGAATAATTAGTGAAATCAGCTATAAATCAACCACATGCCATCAATACTTCAAATTATCTTAAATAAGAATTATTTAATAGCTGTAAGTTTATATTTTTACCAATCCAAAATATAAACTAGTATTTAATAACATTTATATATTTAATTCAACTAATAAATTATAGTATATAAATTTATTTGCTATGTTTTTTTAATGATTGAATCATGTCATTAAATTCTTGCTTTAAAAATATTTAAATAATATTCGAATTTATAGTATATATTTAGAATATTAGTCATATGCTTTATAAACTATTTACAAATCAAACTAATAATCGAGGTAAACAATGGAAAATAATAATAATTTTCAAGTAAATAAGCAATTTGCATTGTTTAAAGGTAAAGATGTTATCATAGGTCTTAAAAATTGGGATGAATATGAAGGTAAAGTTGTAGCTATTGATAATTTCTTAAATACTGTTTTAGAAATTGATGAAAAGTTAAAAGTTATTAAAGGTGGAAAAGTAGCTTTTATCTCAATTAAAGAATGAATTTTTATTTAAACATAAATTTAAAAAATTTTACTAAAATTTTCTTGAGTTTTTAATATTTTACATTTTTAACTTCAATTCCTAAAATATCTTTTTTACCACTATAAACATCACGAGCTATTAATGTACTTCCAATAGACCCAGATTCACTTGAAAGTATTTTTATTGGAAATTGATTTTTTAAATATTTATTTAACTCTTTTTCAAAGTCAATGGGACTTTTCATTGAACCTAAAGAACCAGTTAATACAATTCCATTAATTTTGTTTTTAGCTATTCCAATTAATCCAAAGATTTCCATAGCTACTGTCATTACTAATGTATCAATAGCTAACTTAACTTCATTATTACCTTCAACAAATTTTTTTAACAGTTCATCTTTGATGTAAGCTACTTTTGTATTAATATCAGCTATTTTAATAGCTCCAGCTGTTGAAAATGCTTCATTAGCTGTAAGTTTTCCTTCATCAATATTTCTAATCATTTCTAGATCTAATGGACCATGAACGATTCCTATAGCTCCAAGACATGCATCTATAGCTCCTCTGATTTTTCCATTTTCAACTAAGATATTTACACTATTTGAGCTAATATCAGCTATTATCATGTTTTTCCACTTTGTTTTAAGGTATGCATAGTAGCTAATGCTTACTTTTTCTGAACTTCCTTGGTGAGAGTATGCTGCTTTAAAAAGCCTATCAAGAGAAGGTGAGTTTTTATGCAATCCTGGAATGAGAATAGAGGGAATTTTAGAATTTTCAATTTCTGAGTAAACTGAAGTTCCACCACCAGTAACCTTTCCTGCACCATTTATTGATAAGATGCCTCGTTTATTCACAGTATCTAAAGATTGAATATAATTTAATCCATCTCCCATTCCATATGTGATACCCATAAGTTTTATAGATCTAATATCTACTCGTTTAATAATCTCATCAATAGCTGAAACCTTCCCTGCTTTACTATCTTCCCGATCTATTTTGAAACTATCTATTATTTCTCCTTCATTAGACATAATACTAAATGATATTCCTGTAGTTCCATGATCCATTCCTATAAATACCAATATCTCACCTTCACAACTTTAAAATCTTTTGTTTAGGCTATAATCCCTAAAATACTCTTATAATACAAATACATTAAACTCATTGTTTATTATTTGTTGATTGAATTATTTAAACTCATTGATTTTAAAAATAGTGAAATAATTTGAAAAAGACAATTAGAGAATCAAAAAATAAAAAAAGCAAAGTGGTGTTGGAAAATTATTAAACTTTGAGAAGATGAGAAAAAATTTATTAATGGAACTGTTTTTAATTATAGAATTAATTATAATTTTAGATTATTGTATTAAAAACTGAAAAAAGGACTAAAAATAAAAAAATTAGAAAAAGTGAGAAGTGGTTCCGACGAGATTCGAACTCGTGATCCCCTCGTTGTAAGCGAGGTATCATACCCCTAGACCACGGAACCATATATTATAAAGTTTACACAATTAAATATATAAATTTTTCTATAGAATAACAATAGGTATAAAATAAATTAAAATTATAAATAATTATAAATTCATATTATATAATGTTTATTAATAAATTATAATCAAAAATTAAAACTTATTTATAAAGATGTTCTTAAATAAAAACTATAAATATTATTATTTATTCAATAATAAAAATTAATTATCTATTTTTTTAAAAAAATAATAAATTTTTTTTATTTTTAATTGAGAAAATGATTTAATAGGCGAAATAAGTTAATTTGATATAATATCTGAAATTATTAGAGTTAGCTATCTGAATAATCTAATAATTATGAACTATGAATAAATTAACTACTTACAAATAAAAAAATTAATATAGAGTTTTTATAAAAATGAGAGGATACTATGACATGGGATGAAACTGGAAAAATATGGATGGATGGAGAATTTATTGATTGGAAAGAAGCTAATATTCATGTTCTCTCTCATGTTGTACACTATGGATCAAGTATTTTTGAGGGAATAAGATCTTATGAATCTAATGGAAAAGCAGCTGTTTTTAGATTGAAAGAACATGTTAAACGTTTATTTGAGTCTGGAAAAATCTATAAAATGGAGATTCCATACTCCAAATCAGAAATATTTGAAGCTATTAAGGAAACTATAGCTATTAATAATTTAAAAGAATGTTATATACGACCAATTAGCTATAGAGGTTATGGAAAATTAGGAGTTAACCCTTTACATTCTCCAGTTAAGACAGCTATAGCTGTTTGGACTTGGGGAAAATATCTTGGTGAAGATGGACTTGAAAAAGGGGTTGATGTTGGTGTTTCATCTTGGAGAAGAATGGCTCCAAACACTTTACCAAGCATGTCAAAAGCTGGTGCAAATTACATGAATGCACAATTAGCTAAGCTTGAAGCTATTGAAAATAATTATGATGAAGGTATAATGCTTGATAGTGAAGGCTATCTTAGTGAAGGTAGTGGAGAAAATATATTTATAATAAAAGATGATGAAATATACACTCCTTCTATTTCTTCAGCTATTTTAAAGGGCATAACTCGAGATTCAGTTATTAATTTAGCCACTGATTTAGGTTACACAGTTAAAGAAGATAAAATCCCAAGAGAAATGCTTTATTTAGCAGATGAACTTTTTTTCACAGGAACGGCTGCAGAAGTAACTCCAATAAGGTCTGTTGATGGAATCAAAATAGCTACTGGGAAAAGAGGTCCAATAACTGAAAAAATCCAAAATGAGTTCTTTAATATTGTTGAAGGAAAGTCTGAAGATAAATTTAATTGGTTAACATTTTTAGATTAACCACCTCTAAATTCTTTGGAAAAATAAATGAAAAATCTTAGGGATTAGCTATTCTATATTTTTTTTAGAGAAACTAAGAATATTAATCTAACAATGATAAAATAAAATATTTCTTTTATTCAAATTGACAGACCTCTCTATGTTTAAAAAGTTTTATAAAGAATTAACTCAACATGTTAATCATGTATAAAATTAATCATTTTTGTATGTTTTAAATAAAAAAATTATTTTAATATAGAGGTGGGACAATTAAATTGAAATTAACTCAAGACCAAGTACTATCCGCTTCCAAAATATTGAATAGCTATATATCGGATAATAAAAAGTTACCTAATTATATAACAATTTCTGAAGCCAAACTGTCAATGCCAGAGTACATGTATATATTAAGCATGACTATATACTACAAATACAATAAAAAAACAACAGAAATTACAATAAAATACAATATAGACAACCTAAGCGGTCCAACTGGTTCTACAATCCAAGGAAAGCTTACCAAAGCAGAATACTACAAATATTCTAATAACATAGCTAATTTTATTAAAAACTACAATAAAGTACCAAATTACGCTGAGACAAAACTAGGAAAAATGCAATATCAAACAGCATTATATATGCTTAACAAAGTAGTATACTACGCTGCAACACACAGTGGAAACTTACCATCAGAAGTTAGCTTAGACATTTCTAAAACACACACTATGAATAAAAATTTACCAAAATATTCAAGAACAGAAAGTTCTACAGGTTCTACAGGTTCTACAAATACAAATAATGTGTCTAAACCGAGTACTATTTCTCAAAGTCTTATATGGTCTGCATCTACAAGTGTTAAAAATTATGTTAATAAAAATGGAAGATTACCAGATTATATATCTATATCAGAATATAAGTATTCAATACCAGAATTTTTATATTTAATATCAAAAGCAATAGATAATAGAGTTGGAAACTCATCAACCAGTGCAATAACTGTTAAGTATGGTGTTAAAAATCCTTTAAATCCAAGTGGAACAACTATAAGCAAGACATTTACAAAGGAACAATACAATGATATGGCAAAAAGAATAGCAAACTATATAAATTCTAATAATCAAGCTCCTAATTTCTTAAGTTCAAGCTATGGTGTAGGGAATATACAATATCAAACAGTAATATATGGTTTATCTTGTGTAGGAAACTATATAAATACTGAAAAATCTATTCCTAACACTTTAACAATAAAAATAAATAGTTCTGATTCATTGAATAAATACTTACCTACATATAATAGCAGTTCAACTAGTAATCCTCCAAATAATACCTTAACTACAAAAATTTTGGGATCTAATGATAAAGGAAAGGTTGAATTAATAGGAACATGGAGTAATGTTAATTCAAATATAAAAATAGCTTATGTTATTGGAATACATCCTCTTGAATCAACAGTGCATAATGCATTATACAATACAATAGCTGCAAAAACCAATTTAAAGTATTGTTATTATATTTATAGAGTTAATGTTACAAAAAATCCAAAAGATTTTAGTGAAGGAAGAATGAATGGGCAGTTACTTGCTCGAGAATATGTTTTACCACATATAAAAAGTAATAAGTATAATCTTGTAGTTGATGTTCATTCTAATCAAGGAACAGTTGGAGGAAATTATGAAAAGACTAATTTTATATTTGCTCCTTTAAACCATAGTTCATCAAAAATAATTGCAGAGATAATTATAAGTAAAATATCTGGACTCACATACTATTATCCTGCATCACAAACAAGCCCACCCTATTTAACTAACCCTCTTGTACAAGCAGGAATACCAACTATAATATATGAAACTTATATGTATGAAAATATTTCAGTTACTAATGACTTGATTAATAAATTAATAAGTCAAGTAGATGCTTATAGGTTTTAAATTACATGATGGATTTTTAAAGCTATGAGTTTAGTCAGGGGGAATTAGAGAAATAGCTTTAAAAACCAAGTTTTTTTTTTAAAATAAGATATTATTTATCTTATTTATACTATTTTTTTAATACATTATAATTTTAATTAAAGGAGTGTTTTAATGGATATTATACAAGCAGTAATTATAGGAATTATACAAGGACTAACTGAATTTTTACCAATCAGTAGTTCAGCTCACTTAATTTTTATTCAAGAGTTATTAGGAGTAGAACAAGCTAATTTAGCTTTTGATGTTTTACTTCACTTTGGAACTTTAATAGCTGTAGTTGGATACTTTTATAAAGATCTTGTAGAAATGATAAAAGCTTTCTTTTCAAGTATAGTTGATATATTTAGAGGAAAATTTAAACAAGGATTTAAAGAAGATAAATATAAGAAATTAGCTTGGATGGTTATTATTGGAACAATTCCTGTTGGTTTAGTTGGTATTTTCTTTAATGATCAAATAGAAGTAATGTTTCAGACAGTAACAGTTCCAGCATTCTTTTTACTTATAACAGGTATACTTATCTATACTTCCCAAAGAATAAATATTGGAAATAGAAATATTGAAAAAACAGGAATTAAAGACAGTATTCTTGTAGGTATTTCTCAAGCATTAGCTCTTATCCCTGGATTATCTCGCTCAGGAACTACAATTGCTACAGGATTATATTTAGGTTTTGATAAAGAATTTGCAGCAAAATTCAGTTTTTTACTAGCTATTCCAGCTATTTTGGGAGCTACACTAGTGCAATTAAAGGATATTTCTACAGGCTTAGATTCTAACATAATGGTTTATATTTTTGGTTTTTTAGCTGCTTTTATTTCAGGATACTTAGCTATTAGCATACTTTTAAAATTCATCAGAGAAAAAAGCTTAGATATTTTTGCATACTATTGTTGGATTGTAGGTGCAGCTATTTTGATTTATAGCTTTTTTTTCACATAAATTTTAATAAAAATATTTTTATAAAAATATAGGTATCTTAGAAAATAATAAAAATATTTTTGGTTTTTTTTTATTTTTAACTCTAATACTTAAGAAAACTTTTTAAACTTTAAAAAATCTTCGATTTTTTTAAAAATTTAAATAATTTTAATAATAGTAATAGAAATAATATTATCCATTAAATGAATTTTATATTTTATAAATACATTAAGTGAATTTTATATTTTATAAATATTGTAATGATGATTGTCATGTCAAATTCTGTTAAAGTTAAAAATTTAGTAAAATCATATGGAAATACAGAAGCTGTAAATGGAATTAGCTTTTATGTTGAGAAAGGAAAACTTTTTGCATTTTTAGGACCTAATGGTGCTGGTAAATCCACGACGATTGATATTTTATGTACTTTATTAGAGCCTGATAGTGGGAATGTTCTTATTGATGGATATTCATTAGGGGAAGAGGATGATAATATACGTTCTGAGATAGGTGTTGTATTCCAAGATAGCTTACTTGATCCTCTTTTAACTGTTGAAGAGAATTTGAAAATAAGAGGTAGCTTTTATAATTTATCGAAAAAAGAACTTGAAAAATCAATACAAAAAGCTATCACAGTGACTGGCTGTGAATCATTTTCCAACAGACGCTATGGTAACCTTTCAGGTGGTCAAAAACGTAGAGCAGACATTGCAAGAGCTTTAATAAATAAACCCAATATATTGTTTTTAGATGAACCTACTACTGGATTAGATCCTCAAACAAGAGAAAATATATGGAAAACTATAAAAAAATTACAGAAAGAAAATGATATGACTGTTTTTTTAACAACTCATTATATGGAAGAGGCAAGTGGTGCTGATTATGTTATAATAATAGACAATGGTAAAATTATAGCTAAAGGAACTCCAGATGATTTAAGATCAGAATATAGTTCTAATAAATTGAAAATAAAAACTAAAAATATTGATAATTTGTTAAAAATAGCTATTGAAAATTCTTTTGAATATTATATTAAAAATGACATTGTAAATATTAAACTAGAAAATAACTTAGATGCGATTAATATTGTTAACAAAATTAAAGATGATATGATTAATTTTGAGGTTATTAATGGAACTATGGATGATGCTTTTATTGAAATTATTGGTAAAGGTTTGCCTTAAAGAAAGAACAGCTTAACGATTATAATTAATCATTTTATATATTAGATAAAAATAAGAGTATTTTGTAGGGGTTTTTTATGCTAAATTTAATAATTAGAAATTTAAAGATATTTTTCAGGGATAGAACAGCTGTATTTCTTTCACTTTTAGGTGTTTTCATTATTTTTGGTTTATATATTCTTTTTTTAGGAGAAGTAACTGCTGAAAGTGTTAGTAATTTAGAAAATGGTAGATTTTTGATTGATTCATGGCTAGTTGCAGGATTACTTGGAGTTACTTCATTAACAACCACCCTCAGTGCTTTTGGAATAATTGTTAGTGATAGAACTAATAATATTATGAAAGATTTTAAAAGTTCTCCTTTATCTCATAAGTCCTTAGTTGGATCTTATGTATTAAGTTCTTTTTTAGTTGGAATGATAATGACTATAATTACCTTGATTATCGGTGAATTGTACATTTTTATTAATGGGGGTACATTTTTACCTTTATTTAGTTTAATTAAAGTTTTAGGCATTATTATATTATCAGTTTTAGCAAGTAGTGCTATTGTATTTTTAATAGTTTCATTTTTAAATACTCTATCATCTTTTTCAACTGCTAGCATTCTCATAGGAACATTATCTGGTTTTATCACTGCTATTTATGTTCCAATGGGAATTTTACCAAGTTCAATACAGTTTTTGGTTAAATTATTCCTTATTTCTTATGCAGCTTCATTGTTTAGGCAAATTTTCATGGAAGTTCCTACTGATAAAGTCTTTCAAAATGCTTCAGCTTCACAAGTTGTTGAATTTAATAAAGAAATGGGCGTCAAAATCTTTTTTGGTTCTCATTATGTTACACCACTTGAATGTATCATAATACTTCTTGTTACTATTTTTATATTCTATTTATTAGGATTATTAATTTTTTCAAGGAAGAAAAAATAATAATGAGGTATTAAATTAAATTTTCCAATAAGTGATTTTTAAGATTAAAAATAAGAATTTTAATTTTTTAAATCATTTTACAATCTTTATTACAATTTATATTAAAAAAACTTAGTAATATGAAAGCTATTTTTTTATTTTTTTTATTTTTAATATGAAAGCTATTTTTTAATGTGTAAGTATTTATTATAATTATTTCATAAATTAGATTAAGTGGTCCTAAATTTCTTGAGAGTGGTTAAAATTTTCAATCTTAATAATGTAATTTCAATAAAAGATTTTCAAAAAAAAGACATAAATTTTATTTTAGATGAAGCTGAAAATCTTGAAAGGGTAGCTAGGTCTGAAGAAAGATCTGATGAGTTAGCTGGTAAGGTATTGGGGATGATGTTCTTTGAACCATCAACAAGAACAAGGTTATCATTTGAAACAGCTATCAAGCGTCTTGGTGGAAATTCAGTTGGGTTCGCTGGAAGTAACATTAGTTCTGTTTCTAAAGGCGAAAATATAGCTGACACATCAAAAATGTTTGAAGCATATTCTGATGCTTTAGTAATTCGTCATGATTTAGAAGGAGTAGCTAGATTCATTGCAGATATTGTGGACGTTCCTGTTATAAATGCTGGTGATGGTGCTGGTCAGCATCCTACTCAAACATTACTTGATCTTTATACTATGAAAAGAGAATTTGATAAAATAAATGGGTTAAATGTTGCATTAATCGGGGATTTAAAATATGGTCGTACAGTTCACTCATTAGCTTATGCTTTAGGAATGTTTGGGGTTGAAATGTCTTTTGTTTCTCCTAATGAGCTTCGAATGTCAAATGAAGTTCGCCATGATCTAAAAAAAAACAAATTTAAATTTCATGAAACAAATAACTTAAGAGATATCATTGATGATGTTGATGTTTTATATGTTACAAGAATACAAAAAGAACGTTTTCCTGACGAGGAAGAATATTCAAAAATTAAAGGAGCTTATTTTATTGATCTTGATCTTATAAATGGAAAAGATCTCATCGTTATGCATCCATTACCAAGAGTTGATGAAATATCTCATGATGTAGATAATACAAAGTACAATAAGTATTTCAAACAGGCTTTTTATGGTGTTCCAATAAGAATGGCTATATTGAAAAATATTATTTAAAGCTGACTTTAAATCTAATTTATAGCTACTTTTTGTAAATCTAACTTTTCTTTAAAATCTAATTATTTGTTTATAGCTATTTACTCTAATTCTAATTTTTTATAATCTATTTTAAATATATTATTATTGGATTAAAGTGTATATATTTTTTAATAAGTATTATACTAAAAAAATACTAGGGATTAAATTTTCAATATAAAAAAATCATTTAAAAAAAAATCAATATTTATTAAAATTAAATTAAAAACAAGCTATTTTAAAAAATTATAAATAAATATTTAATATAAATAGATTATTAACATTAATATAGATTATTAACATTAATAAATGTTTTATAACAGTTATTTTAATATAAACAGGTGTTTTAATGTTTAAAGGATTAAAATCTTATGGATCTGATGAATTATTAGCTAAACTAAAGGGAAAAAAGCCTTTTTTCATTTGCACAATAGCTACGACAGCTACTGCAAGGATTCCAAATATTACTGGAGCAGGGCTTAACTCGAAACTCATGGAATATACTCCTGCAGGAGATGTGGAACTTATTGTTCATGGCGAAGTTCGATGTTGTGATGTTCCTCCTCAAACAACTATGGATGGAACTTCAACTCCAACACCAGCTATGATTACAAAAGGAGTTCTTGAATTAACTGATGCTCCTTATATAGTAGCTAATGCAGGATCATTAATAAAACCTGATGTTCCATACATTTCTATCAATGAAAGACCTGGTGAAGATATAAGGACGGGGAAAGCTGTTAAAAATCCTAAAAAAATATTTGAAAACTCAAAATTAATAGGGTACAACATTTCAAAAAACAATGATTATCTTGTAATTGGAGAAAGTATCCCTGGCGGAACAACCACTGCATTAGGTGTTTTAACTGCTTTAGGGTATGATGCAGATTTTAAAGTAAGTGGAAGTACTCCAAAAAATCCTCATAATTTAAAAAAAGACGTTGTTATGGAAGGAATAGCTAATGCTAAGCAGATAGGTTATATTAAATATAACAATGAGAACAAAAATAATAAAAATAGTAAAATTGATCCATTTAAAGTTGTGGAGGCAGTAGGAGATCCTATGATTCCTGCTGTTGCTGGAATGGTATTTGGAAGTGAGGTTCCAGTGATATTAGCTGGAGGAACACAAATGACAGCTGTTTCTGCTTTTATAAAAGCTATTGAACCAAAATTTGACTTTTCAAATATTTGTATAGCTACTACCAAATTTGTAGTTAATGATCATACATCAGACATATTTAACATTGCAGAGCAAATTGGAGAGATAAATATTCATGTTGTCAATCCTTATTTTGAAAAAACACATAGTGAAGGTCTTAAAAATTATTTAAAAGGTTATGTTAAAGAAGGAGTTGGAGCTGGGGGGGTAATGTTAATGGCTCTACTTTTAGGTTATTCAATAGATAATATACGCGCAAAAATAGAAGAGATTTGTGAAAATTAAAAACAAATAATAAAAAAAGTATAATTAATAATAATATGTATATTGTAATTCTAAAAAAACAGATGCAAAAAAGTTATTTTTATTAATTTTTGACCATATTAATATAAAAATGAATGATTAATGACAAATTTCGATTTTTCAAGTTAAAAAAACTAATAGGGCTTATGATAAATAGTAGATAAAATTTAATATGACTATCAATATAAAATATAATTGGTGATAGTTGATGTTAAGTAGTAAAATATATAATAACAATCAAACTGTAATTCCTTCTGTGATACGAAAAAAACATAATTTAAAGCCAGGGGATATAATAGAGTGGATAGAGGAGGATAATGGAGAAATTAAAATTAAGTTTCGTGAAAAAAGTAAATTAAGAGATATCATAGGAATAATAAACACTAAAAATCCTACAAATGCTGTTAAACTGAAAAAAATGACTAAAGATGAAATAAAAAAATTTAAAAAGGGAAAAGGAGCTTAAAATTGATTTTCATTGATTCAACATATTTCATTGCAGTAATCAGTCAAAAAGATCAATGGCATGAAAAAGCAGTAAAATTATTGGATAAAATAGAAAATGAAAATAACTGTATAGTAATCGATGGTGTAATACTAGAAACAATAGCTAAAGTAGGTTATCTTGGAGGAGGTAAAAAAGCCAATCAATTATACAATAACATTAAAGACAATTATATAATCTACAGCACCAACCATCTGTATGATAAAGCTATGGTTAACCATCTTAAATATGATGGAACATTATCATTAGTTGACATATTGATAATTGAAAAAATGAAAGAACTAAATGCTAAAAAAATCATTAGTTTTGACTTTGATTTTGATAAAATAGAGGGAATAGTAAGGATACATTAATTACTAAAGAAAATTAATATCTACAATTTACAAGCAAAAGAATAAAAAAATAAATAGCTATATTTAACGAGCAAAGAATAAATAAGCACTATGACTTCCATTATTGTTTTTTTTTATATTGTACCCTGAAATCTAACTTTAATTTATCGCTCTAATATTTCAACAATAGTTAAATCACTAAATCCAATCTTTTTAGCTACTCTATAAGATGTTTCACTATTATCCACATTTGGAGCATAAAATACTAAGTTGAAGCATTACCTTGTTCTTTTTATAAATATTATAAAAAAAATGAAAAAGGATAGTAGGTTTTAAATTTATCCAAGGATTTTAGAAATATTATCATCGAAATTAAGATTTTCGTCGATTTGTATAGTATATACTCCTCTATTTTTTTCAAACACGAACATATTACATGGAATTCCAAAGTAAGGAGTGAAAAATGCAGTAAAACCAGTGTGATTTCCGTAAGTAACATTTTCCTCAAAATTCGTGAAAACAGTCTGGGATTTTGCATAAGATAAATATTCTGTTAATGTCCACTCTGGAAAATACTCCAGGAATATATAATGAGTACCATTACTATACTCATAATATTTTTCTTGACTAGTGGTATTAAAGTATTTAAGTGTATATTCTTCTGGAAGGTAGAAAGTTTCTCCTCCAACATATACTTCATTTTGATAAATATCTGGAGTTAATATTGATAAGGTTCCAAAGATTAGTATTGATCCAACACAGCAAATAACAAATAGTATAACTATTATTCCAGGAACGGTTTTAAAAAAAGATTTTTTTTCATCTTCTTTTTCACCAATATAATTTTCAATTATTTCAATTCTGTGTCCACATTCTTGGCAAAAAATTGCCTCTTTTTCTAATGTAGTTCCACATTCTGGGCAATGTCTTATTGTTTCTTCCATATTTTTTCACCATTAATCATTATTTTTATTATTATAATTAAAATCCTTAAAAAACACATATTTGAAAATTCTTATAATCTCAAATTAATAATTTTAATTGGTTTATTTTTATTAATTTAGTTGGTTTATTTCTATTAATAAATACAAATAATGAAAAATTTTTAATATAATCTTTTTTAAATTATTATTAAAAAAATATAATTTTATTAATTCCACATATTTTCAAAATTAAAGAACTTTTCCAGAATTACTATATTGTACAGAATTACTGTATTGTAATTAATCATTATAAAATAAAATAATTAATGGTTGTTACATAATCCAGAGAAAATTACATTATAAATTATAGCTGTAATTTACAAGGAAGAAAATAATGAAACAAAATCAATAGCTATAGCTTACGAGCAAAGAATAAATAGCCACTATGACCAACCATTCTTGTTTTTGGTCTTGTACCCTGAGATCTAACTTCTATTTCTCGTTCTAATGTTTCAATAATAGCTAAATCACTAAATCCAATCTTTTTAGCTACTCTGTAAGATGTTTCAGCTTGATTAATATATGGAGTATAAACAACCAAATGTCCTCCAAGCTTTAACTTTTCAAAAACATCTTCAAAAATTTCATAAGGTTTGATGAGATCTAAAAATACTAAATCAATAGCTACTTCATCAATTCCTTCTTTTATATCCTTATTTTTAACTTCAATAATATTTGAAAGACCAAATTTTTCAACATTATTTTTAGCTACTTCTGCAAAGTCTTCTCTTATTTCATAGCTATAAACATGGCCAGATTCACCAACAATGTTTCCAAAGTTTAAAGCAATAGCTCCTGCTCCTGTACCTGCATCAACAACAATAAAACCATTACCAAGACCTGTTTTAGCTAACACGGTTCCAATATCTTTTTGAATAAGTATTGAACATCTTCTATCCATTAAATCTATGAAATCATTAATATTTGGTTTTATAACTCTAAATTCCTTATTTAGGTGAGTGGTTAATCTATCACCAAAGCTTGAGTTTTCAATTTTTTCTCTTTCAATTATTCCTAAATCACTTTGAAATTCTTTATCCTCAGCTATTAAGTATTTTTTACCTCGCTCGTCCATTATAATTTTCAATACATCACCTTATGAAAAGTTAAATCTATTGTTAAAATTTGTTTTTTCTCTTTATTATTTAAAATTAAAAATTTTTTTAAAAAGATTTTCATTATTTAAAATAAAAAAATTATAAAAATATTATTTTTTTTATTTCAATCATATTATAAAAAAAATCATGAAAGTTATAAAAATTATTCTTTTTAATATATTATAAGTTATATTAATTAAAAAAATTATTATAATTATTATTTTTTTTATTTCAATCATATATATTATAGAAATTTATCAAATTATAGAAATTATAAAATTATACTAATTTTTTATCCTTTTTATCTTTTTTAAAGTGTAAATATTTACTATCTAAGACTTTTCTAATGTTTCCAGAGGTTTTTTTGCCAATTCCATCAATTTCTTGAAGTTCAGCTTCTGATGCATTAACAATGTCTTTCACAGTTCCAAATCTGCTGAGTAACTTTTTAGCACTTACTGGTCCAATATTTGGAAGGGATTCAATAATAAATAGCTGCTGTTCCCAAAGATTAACAGGTTTTTTCTCAGTTCTAATCTGAATATCAACTTTATCATCTTTTTGTTCTCGAATAGCTATTCGTTTAATCATAGCTGCTGTATCATCAGAGTTCCTTGTTGGAATAATACTTATCCCGAAGTCTAAAGCTATGGAAGCTATTGATCCTCTAATTGCATCTGGACCAATAAATCCCGAGTATAGATCATCTCCTTCAAGTATCATTATAGGTTTTTTAAACTCTTCTCTCATTTGCCTGGCTTGTTTAAACAATCTTTTATCAACAATAGAATCTACAAAGTCCTTAGCTGTTTTTCTTTCAATAGCTACTTCTTCACTTACTTGGTAATCTCCAACAGCCATTGGTTTAATTTTTATTTTAACACCAATAGTATCTAATGCTCTTAATACTTTTGAATTTCCTTCTCTTGAATCAGCATAAACAATGATTTCTTTATTTTTTAAATTATTATAATTTTCGTCTTTTTCATCTTTTTTATAGCTATTGCTTGTATCAAAATCTTTTGTGTCAATGATTTTAGAAGTAAGTTCAGTGTTAATTTTTTCTAAAGTTTTTATATTTAGTTCATTAAGGGAGTTTTTATCTATTAATTGTCTTTTCATTTGTTTTTCTTTGTGAATACTTGCCCAATAATATCCTTCATCCCTTGTCCCCTCAGTAACCAAAACTTTCATTTTTCCAGTTTTTTTCCTTCCAGTTCTACCTCTTCTTTGTATCATACGAACTTCTGAAGGAACAGGTTCATAAAGAATAACTAAATCAACTGATGGAATATCAATACCTTCCTCAGCTACACTTGTAGAGAGTAAAACATCATATGTTCCAATTTTAAATGACTTTATTATTTGGTACTGCTCTTTCTGTGTTAAACCCTTCTCACCATCTCTTGTTCCTTGACCAAAGAATTTAACAGATTTAATTCCTTCTTTTTCACACACTTGATATATCATTTCTAAAGTGTCTCTAAATTGAGTAAATACAATAATCTTTTGATTGTTTTTATTTTTTTCTAGCTTTTCTTTTCCTTCTGTTAAACTAGCTAGATTTTTATTTTTTTTCACTAGTGGGTTTCCATCTGTTAACTTAGTTTGACTTTTATCATCAATATTTAACTCTTTTTTAAGTATATTAATTAACTTTTTAAGTTTTGGATGTTCCCAACCATTTTTTTCTGCTCTATAGCTGAGCATCACAGATTGTGAAAAATCAGCATCAAGTAAGAGACCTTTAGCTGCTTTTGTATTTTTTTTCCTTAATCTAGTTATGTACTTATTGAAAGTAGCTATTCCTTGGGTTTCAAGTAACTCCATTGAGTGTTGAACATTTATAACAGCACTTAAAATAGAAATAGCTTGATAACATTCTTTTGGAGGGTTAACTGCTCTAGCTATTCTATTTTGGATTTTTCCTCTTGCTTTTAAAATATCAGTTTTATTAACAGAAATGGTGTTTATTACATTTAAATTCTTTAACACCTTTAATCTATGATTTAAAGCTTTGTTTAAATGTTTTCTTATTTTTTCAAGTTCACTTGTCATTTTAACTTTTACCCATTCAATTTCAATTGGGTTAAAGTAGGGTTTAACATCACTGTCTTCTTCTGTTTTCACAACAACATGTTGGATAAAAAGGTTATCGCACACTTCTTTGATTTTTTCCTTATCATATCCTGGTGATGCTGTTAAACCAAGAATTAAGTGGTTTTTACTTGTTTTTACATATCTATGAGACAGGTAAACATAAGCATAAGAACCAACGCCATGATGGCATTCATCAAAAACAAGGAGTGAAACATTTTCAAGAGAGTATCTACCATTGAGTAAGTCAGATTCGATAGTTTGTGGAGTTGCACAAATAATTTGAGATTCATCCCATCGTTTTCGACGCTCTTCAACTTTAATTGCTCCTGTAATCGATGTACATTTAACAGTTGAAAAATTTCTAAAGCTTTCTTCATGTTGAATAGCTAATGGTTTACTTGGAGCTAAAATTAGAACCTTGGAACCTTTAATTTTTTTTAATCTGTCAGCAGCTACTAAAATAGCTATTAATGTTTTACCTAAAGCTGTAGGAGCCACAATCATCGTGTTTCCTTTTTTTAAAGTATCTGCAGCTAAAATTTGCTGATATATACGAGCTTCTACACTTTTTGGTTTTATTAAAGGATGCTCAATGTATTTATCCATGTAATTTATTTCAATATTCCTACTTAAATAAGTTCTTAAAAAAACACTATTAGCAGATTATTAACACTTTTAGAAATTTGATTAGTACTCATTAAGTACTTTAAAAAAATAATCATTTAATTAAAATAGGCTATTTCATTTTTAAATCCTTTTAATTGATTTTTTAATTTTTTATAATAAAATATATAAGGGATTATTCCTTAATATACTATTTTTATATAAAATAAGAATATGGACTTTATTTGACCAAAATTATAAAACATTATAATTTTAATATTGAAAAACATTTTTTTAGAGATAAACCCCTAAGTATTAAAGCATAGAGATTAACATATAATAAAAAGTAAGCATTTATTATAAAAATAAATATTAAAAAAATGACAAAAATTGTATTTATTATCAGAAGAGTGATAAATTGGAAAATATGGTTCTAAGTATTGGAATAGTCATTGTTTTAGGAATACTTTGTACAAAGCTTTTATCTAAAGTTAAAATTCCTGTATTTTTAGGATTTTTAGTTACTGGGATATTGCTTGGACCATATGTTTTTAATATACTTGATCATGCTTTCATGGGCCTTACACAAGAAGTATCAATACTAGCTATCATAATATTACTTTTAAGAGCAGGTTTAGGTTTAGATCGTGATGCAATGCGTAAAATTGGTCGACCTGCAGTTGAAATGAGTTTTGTTCCATCATTAATTGAAGGAATATCTATTATATTAATTGGACATTATTTATTAGGACTTTCTTTTATTGAAGCAGGAATGCTTGGATTCATATTAGCCGCTGTTTCACCAGCAATACTTGTTCCAAGGATGCTTGACCTTATTTATAAAGGATTGGGTGTTGAAAAAGGGATTCCTACACTACTTTTGGCTGGATCTGCAGCAGATGATGTTGTAGCCATTACTATTTTTTTCGCATTTTTAGGAATATATAATGGAGGAAATATCAATATAGTTTGGAACTTGGTTGGAATTCCCATTTCTCTAATTTTAGGTATTATAATAGGATTAATTACAGGAATTTTTTTGTTATATATATTTAAAAGATGGAAATTTTCAGATACAGAAAAATTACTTATTACATTAGCTACTGGCATCCTTTTAAATGCATTTGGAGAGTTACTCCAAGGAATCATCCCAGTAGCAGGACTTGTTGGAGTAATGGTTATAGGATTCTTAATACTTGACCGTAATCCAAAACTTGGCCAAACCCTTTCAAAAAAATATTCAAAGCTATGGATGTTAGCTGAAATAATTGTATTTGTTCTTTTAGGATCACAATTAGATATTCCCCTAGTAATGTCTGTAATTGGGATTGGAATTTTGGTTGTTTCACTTGGATTAATCTTTAGATTCTTAGGTGTTTTCATATCATTAGCTGGAACTGATCTTAACTATAAGGAAAAATTGTTTTGTATGGTTTCATATATTCCTAAGGCAAATGTTCAAGCAACTATTGGTGCTGTACCATTAGCTGCAGGTGTTGCATCTGGAGAAATAATATTAGCTGTTTCAGCTATTTCAATTATATATACCGCTCCACTTGGATCAATCTTGATTAAATTACTTAGTAAACGACTTTTAACCAGTGATGAATCAACAATCAGAGAAAAAGAAACTATACGAAGTAATTAGCTATTAAAAAGAATATTCCTCTTGCTTTTAAAATATCAGTTTTATTAACAGAAATGGTGTTTATTACATTTAAATTCTTTAACATCTTTAATCTATGATTTAAAGCTTTGTTTAAATGTTTTCTTATTTTTTCAAGTTCACCTGTCATTTTAACTTTTACCCATTCAATTTCAATTGGGTTAAAGCATGGTTTAACATCACTGTTTTCTTCTGCTTTCACAACAACATACTGAATAAAAGGTTATCGCACATTTTTTTGATTTTTTCCTTATCAAATCCTGGTGGTACTGTTAAATCAAGAATTAAGTGGTTTCTACTTGTTTTACATATCTATGGGACAGGTAAACATAAGCATATGAACCAATGCCATGATGGCAGTCATCAAAAACAGTTAATGAAACATTTTCAAGAGAGTATCTTAAATAATTTCTTAAAAAACATTATTAGCAGATTATTAGCATTTTGAAAAATTTTATAGTTACTATTAGGAAATTTAAAAAAATAATCATTTAGTTAAATAGCTATTCCATTTTTAAAATCCTTTTAATAAATATTTAAATTTTTTATAATAAAATATACAAGAAATTATTCATAATTTATTCATTTAAAATAAAGGTATTGAACTTATTTAACCAAAATTATTATAATATAATAATTTTCACTGGAAATAACGTATTTATAGTAAAAAATTTGCTAAGCTAAATATGAAAGTATGGAGATTACATATAATTAAAGAAAAATATTTAAAATAAAGATAAATATTTTAAAGATATTTTTATTTGAATTTTTTTTTTTAATAATTTTAATTTTTACTAATAGATTTTTACTTAATGTTGATGTTATTTTAGAAAAATATATAAGTTAATTAAAATACATTATCCATTAAATACCTACAAAGTTATTCACAAACTGTGAAAATATTTGATGATGATTGAACATTTTAATAAAATCATTAATAATGTAATGATATAAAGTTGAGGTGGAATAATTACGGTGAAAAGTAAAACATTACTTTTAACATTAATATGCATTTTCCTGATTACTGTAAGTGCAAGTTATGCTAGTAATGTAAATGATAATAAAATGAATATAACATCTAAAGACTCTGAAAAAGTATATGCTATGGATAATTCTCAAAACATTGTAATATCTCTTAAAAATATTTCTACTGCAAAAATTTTAGCTGCGGGGGATAATGATAGACCAGATAACCTTTCTCAAAGTGAGATAATAGCTGCATCCCAAAATGTAGGCGAGTACATTTCAAAAAATGGGAAATTACCTAATTATGTCATAATTTCTGATTATAAGTATTCAATGTCTGAATTCATGTTTTTATTAGCTAAAACAGTAGAATATAAATATAAAGAAAGTGATGCTCAAATTTCTGTTAAATACAATGTAAAAAGTCCCGCGAAACCTGTAGGAGTAGATATCGAAGGAAAATTTTCTCAGGAAGATTACTATGATTTTTCAAAAAGAGTAGTTAATTTCATTAGTTCGAAAGGCAGAGCTCCTAATTATGTATCAACACCATTAGGGTATATGCAATATCAAACAGCAATATATAGCTTCATAAAAATACTTGAAAAAAATAATTTGCCTAATTATTTATCAATTAATATTAAAAAATCCTATACCCTTAATAAATTCATGCCAAAAGACTCAAGAACTGTCGCGAAACCATTTATACCTATTAATGAAAAATATAATGGTGAATCCTTAGAACAATATTTACAAGTAACAAAAAATTGTCAAGTGAATGATAAAACGATAAAATCATTGGCTATAAATTTAACAAAGAAATATAATAATGATTATCAAAAAGCAGAAACTATTTTTAACTATGTAAATAATGAGGTAGATTATGTTTTCTACTACAACTCTAAGTATGGTGCTAAAAATGCATTGTCTAAAAAAGGAGGAAATTGTGTAGACAAGTCACATTTAATGATAGCTCTATGTCGTGCAATTAATATACCTGCTAGATATGTTCATGGAACCTGTAATTTCATTAGTGGAAATACTTATGGGCATGTATGGACACAAATACTTGTTAAAAATACTTGGATAGCAGCAGATCCTTCTAACTCTCGATATAATAAATTTGGACATATTAATAATTGGGATACAAGATCGTATACATTAAAGGGAATTTATGATGAAGTAAAATTCTAATTTAGGATAATAATGCATAATCATTTAAATTTTATTAAATTTTTCACCTCATCATATATGACTTCTAGGCCACACATACTTGGTATATAGTTAGCAGCTTTAGCAGAATTAACACCGATTGTTTCATATCCTAAATCTTCAATTGGAGCTACAACCATACAAGTATCACATACTAGATGTCCTCCAGCATTTTCAATAATTTTTGTATAATTCATTCTATCAGCAGATGCTTTAATATTTATAGAAGTACAAATCCACAAATCATTAGCTATTTTCTTAGATTTAACTAAATTAGCTATTTCTTCTATTTCTTCAATAGATGCATGAGGACAACCTAAACA
Organism: Candidatus Methanorudis spinitermitis; assembly: GCA_031286225.1. Classification (GTDB taxonomy): domain Archaea; phylum Methanobacteriota; class Methanobacteria; order Methanobacteriales; family Methanobacteriaceae; genus Methanorudis; species Methanorudis spinitermitis. The sequence continues at coordinate 26,518 of JAITUQ010000035.1, forward strand.
AACAAGGTCTGCTTTATTTTTAGAAGATGTTGTTAGTTTTTCAAAAATTTCCTTAATATCTAACTTTGAAATATAAATTTTATCATTTGGTACTGACTTATAATCAGCTATTTTATATTCAGGAGTTTCACCTTCAATATGATATAATGTAACTGCTCCAGACGATGCAAGAGCCGCACCTAAAGATTTTAAATCATTATTATTGGGTTTATTATCTTTTTTATTTTTTAAAATAAAGTAGGGAACTCCATCTCCAACATCATTTCCAACAATATATCCAAGAGCCCCATACTCAATTTTTGAAATTTCATCCTCTAACTCTATTAGGTGAGTAGCTATTCTATTTTCTTCTATGTGGTAGGCATACATTGGAGTTTTTCCACAAATAGCTGCAGCTAATGCTCCAGGTCCTCCTTCACGATTTGTTCTAGCTCCTATAACTGAGTTTACATAAGTTACTGCTGAAGACTCTGACCAAGCTACATGATCCTTAAATCTTGGAACATTTCCAACTAAGTAAGGAGTACAAGTACAAGTTTTTGAAATTCCAAGAGATCCATAAGCATCCACAATTTTATTCTGGTTATTTACAAATGTATGAGAAAATCCAAGCTTTTTCCAATTATCTAAATCAGTTCCTGCAGGATTTAGAGTTGATGGAACCTTAGCTTTCGCAGTTTTATCAGTAGCTAAATCTTCCAAGTATTCAAGCCCAGCATCCCCAATGGTTTTGTAGGAAACACCAGATATTTGAGCTGAACTTATATCAACAAGATGTTCTGCTTCATAAATATCACCCAAAGCTACTAATATCTCCATACTTTTTCTTACTGTGTCTCCATACTCCCCATTAAACATTTTTTCTTCTTCTGGATTTAAATACATTATATTCCTCTTCATTATCTATGTATTCTTATTAATTTAAAAATTATTTCAGAACAATAATGTTAAAAATTATTAAATATATTTTTATTGTAATTAAAATAAATTTTTTCATTTAAAAGAATTAAAATAATTTTTAAAATTTTAAATAGTTATTAGAAAAACTATTAAAATTAAAATAAATATTTGGATAAAAACAACTATTTAAATAAATATACTATTAAAAATTAAAAAAATAAATAAAAATAGCTATCAAAATTAAAATTATCAATAAAATTATAATATTTATTAAAATATGCTAAATTAGCTATAAAAATAAGGTTATAATATTTATTTAAATAATGTTAAATTAGCTAAAAAATAAAGAAAAATAGCTATTCAATGTTTAACAATCATCCATACACTTTGAAGTTTGAAAAGAGATCATTCAAACTATCCAAGTTGATGTTCAACAATATCATTGAAAAGATTTAAAAAATTATCTTTTTGATTGAATGGAATAATGGCTCCTGCAGCTATATCATGACCTCCACCTTGGCCCCCAAAACTACGAGAAGCATCATCAAGAGCTTTACCTAAATTAACTCCTTTTTCAACCATTTCTCTTGTAGTTCTTCCAGAGATTTTGATATCATCATGTAGCCTAGCTAGTGTTAAAATTGGTTTATCTGAGGGTAAAAGTCCAATTGAAATTCCAACACTAGCTATAGTTCCCATAATTCTTTTTAAATCCTTATCTTCACTATATAAGTATTGAAAATGATTTAAATTAATAGAACCTTCTCTTTTTATCCATTCCATTCCTTTGATTAGCTGTTCTCTATATTTTTTTTGTAAGTCAATAGCTGTATCTAAAGCTTTTTCACGTTCACCTAAACAAATCCCTAAACCTAAACCAAACTTCTTATTTTTTCCACAAGAATCAAGAAGATATGCATACTCTTCTAAATCTCGAAGTTGTGGAATTTCTTTTGGTATAGTGTAAATATTTGCAAAAATAGCTGGATTAATCTTGATTAATTCATCTTTTAAAATGTTTCGCTCATCTCCTTCTAAATCTACAAATTTTACTAAATAAGAAAGACCTATTTTTTCTAAAAATGTCTTTGAACCTTTTAAATCTCCAGTTAATCCTGAAAGTCCTGGATTTAAAGTGTAAGCTAATGACTTATAAAGTGGTTCTTCACTTTTTGATACAATTTTTAAATCTTCATTAATTTTTAAAACTTCAGATTCTAATCCATCCTCAAGAATCAATTTGTTCACACTTGAAAATCCATTTTGACTCTGCATATCACCAAATGCACCAATTAATGCAAAGTAAGCAAGATGTTTTTTACCATTTTCCCCTAATTCTCGTATAGCTAAGTAAGAAGAACCTGATCCACTTAATTCCCTACTTCCATCAATTCCAAAAAGATGAGGATTAATATGGACAACATTAGCATTTGCTTCAATCTTTGCAGGTTGATGGTGATCTGCAATGATAACATCAGCTTTCAACCGATTAATATATTTTAAACAAGCACTACCCATATCTGAAAATACAAATAGATTATAACTTTCTTTAGCTAATTCTCGAACGAATTCACGTGTTAATCTTGAAACAATACTAGTATGAAATTGTCCACCTTCTTCTTTAATAGCATTAGCTACTACAGCAGCAGCAGAAATTCCATCTGCATCATTATGTGATATAATTCTTATAATATTGTCTTCTGTAATATGCTTTTTTACCATATCACAGGCTTCATTAGCCCTATTTAACAAGGAGTGCTGCTTTTTGAGGGTCATATCTCCATCCTTCAGCTAATTGATTTTTATTCACATAATATGCTCCTAATTTACGTATCCTAGCTTCAATAATTTCTAAACCTCTTTTTGTATGCAAATCTTTTGGATTTTCTTTTAGATGGTCTCTTATGTTAACAGCTTTTTTGATTAAGTTCATAATATCTTCTGGATATTCTTCAATTTGATCATTTCGTTTTAAAATAGCTGTGATCTTTTCACCAGTAACAGCTCTTACACTTGGGATTCCATACTGGTCTCTTAAAATAATGCCAATTGCACTGGTAGTTTTTCCTTCTTTTCTGAATTTTAATACTAATTCTTCAACTTCTTCATTTGAATAAGCTATCCATTCTGGTCTTTCCATTATATTACCTCAAAAATATTAAAAATGTTGTTAAAGTTTGAATTCAATATCAAAAAAATTTGATATAATTTATCTTAAATTTATAATAATTCTAAAGCTAATAACTTTAAATAATTTTATTTCATTACTTAAAAAATTATCATTGATAAACTAATTATTTTAATTATCTAATTGTTCCATTACTTTAAAACAATTAGTGATATATCTAATAGTTTTTAATTATAATAATTATTTTATTATTATAAAACAATTTTAATTAGTTAATCATTTCATTAATAACCATTATTATTTTATAATTTTGACTAATTATTGAAAATTTAATAATTTTAAATTATCATAATTATTATCATAATCTATTATATTATTATAACTATCATTAATCAGATAGCTTTTGAATATTCTTATTCTAAGCTATTTTCAATATACCACTCAATAAATGTCTTCAAAGAATTTTTACGATGAGAAAACTGGCTTTTTTCTTTTCGAGTTAGCTCACCAAAGGTTTTACATTTTTTTTCTACATAAAAGATAGAATCATATGCAAAACCAAAGGAACCTTTTTCTTCTGTAGAAATTTGTCCTTTGACACAACCTAAAAAAATCTCGGGTTCGGAATTGGGAGCGCAATAACCAACAACCGACCTGAATTCGGCATAACGGTCTTCAGGATTAATAATGTCATTCATTAACTTTAATATTCCTGAATTTCCTAATGTTTCTTGAACATAAGATGAATATGTTCCAGGAAAGTTATTTAAAGCTTTAATGAATAAACCAGCATCTTCAACAATCACAGGTTTATTTAATTTTTCACAAGCATATTTTGCGCCTGATTTAGCTACATCTTCAAGTGTTCCTTGAACTTCATTGTAACCTAAATCATTATGCTCTAAGTTTATATTGAATTTTTGAAAAATTTCTTCTGCTTCTTTTACTTTGTGTTGATTACCAGTAATAAATGTTATCATATTAGTAAAATTATAAGCTGATTTTTATATATTTTTCTAAGAAATCTTAAAAAGAATAATCGAAAATAAATATTTAATTTTTTTATTATAATCTATTAACTAAAAAGCACAAGAAACATTTATTTTAGATTTTGCTAAATGAAATTTAAAAATTCATTTAATATCAAATTTAAAATATTTTTTTATAAATCATTGTTTTATGTTCAAAAACTGAATATGTGAGAAAATTTTGCAAAAGTAATCAAAAATTATTGAAAAATGGATTATTGAAGAAAAATATAATGAAAAAATTGATATTATAGTTATAAATAGCTATAATTTTTATTCAAATTAAAAAATTAAGCATGGAAAATAATGTAAACATTTTAAAAAATATAATATTTTACTATTTATTTTTAAATAATACATCTACAATTAAAAAGGATATTCAGTAAAAAAATTCTTAAATAAATGATAAAAATAAAAATAAAAAATTTTTCATCATATATTTTAATGAAAAGCAATAATTCTTTCAGGAAACTATTCATAGTCCCAATAATATATTAATTAAATTTTAAAAAAATTAAATTTTATCATTACTTTATTATAAATTCTACCTGAAAAAAATTATACATCTACAATTTAAAAGGATATTTAGGAAAAAGACTCTTTAATAAATTGTAAAAATAAAATAAAAAAATTTATTGATAATATATTATAATTAAAAACAATAATTTTTCCAAAAAATCCCATTATAATCTAAATAGCATATATTTTGATTTTTTTAAAAAATAAAAAAATATACATCTACAATTAAAAATAATTTTTGAAAAAAATAAGATTTAACAAGAGGTAAAAATAATATTAGAAAATATTTTCAATTTAATTTCATTAACAACAGATTTTAATTTAGTAATAGCTATTTTTCAAATTTAAAAATTCATTTAGTAATTGGTATTAATAAATTCTAATTAATATTAAGAAAATGAAAAAATTCAAGAAATCTTATAATAAAAAAATTCAATTTATACCAATCACAATTTTTCCATTTATATCTATTTTAAAACATTACTAAAAAGAGAATATTAATGAGTATAACGACCACGAAATTGAATTTCAGCTATTTTTTCAAGTATTTTCTTTTTATTAAAATTATCTTGATTATAGTTACTAATATAACCATCTAAAACATAATCAAATATTTCATTAGCTACTTTATAATCAACACTTTGTAAAGATTTTTTTAAAACTATTAAATCAACACATTTATCTTCAACAAGGTTTGAGTATTTTCCAAGACCAAAATCTATAAAGACAATTTCACCATCATCATTTATCAAAATATTTGAGCTTGTAATATCGCCATGAATAATATCTGCATTATGCATTAAGCCAATATTCTCACCAATAGCTATTGAAATATCTTTTTTCTCACTTAAAGTAGCTATAAAATCTTTAAATAAATATCCATCAATCTTTTCCATTACAATAGCTTTTTTATCCAAGTCAATATCATAAAGTATTGGAGATCTAACACCAGAGCGTTTAACATCAGAAAGCAATTTAGCTTCTTTTTTTATTCTTGATTTTCTAATCTTATCATCAATTTCTTTTATTCTGTAATTTTTCCGACTTCTAATTTTAGAAATAGCTTTCACGTCAATCCAGTAACTTGGATAAATATCTGATTCAGCACCTTTAGCTAATATTTCACTGGGAAGTTTTATTTTATTATTTGATTGAACTACCCAAGGTACAGTTACTTCATCAGTTCTAAATTTTTGAATAACATTAGTATCTTTTAGTTTATCTGCTCCATAGCTATTATTCATTAATATTCCAAGCCATGCTATCATAGCTCCATTATCTCCACAGTATTCCATTTTAGGCATATAAAACTTAGCATAATGATCATTAGACATAATATCTAACATTTTTTTAAGACGCTTGTTTGCAGCTACTCCACCACAAAGCATTACTTCATCTTTTTTAGTGTGAGATAATGCTCGTTCAGTAACTTCAACCAGCATTGAAAATGCTGTTTCTTGAAAAGAAAAACATACATCTTCTATATCTGTTCCTTCTTTATATTTTCGAATAGCTGCAGACATCAAACCTGAAAATGAAAGATCCATTCCTTTAACACTATAGGGTAAGTCAATATAATTTCCACCTTTAGCTAATTTTTCAACTACAGGACCTCCTGGGTGGGGAAGACCTGTTTCTCTTCCAAATTGATCTAAGGCATTTCCAATAGCTATATCCAATGTTTCTCCAAAAACACGATATCTTCCATATTCATAAGCTATTACTTGACTGTTTCCACCACTAACATATAATGAAAGAGGGTCATTTGCTCCAGTATCAAGTTTTCCAATTTCAACATGTCCAATACAATGATTCACTCCAATTATTGGAATATCTAATGATAAAGCGAGAGCACGACTTGCAGTAGCTACTGTTCGAAGAGCTGGGCCAAGACCAGGTCCTCGAGAAAATGAAACAAGATCAATTTCATTTAAACTAATATTTGCCTTTTCTATAGCTTCAATAATTAATTTAGGAATCCATTTACTATGGTGGTCTGCAGCTTCTCTTGGGTGAATACCTCCTGTTTCTGGAAATAGCTGACTGCCAGCTAATGAGAGAATTTTTCCATTATCTTCAACTATTCCAATTCCTGTTTTTTCAGCTGTTCCTTCAATTCCTAAACAAATCATTTAATCAACTTTATAATTTTTTTAAATAGCTATAGATGATATCAAATTATGAATTTTAGTTCTTCATTTTAATAAGCTTAGATTTTTATTAAAATAATTCTTTGTTTTATTAAAATTTTTTTATTCTATTAAAAATCGTATATTATCACCAATGTCATCAACTTAAGACTTTCAACTTTGACTGATTTTTAAATAGTCAATTTTGTTTAAATAAACATCAAAAAATTCAACTACAAATATCAAAATTTTGATGAAATTTTGTTAAGTTGATGACATTGATATTATCACATTAAATTCCCAAAGAACATTATGATTATTTAATGATTTTATTTCATAGTAATGTTATTATCCCCTTTTTGTAAATAGCTACATTTTCTAAAACGTTTTTTCTAAGTGAAAAGTCAACATCCTCCTTAAATCCTAATTTTTCTAATCGTTTAGCTGATCTTGTATCTAAAATAGTTTTTTTTACTAGTTGATGATTTCTACTAGCTAATATAGCACTTTGACCATATTCACTTATTTTATCTTTTTCATCTTTAGATTTCATTATATGGTATAATATTTCACCACTAGCTAGGAAATCCTCAATCGCAAATTTTCCTTTCCATCCTGCCATAACAACATCAATTTGTGATGTAGCTATTTTTAAAGCCATCTTAGCCACTGACTTGGCATTTAAAAAACAACCAATTAAAACTGTTGAATTCATATTTTCAAGTATCCGTGTTCCATTACTTGTGTTTAATATTAAAGTGTCTTTATCAGTTTTATAATTTTCAATAGCTACTGGTGAGTTTCCAAGATCAAAATTTTCAATTGTAATTCCATCTTTCTCACCAGCTAAGATTCCTTTTGTGTCATTAGCTATTTTTTCAGCTTCTTCTGGAGAAAATGCAGGAATTATTTTTTTAAATTTGTTTAAAGCTATTATTATTGAAGTACTAGCTCTTAATGCATCTACCATTATAGAAACATCCTTTGATTCAGTTTTTTCCAAATTTAAACTTATTTTCATAGTTTTATTTTGTTTTTTAAATTTATAACTTTTTTCAATAAAAATTTATAAAAATATTAATAATTTTTTTTAAGGTAAAAATAAATTAATATAAATAATTTTATTTAAAGTAATCTTCATAACTTTAAAAAACATATTATTAATACATTATAATTATTCATAGTTTTAAAAATGAATAAAATGATTGATTTATTTTTTAAGTAAAATATAGCTAACTTTCGATTAGTTTTTAAACAATCTTAGATTTTTTCACTAAAAATGTGATTTAAATGCTTATTGTTACAACACCAATGTGTAAAAAAATATTAGAATTAGCTGGAATTAAAGATTTTAAGGTCAATGTAAAACCTGATAATGAAAAAGCTGACTTTGCTATTTTATTATCAGAAAATATGACTAATTTACCCTCATTATCTATTAAACTAAATACTTTTTCTCAAATAAAAGAAAGTATAAAAAAAGTTTCAAAGTATAATGAGGATGAGGAAGTAGCTACAGATTTAAAGGATATTTTAGATAATTTGTATAATAATTTTAATGTTGCTAATAGATGGACTAATATAAACAAAAAAAAACATTTAAAAAGGGTAAATTCCAGAATCAAAGTTAAAGTTTACTCTCAATTCATTAGAGATATTGTTGAAGATATGGGATTTAATATTGTTAATCAGGGGCATGATTACATTATCTTTCCTGATTATTTTCATCTAAAAAATGACGATTTGACTGATTGTGAACTTGTTGAATTACCAACACACCAAAATGTTCCCTTAAATCCAATTAAAAGAGCAGAACTTAGGTATTCTATATTAGAAAAAATTACATATGAATACAAAGAACTATTATAATCCATTAACAATTATATTAAATATATTTATATTATTAATTTACTGTTTAAATTTTCATGTTTTTTTTATTTGGGCTAAACTTAGTAAATAGCTAAACACAATTTATTTACCATTTCTCCAATGTATGGCTTTTGGGTCAAAAATTTATTCTAAAAAAATATATTCAAAATAATATACTAGAAAAAATAGTATATTCAAAAAATATATTAGGAAAAAATATTAAAAAATTGTATTAGAAAAGCAACTAAAAAATAGTTTTCATTTAATCTTATAACAATATCTATGTTGAAAATTAGTAATTAATTTATAATTAAACCAATTGGGGGAGTATTGGATGAAATTCATCATAATTTCCAATGTTAACAAAAAATTCTAAATATAAAATATCATTTTAAAAAATAAAGTGTTTAAGAAGAGACCTTACTCATATAGGGTTGTTGTAATTTTTTAGGTCTCTTCTAAAGGTTATGATTATTTTATTAAGGAAATCAGAAGTGTGTATATAAAAAAGGCGACCTTAGAAACATCATAACCTAAGCTTAGTTAGGATATAAACAGTTATAAATGTTGCTATACGCTAAAAAAGAACAAAGAATATAATGAACAATCATTCAACAGATTTACTCATATTTTTGACAAATCTTCTTAAAAAATCAATTTTAAGAAAATTTGAACTCCTGTATTTGTGGTTATGAAAGAATCACTTTTGATGAGGTTAATCTTCTTGAAAATAATGAAATATTCCAATCTAAGAAGCAATAATTAATTCTATATCAAGATATTTTCATAATGCTTTTATTTTCTATGATAATTTTTTATTATAGGATGATTTATCTTTTTTTAATAGTTTTATCATGTAAGGATAGTTTTATTATTTTCTAATAGTTTTATTATACGGGGATAGTTTTATTATTTTCTAATAGTTTTATTATACGGGGATAATTTTATTATTTTTAATAGCTTTTTTCCAACTTGAGGTTTTTACATTATAAAATGCATTATGCATGTTTTTATCTTTTTTAATTCTATTTTAAATATTTTTATTGGATTATTTTTTTTGTTTTAATTAACTATTAATCATTAAAATTTAAATGATATCCTTTCATTAATATTTATAATAGGTTTATTTATAATATGTTTTCATTAATTTTTTATAATATATTCTCAATTAATTTTTATAATATTAAATAAAATATTTTAAATAATTTTATTAATTATAAATTTCAAATTTATATATAACAATAATTATTGATTATAACTATTTATTTAATATTAATTCAATTACTTATTATCAATTGAAAATTACTTGATTGGTCATGTTTATTTAAGACTTAAGAATTTTTTAATTAAGTTTAGAAAATAGCTAATGATAAATTAATATTATATTGTTTAGCTTCATTATACTGCAGGAGATGACAAAATGTATGAAACTTTAACATATTCTGGTGGAATACACAAAAGTGAAGAGATGAAGGAGCTGATTGAAGACTTAGGCGGCTTTGTCCTTCAAGAAAATATATTGCAGATGGACTTAATTTTAAACATGGCAGTTCCAATCGATGACGTTGATAGAATTAATGAAAAAGCAAAAGAATTATTGGGTAAAATATCTGCTGCGCCTATGGCAGGTGCAGAAATAGCTATAGTTTCTCCAACACTTGCAAGGCATCATTTGCCTCATGCTGCTTGTGATATGTCTGAATATTTACGGCGATATGGGGCTAAAGACAACATGATTGGTCTTGCTCGTGGAGCAGGTAAAGGAACAGCTGGAATAACTGAATATGAAAAGAAACTAATTGAAGAACATGATTTAGCTATTTATGCATTAGGTAGCTTTAAACAATGTATTATTGACAAAACTTTTTTATTCGATGATATTGATATTCCTGTGATTGTCACTGGAGCTCCTGAAATTGATTTAAATGATCTTCCTGGTGCGGATGCTTATGTTAGTGGACTTGGAAGAATTCCTCGACGATTAAAAAGAGGAGAAAATATAAGGGCTTTAAGAAATCTTGTTGAAGTTGTTGAAAATATGTTGAATCAAAAAAGAAGAGATATGGCTTCAGATCCTCCATTAGCTCCTTCAATATTAATTAAAAATCAAATTGAAAATCAAATTTCCTCTGTTTCTCATCTTATATCACCCACTCCAGTTACAAGTCAATTAGATGGATTAAGGATTAAGCTTGATTATGATAAATACTATGATAAAATCGAGAATGTTGAAATAAATGATAAAAAACTTAAAGATATAGCTGAAATTAAAAAATCATTTATGTATGATTATATTTTAGTTAAGCTACTTAGTGAAAGCTCTATTATATAGCTACATTGCATTTTTCGATAATTTACTTAGTGAAAAAACATATAATTAATTTATTACTAATATTTTTAATTAGCACACTTTGTTTTATTTTTTAAAACAGAGTCTTTATTAATTTATTTTTAATTAATTTTATTTATTATAATTATCAATATTATTAATAACTTTTTAATTTATTAATAATCTTTTTAATTAAATTCATTATTAAAGTATTAATTAAAAAATCTTTTATTTTATAGTTTTATTAATAAAAATCATATATAATTTACATATAACCATTTATATTCATAGTACTTTACAAAGTTAAAAATTTAAATTTTTTTTATTTATTAATTTATTTCTAAATAATTTAAATTTTTAATCTATATGTAATAATTATCCATTATATTAAATTAAGAGGTATTTATTTGAATTTTATAGAAAGACGCCTGTTAATGGTTGGGATTTTCCCGAATATTCTATATACAATATTTTTATACTTCTTAATAGGTGCAATAGCTAATTTATTTAATGTAATTAGCTTTTTCTATCAAATTTCTATTTCCTTATTCATTGGAGCTTTTACTCTTATTCCAATAGCTATAGAACTAAAAAAATCAAATTTAATCACTCGTTCAATGATGGAAATAGCTGAAATAATAAAATGGATTTTTTTAATGTATGGATTTTTAACATTAGCTATTTATATTATGGAGATAGCTATTAAACCCCCTATTGAAATCATCACTATATTGTTTTTAACCATAGTTCCTATTTTAGCTATTTATGCATATATTAAAGCATATAAAATTAAAATCAAGTCTCATGATTTAAAAATAGCTAATTTAGATTATGAAATAAAATTAATTCATATTTCAGATCTTCATTTTGGTTCTATAAGAAATAAAAGATTATTAAAAAATATTGTAGCTAAAATAAACTCAACCGATGCTGATTTAGTAATTATATCTGGGGATTTAGCTGATGGAACTTGTCAAATTGATGATAATTCTTTTTTGCCTTTTAAAGACTCTAAATTACCGATTATATTTACTCCAGGAAACCATGATCTTTATCCGGGAATTGAAAATGTTATTAGTGCATCTAAAGCAGCAAATGTTAATGTTTTACTTAATGAAGTATTTAATTTCAAAGGATTACAGATTATTGGTCTTCCTTTTAGTTTTGAAGAAAGTACAACTTATGGAAAAATTAGTGAAGATAACTTAAACCTTAATAAATTTGATTTTTACCAACCAACAGTATTAATTTATCATATTCCTGCTTATTGGGACTATTTTTCTAAATTAGGGGTTGATCTTCAGTTATCTGGTCATACTCATGGCGGACAGTTTTATCCAATGAATTGGTTTATTAAATTAATTTTTCCCTTTTCAAAAGGGATATATGAAAATAAGGGAAAATATTTGTCTGTAACTTCTGGAATTGGAACTTTAGGTCCTCCAATGAGATGGGGAACTGATGCTGAAATGATTTTACTTAAATTAACCAGTTGATTAAAAATAATACTATTTTTTTTATTTAATATTAGCTTTTCATTTAATATGAGTATAGTTATACCTATAATGATATATTCAGAATTGTTTTTTCATTCCAAAAAAGTTAATAGCTTCAACTAATTCTCTAAAAGATTCTAACTCTTTTTCTATAACATTTTCTTCAGTTAAAGTTCCACTCATTTCCCCATCAACACTTAACTTTTCTGGACCTCTTCCAACTAACCTATCTACTCCATCACTACTAAAAATTTCTTCAGCATCTATTTGATGAATGAAAGATCGTCCTGGAATAATAACAGATTCTTTAACTTCAGATAAGTCAATAGCTTTTAAATCCTCTTTAGTAATTAAACAAGCTATGTCCTTCTCACAAGCTACTACATTAACGTCTTCACCAACACCAATCTTTTCTAAAACATTAGTTATATATGGTGCAGCTATTTTAGAAGATATTATGGTAGCTTCTCCAGTAAGTTCTTGTATAAATTGGAGGTAAATTTCATTTTCATCTTTAGCTATTGCAAATGGAGCATTTGTTTCAGGATCACAAACTGGAGTTCCTGTAACTCTAAAACTAAATTCTGAGTTAATATCTTTTACTAATTGACCGAATTCTTCTACACTTTGAGCTTCTAAACCTTTAATGATTGGTTCATTTTTTAATATTAGTCCTTGTTTCGCGGTATTTGCAAATCTCATTAAAATTAATGCTTTTGCACCCCAATCTTCTAGTGTAGCACAAGTGGATCTTAGAACTTCTCCATCATTTACTCCAGGGACTATAACATTAGCGACGTGGAGATCAGTACTTTCAGCAAATAGCTGAGCAGCTTTTAAAGACTCTTCTGGTTCGGGATCTTTCATCCATTCTTTCCTTAAATTCGCATCTGAGGCAAATAATGTGAAAGTTACTTCATTTACACCATTATTAATTAATCTTGTAGCTATTTCACTATCATCAATTCCTTTTCCACTTGTATATCCAAGATGCATTGGGAGTCCAAAGTGATGTATTGTTCCAGTTAACTCTTCTAAGTGAGGATAACAGCTCACATCCCCTCCGCCACTGATATTTATTTTCAAACTTTTATCTTGTGGATTCATCATCATTAAAGTTTGTTGAACTTCACTCATAACTGCAAGAGGCAGTTTAAATTCATTACTTGTTTCCCTTACTCCTTCATCACATCTAGGGCAACCTATTTTTCCAGATGAACAATCTTTACAACCTAATGGCTCTATTTCTTTAACTTTTCTAAAATAACAGTATTTACAAAATCCTCTACAATCTTTTCCTGGTATTCCACCAACATCAGCTACTATTTGCATAATATATTTTTTTCTCATTTATCATATAAAAAAAGTATTATTTTTTCTGAAATTTGATAAAGCTGATAATCTATTGATGCTTGTAACTTTTATTAAAAATTTATTAATAGAATATAATTATCATTATTATTAAATTAATTAATAAAAATTTTACCCTGGAAAGTGATATTTTATTAAAATTATTTATATATAATATATATTGTATATAAAATAACATGATTAATATATAAAAATATACTATAATAAATGATTAATTAATATTATTACTCAAAAAAGTCATGAAAATTATTTAATAATATGATTTTTTTATTTAAATTCATTAAAAATTATTTTTTATAAAAAATTGTTAAAAATCAAATATTAAATTTACTCTAATGGGAGTAAAATTCAAGCAAAATATCTTAATTTTTCTCCACTAAATTGTTATTACTTTTTTTCTCGAAAAATAATATTTATTTTTATACAATTAATAATAAATTATTTTAATAAAATAGGTAATTGTTTCTATATTAGTTAATTTTCTTAATCATTTATAGCTATTTGTTTAATTCCTTTTTTATAAAAATTAGCTACAGTATTTAAATAATTTTAACACTGTTAATTAGAATGATTTTGCATGTTATTTGATTATAATGCTTTTAAATGATGTAATAATTCTTATTTGCTACTAATGTAATTTTTAAAAAATTATTAACATGACATTGATTAAAATAGCTATTTTTTAGAATATGGAAAAGTATTATTTTAAACACCTTAAATCTTAATATTTACACCTTATGTTCTCCATATATAAGCTTTACTAATTGAATTTAAAGAGAAAGTTTATAATATATATTTATCAGAATTAAATTCGTATACCAAATAGTATGCTATTGCAGAAAACTGCGATACTTCTTGTTCAATACAGGCTTAAAAATGACCGTTTGTATTGTTATGGTATATTTGTAACTATATTTAGTTAGGAGGGAAAAAATGGCAAAGTTTGATGACAAAGTCGATTTGTACGACGATAGAGGATCATTAGTAGAGTCTAATGTACCTATCGAAGCCTTAAGCCCACTACGGAACCCTGCTATAAAAAACATCGTTAAAGGTGTTAAAAGGACCGTAGCTGTAAATTTAGAAGGTATAGAAAATGCTTTAAAAAATGCAACTGTCGGTGGACCTGCTTGTAAAATTTTAGGTAGAGAAATGGACCTAAATATTACTGGAAGTGCTGATTCTCTTGCAGCCGCATTAAAAGATATGATTCAAGTAACTGAAGGTGACGACACTGTTGTAAAGCTTCTTTCTGGTGGAAAAAGGATCTTAGTCCAAGTACCAAGTGCTAGATTAGATTCTGCTGCAGAATATTCTGTAACATCATTAGCTACAGCAACTGCATTAGTACAAGCAATTATTAAAGAATTCGATGTTAGTATGTACGATGCTAACATGGTAAAAGCTGCAATTCTTGGAAGATACCCACAATCTGTTGAATTTATGGGTGGAAATTTAGCGACTATGTTAGATATTCCACAAAAGCTTGAAGGACCAGGCTATGCATTAAGAAATATTATGGCTAACCATGTAGCTGCTGCTACATTGAAAAACAGTTTACAAGGAACTGCACTTTCAACTATTTTAGAACAAACTGCAATGTTTGAGATGGGTGATGCTATAGGAGCATTTGAAAGAATGCACTTATTAGGATTAGCTTATCAAGGAATGAACGCTGACAACATGGTTTTAGGATTAGTTCAAGACAATGCTAAAGACGGAACTGTTGGATCTGTAATGAACGGAACTATTGATAGGGCTGTTAATGATGGTGTTGTAAGTGTAGACAAAGATTTAAATGGATTTAGTCTTTATGATACTAATGACTTAGCTAAATGGAACGCATACGCTGCTGCTGGAATGACTGCTGCTTGTATGGTTAACTTAGGTGCTGCGAGAGCTGCTCAAGGTGTACCATCAACTATATTATACTTCAACGACTCTATTGAATTTGCAACTGGTCTTCCAAGTGTAGACTTTGGTAGAGCTGAAGGGGTAGCTGTAGGATTCTCTTTCTTCAGTCACTCTATATATGGTGGAGGAGGTCCAGGTCTGTTTAATGGTAACCACGTTGTTACAAGACACAGTAAAGGATTCTGTATCCCTTGTGTTGTTGCTGGAATGTGTTTAGATGCAGGTACTCAGCTTTTCTCACCAGAATCTACTTCTGGATTAATTAAAGAAGTATTCAGTGATGTAGACGAATTCAGAGAGCCACTAAAGTATGTTGTGGAGGCAGCCGCTGATATAAAAGGCGACATCTAGTTATCTCACAAATTAATTAATATGTTTTCATAGGCTGTTTTATTTTACACACAATATGTATTACATTAGTTAATTAATTAAAATCTAATTAAAAATGGGGCTTATTATAAATGGATATTGAAGTATTTCCACATAGAGTATTAGGAGCAGATACAACTGAAAAGTTGTTAAATGGTATTGAATGTATAGAGGATGTTAAAAGAACTGTTATACAAGGACCAAGGCTCCCTCCCGAAGACCCTAATGAAAATCCACGTTACGTCGAAAGAAGAAAAATCACCGTTAATGGTAAAGAAATTGAGCTTAAAGTGAAAACTGGTCGTATTTTTATAGAAATATCAAATGAATCAACTATTGATGAAGTAAAAGGAATTTGCAATGAATATCTTCCTTTTGGATTTGATATAAATATTGGAAAATATATTAGAACTCAAAAAACTGTATCTGATAATATAAAATATGGGGATGCAGATATTCCTGATGAATTTGTCGGAATGACTGATCAATCAGCAAAGCTCGCAGACAGATTAACAATTATCGAAAAGAATAAAAAGGATCAATAATGATTGGAAGATGCACTCACGTTGTTGATTGTCGTGAAACAATGGGACTTGGCGAAGGTGGAGGCATTGCTCAAAGAGGCACTTTTGCAGAATGTGGATCAGATGCATTAGCAGTAGCTATGTCACCTGGTAGAAGACACATTACAAAGCCTGTTTGTGAAATTACTTTTGCTCTTCGTGAAGCTAATGTTTTAACAAGCACAATGATATTAAATGCAGGCGCTGGAACTCCTACTGATGCTCCAGGAGCAAGTGGTGGATTTGGTTTAACTGATAAAGAGATTGAACAGATGAAACAATTTAAATTACTTGTTGTGCATTTAGGAGGAGTAAAAAATCATATTGTTTATAAGGCAAGGTTAATTTTAAGAAATGTTAATAAGCCTTGTGTTATAATTTGTGAATATCCTGTTGATTTTGAAGATTTCGCTAAAATTGGTGTTAAAACTTCAAAGGTCATGCCTGAAAAGGCTAAAACTAAAGGTAAAATTGTTAATATTGTTAGTGGTATTATTAGGGGAGAAACGTGCTCCCAAGAAAAATTAGATGAGATTATTAGAAAAGTTAAGTTATCATTAGGAGGTGCATGATTTATGGCACAATATTATCCAGGAACTTCTCAGGTAGCTGATAATAGAAGAAAATTCTTAAACCCAGATAAGAAGTTAGAAAAGCTAAGAGAAATATCTGATGAAGATGTAGTAAAAGTATTAGGTCACAGAGCTCCAGGTGAAGAATATAAAAGTGTTCACCCACCATTAGATGAGATGGACGAGCCTGATGACATTGTAAGAGAATTGGTAGAGCCAATTGATGGAGCAAAAGCAGGGGATAGGATTAGATATATCCAATTCACTGATTCAATGTACTTTGCCCCAGCTCATCCATTTATAAGATCCAGAGCATACCTGAACAGATACAGAGGTGTCGATGCAGGTACATTATCTGGAAGACAAATTGTCGAAGCAAGAGAAAGAGACCTTGAAAAGCTTTCTAAAGAACTTTTAGAAACTGAATTCTTTGATCCTGCAAGATCTGGAATAAGAGGTAAAACTGTTCACGGTCACTCTTTAAGACTCGATGAAGACGGTATGATGTTTGATATGTTGAGAAGACAAGTATTAAACAAAAGTACTGGAAAAGTCGAATCTGTCAAAGATCAAATTGGAAGAGAGCTTGATGAACCTGTTGTTCTCGGTGAACCATTAGATGAAAAAACTTTAAGGAATAAAACCACTATTTACAGAGTAGATGGTGAAGCTTATAAGGACGATAAAGACGCTGTAGAAGTATTACATCATATACACGTCTCAAGATCCCAAGGAGGATTCTGTCCTGAATAAAAGGAGTGTTGATTATGGCTAATAAAAAGTTCATAAAAGCATTAAATAAAAAATTTAAAGAAGCTCCTGAAGATAAAACCACTACATATTATACATATGGCGGATGGACACAATCTGAAAGGAAAACTGAATTTGTTAATGCAGGTAAAGAAGTAGCTAAAAAAAGAGGAATTCCTCAATATAGCCCAGATGTAGGTACTCCACTTGGACAAAGAGCATTAATGCCTTACCAAGCATCTTCAACTGACACTTATGTTGAAGGTGACGATTTCCATTTTGTTAACAATGCTGCTATCCAACAAATGTGGGATGACATAAGAAGAACTGTTATTGTAGGATTAAACACTGCACATAATGTTATTGAAAAAAGATTAGGTATGGAAGTTACTCCTGAAACAATAATGGAATACTTAGAAACTGTAAACCACGCTATGCCTGGTGCAGCAGTTGTACAAGAACACATGGTTGAAACTCACCCATCTTTAGTAGCTGACAGTTATGTTAAAATATTTACTGGAGATGATGAATTAGCAGATGAAATTGATAAATCATTTGTTTTAGATATTAACAAAGAGTTCCCTGCTGATCAAGCTAAAGCTTTAAAAGCTGAAGTTGGAGATAAGGTATGGCAAATTGTTAGGATTCCTACCATAGTAAGTAGAGTTTGTGATGGAGGTACTACCTCCCGTTGGTCTGCTATGCAAATTGGTATGTCCATGATTTCTGCATATAATCAATGTGCTGGTGAAGGAGCTACTGGTGACTTCGCATACGCATCTAAACACGCAGAAGTTATTCATATGGGTTCATACTTACCAGTTAGAAGAGCAAGAGCAGAAAACGAACCTGGTGGAGTAGCATTCGGTTTCTTAGCTGATATGTCTCAAGCCACAAGAACTGACCCTGATGACCCTGTTAAATCTTCTCTTGAAGTAGTAGCTATGGGTGCTGCATTATACGATCAAATTTGGTTAGGTTCATACATGTCTGGTGGTGTTGGATTTACTCAATATGCAACCGCTGCTTACACTGATAATGTTCTCGATGACTTCTCTTATTATGGTAAAGAATATGTAGAAGACAAGTTTGGTTTGTGTAAAGCTCCAAATAACATGGACACTGTTCTTGATGTTGGTTCTGAAGTAGCTTTCTATGGATTAGAACAATATGAAGAATATCCAGCTTTACTTGAAACTCAATTCGGTGGTTCTCAAAGAGCTTCTGTAGTTTCTGCAGCAGCTGGTATTGCAACTGCTTTTGCAACTGGAAACGCACAAACTGGTTTAAGTGCATGGTACTTAGCTATGTACTTACATAAAGAGCAACATGCAAGATTAGGATTCTATGGTTACGACTTGCAAGATCAATGTGGTGCATCCAATGTATTCTCTATAAGAGCAGACGAAGGATTACCTCTTGAAATGAGAGGACCAAACTATCCTAATTATGCAATGAATGTAGGACACCAAGGAGAATACGCAGGTATTGCTCAATCTGCTCACTCAGCTAGAGGGGATGCATTTGCATTTAACCCATTAGTTAAAATTTCATTTGCTGATAAAAACTTAAGCTTTGATTTCTCCAAAGTTCGTGCTGAATTTGCAAAAGGCGCATTAAGAGAATTCCAACCTGATGGTGAAAGATCTCTAATTATACCAGCTAAATAGGTGTTAAAACACCTATTATTTATTTTTTTTTAGCTATAATGCTATTTTAGTAATACTATATAACATAAAAATAATATAATAATTAATTACATTCATAAAAATAATTTAAATTCATACATACAATAAATACCAATTTTAATTGGTAAGACTAATTTAAAAATCTGAGATATTATTTCAATGTAAATGATTTTATTTAATATCTTCTTAAGTAAGGTATTAATTAAAATTTTTATAAAATAAAATAAGAATCAGGTTTAATTAGCTAATTAAAAATGATTAATAATAAAATAGCTAGTATATTTTTATTTATAGAGACATTATTAATAATATTTATTTTATTAATAAATGATATTATTAAATTAAATAATCAATTTAATTTTAATAAAAAACTAAGGAGGAAAAGAAAATATGGACCCTATAACATTAGGTGTTGTTGCATTGATGGGTGCAGCTGCAACTATAGCTGGTGCTGCAGAGGATTTAGAGTCTGATATAGGTTCAATGAGTAATCCAAACTCACAAGTTCAGTTAGCTCCTCAGATGGGACATTTACACAGATTTATTAATAAGGCTGTTTCAGGTGAACCAGTAGCTTATGGTACTTGGTGTGGTATTGCTGGATCTATTGCATTTGTTTTAATTTCACCAATGTTTAACTTTAATTTAATGCCTATCGTTGGAATAGCTATTGGTGCTACTGTAGCTGCTTTAGTTCATACTACTTATACTGTTACAGCTCATATGGGGCGGATTGTAAGCCAATCACAATTTGAACAACCATTATTCATGGATGCTTTAACACAAGCTTTAGGACCTATTGCAGGTCATGGATTTATAACTACTTTTTGTATTGTAAGTATAGCTTATTTAATGACTATACCTCTTAATGGAAATCCATTACATGTTTTCCCATTACCACTTCTTGCTGTTCTATGGGGAATAACTATTGGAGCAATTGGTTCCTCAACTGGGGATGTTCATTATGGTGCAGAAAGAGAATACCAACAATACCCATTTGGTGGAGGTATTCCTGTAGCTATTCATGGTGATATTGTAACTAAAGCTGAAGTTGGTGCAAGAAATTCAATTGATATTGGTAATTTCTGTTCAAAATTTGGCGGACCATTAACTGGTTTTTGTTTTGGTGCTGTTGTATTTCTAAGTTTCTGGATTACTGTTGTATTTGGATTAGTTGGTGGACTAATAGCAGGTCTTATCATCATTATATTATTAATAATATTAAATGAAAGACTTGAAAACTTTGCCAGAACAAAATATGGACCATATAAGGAAGATTAAGGAGGTTTCGTTTTATGGATCCAATAACTTTATTAATATTAATTATTGTTGGTGGAGTTCTCATTGGTGGAGGTGTACACTTCATACCTGTTGGTGGTGCTCCTGCAGCTATGGCAACAGCTACTGGTGTAGGAACTGGTACAGCAATGCTTGCAGCAGGTGCTGGATTAACTGGTTTAATCACTGCAGCAGCTATGACTGGGCAACCTCTGTATATGATTGTATTAGCTGGAGCAGTTGGTGCAATGATGATGATTGGAATCACCATGCTTGTTGGTAATATAATTTATGTTTATGGTGTTGGTATTGTACCTGCTTCTGCTAAAGTAGAAGTTGACCCAATAACTGGAAGAAATCAAGAAAAATTTGTAACTTCTGGTACTGAAGGTCATGGTATTCCAACAGTTTGTTTTGTAAGTGGTATCATCGGTGGTTTACTTGGTGGTGCTGGTGGTGGACTTATTTATTATGGTATCAATGTTGCAATGACTGAAGGTAATTTTGTAACTGACCCAGCTATAACTGCAGGACTTGCTGCAATTTTAGCGGTTGGTGTATTCTTTATTAATTCAGTAATAGCTTCATATAATATTGGAGGTACTATTGAAGGATTCCACGACCCTAAATTCAAAAGAATTGGTGCTGGAATAATTTCCTGTGGTATTGCTTCTGCAGTATTAGGATTGTTTGCTATTCTTTTAACTGGAGGTGTTGTATAATGTCTGTAGCTGCTGGTGGCTCATCTGAAAGTGCTATAAGTCCTGAAATTATGTTAGTATTAGGTGTAGTTGGAGGTCTTATTGGTATATATTTAGTTGCTTTTAACCCTGTTCTTGGCCCACTTTTAGCTTCACTTGGTGCAGTATGTGCTATTGTATGGGGTGCTGATGCAATTCGTAGAGTAGCTAGTTATGGTTTAGGTACTGGTGTACCATCTATTGGTTATATGTCACTTTCTATAGGAATTATCGGAGCATTAGCTGGAATTGGTATTGCATCAACTTCTTTGTTAAAAGGTTTAGGCTTTTTAGGACCTATTCTTGCTTTAGTATTTGCAATGGTGATTGGTTTAGTTGTAGCTGTAATAGCTAAAAAAATTGTTGGAATGAAAATAGTAGTTCTTGAAAGATGTACTGCTGAAATTGCTGGAGCTGCTGCATTATCTGTTTTAGGATTCTGTGCAACTCTTGCTGGTAATTATACAATGGATGTAGTTCTTACTTATACTGTAGCTCCTGGTTTTATAGCATTATTCTTTATAATGAATACTATGGCTATTCAACATCCATTCAATGCATGTTTAGGACCTAATGAAAATCAAGTTAGAACTCTTAAATTAGCTGCTGCTACTGGATTTTTAGCTATGGTTGTAACTGGACTATTAACTATCATTAATCCTGTTCCTAACATGTGGATGGGAATTCCTGTATGGGTAGCTATATTAGTAGTTGCTTTAATCGGATGGATTATTTCCATTAGAGCTTATGTTTGTGCATCATTTGATGAAGCTGCATCTGTTAAATGGTCTGGATTATGGCCAAAAATTGAGGAACAATAGGGGGCAAAAAAATGGAAATGTTACCGTTAGTTAAAATAGTTCCTGAGTATAATTTGACTCTTGATCCCTCTACTGGTATGCTTGGAGCGGCTCTAGGAAGAGAAGTTATTGTACTCTCAATGGATGATGTAAACAAGGGAATAGACGACTTAGAATCTGCAGCTGATGATTTAATCGGTTCATTAGATCCAAGCACTGTTTCTGAAGGAGCTTATCCTGGAAGAGAAGGTGCTTATCTTACTGCAGGTATGCTTACAAACATGACTTATGGATTCCTTATTGGATTGTTTGTTTTAATTGCTGCTATTCCTTTATTAGTGAAACTGGGGGTTTTATAGATGGTAGATAAAAAAGAACCTGCAGAAGGATGGCCAATAATCAACGGGGATTATGAGGTTGGAGACCCTGAAAGCCCTGTTGCAGCTACAACTTTAGGTTCTCACAATGAGGCCGTTCCTGTTGGAGCTGGTGCAGCTATTGCTGGACCCTGTAAAACAGAAAATTTAGGTATTGAAAAGGTTGTAGCTAATATAATATCAAACCCGAACATTAGGTTCTTAGTATTATGTGGATCTGAAGTTCAAGGACATATTACAGGTCAAAGTATAGAAGCATTACATGCAAACGGAGTTGATCCTGAAAAAAGAAGTATCGTTGATGCAACTGGAGCTATCCCATATGTTGAAAATATTCCTGATGAAGGAATTGAAAGGTTCCAAACTCAGGTTGAAATTGTCAGCATGATTGATGTAGAAGATGCTGGTGCAATTGAAGCGAAAGTTAAAGAATGTGTTGAAAAAGACCCTGGTGCTTTTGAAGAAGAGGCTTTTGTGATTTCTCTCGATGAAAGCGGTGCTGAAGAAGATGATGGTGAAGAAATTCGTCCTGTAGCTCCTGAAACTGCTTTAATTGAGGCAAGAATGAGAAACATTCAAACACAAGTAAAAATGGTCGGTGCTGTACAAAGAAACTTTGCTGGTAACTATGCTGGTAAAGTTCAAGGTATTATGATTGGCTTAATTTTTACATTGGTAATTGGATATCTATTCCTAGGAATATTATAAGGAGGTTATGATTATGGTTAAATTATCTAACAAACCAAATATTCGAGGTATTAGAAATGTTTCTGAGGATGTAAAATACAGATCTCAACTAATTGGAAGAGAAGGAAGACTTTTTGCAGGATTACTTTCAACAAGGATAACTGGAATTGGATTAGGATTAGCTTTTGCATTTGTATTAGTTGTCTTAATACCATATTTAGCAAGTTTATTCTAGAGGTGTTTAAGAATGTCTGAAGAAAATACAATACCTCGAGTACTTGTCTCTGCAGATGAATATAATAAAGCTAACCAAAGGTTAGATGATATTGAAGAAAAAGTTGAGTTTACTGTTGGTGAATATTACCAAAGATTAGGTCAACAAGTTGGCAGAGATATTGGTATTTTATATGGTATAATAATAGGTCTTGTAATAATGGTTGTAGTTATTAAGTTTGGTGTTACACAACTATTAGCAGGATTGCTCTAGTGGAGGTTTAATAAATGTTTAGGTTTGATAAAGAACAAGTAGTATTGGATATAGCTGGAGTTGAAATCGGAGGTCAGCCAGGAGAATATCCAACTGTTTTAGCAGGAACCATCTTTTATGGTGGACATAAGATAATTGAGGATGAAAAAGCAGGAATATTTGATAAAGACGCTGCAGAAGAAAGAATTAAAAAAATGGAAGAAATGTCTGATGTTACTGGAAATCCTTGTTTAGTACAAGTTTTCGGACAAACTGAAGAAGCTTTAGTTAAATACTTAGAGTTTGTTGGTGACATATCAGATAAACCTTTCCTTATAGATTCGACTTCTGGTGATGCAAGAGTGGCAGGAGCTCAATATGCTACTGACGCTGGATTAGGTGAAAGAGCTATTTATAACTCTCTTAATATGGCTGCCGAAGCTGATGAAATTGAAGCTGTCAAAGCATCTGACATAACTGCTTCTATTGTATTAGGTTTTAACCCAATGAATCCAACTGTTGATGGTAAAATGGATATGTGGGAAAATGGTGCTGATACAATTGACCAAGGTTTATTACCAATGTCAGAAGAATGTGGAATTACTAAACCTTTAATGGATACAGCTGTTACACCTCTTGGTCAAGGTGCTGGAGTAGCTGTAAGAACTTCATTTGCTGTTAAAAGTAAATGGGGATTACCAGTAGGTTCTGGTATTCACAATGTGCCATCTGCATGGGACTGGTTAAGAGAATACAAAAAAGATCACAAAGAAGCATGGCCTGTTTGTGATATTGGTTCTAACTTAATTCAACAAATGGCTGGTGGAGACTTCGTTCTCTATGGTCCTATTGAAAATGCAAATCTTGCTTTCCCAGCTTGTGCTATGGCTGATGTATTCATTTCTGAAGCTGCAAAAGATATGGGAACTGAAGCTGTTGAAACACACCCAATGTTTAAATTGCTTTAAGTTTTTAAACAATTTAATCTTTGATTGATTAGATATTTATCTAATCTATCTTTTTATTTTAGAATAATATTTTAATAAAGTTTTTTTTTACCATAAATTAATTGTTTATTTTATTAAATATCATTTTATTAATGTTTATTTTATCTAAATTACTATACTGTTTGATATTTTTAATATTTATTATTAAACAACTTTATTTTCAAGTGTACAGCTAAGAATATCAACTTTTTTTTAAAAGATTTTCCATATTATGGATTAAATATTATAAATTTTTCAATAAATTTATATAGCTAATCTACATATTATAGTTAGAAATAAATTTTGATTTATAAGATTTTTCTTATTTGAATTCTTAATTTTAGAAATTTCGATTGTTTTTTCATTTTTTTCAATATTAAATTTGTTTAATTGATTATTACATCTTATTTAGTACTTAACTTAAACATAATTAATTATATCCTAATTTAATATTATATTATCTTTATACTTTTGGAGTAATTTTGATGTTTGAAATAATAGGGCTTCTTGTAGTTCTTATCATATCTTTATTGGTTGTTATTAA
Organism: Candidatus Methanorudis spinitermitis; assembly: GCA_031286225.1. GTDB lineage: Archaea > Methanobacteriota > Methanobacteria > Methanobacteriales > Methanobacteriaceae > Methanorudis > Methanorudis spinitermitis. The sequence continues at coordinate 52,021 of JAITUQ010000035.1, forward strand.
ATCAGCAGATATTTTTGTAGATAATATTGTAGAAATTGGAATGGTTTTGGGGATTTCTCATGTTATATTAGGGGTTACTGCTGCAGCTATTGGAACGTCTCTTCCTGAGTTTGGTTCTGCACTAATTGCTTCTCTTGGAGGTAATACTGCGATGGGCGTAGGGGTTGTTATAGGTTCTAATATATGGAATGTAGCTGGAATCCTGGGTATTACTGCGACGATTGCTGGAATTGTTAAAGTTGATAAAAAATCCATTAGTAGAGATGGACTAATGGCTATAATAACTTGTCTTATTTTAATTGGATTCATGTTTCATGGATACTTTACTAAACAGTTTCATATTTCTGCATTTGGCTCTATAGTGATGGTAGCTGTTTACATTTATTATTTAAGATTTTTAGTTAAAGATCAAGAAAAAGATATAAAAATTATTAAATCTACAGATGAAAAGATAAATAGTAAAAAAAGAGCAATCAAAGAAGAAATTGAAGTTTTACCTGAGTTTGAAGAAGCCATAGAAAAGAAAAAAAGTTCAATTAAGAAAAAAAGCATTGTTTTTATTATAATTGGTATTATTGGATTAGCTATTGGTTGTGAACTTTTGATATTTAGTGCTGATTCTTTAGCTTCTACTTTTGGAATTCCTGAAGCTATAATGGGTCTTTTTACATTGTCTATTGGTACTAGTATTCCTGAATTAGTTGTTACTCTATCTTCAGCTATGAAAGGACTCCATGACATTTCTATTGGAACGGTGTTTGGAAGTGTAGCATTTAATATATTAATTGGTATTGGTGTTCCAGTATTATTAGTAAATATTCCTATTGAACCTTTATCTCTTTATTTTGATGCTCCAGTAATGATACTAGTTACTGCTTTAACATTGATTATAATAAAGTATAATGGCATGAAATTGAATAGATACTCTGGAATATTTCTAATGGGATTTTATGTATTATATGCATTTTTAAGAATAGTAATATTAGTATGATATCAATATATTCATTTTAAAAAACAAAATATTTACATTATTAAGATTTTTATTAACCTTAAGTTGATATTGTGGATGTTTAATATATATTGAATTTTATAAATTTTTCAATAAATTATATATAGTCAATTTACATAGTATAGTTAGAAACAAATTTGATTAATAATTATTTTTTTATTTAAATTCTTAATTTTAAAAATTTGGCTCTTTTCATAATTATTTTTCATTTTTTTCGATATTTAATTTGTTTAAAGGGTTATTAACAGTTATTTTATATTTAACTTGAACATAATTAATTATTATCATAAATAGTATTAATATTATTTTTATACTTTTGGAGTAATTTTGATGTTTGAAATAATAGGGCTTTGTGTAGTGTTTATTGTATCTTTATTGATTGTTATAAAATCAGCAAATCTTTTTGTGGATAATATTGTAGAAATTGGGGCTGCTTTGGGGATTTCTCATGTTATATTAGGGGTTACTGCTGCAGCTGCTGGAACGTCTCTTCCTGAGTTTGGTTCTGCACTTATTGCTTCTCTTGGAGGTAATACTGCGATGGGTGTAGGGGTTGTTATAGGTTCTAATATATGGAATGTAGCTGGAATTTTAGGTATTACTGCAACAATTACTGGAATTATTAAAGTTGATAAAAAATCCATTAGTAGGGATGGATTAATGGCTGTAATAACTTGTTTTATTTTAATTGTATTCATGGTTTATGGATATTTTACTAAAGAATATCATATTTCAATATTTGGCTCTATAGTGATGGTAGCTGTTTATATTTATTATTTAAGATTTTTAGTTAAAGATCAAGAAAAAGAAATGGGAATTATTCAATCTTCTAAAGAAAAGATCAATGATAAAAAGGAAGTAATTGAAGGAAAAGTTAAAGATCTACCTGAACTTGAAGAAGTCAAAGAAAAGAAAAAAAGCTCAATTAAGAAAAAAAGTATTTTTTGGGTTATAGCTGCAACTCTTGGATTAGCTATTGGCTGCCAGCTTTTGATATTTAGTGCTGATTCTTTAGCTTCTACTTTTGGAATTCCTGAAGCTATAATGGGTCTTTTTACACTGTCTATTGGTACTAGTATTCCTGAATTAGTTGTTACTCTATCTTCAGCTATGAAAGGACTCCATGACATTTCTATTGGTACTATATTTGGAAGTACAACCTTTAATATATTAATTGGTATAGGTGTTCCAGCATTTTTAGTAAATATTCCTATTGAACCTTTATCTCTTTATTTTGATGCTCCAGTAATGATACTAGTTACTGCTTTAACACTAATTATAATAAAGCATAATGGCATGAAATTGAATAGATACTCTGGAATATTTCTAATGTTATTTTATGTATTATATGCATTTTTAAGAATAGTAGTATTAGCATAATACCAATATATTATTTTAGAAAATATTATTTATATTATTTTTAATATTATTAATATATAATTAATATAAATTAATATTAGAATCAATAAAAAGACTACCCTGTTTAGATTAAAAAATTAATAAAAATTAAATAAAGTTGAGGAATTTGATGTATGAAAAAATATTAGTTCCAATAATGGGAAAATATAGTGAAGAATTGGCTGAAAGTACATTAGCTCTGATTAATAGTAGAGATGTGGAAATTATTGGTTTATATGTTATAGATGATTCAGCTCCATTTTTAACACCAAAAAAAATTATGGAGCTTATGGCTAAAGAACTTAAAGAAAAAGGTGAAGTTTTTTTAAAGGAATTTGAGGAACTTCTTGATTTATCAAATAATACTAATATAAGTTTCAAAAAAATCTTATTAAAAGGAAAACCTGCTGAGAAAATTATTAAAATTGCTACTGATGAAGATATTGATGTTATTGTTATGGGCACTGGTAAAAGTATTGTTGATAAACATCTTTTAGGAAGTGTATCAGATGAAGTTGTTCATTTCGCTCCTTGTACTATTCATTTAGTAAGAACAATTTAAAATATAATGAAAAAATCAAGGTGAATCATATTTAATTATTAGAAAGATATATCTGTTTTATTTTTATATTTTTTATTTTATTTTATCATTATTATTATTTTTAAAAAATTGAATTTTTATTAATTTCACATTTTTTAGAAATAATTAGATTTTTATTTTATTATATTCTTTGTTATTAATCATTTTTCTTCAATTACTACATACAAAAATAAACAATTTAATTTGTTTTATAATAATTTTAATATTTTATTAATTAATTAAATTTGATAAAAAATATTCAAATTAGATATTATTAAATAAAATTTTTTATTCTCTAAAAAAAGTTGTTTATTAATAAATAAATTTTTAAATTAGCAGTTTTAGGGATTGTCTATTTTTTAGTTGGAATTTTTTATTTTTTGTTTAATTTTCCATTTTTTGTTTTGTAATGTTAAATATTCTTTTAAACCTTTTATAGTTTTGAATATTTTCTTTATAGATT
>JAITUQ010000047.1 GCA_031286225.1 Candidatus Methanorudis spinitermitis
TAGTTTTTTTTTTATTGATTTAAGTAAATATTAAAAAGTTAATTATAAAAAATTAATTTTAATTTTGATTTTTTTCTTTTTTTTTTTTTTTTATTTTTTTTAAAAATGTGCTTAAAAATATTTTTTTTAACCTTTTTTATTTTTTTATCATGCTTTATTGACTATTTTTTTAATACTATTTTGCACTTGTTTAATCATTGTTTTATTAGCTATTTTTTTAATACTATTTTGCACTTGTTTAATATAATTTGAAACTTAATTTTTTCACTTTAATATTTTTTTTAAATTTTTATTTAATTTATTATTTTTTAAAGTAAAGATTTTTTCATTAAAAGTCCCAATTGCGTCATTTTTGAATATTTCTGAATTAAACCAATAATTCTAAATATTAATTAATAATAGATAATTTTATAAGTTATTAAATTATAACTAACTAGTGTTCATCATGAATATATTTCCTGAAAAATGTGAGGATATTGGAATATATGAGTTGATGTATTAAAATGAGGTGAAAAAATTACGATAAAAAATAAAGCATTGCTTTTTGCAATAGCTTGTGTTTTTTTAATAAGTATAAGTGTGAGTTATGCTAATAATGTTGATCTAGATACTAGACCAACAAAACTGTCTCAAGATGATATCTCAGATGCATCTGTATCTGTAGATAAATATGTTTCGAAATATGGAAAGTTACCAAATTATGTGACAATTTCTAATTATAATTTTTCCATGCCTGAATATATGTATTTATTGGCAAGAACTGTAGAATATAAATATGAGAAAAGCAACTCTCAAGTTTCTGTCAAATATAATGTTAAGAACCCAACACGTCCTTCAGGAGATAATATAAATGGAAAAATTTCTGGTGCTGCTTGTCAGGATTACGCATCAAGAGTAGCTAACTTTATTTCTAATGAGGGCAATGCGCCAAATTATGTAAGAACTCCTTTAGGCAATATCCAATACCAACAAACAATATATAGCTTTATTAAAATACTTGGAGAAACAAAGGATAACATTCCACCTAAGAGCATATCTTTTAATTTTAATAAAAACAGTAAAATTAACAATTATATACCGAAATACTCAAGATCTGGGATTTCAACTGAATCTTCTGATGTGGATATTAAATTAAATGATTTATCTGGAAATGATGGATTATTAAAATTGCAAAAATATATGAACAAAAACTTTAATCATAGAAGTGGCGGATCTCATACTGCAGAAGGTGTTGAAAAAACAAAAACTGGTGATTGTTGGGGATTAGCTGAGTGGGCAGCTAAACAACTTAAAGCTAATGGATACGATGTTAGAATTGTTCAAGGCAGTACTAGTGCAGCTTCAAATCATCGATGGGTACAAGCAAAAGTTGATGGCAAATGGATTAACTTTGAATCTTCATTGGTGACAAAAAGATATGGAAGTAAACATTATACTACAACTTGTGCAAAAGTAAGTAAGATTGTAAAATATTTATAATATTTTACTTTTTTTATTTTTTTTAACTATTTTAATGATTTTTAGTTTTTACAAATTTTTTATTTTTTTTAATAATTATTTTGTTTTTTTTTATTTACATTAGATGTTTTTTTATTGATTTGTTTTTTTATTTTTGCTAATAATTATTTCTATTTTAATTTATTTTTTGTAGCTAAGTAATTTCTTGCAAAAGACAATAGGAATATAAATTAATTAAAATTATTTTTACAATATAAAATATTTTTATTTAAAAATTATTATTTTAAAAACTAATTAATAACATTCATTTATATTTAAATTAATAATAATTAATAGATAATTTAAAAAATTAGGATATTTTAATAAAGTAAAAAAAATAAATATTAAATGTATAATAAAGTTAGCCTTAAACTATAATAGATATACATCTAAATTTTCCACTCTCATACTTTCCCCATAAACAGTTACTAACTTAAACTATGATAAGATACACATTTAAATTAATGATTAATTATATATAATATATATGATGATTATTGATTATATTTAAAATCATTGAGGATTTCCAAAAACCTAATTTTAGAGTTAAATTTTTTATTAAATTTTTCAAAATCTTATTTATATTAATAATTTTTTTAAATTATTAATTAAATAATAGTTTTTGGATTATGTCATTATTTTATACCATAAAATTTTAAATGAGGAATTAACATTGTCTAAGATTACAACACCAACTGTCATATTAAATTTTAAGACTTACTTAGAGTCAAGTGGCGAAAATGCTTTGAAATTAGCTAAAGCTTTAGAGAATGTAGCTAATGAATCTGGAATAACAATGGTTGCTGCACCACAAACTGCAGACATTTTCAGGATAAATGATGAAACTAATATTCCAATATTAGCTCAACATATTGATCCAATTAGTCCTGGAGGGCATACTGGAAGTAACCTTTTAGAATGTTTAATGGAATCTGGAATTAATGGAACATTGTTAAACCATTCTGAGATAAGAATGAAATTAGCTGATATTGGATATATTGTTAAAAAAATTAGAGATAATGATTTATTTTCAGTAGTTTGTACAAACAATATTGAAACTAGCGTAGCTGCAGCTACTCTTAATCCTAACTTTGTAGCTGTTGAACCTCCAGAACTTATTGGTTCAGGTATTCCAGTTTCTCAAGCTGAACCAGAAATTGTTGAAGGAACAGTAGCTAAGGTAAAAAAAATCAATAAAAACGTGGAAATTCTCTGTGGAGCAGGGATATCGACTGGTGAAGATATGAAAGCAGCTATGGATTTAGGTGCATCTGGAGTTCTTTTAGCTTCAGGAATTATTTTAGCTAAAGACCCACAAAGTGCATTATTGGATTTAGTTAGCAAAATTTAGATGTTCTTTAAGATTTTTTTAGATTAATACTTTTGATTTTTAACAAGTTTTTTCATAGATTTTTATGGACTGATAGTTTTTAACAAGTTTTCCCTAAAGTTTGGTTTATTGATAATTTGATTTTTAACAAATTAAAAATCTTTATTTATTTTCTTTAAATTATTTTTGATTAAACTTTTTTTTATTCATTTCAATAAAGCCATTTTCACAGATTAAATAGAATAACTTTTTTTCTTTTTTATTCAATGAATTTTAGTAAAAATTTATTTTGATATTGTTGTTCTTAATAACTTTATTATAGATAGTTCTTAATAATTTAATTATAATAATAATTCATAGTTCAATTTAATTATGAATTATCAAAAATAAAATTTATATTTGTTAATAATATAAATTTAAATTATATTAGGGTCCTAGATTTTTGGGAAAAATTGAAAGTATCTGATATATTATTTAATATGTTTAGAGTTTGTTGTATCTTTATCCTATAAAAGTACAAATTGTATGGTCTTTTGGAGTGAAAATTCCAAAATTTAAAGCTTTGAATCTAATAATAAAGAAAATTCATATACCTCAAAATTGGGTAAAAATAGACTTCGTGAAAAATTCTTTAAGCCTGTGTTCAATAAGTTTACTAAAAATAAATGAACTTTAAACTAAATTTCATTTGTACTTTTAGAAACCCAGTGAAATTCTAGCTCAAAACATATCAAATAACCATTACATACTCTTCATTTTTTCATGAAAATCTAGCACCCTAATTATATATAACATATAATAAAGATTTAACAAACTTTATATAATGAAGAATTAACTATACTTTATATAATTCAACCACTAACTTGCTTTGGATGGAAAAATGACTATTAAATTTAATGTTATTAATGACTTCAATGTTGAAAATAAAACAGTTTTAGTTAGAATTGATATTAATTCTCCTGTAGATCCTAATTCTGGTCTTATTTTAGATGATACTCGGATGAAATTACATTCTCAAACTATTAAAGAGCTATCAAATAAAGGTGCAAAAACTGTTCTATTAGCTCATCAAAGTCGTCCTGGTAAAAAGGATTTCACCACTTTAAAACAGCATGCCGAAGTATTATCTAAGAATTTAGCTTTGAAAATTAATTATACAGACTCTATTTTTTCATCTCAAGCCATTAATACTATTAAAAATATGGAAAAAGGAGAAATTGTTCTTCTTGAAAATGTTAGGTTTTTTTCAGAAGAATCAATTTCTAAATCTCCTGAGGAACAATCTAAAATATTATTGATTCAAAAATTAGCTCCGTTATTTGATTTATATGTTAATGATGCTTTTGCAGCTGCTCACAGATCACAACCTTCACTTGTAGGGTTTACAGAAGTTATTCCATCAGCAGCTGGTTTAATCATGGAATCAGAGCTTAAAACAATAAATGCAGCTTTAGAAAGTGTAGAAAAACCTTGTGTTTTTGTTTTAGGTGGAATGAAAGCTGATGATTCCATCGATGTAATGAAAAATGTATTGAAAAATGAAACAGCTGATTTTATTTTAACAACAGGTTTAGTAGCTAATATTATTCTTTTAGCTGCAGATGTAAATATTGGAGATGTTAATAAACAGTTTATGAAAGAGAAAGGTTACTTACCAATGGTTGAAAAATCTAGGAAATTACTTAAAAAATACAAAGATAAGATTATTTTTCCTACGGATTTAGCTATTGAAGATAATGATGAGAGAAGGGATGTAGCTATTGATAAAATGCCTAATAATCCTATTTTTGATATAGGAATAGAAACTATTAAAGATTATGCAAAAATTATTAGAAGTGCAAAAACAATATTTGCTAATGGTCCTGCGGGAGTATTTGAAAACTCTAAATTTGCAATGGGGACAGAAGATTTGTTAAATGCAATAGCTACTTCTGAAGGTTTTTCAATAATTGGTGGAGGACATATTGCTGCAGCTGCTGTTTCAATGGGTTTTGATGAAAAAATGGATCACATTAGTAGTGGAGGAGGAGCTTGTATAAATCTTCTTGCTGGTAAAAAATTAGTTGCTGTTGATGCATTAGTAAATTCAGCTGAAAAATTTAAAAATAATATATAATAATAATGTAAATAAAGAAAACAATAATTTTAAGATTAATTCATGTGATGGAACTTCTTTTTCAATAATTCACTAGCTATTTTAGGATTATTACTATTCATAATAGCTGAAACAATAGAAATTCCTTTAATTCCAGTATTGATTAGCTTACTATCTATGTTATTCTCATTTAATCCTCCAATAGCTACAATTGGAATATTCACACCATCAACTATTTTTTTTAAATAATCCATCGAGATACATGTTGATTTTTTAGTTTCTGTAGGATACATTGCTCCTGATCCAATATAATCTGCCCCATCTTTTTCAGCTTTCTTTGCTTCTTCTACTGTAGCTGCTGAAACTCCTAATATTTTATCATCACCTATAATAGTTCTAACTATATCCGCAGGAAGATCATTTTGTCCGACATGAACTCCATCAGCGTCAATAGCTATAGCTACATCTATTCTATCATTTACAATTAAAGGGATGTCATAACTATCAGTAATCTTTTTTACTTCAATAGCTAAATTATAAAAATCTCTTGTTGAAATTGCTTTTTCTCTTGTTTGAACAATTGTAGCACCTCCTAGAATAGATTCTTCAATAATTTTTAAAAATTCTTCATTTGTTTTATTATTGCTATTAGTAACTAAATATAGAGAGTAATCCACTTTGTTTTTCATATTATCATTTATTTTTTTAAGTTTAAGTAATAATATATTAATTTTATAAAATATTTATAAAAAATATTTAGTAATAATCTATTAAATCATTTTAAATATAATATAAAAGATTTTTTAAAATTTTTATAATAATTTGATTGTTATAAATATTAAGTAAAATATTATGATATCATATACTTCTTTTTTTCATTGTATAATGTTGTATATATTTCAAATTTGAATTATGTTAAATTTCGTTTTTTTTTCATTTTGATTTAATTTAGTTAATTTTCATTTTAAATAACTATTTTTAGATTGAATATTGTAATTTTTGTTATTTTTTACTTGTACTATTTGCGGAGGTATTTTCCTTTTTATTTTTTCATTTAATTTTTAAATATTTATTTTGTACAATTTATTTTCATTAAAAATTTTTTCTTCATTTAAAAGATACAAATAATCTATTAATTTAGTTCTAAATGTACCTGTTCCAGTTTGCTCTTTTTTAACAAATTTTCCTGCATTTTCACCAGCTATTCCCATTACTATGGTTGCAGCTATTCCTGCTGTAAATGGATCGTTAACTCCAGAAAATGTTCCAACAATTGAAGTTAACATACAACCACTTCCTGTAATTTTAGCCATCATAGGATCTCCATTTTTACTTATATATATTGTTTTCCCGTTGGATATGATGTCTATAGGACCACTAGCTATTATAACGCCTTTTGTTTTTTTAGCTAATCCTTTTACAATATTACAATTTTCACTTAAGTTTTCCTCTAAAACTATATCATTTTCGCTGACATCTACTCCTTTTGCAGAATTACTTGTTACATTTTTCATTTCTTCTATTTTTAAGAGATTAGCTATTGCTTTTACCTCAGACATATTTCCTCGAATAGTTGCTATATTATATTTTTCAATTAATTCAATAGCTATTTTATTTCTGAGCTTTATAACCCCAACACCAACTGGATCTAAAACTATTGGTTTGTTTAATTTTGCTGCACAATCACAGGCTTTAAATATTGCACCTATTCTCTCTTCATTTAACTTTCCCATATTTATTACAATTGAATTAGCTATTTTTATAATTTCACAAACATCATCAATATCTTCGGCCATTGTTGGAGACCCTCCAATAGCTAATATTGCATTTGCACAGTCGTTAATTGTAATTGTATTCGTAATACAGTTTACAAGAGGTATTTCAGATTTAACATTTTGAACAGCCTGTATAATTTTTTTTGACATATTTTCAGATTTTTCAAACATTTTATTCCTCAAAATTAACTACATTAAAAATTAATTTTATAATATCTTTAATTTATAATATCTTTTCATTGTTATTATCATGATTAATCATTATGATAATCTATCTAATTATTGTTTAATAAATTTTTTTATCCTTTAATAATATTCACTTATTAATGGTAGGGATATTTGTAAGGAAGGTCATATTCTCAAAATATGATTAAACAAGCTTTAAATTTAAAGTATAATATTTGTTATTTATTATTACTAAAATATTGATAATCACACTACCAATCAAAATACATCAAAGGATTAAAAATAAAACAATAATATTATGTTGAAATATGTAAACTATAGAATAAAATATGAGTTACATAGTGTTGAGACAAACATTTAATGATTATGAAACATTGTCAAAGTAGAAATAGAAAAAAATATTTGAAATTTTTTGTTAAGATTGTTTATTGAAGAAAAAAACTGTTACAATAATTTTTTAATGAAGGGAAGTCTCAATTTAACAAAGATTTGGTGTTTAGGAGGGAATAATTTTTTGAGGGTTGAAATTGAGACTACTTCCATTAAATTGTGTAAATATTTTTTATAATTTCAAGGGATTTTCATGATATTTTTAATAAGAAAAATATTTACATTTCATTATATTGATTTACTAGTATATAAATTTTATTATACAAAATTTTTGAACATATTTTTCATTATATAAAATTTTAATTATATATTTTTTATTAAGTGTTGTTTATTTTCTATTATTTAATGTAAAATAAGGCTTTTTTTGCATGTTAAATTATAAATAAGTTTATGAATTTGGAAAATAGGGTTTTTCAACCTTTATTCAATGTTTGTTTTTAAAATTACATATGGATTATATAAAAAACAGATTTATAATAATTAATAAATAAATTAAATCATTTTCAATTGTGAAATATAAATAGGAGTATTTTTACTTATTAATTTTTTATTTATTTTTCATTATATTGATGAAAATAACAATTGGTTAATGAATAAAAAACTTTAAGCTTGTATTTGGCTTAGTATTTATTAATATAAATTAATAGAGAAACATAATGGAAAATTTTATAACTCATATTAAAAGGACTAAATTAAGAATTTAAGAAAAATAAAAGCTACTGACATATAATTATGGATTTTATTTTATTCTATTTATTTCATTGGTTCTATTTTATATGAAAAAATTTAAATAAAAAGTAGTTAATTCTTTTTTTTTAAAAGTGAGAGGGGATATAAAGATTTGTATTTAGAATACCTCATTTTTTTTATTTTTCAAATGCTCTTCCAGAAACATAATTAAATATGAAGAATTAATTAATGTTTAGTGAGTCTAGGAAGAATATTTATATTAAAATCACTTACTTATGTTATCCTCCAAAAGAAAATGTATTTTCTTCCTTTGACTCATAATTATTATTCTCATAATTATTTTTTTAATTTATTAAAATTTTTTATTTTTTAAGTTCAAAACAAAGTTTTTTTAATTTAATAAAAAGAGTCTGTCAAAAAGTGTGGAGTTTTTTGAATTTTTTTCCAAAAATTGAATTAGGATTATGGAAGTTTTATTTGATTTAATTAGAATTTATATGAATTCATTACACTTGATACACT
>JAITUQ010000015.1 GCA_031286225.1 Candidatus Methanorudis spinitermitis
GTAAACATACAAATGAAATATATAAATGTAAATATATAAATGTAAACATACAAATGAAAATATATAAATGAAAATATAAAAATAAAAATATAAAAAAAAAAAATAAAAAAAAAAAAAAAAAAAAAAAAAAAAAAAAATAAAAAAAAAAAATAAAAAAAAAAAAAAAAATAAAAAAAAAAAAAAAAAAAAAAAAAAAAAAAAAAAAAAAAAAAAAAAAAAAAAAAAAAAAAAAAAAAATGGGTCTAAAAAAGATATAAGATATCTTTCATCAGGAATTATCATTTTAAGAGAAGAAATATCAAATTCAGCTAAATATTATGATAATCATTCTATTATATATGAATTGTGTAAATTTTTGTGGAGTTTTTTTTAAATTTTTCAAGTTTATTTACATAAGAAAAGCTAATTTTTCTTGAAAAACTCCACACTTTTTTACACACACTATATATGCATACATTTAAATAAGATGAATGGATTATACATTTAAATAGTTTATTTTTCATAATTGAGCTTATTTTAAATTAAATACAAATAAGATGAAAAAATATAAAATCCATTAGGAACAAAATTAGTACATTAATATTTTAATTGAATAAATAAAATTGGATTTTGAAATATTATTTAATTGGAGATGGGTATTATTAAAATTCTAAAAAAGAGATATTTCATAATTTTGATGCTTATAGCTATAATCGCATCATTGTCTTCTGTTTCAGCTATTGAACTTCCTATGATTACAAGTAAAAATGTTTATGATTCAGAAATTGTAAATTCAGGAAAATCTCAATATGCTGTTGTAAATTTAAATGAAAAAATTTCTTTTTCTGTGTCCACCAACAACATTGATAAAGTTGACTGGAATTTTGGAGATAACACAAAAATAATTAAGACAAAAACAAAAAAACAATCATCAGCTGTTACACACACTTTCAAAAAAGTAGGTACTTACAAAGTTAAGGTCTATATAGAGGGTACTAGTGAGGGTATTACTCTACAGAATACTGAAGATTTTATAACAGTTAAAGTTGTTAAAAAACCAGATCTTATTTTAACAAAACTTAATTATGCTCGTAAAGGGAAAAACATAGATGGTTTTGCTGTAACAGTGAAAAACAAAGGAACTGCAGCTTCAAAAGCATGTGACGTGAAAATGTGGTATAAAGATACGAAACTCAAGAAATATACTAAATCGGTTAAAATCCCCGCATTGAAAGCTGGGAAAGACACTACAGTATTAATAAAGTTTCAGATACCTTATAAATACAGAAACTATATTTCATACGTGAAAATTGACTCGAACAATAAAATAAGTGAATCTATTAAATCAAATAATCAAAAAACTTTAAATAATCTAATCAAATAACACTGATTTTTTCACGTTTATTTTTTTTAATTTATTCAAATTTTTTTATCTATTTTAACTTTTTATCTTTTTAATTTTTCTAATTTATTTAAATTTATTTTAAATTATTTTTTCAATTTAAATATTATTATTTTTATTATAATAAATATTTAATAGTTTATTATGATAATTAATTAATAATAAAAAAAGGAGTTGATGAAATAAAAATAAATAGTTTAAGCATTAAACATATTGCAATTGTTTTATTTTTAATAGCTATTTTTACCTCAATATCAACAAGCAATGCTAACTCTATAATAGACCCTCAAATATCTTTAAGTGTGTCTGAACTTGAATCTCCACCTCCAACTAATTCGAACAAATTTACTATATTTTCCAACACTGAAATAACCTATGGTGCTCAAATTTCTGATGGTTCATCGCAAATTAATGATAAATCATCGGTTAATTGGGATTTTGGTGATGGAAGCAGTAAAAAATCAGGTTTAACAGCTAATCATAATTATAAAAATACTGGAGAATACACCCTAAAGTTAGATCTTACAGTTTTAGATAGTGGAAATACATTTACTAAGTCCGCTACCTATATTGTAAAGGTTGTTAAAAGACCAGATTCTAAACCACCTGAACTTACTCCAAACCCAGAATTATCTATATTTATATCTAATTTCAAGCCACTCCCTCAATATGGAAATAAAGCAGCTCAAGTAAACTTAAATGAAAATTTAGTATTCACAGCATTTATATCTGGAGCTTATGAAAATACCGCGAAACTTATAAGTGCCCGATGGGATTTTGGTAATGGAAGCTATAAAAATGGAATATCCATTAATCATGTTTTTAAAAAAACAGGTTGGTATGACCTTAAAATAACTGCAACTAGTTCTTACAATAACAAAAATTACAATAGTGAAAATAGTTATAGATTGTATGTTGTTAAGCCAGGAAATCCAGAGCCTGAAATATCAATCATCATATCTAATTTTGAGCCATTGAAAAAATATGGTAACAAAACAGCTCAAGTAAACTTAAATGAAAAATTATCATTCAATGCTTTTGTTTCTGGTAGCTATGCTAATAAGGCAAAGATTACAAAAGTCACATGGGACTTCGCAGATAAAACTAAAAAAACTGGAATAAATACTAATCATATTTACAAAAAAACTGGAGGATATTCTATTAAAGTAACTGCAACAACGAAATATAATGGAAAAACTTATACCAGTACAAATATTTACAATATTTATGTTGTAAAAAAAGTAGATCTTTCAATAGAATCTGTAAAAAGAAATACTGACAAAAAAAAGAATGTTATTAGTTTAACTGTAGTTGTTAAAAATAAAGGAGCTGTAGCTAGTAAAACCACCCAAATTAAAGCTTGGTATAGCTCATCTGCTTTGAAAAAATATTCAAAAGTAGCTAAAGTAAAATCACTGACCTCTGGAAAATCTACTAAATTAACCATAGCATTTAAAATACCCTACAAATATAGAAAATACATTAAAAAAATTAAAATCGATCCAGAAAATAAAATAGATGAAAGTGTGAAAAATAACAATCAAAGAAATCTTTAAATAAAATATGGCTCTTGTATCAAGAGCCTAAATTTTTCTAAAATTTGATACATGTAAAAAAAAAAAAAAAAAAAAAAAAAAATGAAAAATAATTATAATATTCTTTTTATTAATGATGGTGTAAATTTTCTAGAGTTTTTTAAAATTTTCAAGTCTATTTATAAAGAAAAGCTAATTTTTCGAAAAACTCCACTCCTTTAACACTCTCTATTTTATAATACTTTGAAAGAATTTATAACTAAATCCATGTCTGAATTTATTACCTTTAAATCTCCAGTTGTAAATATTATTCTATAAAAATATCCATTTTTTATGAATCCTATGATTCTTTGTTCTCCTCCACCACTTTCATAGTATTTTAAAGAAATATCAAAACCTTTAACACCATCAATAGTAATATCTCCAGAAGAAATAAGTGTTTCACCAGGATTAGGTTCATTTAAACTTTTATACTCATCAATTGAATAATTAGCAGAGTCAATATAAACAGAAAGAAGACTAGTATCTCCTTTATCCGTTTTCAACGATGCAACTTGTGCAGAATTATGGGAAGAAGAAGTAAAATTCTTCCAATCTGAAGGATAATTAAAAGATATATCCCCATTATTAAAAACCAGTCCATCATATACAGTACTATCTGAATTATCACCAATGCAACCACTAACTGTAACAACAGCTAGGATACTTACTATAACTAATCCAATTAATTTTTTATCCATAATTTCTAACCTCTTGAATTATTTTTAATATTTTTAATTTATTTTTAGTATTATATAAATGAAAATTAACTACTTTAATTTTTTAGCTATTTCTAAGGGATATATTTCACATGCACTATCATATTCATAAAGAGTATTTTCTTTTTTCCAGTAATCAACCCAATAAACCCACCATTTATTACTAAGCCTTTTAATTTCATCATCATTTAAAAGATTAAATTCATTGAAAAACTGAATTTGATTACCTCCAGTAGCTATAGCTATTTTTTCTGCAATAAAACACAATAAAAAATCAATATCTCCATTTTTGATATTATTTTTAGAATTTCCAAGTAAAACTTTTTGATATTTAAAATTATTTTTTATTGCCTCTAAAAGCTTAAAATCTTGGAATTTAAAACTTTTATTATTTAAATTATATGAAAAATCATAAATTGGATTTAAAAAGTTTTTTTCAAATTTTTCATTATTATCATTGTAAAATAATTTAAAAAAAGCATTATTAGCTAATCTAATAGTTATCATGCTTGAATGAGATTTTGATTCGTTTAACCTTGGATTGTAAATTTGAACATTATCAAACTCCAGTTGAATGGAATCATGAGCTATTTCCATCCAAATCCATTTACCAGCAGTTGAAATAGCTTTTTTCATTAAATTTAAAGTTTTCTGATTCATAATAATCTTGATTTAGAAATATTAAATAATACAACACAATAATCTAAATTACATCAAAAATTTCAAACCATAAGAAGAAAATCTAAAAATACTGAGAATTTCAAACTGCAACAACAAACCTCAAAAAATAGTGAAAATTTTAAATTACAAGAAGAAAACCTAAAAAACACTAAAATTTTTAAATTAAATAGAAAATCCAATGCTGTCAAGTTTAAAAAATTTTCTTATAAAATTGAATAACTTTGCAAAATCTTTGATTTTGCAATGTTAGAGAATCTTCGATTCTCTAAACTTCGATTTTGCAATGTTAAAAAATCTTGATTTTCTAAATTTTAATTAATTTTCTTAAACTTTGCAAAATCTTTGATTTTGCAATGTTAGAAAGTCCTTTGGAATTTCTAAATTTATATTTAAATGAAATGTTACAATTCATGAAGATTAAAATAATATGTTTCTTATCTTGACATCATTGATGAGAAAATCTAAAAGATTTTAAAAAGTTGCAGTTAAATAATTTCAATTTTTTATTAATAATAGTTATTCTAACATGGTTTGAATATGAGTTACATTACCTCTTTCACTAAATCCAACAATCACTCTTGATTGTCCAACTTTAGCTACTGAAAATTCGTCTCTTTCTTTGTATTCATAACCTCTAAGTTTTGCATAGGATTTAAAAGCTAATTTTGCTTTAACATTAAACTCTTTTTGGAATTTATTAAAAACATTTATAAATCTTTCAATTGTTTCATCCTTTGGAATTTCATTAGATTTTATGGTGATGAAAAAGGTTATCTCATCAAAATCAACTAAATAATAAGCATCATCGTTAAAAATGCCTGAAACTGTCATGGCTATTATATGGGCTTCAAGTAAGTCAGTGACTAATATATTTGTTGTAAACTGAACAATATCATGTCTTTCACCAAATTCTTTAACTTTAATAGCTTCTTGGATAATATCTTCTGGAAATCCAATATCTTTATTATCCCATGCCCAATGCCAATTATTAGTATCATTAGCTAAAGTTCCAAGAATTTGAACTGGAAAAGTCAAATCATCACTAAAAGATATGGTTCCTTCATCAATATTCAATTTTCCCACATTTTCTCCAATAACTTGACCTAAATTTTCCTGTTTATCTAAAGCCATAGCTCCATATTTAGTAAAAATTGTTTGAAATGAATCTGAATCCTCAATTTTAATTTCTTTTTCCTTCATGTCTTATTATTAATTTCATTAAGTATATAAAATTTAATAATTTAATGAAATATGATAAAATAAATTATATAAAAATATTACTCTTTAAAGGCCAAATCATAGAAATTAACATAATATATCAAATTACTCTATTATAAACAAGTACATTAAGTTTTTAATTAAAAACTTTAATATTATTCTTTATTTTAAAAAAAAATCATTAAAAATTAATACTTAATAAAAATAATTAATAAATTTTGTAAAATAAAAAGCACATTGAGCATTACTATAATTATAATTGTTTTTAAAGTATAAAATTTTAAAAAGTTCTGTGGATTAAAATTAAAAAACAAATTAATCATTTGATTCATTTTTAGCAAAATAAATCATTGCTTTGCTTAAAAAATCAGCTAATCCTTCATGGTAATTATCAAAAAAACTTATAAAATCTTCATGTTCTGAGTAAAGATTAGCTAATTCAATATAGGATCTCTTATTTGTTGGATTGAGAACTCCTATTAATTTGAAATGTTTAACTATTAGTTTTTGAATCTTTTTAGAGTCATAACTATTGATTTCCATGGAAATAGCTATTTTTTTGAATAAATTATTTAAATTATTCTGATAATGATCCCATTCTTCTTTATTTAATTTGTTCACTTTTTTACTAGCCTTTTTAAAAGATTTTTTCCCATAGCGATTGATAGTATCTTTTCTATACTTTTTTTGCTTTTCTTCACTTAATCCTTCAAAAACATTTTTATCTGAAGCTATTTTTAAAACCCCATTTTGTTTAAATACATTTAATATACTAGTTAGCAATATTAATTTAAAACTTATAATATTAAAAAATTTTCATAATTATCATTTTAATATAAAAATCCAATAATACTTATTAAAAATTTATTAGTATAATTTGAGAAAAGTTAAAAAAGTATTTTTCTATTATACACAAATAGAAAAATTTAGAAAAATTAAAGTTTAATAAGAAAGATATGAAATACATTAAAATAAATCTATATCAAAATATTCATCAAATTTTTAATATAACATATAAAATTTAGCAAAAAAATTGTTTTGGTGTTAAATATGAAAATTGTTGGGTTTTCAGGCAGTCCTAGAAAAAATGGAAGTACTAATGCATTGATTAAAAGAATACTTAAAAAAGCTGAAGATAATGATCATGACACAAGCATGTGTTACTTGAATGATTTTAATATTAATCCTTGCCAAGCATGTGACTATTGCAAAGAAAATGAAGGCTGTGACTTGGATGATGATATTAATGAGTTGCATAAATTATTGGATAATGCAGATTATGTTATCATCGGGTCCCCAATCTATTATGGGGAAGTTTCAGCCCAAACAAAATTATTTACTGATAGATTTTATAGCATTTTCAATAGTAAAACCAAGAACTTTAAGGGAAAAAAAGCTATTTTAATCTACACACAGACAAATCCAGATCCAAAAGTTTATGAAGCTTACAGTGAACATGAAAAGAAATATTTATATGAATTTATGGATTTTGACGTTGTGGATATATTAATAGCTGCAGGAGTAAATTCAAAAGATGATTTATTCGAAAAAGAAGAAATATTAAATAAAGCCGATGCTATAGGAATGAATATTTAATTTCATGGCAAAAAATTATTAATAATTCATCATTTGAAAAAAAAAACACTTTCAAATAAATTATATAAAAATCATCATTCTATATTCCTAGTTATTAAATAATTGATAGTGTTAGTGTAAATAAGATAATATTTATATAGTAGAAACATTCAATATTTGCTATAGGATAAAAACATAATTCATATTAAATTAATACTTGATAAAATTGTAATAATTAAGTATTTATAAAAGAAAAAATTATGCTTAAAAAATTGAATACATAATGTGAAAAATAAAAAAAAGAATATGGTTTAAGGCATTGAGTAAGAGAAGTTAATTTTTTTCTCTTACTCAATGGAATTTCATTTGATTTTCCTTTATTAATAATCAGAAAATAAAATTACAACTATTATATCTAATTAAATCACTAGTTTTTAAATATTCATTCCAAATTTTCCATTTTTATTTTCAACAAACCCTACAACACAATTTAGAATATTTGATATGAAATCAAAAACAATCCCATCTCATAATTCTTGATAAATGGCATACACAGGAAATAATATTTTATATGCTTCTTTTTGAGTTCCTCCATTCGAGTTATATATTTCAATCAGCTAAACTCCTTTTGAAAAAATAGCTTGACTGTTTATTCTGCCAATCAAGTTATTTATAAGATTTAAAAATTTTTTTAAAAGATTACTTTCAAGATTTCTATCTGTAAAATCTTTTTGTTTATATTTTAAAATAGATAAAATGTTTTTTATCACCCTTTCTATAATTGGGATTTGAATAGTTGTTAAAAGATTAAAAATCCCATTAAGAAATGGGATATCCATGATTAAATAGTTAATAGCACTAGAATAGCTAATAACGAATAAATACTGATTTTCAGCATATTAAAAAAGTAAATAATCTCCCTAAATAGCTTGTCTAGTTATTGGTCCTTTTCGACCTTTAACAGGAATTTTAGAAGGAAAATGGATTTCTAAGAACTTGTTTAAATACTTATTATTTTTATCAAAAACAGTCCATTGCCATAATTCATCGATAGTAAAATATTCAAAAGGTTTAAAAATATCAATAATTTCTTTAAAAATTGATTTTAGATTATATTTTTTAATTTTTTTCAAAGTTATAACCTCTTTACATTGAAATTAAGCTAGCTAACAATATTTTAAATATATATGTCTTTATAAATGATATAAAAATTGAAAAATCTATAGTTTTACCAACCTCTAACAAACAATTAAAATTATATTAAAAAAACTATATAAAAATATTCTTCTGGATTAATGTTTAATTTATATTCTGAATTTAAAGGAATAAAACCATATTTCATAATATATTCTTGTTTTTCTTGGTTTCCATTAGTTAGGATGTTTTTTCATTTTTTTCTTGGTGTCTTCCTATTCCCAAAATAGTCTTTCCTTATAACACCAAAAATCATTAATCATAGTGTATATGAGTCCATAATCATTGAAAAATGGAATTGAAGCTCCAAAAGTACCGCCAAAGTATTTTATAATTTCAGTAACTATAAACGCAAATGTTACAAGATAAGATCTAAATTAAATCTTAAAAAAGGGTTATTATTATACTTTTTTCATTAATTATCATTCCCATAATATATTCCTCTCATCTTTTTATGGGTCTGGGTAGAAAGCAGGTTTATCAGGATTAGTTAAAGTTTCTGTTAGTCTTTCAATCTAACAATCAACGTTTTTTAGTTTCAAAATTGAATTTTATGAAATTTAAAGTTTTTTTAGTATCATCAACAGAACTATGACCTAAATAATCTAATTTTATAAAAATCAATGATTATTTCCATATATCAACAAGAATTTGATAAGTTTATTTAAGTCAAAATTATATAAATATAACAGTATAATAAAAAAAATTATTTCAAAAAAAATTCATTCAAATATAAACGAGGATACCATGGAAATTGATCTATCTGCTATGATTTTAATCACAGCCATAATTGTAGCAAACATACTTGTACTTGTGAAAGTGTTCGATAAACAAGAAAAGGAAGAAGAAGAAAAGGAAGATCATGACCCCAAAAAAGAATTTCCAGAAGTTTCAAAATTTTGGGAAGAACCAATGAATGACAATCATAAAGGGTTTTTAGATAGTGATAAATATGATTTGAACTATGAAATAGCTACAGAAAATACTGATTCAAGCAATGAACAAATAACTGACATTAACAACGAAATAATTAATGAACAAATTAGTGATATTACTAGGGAAATGCATAATGAAAAAGATTTTGCTACTGAAAATAAAAAACATGATATTACAATAGCTAAAACTTTAGAGGAAAATGAAGAATTTATCAGACAAAATCGAAAAAAAAATAGTAAAAATAGTGAAGTGGCTGAAATCACTATTAGGGATAAAGTTCATAAATTGACCTTAAAAGATACAATAATATTTACCCATAACAATGAAAACTATTCTAGCTATATTTTAGAAATAAAACATGGAAATGTAAAAGTAAAATATAGGTCTAAAGAAAAATGGATAAGTTTTTCTGATATTAAAAAAGTTTTGTAATATAATCTATGATTTAATCCGACATTTTTTTACATAACAACTTTAACTTTTATTAAGAATCTTTTAAAAAAGATGAAAAATAATAAAAAATTAAATAAAAAAAAATGAACTATTTTTAAATTAAAAAAACAAATACTATAACAAATAAATAGATAAAATTACTAATAAAAATTAAAACAAAAAAATATTATAAATTATTTATGAGCAAAATAGAATATTAACTCCTCATTATCTATTTCATCAAGTTTTACAAAGCCAAATCGTTCAAATTGAACAATGTCTCCCTTTTTCAAACTTTTACAATCTGCTTCACATAATCCAATAATCTCTGAAGCATCATCCATGATTATTTTTGCTTTTATATTATCATTAGCTGGAACCCATTGAATAATTTTCATCTTTTTTTCCTTTGCATCTTCAAATGATTTACTGATATATTTAGCGATTCCATCTTCAATATCAATGTTTACAGCATCCATCAGTCTTGTCATTCCATCTGATAAGTCATCTTCTGAGATATAAACTTCTCCATCGAAAATTAATTTCCTATTTCCTCGATCTAAAAAGTCTGGGTGAAGTGGTCTTTCAATATTTTCAGGAATAGCTATTTTTTCTTCATCTAAATTAGTTATTTTCACTTTTTTTGCATTTGAAACAAATAAATAACGATTGGCTTTTTCTTCTAAAATATTACGATTAAGCCCATAAATTTTTTTCCAGCTAATAGATGAATCTGATATTTTTACACCAATTTCTATCATCAAGTTATAAATAGCTTTACTTTGAATTCCCCGTTTAGCTATTGCCCTTAAGGTTCCAAGTCTTGGATCATCCCATCCACTATAAGTTCCATCTTCAATTCCAGCTAATGTTTTTGAAGTACTTAAAGGAATATCTTCCATTTTAAGCCTTCCATAATGGATAAATTCTGGAATATCCCAATTCAAATGTTGGTAAAGATACTTCTGTTTTTCACTATTAGCTAAGTGATCTTTACCTCTTAAAACATGCGTCATTCCCATTAAATAATCATCAATAGCTACTGAAAAGTTCATCATAGGATAAATTCTGTATTCTGTCCCTATTCTTGGATGTTTTTCATCCACAATACGCATAGCTACCCAATCACGAATAGCAGGGTTTTTATGTTGAATGTCTGTTTTAATTCTAAGAACTGCTTGACCAGATTTCATATTTGGAAACTCTCTCCATGAGTCCATATTTTCTTCAATAGACTTATTTCTACAAGGACAATGTTTACACTCATCTTTAAGTTTTTTAAATTCTCCTCCATCACAAGTGCACATATATGCCCCACCAAGTTCTATGATTTTTTCTGCATATTCATAGTAAATTGGGAATCTATCACTTTGAAAGTAAACTTCATCAATAGCTATTTCTAACCATTCTAAATCTTCCTGTATCATATCATAAGCAGGAGGATAAATTCTTTTTGGATCAGTATCTTCAATTCTCAAGATTAATTTACCATTATACTTTTTACTATATTCCCCATTTGGAACTGCAGCTCTCCCGTGACCTATATGAAGTGGTCCACTTGGATTTGGTGCAAAACGCATAACAACATTTCCACGAGCACCTGGAAGATCAGGTAGTCCTTTTTCTTTTTCTTTTTTCTTATTTTCAAGTTCAAGTCCTAGATTAGCTATTTCTTTTTCTTGATCTTCTAAAGACATTTGATTTATTTTAGCTACAACATCATTAGCTATTGGACCTATTTTTTTAGCATCTTTTCGAAGTTCTGGCTCATTACTCATAATAGACCCTAATACAGCTTTAGGATTTGCGTTGCCTTTATGTTTAGCTCCATTTAGTAATGCATACTTATAAATTGTTTTTTCCAAATCATCCATTTAATCACACTGAAATAAATGTATAGTATTAAAAAGTTGTAAAATATTTTTATTTTTATATATAATTATATGGTTTTAAATAAGTTGAAAAGATATTCTTATTTTTATAAAGAAATATATAGTTTTAAAAAGATTATAAAGATATTCTTATTTTTATAAAGAAATATATGTTTTTAAATAGCTTGTAAAAATTTTAATGCTCATAAAAAAAAAATGATTATTAAAAAATTTATATTTTCTATAAAGTTAAAAGTTTAAAAGAAAAATGGCTTTATAGAATAGATATATATGATATCAAACTAACTATAGAAATGAAAAATCTCAACCTCTAACGCAAAATAGTTACAACAATAAATATGTTTACAAGGAGAGGTTAACATTAAAAATGATGAATGTATAAAAAATCCAGAAAATATTGATTGGGAGTATTTTTGGCAGGAAAAATTAAAAGCTAAAAGAAAGGAAAAGAAAGATTGGAATAAAGTAGCGAAAAATTTTTCTAAATTAGCTAAGCAAGACGAATATAGGGAAAATCTTATGTCAAAAATGAGTTTGAATAGAGAAGATTCTCTTCTAGATTTAGGTTGTGGAGAAGGTTCAGTTACATTAGCAATAGCTAAAAAAGTAGCTAAAGTAACAGCTATTGATTCATCTGAGAATATGCTTGAACTACTTAAGGAAAAATGTGAAAAAGAAGAACTAGCTAATGTTGATATTGTTCAAGGAAAATTAGAAGAGATGAAAGTTGAAGATCTTGGAAATTATGATATTGTACTTTCTTCACGATCTTTTAATGGAATTCATCATGTAAAACAAGCCATAGTTAATATTAGTGAAATAGCTAGTAAATATGTTTATATCACTTTATTTGGTCCAAATAATTGGAAATTTGAAAAAAAATTCTATGAAAGTATTGGTAAAGAATATCATGAATTTCCACCTTACAATTATCTTGTTAACATTTTAATTGAAATGGGAATTTATCCAAATGTTGAAAATCTTGAAATTGAAAGTAGCAGAACCTATGAGTCAGTTCATGAAGCTATGAATAATGGGCGATGGAAATTAGACAGTTTTACAGATGATGAGAAAATCAAATTACGTAGTTATTTAAAGGAAAAATTAAAGCTTAATGAAGAAGGAAAATTAGAAAACCCTGAGGATAAATCAGCGTGGATTTTAATTTGGTGGAAAAAAGATTGGTTATTTTAAAAAAAAAAAACTTAGCTAATGCTAAAAAAGATTAGCTAATGTTTAAAAAAAACTTAGTTAATGCTAAATTTTTAATAATGAATGTTAAATAATTCTTTATTTTTTAAATAATCATTGAAAATTAATATTAAATAAAAATAATAATTAAAATAAATAAAACTTATAAAATAAAAAAGCATCCTTTTTTTAACTAAAAAAAAAATTTAAATAAAAATATTTTATCATAATAATTATTTTAAAAAAAACAAAAGATAAGAGTTTTTTTAAAAAATTTAAGACATTTTACCCAGATTTAATGAATAAACTTTTCAAATATTAATATAAATCAATTGATTAAAAATAAGTTCATATTTAAATAAAACTATTTTGATTTATTTAATATTTCTAAACAACTGGAAATCGCCCTAATTTTGTCCAAGGAATGCAGGGTTAATATTCATACCTTCTAATTTTTTCTGGAGGTCAGGGTTCTTTTTTAATAAAATCAGTATTTTAGTATTTATGGCTGTTTTATCCACATCAATAGCATTATTTTCAATCAAATCTTGTTTCGCATCCGTCATCTTTTTACTTAATTCAGCGGCACTTAACTTCTTATTTGCAAATTTTTCATATTCTATAATCATTTTTGCATAAGAATCATAGATTTTTTTATTAATATTAGCTTTTTGTATGAGTAAATCTATATATTGTTTCTCTATATCATTTGTTGCAAATTTTTTACTATTGTTTAGGTATTTTAATGTATTTTCATTAGCATCTTTAGATTTAGCTAATGAAGATTTTATTTCAGGCATACTTTTGTTCAAGCTACTTGGAGAACGTAGCTTACTAACTATTTTAATTATCACGCCTTTATCCATACTCTCCTGCCATATCTCCTCATATTTACTTGCATTTTTTAAACTTTCTACAAATTTTTGATTATCAGGAACATCTTCACCATCTATTTGTGAAAATAAATCAATACCATAATTGTATATAATAATATCTGCAGCTCCAATGACTATTACACAGATTATTAATATTATTTTTATATATTTCATTAAAAATCCTCTTAAAATCTATTAAATTTAAAAATTTAAAATAATTCAAATTTATATTACAACTGATTATTTATTAAATTTAAAATAACTTAAATTTATATCAAAGCTGATTATTTATATTAAATGAAGTTCAAAAAAACTTAAAAATTATATTTAATAAAAAATTTTTTATAAATAAATTTATGCTATAACTGACTATTTATTAAATTTAAAATATTCAAATTTATACTAAATTATAAAATTATTAAATTAATTATTAAAGTGTTAATGCAAAAAAATATACTATATAACAATTATCAAATTTTAGTTTTGTCTTTTTACTACAAAATCTGCAATCAGTGAAAGTGCTTGTTTAGCTTCAGAGTCATCCAATATTTCAAGTAGTTGTTTGGCATTCTCTACATTTCCCATTGCAACATCATAAGCATATTTAATAGAACCATATTTTTCAAAAATATCTATTGCTTCAGATACATTCTCAGGGCTAGTATCAGAAAATTTTAAAATTTCTATTAATCTTTTTTTATCCTTATCATTTGCTTCAGCTAATGATTTAACAACCAAAAGAGTCATTTTTCCTTCGGTGATATCACTACCAACAGGTTTTCCAAGAGATTTTTCATCACTTACAACATCTAAGTAATCATCTTGAATTTGAAAAGCCAAACCTATAAGTTTACCATAATCATACATAGCTGAAACAATTTTTTCATCTGCTCCACCCATAATAGCTCCTGCTTCAGTAGCTGCAGCTATTAATGCCGCAGTTTTTTTAAATATCATATCAATATATTCATCTTCTTTAACATCAAAATTCCCTTCAAAACCCATGTCAAATGCTTGACCTTCACAAATTTTAACACAAGCATCCGCTACAGTAGCTAATGTTTGATTAATGCGTTCAAAAGATTCATTTCCTAATGAAGTCCCATCAACTTTAGTATTAATTACAAGCTCAAATGCTTTTGAAAATAATGTATCTCCTGCTAAAATAGCTACTGGCTCACCCCAAAGTTTATGAACAGAAGGCATTCCACGACGCATGTCATCTTGATCCATTATATCATCATGAATAAGTGAAAATGTATGAATGAGCTCAATGGCTGCTGCTGATTTTATAGCATCTTTTTTATCGCCACCGACAGCTTCACTAACTAAAACAGTTAGTGCAGGTCGTAACATTTTTCCACCAGCTTTTGTTAAATGAATTGAAGCTTTTTTAAGACTAACAGGTTCAATAGTAGAAAGAACCTTTTCAATTTCATTATTTATTTCTTGAGAATATCGTTCTAAGACTTCCATAACTTCATTATTTGAATTACCCATGAAATCCCTCTATATCTTCATAAAAATTATATTGTAAAACTATTGTTGATAAGTATTAACAAAACATAATCATCTAACTAAATTAAAAAAAATAGTTAAGATAGTTTCTCATTTTAAATAAGAAATTTTTGAAATAAATAATTATTGCTAAGAAATATCAACCATTAAACAATTGAACTTAAACATTTTAAAAAAGAGAAATAATTATAGCTAAGAAACACCACCATTAAAGACTTGTGCTTGACCATTTCTCAAAATATGAACATTATTACCTATTCTATATCCTTCTTCTTCAGCTAATTCACCATAAGCAGATAACATCTCTAAATTACCATGGGAAGGAATAATATGTAATGGTTTTAACATCCTAAGAAAATCTCTATGATCTTCCCTTCCTGCATGACCAGAAACATGGTTGTTAGAATAAATTCTTGCACCACTAGAAATCAATCTACTCTCCATTATATGTCTATTAGCTGCATTAGTTGGATTAGGAATAATTGGGGCTGAAATTATAACATTATCTCCAGGTTTAACCTGAAATGGAGTCCTACCACTAGCTATCCTTGGAAGTAATGCATCAGGTTCTCCTTGGTGTCCTGTAGTGACAAGTAAATAATCTTCTCTTTTATCTTCAGCTTTTGAAAGAGCTTTATTTACAGATTTAGGATTTCCAAATACACTAGCATTGTCAGGTAAATCTAATATTCCAAAATTTTCAGCTATTCCACAGTATCTTTCCATAGACCTTCCTAAAAAGAGAATTTGTCTATCACTAGTTTTAGCTATGTCTGCGATAGTTTGAATCCTTTCAATATGAGAAGAAAAAGTAGTTATTAACATGCCCGCTTTATCAACTAAAGGTTCTTTCATGATATCTTCCAGTATTATCCTAGCTACTCTTTCAGAGTATGTTTTAACTTCATGAAA
The DNA here is from genome assembly GCA_031286225.1 of Candidatus Methanorudis spinitermitis. Classification (GTDB taxonomy): domain Archaea; phylum Methanobacteriota; class Methanobacteria; order Methanobacteriales; family Methanobacteriaceae; genus Methanorudis; species Methanorudis spinitermitis. The sequence goes on from JAITUQ010000015.1 coordinate 16,099, forward strand.
CTCATTAGCTCTTGTTGTCTCTACAATAAGTGATAAAACACCTTTTCGACCTAACTCTCTTAACCTATTATAATCAGGAGGAGGAGATATTTTTTGATGATTATCAAATTTAAAGTCATTAGCATAAACAATAATACCTTCATGAGTGTGTAATGCTGCTATAACTGCCTGAGGAATACTATGAGTTGATTGAACAAATTCAAGAGTGATATTTTTTGATAGTTGTGTTTTTGATCCTGGTTTTAAAGGATTTAAAGGATTTGAAACCGAAAATTTACGTTCTCCTTTTATTGTTCTTTCAATAAGTGCTATTGTATAAGGAGTACCTATTATTGGAGCATCATATCTGTGAGCTAGTTTAGCTACTGCTCCAATATGATCAAGATGTCCATGAGTAAAAACTATTCCCTTTACCTTACCATCTACATCCTTCATTAATGTATCATCAGGAATTACTCCTCTTTCAATCAAATCTAAGCTATGCATTCTATCAATATCTGTATCCTCATGAATACTTATTCTATCAAGGTGTATTCCCATATCAAATATAACAACTTCATCTGCAACCTTTATAGCGGTCATATTTTTTCCAACTTCTTCATATCCACCAATTGCTATAATTTCTACTGTCAATTAAATGCCTCCCAAAAATAATATTGTGTTAAACCCTTGTTTCAATGTAATAATATTTAATTTCAAGTTATACCCTCATTCCAAATGATTTTGTCTTAATTTTTCGTTGTTCTAACCATTCTTTTGTTTTTCCACTGATAATTAAATTTGAATTTTTAAGTTCTTCTAAGTTTTTTGCCCCTACTAAAAACATAGCTACTTTTAAAGACTCATTGAATCTTTTAATAAATTTTATAATTTCATCATGCCCCAAATAAGCTTTTTTTAAAATTGGTAGTGCAATACCAACAGAATCAGCACCTAAAGCAATAGCTTTTGCCCCGTCAAGTCCTGACCTAATTCCTCCAGATGAAACAATAGGTATATTAACTGAAGAAGAAAGTTCTACTGTGCTTACAGCAGTTGGAATTCCCCAATTCCAGAATAATTCGCCTAAATATTTATCTTCTGCTCTGTAAGTCTCTACAGCTGCCCAACTTGTTCCACCAGCACCTGCAATATCAATAAAATCTACTCCTGCATCTTGAAGTAAGATTCCATCTTCCCGCGAAATCCCACATCCAGTTTCTTTTGCCATAACAGGTACATCGACAAGATTAGTTATTTTGTTAATATAATCAACAACGCCAGTAGCATCAATATCCCCTTCAGGTTGAATAGATTCCTGTAACGGATTTAGATGAATAGCTAAAATATCCAAATCAAGCATTTCAACAGCTTTTTCAGCATAATCAATTTGAGGAGCCCCAATATTTCCAAGTAAAAGTGTAGAGGGAGCATTTTCACGAGCTATTGTGTATGTTTTCTCAAGTTCAGGATTTTCAATAGCCGCTCTTTGACTTCCAAGACCAAGAGCAATTTTTTCACTCTCTGCAGCTATAGCTAATTCTTGATTTATTTTTAACGACGATGGATGTCCACCAGTAATAGCTGTTATAAACAATGGAGATTCTAATTTTTTTCCAAATACTTGGGTGGAAATATCGATTTTTTCTTTATTAATTTCGGGTAATGCTCTATGAATAAGTTCAATATCCTCAAAACCTGTTTTTTTTCGATATTGAACATCATAATGTTTACATATTAAAAGATGTTCTAATTTTCTATCTGAAATCATTGTATGTCCTTCTAATTCATCCCTATTTTTATTTTTAATTAGTTCGTGTTTATTCATTTAATGACCATATATTGAATTCAATTCATTAAAAAGATTCTTTAATATAATGATAAATTATTCTTTATTAAGAATTATTAAATGATATTAAATAAATAATTATTAAATAAAAGTTTTAATAATCTTATAGAATAATTAGAATTATTAAAATAATTTATTTTAGATTAATTAATATTAGATTAATAATAACAAATTAATTATGATTTAATAAAAATTTAATAATTTTATATAATAATTAAGAATTCTTAAAATAATATATTTAATATCATGTTTATTTATTTTTAGTTATTTAAAATATTTTATTTTCATTTTTAATGTGAAATTTTATTTATTTTTTGTAATTAAAGAACATTTAACCTTTTTATTTAACAATGCATTGGCTATTAATCCTTCTTTATTTGCATTTATAATTTTTGATTCAATTCCTAAATCAGCTAATTCTAAAAGTTCTTTTATCTTTCCAATCATTCCACCAGTAACATCAATGTTTGTAGTAGAATCCAAGACTTCTATATCTTCTAAAGAACTGACTTTTCTAATTAATTTTGCATTATTATGCTTCTTTGGGTTTTTAGTAAAAACTCCATCAACGTCAGTTCCTAATATAATCTCATTAATCTTTCTAGACTTAAGATTTTTAGCAATATATTGAAGTATTTGATCTCCAGATAAAACAGCTACTTTTAACTTAGTGTCAAGTACAACATCTCCATATATTACTGGTACAAATCCTTCATCTAAATATTTAACTATCAAATTTAAATTGAAAGTATTAATTCGTTTGTTATTTGTTGTAATAAAAGAAGATGGCTGAATAGAAACACAGGGTATTTTTTTACTAATTAAACATTCACAAATAATTGTGTTTAATTTATTAACAGAATTTTGAGTTTTTGAAAATCCTATCCTCTTTTCACCATATTCCTCTCTCTTAAAAGGTTTTCCAATTTGATATTTTTGGGCATAAGGATGACCAAAAGATCCTGCTCCATGAACAATGATTAAACCATCTGCAAAATCATGATTAGAATCTTTAACTAAAAAAAAATTATGAATTTCAGTAGCTATTCTATTTAGATTCTTATAATTGACTTCTGCATGATTAGAATCTTTTTTAGTTAATACACTTCCACCTAATTTCAAAATTATCATTGAACTCCCCATTAAAATCAATGCAATAGAGTTTTTTAGCTGATTTTTTACTTTAATTAATTTTAATAAATTTCAAGCTTTAATTAACCTCTGAATTTAATTAATTTCTAATTCTAATAAATTTCAAGTTTTAATTGATCTTAAATCTTAACTGTTTCTGATTTTAATTAATTATTTCTTATATTAGTTAATTTCGAATCTTAATTGATTTTTTATTTAAATTGTTTCTAATTTTAATTAATTTCGAATCTTAATTGATTTTTAATAAAAGTTATAAAGATTAATTATTTTTTAGTTCTATAAAGGACTCCTTCTCTAGAAAAGTTAACTTTAATTGCATTATCATATTTGCTCAATATTCGAAAAACTTGATTTTCTTTTTCAGGGCAAAATGCAATTATACTTCCTCCACCACCAGATCCTGTTAATTTAGAACCAATAGCTCCATATTTTCTGGAAATATAAATCATTCTAGATAATTCATTAGTATTTACACCAATTGAATCTAATAATCCTTGGTTAAGATTCATTAATTCAGCTAATCGCTTTTTATCATTATTGACAATAGCTATTTTGGCTTCATCAGTTACTTCACCAATTGTTTTTATAATCGAGTTTAGTATTTTAGGATATTTATTTTTTAAAGCTTTTACTGATTTTACCATTTTTCCAGTATTACCATGTTTCATTGTATAGCCAATGACAAAGGAAGAATTCAAATGATTTTTAAATTTAATTATTTTTTTATCTCTTGAAAGATAAACTAAACCACCATAAGTGCTCACTGAAGTATCTAAAGGACTTGCAATTCCTTGAACTTTTAACTCTACTTCATGAGCTTGTTTAGCTAAAAAATTCTTATTAAACTTTTTTCCATGATATTGATGTAAAGCAGCTAACGTAGCTACAGTAACTGCTGCAGATGAACCTAAACCTGACCCAATAGGAATATCTAATGATAAGTCCATTTCAATTGGAGAATGGTTATGAACTTTTGATAATGACTCTAAAATATATCGAATTATCCCAGGTTTTCCTTTTTTTAAAACATATGTTTTTTTTTTAGTATCTAATTCAGCTTCAAATCTCAAATCTTTAGATTTTAAAATTGATAAATCATTTTTAGTTTTCTTTATTTTAACAGTAGCTCTTCTATTTACTGCTCCTGCAATAGCAGGTTCACCATAAACAACAGCATGTTCTCCAAATAGAATTGTTTTTCCTGGTGCTGAAGCTATTGATTCCATTGTATCACTAAAAATTACTATAAAACAGTAAAATATCTATTTATGTTTTTTATATTTAATAATGAATAATATCAATAATTGGAAATATTAACAAGATTTTTTAATAATGAAAGATAATAAAACCATGGGAAACAATTAATAAAATTTTCTAATAATCAAAAATATAAATAATTATGAAAATGTTATAGCTATTTCTATTTTGTTAATCTCTAAATTAAAAAAAAAATAACATTAAATATATTATTTTAATTATTAAAGTTCATATTTATATTTTTGAAAATTAAATTTATTTTTTAAACAATTCTTTTTATTTGTCTTTTATTAAATTATTTTTAAATAAAGATGGATAAATGAAAGATGAAAAAATTATATGAAAATTCCAGAGCAATAACCTACCACAGAGCTTAAATCTCCTGAAATATTCCCACTTGTAGCATATTTCAATATATCACATTTATTTGCACCAAACTCTCTTGTTGCCTTTATAGTAGCTATTGTAGGACCATATCCGCACATAGAAATGTTGAAATTTTCAATATCTTTTAATAACTCTTTTTCATCCATTTTAGATATTTTATCTAAAATTAAATCATCTTGTTTAGAAGCTATTTCCTGAGGAGCATAATGAGTTAAATCTGTACTTGCAATAATTGAAATAGAAGTATTTAGACTTTTAGCTACTTTAACAATTCCTTCAGCTATTTCTTCAGAACTTGTAATATCTTGCATCCACATAACAATTGGAACTATTTTAAAATCATTTGAAAAGTATTGTAAAAATGGTAAATGAACTTCACAACTATGTTCTTTCAAATGAGCTCTAAAATCAGGGTCAATAATTTCAGAAGTCTTTATTAACTCTTGTGAAAATTCTTCATCAATTTTAATGGTTCCTAAAGGAGTATCCCAACTACCCTCATTAAATATAGAAACCCCAGTTCCAATCCCTGTATGATTAGGAGATAAAATTATAAAAGTTTCTGGAAATCCATTTTCAACTAATTGATAATATGCATGTGCAGCTACTGGTCCAGAATAAACATATCCTGCATGAGGAGCTATTGCACCATAAATTTTTCCATCTTTTGATTGATTTTTCTTAGATTTAGCTAAAGTTGGAATTTTTCCAGGACCTAATTCATGTTTGAAACAATTTTCTATGGTTTTTTTTAAATCTTCTGGATCACTATCATAAAATAATCCAGAAACAGCTGGTTTTCTTATCATAATGAATAATTAAGCATAATGTCCCATGCATTTATTAGTAAATTTATAGTTTTAATTATATTTTAAAAACATATATTATTAAAACTTAAGTTCAAAATCAGTTGCAGGAATATCTAAATCTTCTAATTCCCCAATAATCTCTTTTTCTCTTAAAATTTGTCTAGCTAATAACCAGTAAACCAAAGCTATAGCTTTCCTTCCTTTGTTATTTACTGGAATAACAACATCAACTGTACTAAGTAAGTTTTCAGTATCACATAAACCAACAATTGGAACTCCAATCTGTTTAGATTCTATAATAGCTTGAGAATCTGATCTTGGATCAGTTACAACAATGATTTTAGGTTCAATGAATTTATTGTAACTAGGATTAGTTAAAGTTCCAGGTATAAATCTTCCAGGAATGGTTTTACATCCAATAAGTTCTCCAAACTTTTTAACTGGTGCTTGACCATACTGTCTTGTAGCTACTACTAATATATCTTCTGGATCATATTTAGCTAAGAATTTAGCTGCTGAAATGATTCTTTCATTTGTTTTTCTAATATCTAAAACATAAAGCCCATCAGACCTTACACGAAAAATGTATTTTTCCATGTCACTAGTTTTTTGTTGTGTTCCTATATGTAATCCAGCTGCTAAATAATTTTCTAAGGGTATTAAAAGCTCTGACAAAATATCACCTTTTTTTATTTATTTGTCCTTATTGATAATAATTAATATTTATATCTGGTTTTAAGTAAAATTAAAAGTTAATAATAATCAAATTACTATCCAAGAATTATAAATTATATATCATTAATAACTTTTATCAGTTTATCTTAATTAAATTAAAATATTATTAAATATATGGAATGAATATTATTTTTTATAATTTTTACAAGTTCTAAATAAAATCTTAAATAAAACCATAAATTATAATCAAAATAGGAATCAATTATTTATTCATCATCCTCAACATTTATACATTCTTGAGGACATACATCCATGCAAACTTCACATAAGCTACAGTCCTCTGGGTTTTGAATTACTATTTTGTCTCCCTCAAGTACTAAAACCTCCATTGGACAAACATCTGCACATTCACCACAATCTGAATTTTCACATTTATCATGATTAATTTCTATTTTTACCATAAAATATCTCCTAATCTTTGGAAATCTAATAAAATAATACAAATTATAAAATAACAGCTATATTAGCTATATTTATAAAAATTCACAAAATTTTATTTAATTTTTATTTAAAATTATTAATTTTTTTTAAAATTTTTTTAAGGCTCATTAATATCTATTTAAAATTAATAAGTTTTTTTAAAAATTATTTAAATTATATTTAAATTATATTTAAATTTTTTTAAAGTTTATTAATTTTTTTTAAAGTTTTATATTTGCCATTATAGGATTAGACAGCTCTTCTTCAATACGAATCAATTCATTTAATTTAGCTATTCTTTCCCCACCTAAAGCTCCAGTTTTTATTAATGGAGCTGAAAATGCAACAGCTAAATGAGCTATAGTTTCATCACTAGTTTCACCAGATCTGTGAGACACAACTGGATGAATATCATTTTCTTTAGCTAATTTAACAGTTTCATAAGTTGCAGATAATGAACCAATTTGATTTGGCTTTATAATAATTGCATTAGCTGCTTTCATTTCTATTCCTTTAGCTAATATTTCTTTATTTGTAACAAATATATCATCACCACAAATCAAGCATTTATCTCCAACAATAGAAGTTAATTCGGCAAAACCAGCGAAATCAGCCTCATCAAAAGGATCTTCAACATAAAACATTCCATATGTTTCAATTATATCCTTAACAAAGTCAATTTGCTCACCAGTATCTCGTGATATATTATCTTGAGCATAGACATATTTTTTTTCTTTCTCATCCCAGATTTCAGATGCAGCCATGTCAAGAGAAGGTTTGATGGCAATTCCTAACTCATCTCCAACTTCTTCACATGCTTGAGCTTGAATCTCAAGTGCAGTATCATTAGATATGTTTGGAACCCATCCTCCTTCATCTCCTTTACCTCCAGTAAAGTTAGAATCTTTGTTTTGAATAAGTTCTTTTAGTTTTTTATGAACGTGTGAGTTTGCAAATACTGCTTGGGAAATATTTTCTGCAGTGGTTGGAACAACTAAAAATTCTTGAATATCAGGAGCATGAATACCTGCATGAGCTCCACCATTCATCATATTTCCTAAAGGATAAGGAACTTCATTTATAAAATTTCCACCTAAGAATCTGTAAAGTGGTGAATTATATGAAGCTGCTGCTGCTTTAGCTACTGCCATAGAAACAGCTACAGTTGTATTTCCACCAATAGCTGAATAATTGTCTGTACCATCCACTTCTTTTAAAATAAGGTCAATGTTTGATAAATCTTCAGCATCCATACCAATAAGTTCTGTTGAAATTAGATCTTCAACTTCACTTATAATTTTGTCAACTCCTCCTTCTGGAAAAGCAACAACTTCACGAGATCCGGTACTTGCACCACTTGGAGCTGCGGCCCTTCCAAAGCCATTCCATGTTATTACATCTACTTCTACAGTAGGATTTCCTCTACTGTCTAAAATTTTTCTTACGCGGACGTCTTCTATAACACTATCCAAAAAAACACCTCAAAAGCGTTTCAATTTATCTAATTCATTAAATATTCACAATTTTTTATTAATTAAACTTTAACTAAATTATAATCATACACATCCTATAATTCTATAACCTTAATTCTTATAATAATTTAAATAAATTACAGATATGAATCCTATAATTCATATAATAATTTAAATAAATTACAGATACATAATATCAACATGAAATTAATTTAACAAAATTTAAGCTAATTTAGTTTGAATTAATGAATAATAATGAATGTATTATTTCATATATAACTTAAATAATTCAGTTAATATTAAAAATTTACACATGTTTGTATTAATTCCACCATATGCCTATAATGAGATTAAAAATCTTTAAAAAATAGAGGTTGATTTATAGATTAATATGATCTGATTAATAACTTAATTTAAACATTTATATTTCTTTTTCAGTTTTAAATTTATTATTTTCATATATCAATAATTATATTATTTATATTAATTATAATATATTATATAATTTTGCTTGTCTTTTCTTCACTTATTAGCTTATATTTATTTTCTTCTATATTTCTTCATTGCTTAGATATTGTTTATGTATTTCCAACATTTGACTCTGTTGATGTATTAAACATTGTTAAAACGCTATTGCATAAATGATAATTATTATAGCTATTACTATGATAATAGCTGACAATATTTGTTTTATATTCATATAAATCACCTTTTAATACATTAATCACTGCAACTCTTTTTTACTTTTTTAGTCTTTTATAGTATAATTATATTATAATTATTTGTATATTTTTATACTATATATTCTTTTCTTATTATTACGGCGTTATATATAAGTTATAATTAGTTATATTTATTTAAATTTATATATTTAAGATTTAAGTTATCTAAATATCTAAATATCCATATATTAAAAGATTTAAAGCATATGAATTAAATAAAATGTTTAGTTATTTAAATTATTTTTTTAATTCTTTTTTCCTAACATCTAAGGGTAAAACTTTCTTTTCAAGTTCCAATGTAGCTATATCAATTGGGTCAATAGATTCTGAAACTTTAACTAAAGGTTTAGCACCCATAGATAATTGGAGAGCTCTCGCCCCAAGAAGTCTAGCTTTTTCAAACCTTGTTAATTTTTTTGTAGCCATATAAATCCCTTATTTTATTTAATCAAAACATTATTCATATAAAATATAAAGAATTATTTAATACAAGATCAATTTATAAGCATTATAATTGACCATATACTTATTCCCATGTTTCCACATGAGAAATTAGCATTCTTCTGCAGCAATACCTTTTAATACCCATTTCATCGAGAATAACTTTTGAATCTTCTTTTTCAGCTATTCTAAGTTGATATTCATCGAAAAATGCAGAAATTGGTTTTCCGCAGCTTATACAACGTACAGGAATCATATTAAATCATCATTTCCTTACTAATTATGTAAAATAATAAAAAATAAACGTATACAATCATTTTCATCATATTCGTTAATATTTATAATAAAAGTAAATATTTTAATAAAAAATATCTAGCTATTTTTTTATATTTATTAATATTTCAATGAAAAAATATTATATAAAAAGTTATAAAATTACCTATAACTCTTCTGTTTACGAGCTCTAGCTCCTTTACCACCATATTTTTTAGGTTCTGAGCGTCTTGGATCTCCAACTAACATTGTTCTATCATATTGGATGAATTTTTCTTTAAGGTCCATGTCATTAGTCCATTGAACCAATCCTTTAGCTATTACCATTCGAGCAGCTTCAGCTTGACCCATAACTCCTCCACCTTTGACTTTAACATAGATATCAACATTATCTGCAATATCTCCAGCTAAAGTTAACGGTTCTTCTAACTTTAATTTAGCGAGTTCAGGAGAGTAAAGTTCTATTGGATATTTATTAACCCTAATTCTCCCTTTTCCTTCTTGAATAGTTCCTCTAGCAATAGCTGTTTTTCGTTTCCCACTTGTATGAATAACTTTTTTCATTATAACACACCTTTAAATAAAATTTAAAGATTAAAAACCTTAGAATCTATTTTTAATGATTTTAATTACAAAATTAGTTATTAAAATTAATATTATTGTAATTAAAACTTAGCTCCTAAAAGTTTTGAAATCTCTCCTAATTCAATTCCTTTTCTGATATTTTTAGACTCAGCTTGAGGTAACGTACTTGTTTCAAACTCTTTAAATTCTTTTGGAACACCTATATAAGTTTTTAATCCCTTAAAAGCTAATCTACCTTTAGATTTTTTATAAGGCAGCATTCCTCTTACAGTCCTTCTAAATATATCATCAGGTTTTCTTGGGTATTTCGGTCCTAAATCACGAGGATTAGAAATACTTGCTCTGTCAACTCTTTGTTTATATTTGGCATAAGCCCATTCTTTAGAACCAGTAACTACTATTTTTTCAGAGTTAAGAACAACTATATCTTCACCTTCAAGAAGTTTTTTAGAAATTAAACTAGCAAGTCTTCCTAAAATATGTCCTTCACCATCAATAATCATGATAACACCATGTATTTCCTTAAATAAATTAAATTTATTCTAATATTCTTATATTAGTACCTTTAGGATTTTTTTCCAGTATATTACTGATAAAAATACATTCTCCACCAGATTTTTCAATCTTTTCTTTAGCTACATTGGAAAAATTTAATGCTACAACATTAACTTTATGATCCAAATCTCCACTAGCTAATACTTTACCTGGAATTAAAACAGTTTCACCAGTATTTGAAAATCTATTTATTTTCGATAAATTGACTTCAGCTCTTCTTCGTGTTGCTCTTTGAATTCTTTTAGCTATATCTTTCCAAATAGCTACTTCTTCATTGTAAGATTTTTCTTTAAGATTTTTTATAAGATCTACAAGGTTAGGATCTGTTTTGGTAATTTTTTTAGCCATTAGACCTTACCTCCTTTACAAAACGTGATAAATTTCTCTGCTTTTTCACTTAATACATCACAAGCTTTTAACAAAACTTCTTCAGGATCCATTGAACCATCAGTTTCTAATCGGAATATAAAATTGTTTTTTTCATATCCCACATTTATATAATCATTCTCAGAAGCCCTAACACAACTTTTACACATTGAACAATTTTCAATATTATTCACTTTAATCTTTTTAGAGCGTTTATCTGTTTTTAATATTCCTCTTGGACAGGCTTCCGCACATTCATAATCAACTTCTAAATCTTCATTAAAAGTTATTTTAGGATATTGTTTGTAGGAACAAACCGTAGTAGGAATCCATTTAGCATGATTTTTGCCAAATCCTAATTTAGCTACCGCCTCTAATTCAACATCTTGATCTTTTTTAAGTTTTAAAAGAGGTATTGTATCATAAACAGGTTTTATTTTTGAATCAGTAGAAGATAAGTCCTTTGAATATACAACTTTAATATCTTCTTTATTTTCAGGACCTGTTTTATTTAATGTAAGTGACACACTACATCGAGGACAGTGATCATCACAATCACAATCTTCACTCATTACTAAACCTTCAATAACTTCTAAGTTAGAAAATAAGGGAGTTAATCCTAATCTATGAGCTAAAACCTCATCAAACATTGTTGAATCATTTTTAACAATATTTACATCTTCAATAGCTATTTTAGGAATTTCCATCATAGCTATTCTACGAATAGCATTAACAAAAGGTACTTCTGCATTACGGATAATGAAAACAATCTCATTTTCATTTTTTTCCTTAAGTTCAATCTCCATTTTAGACCCTTCTTCCCCGTTTACCTCCAGGTCTTCCAGTACCATCATGAGGTATAGGAGTTATATCTTCTATTTTACCTATTTTTATTCCAGCTCTAGCTAATGCACGTATAGTAGCTTGAGCACCAGGACCTGGACTTCTCGGACCATTTCCACCAGGAGCTCTTACTTTTATATGCAAGCCAACATATCCTTTTTCTTTAGCATCATCAGCTGCACGTGTAGCTGCTTCCATAGCTGCAAAAGGAGATGCCTCTTGTCTATCTGCACGAACAACTTTCCCCCCAGACCATTGACATATTGTTTCAGCTCCAGTAATGTCAGTTACAGTAATTATAGTGTTATTGAATGAAGAGTAAATATTAGCTATTCCCCATTTTTCATCTTGTGGCATGATTTCACCTCTTATTCAGTTTTTTCTTTAGAGTTTCCAGCATTGTATTCTTCAATTTGTTTAGATACTGGTGAACTTGGATAAAATCCTATAGAATCTTCTTCTCCACTTTTAACTACATAACTTGGAGAATCGATTTTTTTACCATTCATAGCTATATGACCATGAACAACAAACATTCTTGCTTCCTTAGCAGTTCTAGAAAGTCCTTTTTGATAAACCACAGTTTGTAATCTTCTTCTTAAAACATTTTCTACAGTTATGTTAAGAATATCTTCTAACTGAGCATTTTCTGCAAGAATTCCTTGCCTTGATAAATGCCCAATTAATTCTCTTCTTTCTTCTTCTATTTTATCTGAAGAAAACCCTAATAAATATCTTGCTTCCCTACTATATTTCCTAACTAATGTATCAGCTTTCCAAATTTCTTTTTTGTTTTTTAATCCGTACTTAACCATTAGCTTATTTTCTGCCTTAATTCTTTCAGCATTCCATGGATGTGGAGGAGTATCATATTTTTTCCTTGATTTTCTTGGATGACCCATTTGTATATCTCCTTAAAATTAATAATTAAGATTAATATTAACTTTTTATCCTCTTCTTCGCCTTACACCAACAGATGAACCTTTTCTAAAAGTAGATTTTGTTCTTTGGCCTCTTACAGGAAGTCCAACTTCATGTCTTCTACCTTTATAGCTTCTAGTCTTTTTCATTCTATTCAAATCATCTCTTAACCTCATATCAAGATCAGATTCAATTAAATGAGTAGTTTCACCAGTTACATAGTCATCTTGTCTATTCAACATCCATTTAGGAATGTTATAACTTTGAGGATCTTTTAAAGCTTCTTCAATTTTTACAATATCTTCATCAGAGATATATCCAATTTTTTGTTCTAAATCAAAATCCATAGCTAAAGCTAATGATCTGGACAATGATAATCCAACACCTTTAATATCAGTTAAAGCATGTTCAATCTTTTTATTTCCATCTACATCTTTTCTGGAAATACGTACCAAATGTTTAAATTCGTCTTCCATTTAATAACCTCCATTTACAAGAGCGAATTCACAAGACGGTTAGAGAAGTGAATTCGAATGTTTTGCATGCAAAACACAGTTTTTCAACATTTAAACTTAGTTAATATTCTTAAATTATTAGATAATTTATTAATTATAAATAAACAAAGAAAATTAGCTATTTAATGAAAAATAATAGCAATTAAAAGATTTATTTAAATTAGATAAAAATTAAGAATAAATCACTAAGATTCTTTAATATCAGCTATAGTAACAATTCAATAGAATATAGTTAATTTTTCAAATTAATAATTATTATAATGTTAAAATTATTATATGTTAAAGTTACATTATTAAAAATTATTGCAAATACCTATTTAGTTGTTTTATTACTAATAAACGCCGGAACTGGGATTTGAACCCAGGAGGGGAAATCCCCACAAGATTTCCAGTCTTGCGCCTTACCAAGCTAGACTATTCCGGCAAGATATAATAATAAATAGAACATAGACTCAAAAGAAAAATATTCTCATGAAAAATGTTCAAAAAAGATAAGTAGTGAATTCATCTAATAATATATTAATAATAATATATTAGTAATAATTTATTTATTTTTAAAGTATTTAAATATTGTGGCATCTAATATATCAGAAAATGATACTTTGTTTTTAACAGTTATTGGCTATTTCCACATCATTGGATAAATTCCAGGTTTCATAAAAACTTTTTTTGTGTCAAAGACTATTTTAGAAGAAGAATCAATAATATCCTCTAAATTATACAATGTTTCTGCGGAAGCTACCAACTCTCCTTTAAGAGTTAAAATAGCTACGTTTTTTCCTTTCTTAATGTTTTCAGATAATCCTACAATTCCTCCAGAAGCAAGATTTGCTCCATGACATATCGCATCTACAGCAGAATCCCTTATCAAAACTTTAGGTAAAAAATCAGTAGCTTTTTCCATTGGTAAAATACATTTTCTAATATAAGATTCATCTCCTTCAACATTCCAATAATAAAATGCATCGGTAAGATCTTGTAGTGTAATTAAATCTTTATTTTCATTTAATGGACCAACTTGTGTTCTTCGAAGCTCTGCCATATGAGCTCCAGTTCCTAAAGCCTCTCCAATATCGTGACAATAGGTTCTTATATAAGTTCCAGCTTCACAAGCAATTTTAAACAAAACATCTCTTTCAGAAATCTCTAATATATTGCTGTTGTAAACATTACGAACTCTAAGTTCACGTTTGACAGCAGATTTTAAAGGAGGTGTTTGAAATATTTTTCCTTGAAACTCATTAAATATTTCATTAATTCTATCTTCATTAAGATCTTTGTGTAGCCTCATCAAACAAACATACTCTTTAGGTGCGGGTAAAAGTAGCTGAATCACTCTTGTAGCATTGTTTATTCCTATAGGCAACACACCAGTAACTTTAGGATCAAGAGTTCCACCATGTCCAGTTTTTTCAGATTTTAAAATACGTCGAACCCATGAATCAATTTCATGAGAAGTTGGACCAGAAGGTTTATCTAAATTTATAATTCCTTTATCAATATGTTCTTCAATAGGTCTTTCTTGAGGTTTAAGCCCAAATGATGAATCTGTAGTAGATTCAGCTATAATCAAGAGTTTTTCCATGTGTCACCTGAAAATATGCTTTGTTTTTGAAAATATTAATAAAAAGTTATAAGAATTATATTTTAAAGTTTAAAAAAGATTTAAAACTTTTATATACAAATAAATTATTATTTAAAATATTATAAAATATTTAAAATAAAACAATATAAATAAATATAAATCAATACTAATTGCCATTAATCGATTTATATAAAATATTATATAATTGTCATATATAACATTATAAAATAAATACATTAATAATAAAATTAAGTATAATAATTAAATATAATAATTATAAACTTTTATAAAAAATTAAAATAATAATATTACAAAGATTCTAAATCTTTTTTAATAGCATCGATATCATCAGAAACTTCTATAGTTTCTTCTAAAGGTTCAAGATGCCCTATATTACAACGTCTATTTTTAACTGAAGTTCCAATAACCTCAACAAATTTTTCATCGATTATTTCAATGATTACACATTTTTCACCAGCTTCTCTCCCAGCTGTTTTAACACAAACTCTTCCTACTTCAATTGATGCCATTATATCACCTTTAATGTTGTTAAAATAATTTCTGCAATACTATTAGGATTAAATCTATCAGTATTCATGATTAAATCATAGATATCAAAGTTATTAATATCAATATTGTGAATATCTAAATATCTTAAAGATTCACTTTTTTCACGTGTTTTTATCTCTTTTTTAGCTAATTTTATTGACTTAGATTCTCTTTCACAGATTCTTTTAGCTCTAATATCCAATGGAGCCATCATCCAAATTTTAAGATCCGCTTCAACAAAGAATGCAGAAAGTCTTCCTTCTACAATGAGATTTTCAGAATCATTAGCTAAGTCAGCTTGTCTTTTATCTATTTCTATATCGATGTTAGTATTATCTTCAGCAAATTTGCTAAATTCAAATATAGTCATTCCATGTTCACTAGCCATTTTTCTAAAAGTACTTCCAGCAGAAACAAAAGGAATATTTAACTTTTTAGACAATACCTCAGCAGCAGTAGTTGTTCCACTCCCTGCTAAACCACCGATGGTTATAATCATTAGGATCTTGCCTCAGATTTAAAATGCTTACGAACACATTTAGAGCATAGATATCCTCCAAATGGTCTGTTAGGTCTTTTTTTCGTTTTTGACAATTTCCTTATTTCATAAGGTCTTCCTCTGGGAACACCATGTAACAATTGACCACATTCAGCACAAACATGTTTATTTGGTTTTTTCTTTTTATACCTTAAAACAGTTTTACTCCCAGGGGTCTTTTTATGAACTCTTCTATATGATCTAGATCTATATCTTAATTCAGGCATTTTTCCACCTAATTTTAGTTATTAATGTAATTTTTTTATATTTTTTTATAATAATTAATATTTATATATAATAAATATTTTTAAAATTTTTTTTATATTTTTTGAAAATATTAAAATAATTAACCATAGTCAGTTAAGACTATGAATTTATATTAATTAAAGGAATATGAATAAGTTGGTAAAAATATAAAAATTTAAAGTCCATTAGAAACCTTGTTTGAATCCCATGAACTTTCTAAGAGTTTGCGTCATTGCAAATGTACATAATATATACCATCCTAACCACCCAACTGCATAAGGAATAGTTGTAGATGGAGGACCATAAAACATGTGCCAAATTGGAGTTAGTAATACATAGTAAGCAAATGGAGGAAGAGAAACAATTACATTAGAAACAGTTGATTGAGCCATCCACCAAAACATCAATATAATGGGAATGAATGTTACTATTAATGGTTTAAATGAATTTTTCATCATTTTACTTTGTTTAGACATGAAATCTTTTTGTTTGGATTGAGCTTTAGCTAATGCTTTAGAATCACCACTCTGTTGAGCTTCTTTCATTTCTTTTTGAAATTCTTTCATTTCATTTTGTAAAGATTCCATTTCATCTTGGTCAACTAATAGCTTATTAGCAAGAGTTGTAATAAAAGATATAATGAGTGATATTAAAAAAATTGTAAGTAAAGGATTTTGAGGATTAGGATCTAAAGCTATTATTGGTCCAAAAATCCAATTTAATCCATCGAAGATTACTTCAAGTACCATTTTCTCCTCTCTAAATTTTATATGCTTATCTTAAACAATAAATAACATATAACATAATATATAATATATAATATTTTTTATAAGATTATGTACAATACATTAAATTCGAATTTATTACTATTTTTTACAAAGATTAATTTTTTATTAAATCTTTAATGTTTCAATCATATTAGAAACTATTTCATCTAATTGATTATCATGATTTTCTAATATTTGAACAGTAGCTCCAGTAATAGTAGCATAAGACATTGCTGCTGCTCTATTCATTTCTTGGTGCATGACAATTTCACTAACTCTTTGCCTGTCTCTTGTTCTTGTTTCATCAGATATTCTTCTAATCAATATTTCATCAGGATCAGCTTCAACTAAAATAAATGCATCAGGAACCAATTCTTCAAGAACCCATTTAGGAAGCCCTGGCAAGAAACCTGAAGGAGTTTTTATTGTACAATGAGTATCAACAATAACATTTTCAGATTCAGATTGTTCTTTTATTGCTTTAGCTGCATCTTTTTGAATTTCTTTTTGAACATCTGGAGATAATTTTCTAAGATTATCCCTATCTTCAGCAATTTTTTTTTCTTTAGCTATTTTAATCATCATATCCCCATAATTTAAATGGAGATAATCAACTTTTTTTAAGACATTTTTTAAGACGGTTGTACTTCCAGATCCTGGTATTCCAGTCATAACAATTAATTTCAAATTATCCCTCCTAAAGTTTAAATTAAATATTCGAAAATATATCCAATTAATACATATTAATAATAGTAATTAGTATCTCTAAAATATTAATTAATATTAATTGATATTCTATTAATATTACTGATTTAAATATGTCAATAACTATTAAATATTTTATTTAATATTTAAATAGTATTTAATACTTTAAAATAATAAAAAAATATTATTAATTTTATATTAAATAAAAATTTAAAGTTATAGCTAACTGTTATTCTCCTAAGAATCTTCTAAGCATTGGATGCATATCCATAAGTTGTTCTTGAGCAATTTCTTCATAAAGTTTGTAAATAATACCGACAGTAAGAAGTACACCTGTACCTCCACCAAGAGCTGAAGTCAAATCTGCACCAAAAGCTAAAAGCCCAACAAAGACTCCACCAAGAATTGTTAAAGCAGGGATGTATTTTTTCATAATTTTATCAAGCTGCTGTTTACTACTCCTAAAGCCAGGAATCTGAATTCCCGAGCTATGTAGTTGTTTTGAAACTTCTTTTGCATTTAAACCCGTCATTTCTACCCATAACCAAGCAAAAAGTATACAAAAGCCAATGAAGAAAATGGCATATATGAAAACCTTAAATGGGTTGGTTAAAACTTGATTTATATTTGGAGTGGTTAGATAATATGCTAAACCACTAATTGCTCTACCTTGATTAACTTCACCTAATATAGGTAGTCCAATCTTTTGAAAAACACTTGCAATTAAAGAAACATTAACAAGTAATGCACTTGTTAAAATAACTGGCATATTACTTGCATAAATAAATTTCAATGGATATTTTCCAACAGAACCTCGAATTCTACCATGTCTTTTAACTTGTCCATGAGAAATAGGTATTTCCACTCTCATACTTTCCCCATAAACAGCTACTAAAAATACTCCAATAGTAGCTATTAGAGGACCCAATATCATAAGATTAGGAGTTCCTGCTACAATAGATTGTATAAATGCAGGAATCATACCTGAAAGTATACCTGGTTGTGTTGGGCTTGGCAAGAAATTAAATGCTCCAACAATAATAGTTTGAGCAACTCCTGCTGCGATAAATAGACCTACACCACTTCCAAAACCCCATTTAGAAACAACTTCATCTAAAAATATGATTAAAATAGCTCCAATAACCAATTGAAGCATTAAAATCCATAAAAAAGAAGGATCAATAGGTGCTAAACTTCCAGTAAATACTAATACCCCAGCTTCAAAAACTGTCATGACAATAGCTAAAACTTTTTGAGTACCTTGGAAAAGTGATTTATCTTCATGTTTAGAAAGATCTAATTTTAATATTTTAGCCCCAACAAGAAGTTGAAGAACAATAGATGAGGTTACTATAGGACCAATGCCCAATGTAAGAATTGAGCCAAAGTTTCCAGCCATAACTGCTCTTAATGCTGCAAATTGATCAACTGCCTGATTACTTAAACCATATAACTGTATTTGAGTTAAAAAAAAGTATAATATCAAAATAATAGCTGTCCATTTAAGTTTTTCTTTAAAACTTTGCCTATGTGTAGGAGTCCTAACTTGGGGCAAAATAGAAAACAATGGCTTTAAATGTTGTAAAATCATTTTATTCCTCAGTACTTATTTAAGTATAGCAACTGTTAATGATTAGCTATATTTTTATAGCTTCTCCTCCAGCCTCTTGAATTTTATCTTCTGCAGAGGTGGAAAACATAGGTGATTTGATAGTAAAAGATTTAGAAAGTTTTCCACCACCGAGAACTTTATTATATCCAATTTCAGTAACATCAATAACTATAGAATTTCCTTCTTTAATAGCTAATCCTTCATCAAGAAGTTGATCTATTTTTGCATTCAAATAGCTTAAATTAACAGGATTAATCTTTGTAATTTTCTTTTGTGGTCTTTTAAATCCATATTTTCCAAAGTGGTTTGGATCGAATTTAACAGTTTGGGTCCAATGATGTTTTCCAGCTCCAGCGTTACCTCTACCTCCTTTGTGTCCAGCACCTCTTCTTTTTTTGGAACATCCTCCACCGATAGATCGTGAGCCTCTCATTTTATTAATTTTACGTTTTTTTCTAATCATATTATACACCTCAGATTAATTAATATGACTAAGTCATCTTAGAAGCAAGATTATTAATAAGTTTTCCACGATACCCTAAAGATCCTCCTTCATTGATTGAAAGTCTAATACCTTCATAACCTTTTCGTGGAGGATGTAATCGGAAAACAGGTTTCATATCAATATCTACAGCTTTAACATTACCATTAATCAAAGAATTAGCTAACTCTTCAATAGAAGAACAACCAGTATTTTCAGTTAATTCAGCTAAAATTTCATTAGTAACTCTTATTCCTCCAATGAATTCTCCTCTTTTAGATATTATCTCGGATAAAGTATCATTATCAACTTCTCCCCAAGTTATATAATCCTTAGCTTTTTGAAGCATTCCTTTATAACTTGGATTATCTTCAACTAAAACAGCATGATTAATTCTATGGAGTCTTAACATTTTTAAAGTATCAGCTATGTCACGATTGACACCAGTTGTACCTCTAACTCTAATAACTAAAAACATTAAAATCACCAATTACTTAGAGTATACTCCCATACTCTTAAGATCTTTTTCACTTGCTTTAACTTTGTTCAATTCTTTTAAAGCTTCAAAAGTAGCATTTGCAAAGTTAACAGTAGTTTGAGTTTGCCCACTTGTTTTTGACCATATATCATTAATACCTGCAAGTTTCATTATAGTTTTTCCTACATCTCCTATAGCTAAACCTACACCTGCTGGAGCTGGCATTAAAGTAACAGTTACACTACCTGTTTTACCATTAACTTTAAATGGAACTGTATGTTTTCTCCCACATACGCAACCCCAGTCTCCACAGCCTCTTCTAACCTTAATAACATTATATTTTGCATCATCAACAGCTTTTCTAATAGCTGGACCAACTTCTCTAGCTTTACCTTGTCCTAATCCAGCGTAACCATTCTTGTTACCTACTGCAACAATTACTCTGAAATTAACTTTTCTTCCAGATTTGTGCATTCTTTGAACTAAGTTTACATCCATTACCTCTTCATCTAGATCTGGAAGTAAAGCATCCACTATTTCTAATTCCATTATTGGGAGACCTTTTTCAAAAATTTCATCAATATCTGTAATGATTCCTTCTTTAACCATTCTTCCGATTTTAGTTTTAGGTTCCCATTCCTCCATGTCAAAACTCATAGTTATGCCTCACCATCAATTTTATTCTTAATTTCCTCAAAATGAATAGGTAGCTCTACAGGTTGAAGTCCTCTTTTTAAATATTGAGAAAATCTTTTTTTAAGATCTTCTTCGCTTAACAATTTAGCATATTCTGCAATGTGTTCACCAGATATACGATCTTCACCAGGAATAATAGAGTCTCCGTGAGGAACATCCAATCCCGCGTCAACTGCACCCTTAAGTGTAGCAAACACTTTAGAACCTTTAACAGATGGTTTAAGACCTATATCTAAAACAGCTGAATTAACATGTTTAGCTAATGCTTTTTTCCCGCAGAGATATCCAGTTAAGTATGCTGCACTAGTATTTTTAGTTCCACCTAGCCAACCAATTTTCTGTAATTCTTTTGTGTGAGCAGATACAATGGTTTCATCACCATCTTCTCCAATTTTAATTATTTGAACAATAACATTAGCATTAGAAATTCTGACTACTAAACGATTTTTATCTAAATCCACTAATTTTAATCTTGCACTATAGTCAGTTTTACCTTCTTTTCTTCGTCTGAATGCTACCTTATACTTTGATCCATGTGCCAAAAATATTCCTCCTATTTAATCAAATCATGATCCCGTGCATATGTTTTCATGTAAGATTTACTTCTAAAGGCACCACCTTTAGCCATATTATATAACTTACGATAGGTAGTAGAATCAATTTCTTCTGATTCACGCATATTTTTGAGATCTTTTCTTAAAGCTCTGATAGTAGTCATCCAAGCTTTCTTTTTAGGGATACGGGCACCTTTTGCCCCTTTTACGCTTCCTCTACCTTTTTTTTTTCCTTTTTTCTTTTGTTCTTTTAATTTTTTTGATCTGTAGCTACTTATACCCTTTTGAGGTTTAGCTTTTATAGCATTTTGATTAATTAGTTGCTTTACACCTTCTCTTGTAATAGCTCTTGAAACTTCTTCAATTTTTTCAGGATCTATCCATACACGATTAATCCCTACTTTTAGAATGTTGGCAGCTAATCTTCTTTGAGTAGTAAGATTCATTATAAACCTCCATTTCCAGTTTTTTATAATTCGAGAATTTTCAATTAATTATTATCTATATGAACATTGCCTAATAAACACAATAAATTAATATTTTTTTATTATCTTAATCAATAAAACTTATTAATAGTTTTTTAAGCTA
The DNA here is from genome assembly GCA_031286225.1 of Candidatus Methanorudis spinitermitis. Classification (GTDB taxonomy): domain Archaea; phylum Methanobacteriota; class Methanobacteria; order Methanobacteriales; family Methanobacteriaceae; genus Methanorudis; species Methanorudis spinitermitis. The sequence continues at coordinate 38,179 of JAITUQ010000015.1, forward strand.
TTGAAATTAATATTAAAATAATTAGTTTATTTATTCAATATTTTAATACCTAATTCAGATGCCTTAGTTAACATCAATTCCTTCTTTTTCTTGCCAATAGAAGCACTTATCCTACCAGCTTCAGTAGAAGGATCTAATTTTTCTAGTTCTAACATGTTTCGAACAAGAATATCCTTGTAACCAGAAGGATGAAGTCCCCTAGTTGATTTAGGAGAACCATAGCCAATTGAAGGCATAGCTGGTTTACCAGATTCATATCTTCTCATTTTACTGGTTTTCCCTCTTGGGCGCCTCCATTTTATCCCAAGTTTTTTATATGTGGCATATTCTTGTCTTTTAAATTTTTTTTTCATTGAATCACCGATAATATTAAAAGACTATTATTGATTAAATAATTGTTAAATATTTTAAAATATTATTATAATATTAATTAATTATCATAATAATCTTTATAATGAATTATATAATATTTAAATTAAATATTTTTAATAATATTAAATTTTTGAATATGTTTTTGAATTTAAAAATGTAAAGCTCATTTATTCTTTACTTACTAAATAAATTCCATCTTGAAATACTCTAGGATCTCTTCCTTTAATTTTAGTAGCTTGTTCTAAATTGGCCATAGTTTGACCAACATCTTCTTTATTAATACCAGTGATAGTTACTTCATCACCTTTAATTTGAACTTTAGCACTTCCTACAATATCAGCTTTTCTTGGATTTCTCTCCCCAAGGAAATTTTCAATAGTTACTCTATCTCCAGCAACTTTAACAGTCATTGGAAAGTGAGCAAAAACAATTTTCATATTATATGTAAAGCCATCCGTAACTCCAGTTATCATATTATTTATATGAGAACGAGTTGTTCCAATCATAGATTTATCTTTCTTTTTAGGAAACCTTGTTTCTAAAATTACTTTTTGATTTTCTTTTTTCATAGATATATTAGGATATGTGAATTTTCTAGAGATTTCTCCTTGAGGACCTTTAACCATGACTTCATCGCCAATGGTAACTTCTACATTCTCAGGAATAGTTAATTCTTCCGTAATAACAGTAGCTAGAACCATTTTATCACCTAATACATATATGCCAGTAATCGCCCACCAATTCCCTTTTCTTTAGCTTTTTTATGAGTCATGATTCCTTCAGGAGTGGTTACGATTAAGATTCCAAAATTTTTTGCTGGTAAATATCTTTTTTCAAATTTTTCAAATTCATCTTTTTTTACAGCATGACGAGGTTTAATAACCCCACATTGATTAATATTACCTTCTAATTCAACTTCAAATTTTCCAGCTTTATCATCATCAATGTATTCAAATTCACCAATATAATTCTCTTTTTGCATTGTGCTCAAAACTTGCCCGATTAATTTTGATGCTGGTGAAATAGAACAATTATCATTAACTTGAAGTTCATTATTTCTTATATTAGTTAGAGCATTTGCAAGAGGATCCATAAGAGTCAAATAAAACACCTCTAATTATACTTTTTAAACCCTATTTTTGGGGCGATTTCTCTAAAACATTGCCTACATAACATGAGCCCATAACGACTAATCATTGCAGAATGGTCACCGCATCGACTGCATTTTTTTGCTGCTTTTCCGTATTTTCTTGGCAACGTATCACCTATTCTATTTTGACCTGGAAATTATCTTCCATATATTTCATAGTCTCTTCTCTTTTAATCATATGCCTTTTAGGAATCTTCTTTTTTTGAATTTTTCTTTTTTTAATTCTATATCCTGGTTTTTCAAAAGTAACAGAAACATTCATTCCAAATATTCCAATATCAGGGTCATATTTTATTCCAGGAATATCAATGTGTTCAGCTATACCGAATGAAACATTACCATATTCATCGAATTGTTTATTGCTTAGATTATTTTCAATTCCATCTAAAACCATTTTAATAGCTTTATTAGCTTTTTCTCCACGAAGAGTTACTTTACAAGCCATAGGTTGATATTTTCTGATTCCAAATTCAGGATTTGTAACTTTAGAAAAAGTTTTAACTGGTTTTTGATCAGTTAACTCAGATAAAAGATTAATAGCACGAGACAGTCTTTCACCACTTTCTCCAACACCAATATTTAAAGTTGCTTTTGATATCACTACTTTTTCCATTGGGTTCATCTATTTACCCCCAGGAAGTGAAATTACAGGTTCATCTTTTCCTATTACAAAAGCATAGTCTTTCAAAGTGATAAAACTATCTTTTTTATTATTTTCAATAACAACAGTATTAGGATTTGAAGAATAATTAATATTAATTTCAGTAATATTTCCTATTTCCCCAATATGTTTACCACCAGTTACAAGTACCATGGCTCCCTCTTCAAATTTAAGTGTGTCATTTACATCTTGATCTGGAACTTTTAAATGTAGGATGTCTCCAACAGAAAAACTATCATCAACTATCAAATTCCTTCCATCATGAAGATTTAATTGAGTTTTACCTTTTTTAATAGTAGTTTTATTCCTAATTTTACATAACTTAAAATTAACATTTTCTTTAGGAATAGGATGAGTAATTAATCTACCTTTTTTATCAGGAAGAACCCTATAAACTTCTCCAGTTTTTGGAATTTCAATTACATCCATAAAACCTACTGGAAACTTATAATCTTTTCTAGCCCTACCATCAACCCAAATTTTTCCAGTTTTGATAATTTTTTTGGCTTCTCTTGAATTATCAGCTAATTTTAAAATATCACGAACAACAATCAATAAAGATAAAGATTTTTCTATAGCATGTGGTCCTGGGGCAGGTTTTACAGTCCATTTAGCTTCTTTTGGATGAATCGGCCAATTTTTTGGTGCTTTATATCTTTTAAGATGTTTTCTTGATCCCATTTTTGCCATTTTATTCCTCCCTTTCAATTATTTTATATCTTTTATCATCTTTTAAATCAGCTTCAATAATCATTAAATTCGAAGGATGAATTGGTAAAAAAACTGAGCTTCCATCAGTTTTAGTTAAATTAACTCCTTCAATATGTACTTTGTAATTTTTAGAGTCAACACTTTCAACTTTTCCTTCATAATCAGTGAATTCTCCACGAACAACTTGAACTTTATCTCCTGTTTTAATAGGTAAAGATCTTCTACCATAACTCTCTCTTAAATCTTTACTTAAATTCACACCCATAATTTTATGGCGTGCGTGTAAAGGTGCATTGTAAAGAGCTTTTCTTTGTTTTCTTGGCTGTTTTGACATTTAATCACCTTTTAAATTAATATGCTTGCAGCACTTCCTACACTTGACCATCTGTCTGCAGCTTCCTTAGCAACAGGCCCTCTTACTTCAGATCCTTTTAAAACACCTTCAGGAGTTATAATAACTGCAGCATTATCTTCAAATTTAACACGTAATCCATCAACACGACGATATTCTTTTTTTTGTCGCACCACAACTGCATTTATGATTTCACCCCTCATATCAGCAGTTCCCTTCTTAACTGAAGCAACAACAAGATCTCCAACACCAGCTACGTCCAATCTTCTACGTACACCCTTATATCCTTTTACAGATATAATTTCAATTTCACGTGCCCCTGTATTATCAACACATTGAAGACGAGCTCCAATAGGTAATGATTTAGCTATGTTAGAAGTTATAGCCTTCATTTAACTATCTCCTTTAACTTCAATAAGAACAAAATGTTTAGTTTTACTCAAAGGTCTACATTCAGCTATTTTGACTGAATCACCAATATTAACTTCTAGACATTCTGGTCTGTGAACATTGATTTTTGATTTTCTCTTTTCATATCTTTCGTATTTTTTTATAAATTTATAGTAACTTCTTTCTACAGTAATAGTCCTTTCTGCCCTATCACTAGTGACAATACCTTCAAGAACTTGACCTCTTACTGGTAAAGTCCCATGAAAAGGACAATTAGGATCCGTACATGTAGTTTTTGGTTCTGTAACATTAAGACCAATCATGTTATCACCAATATTTAAATTTTATTTAAATTTTTTTAAATTTCTTTTTTATTCTATCTTCAGGACGACTCACTAATAGTTTCCCATGAATTTCGACCCAATTACCATTTGGTAGTTTAAAATGAAATACTGAAAAATCTTTAGGAATTAATTTCTCTTTAACTCCATTCTCACAGAATGTTTCAATCAAAACAGTATTTTTTGTTTCATCGATTATTTTTCCATTAACCCCTACAAATGATTTATTCGAACTTTCAATAACTTCACAACATAAACCGATTAACTCATGATAGAATATATTTTTCGAGCTTATCATAATATCTCATATAATTATAAAATGATTATTATATTTAACAATATCTTAAGTTAAGGACTATCAATAATCAAATATATTCTTGATATATTACTAAACCTTAATATGTATTATATATGATTTACATTACCATGTGTGAATTATTATGATTTAGATATTCAATATCTAAGTAGATAACAATTAAAAATTTAAAAAGTTAAAAATTAACTATTTTTAACCAATAAATTTAAATTATAAAATTTATTATGACTTAAAATTTTATTTATTAAAATTATTATTTTCAGATACTGAAAATAATTTTTATCAAATCAATATTTACTTAGTGATTGATAAAGGAGATCACTACCTTCTTTTCCTTCTATTGAATTTTTTATCAGTATCTCTAATCTCAATAGTATCTGAAGAAAAGCCCATATCAGATAAAATTTCTTTGACTCTACGTTTATGATCGCCTTGAAGTTCTATTTGACCTTTTTTAGAAGTACCTCCACAGGCACAACGAGCTTTTAATTCCTTAGTAAGCTCTTTAATATTTATATCCTGATCATCTATACCTTCTACAATCGTCATAAGCTTTCCAAATCTTCTTCTAACCGTGTATACTTTAACAGTCTGAACTTCTCTTGCAATTTCTTCACAAGCACAAAGTTCCTCTGGAAGACCACATACATCACAAATTTTCATTTAGTTCTCCTTCTGTCTTTGGCTCATAATTGTAAGAACACGAGCTATAGTCCTTCTAAGTTCTTTGATTTTGCCAGGATTTTCATTTACACCAGCTGCAGAACTTTTAGAAATATTTTTGGATAATTCCACCTTGAGTTCAATCAATTTTTCTTGAATGTCCTCAATTTCCATTTCCCAAATTTCTTTACTCCTTAAAATTGCCATTTTAATTCACAACTCTATTTATTGAATAATTACTAAATTGAATAGTTATGGATGATCTTAATTTTTATCAACTTCGTTATCCGAAGTATCATCACTAATCTCTTCAATCTTCTTTTCAATTTCCTCAATTTCTTCTTCGAGTTCTTCAAGGCTTTCAACATCATCCTCTAAACTCTCAGCATCATCCTCAAGCTCTTCAAGACTACCAACATCATCCTCTAAACTCTCAGCATCATCCTCAAGCTCTTCAAGACTATCAACATCATCCTCTAAACTCTCAGCATCATCCTCAAGCTCTTCAAGACTATCAACATCATTTTCATCTTCAGTGTTAATAACAGCATCATCAACTGCAGCTTCTTCCTCAGCTTCTTCAATTGTTGGAGGAATTATGTCTACTTTATCAGGTAATACAGCTTCAGGAGGCATGATTCTAACAAATATTCCTAAAACACCAGGTTTCAATTGAACTGTTGAAAATCCTTCTTTAACAAATCTTGTTGATGGTTCACCACATTTCTTGATGTATCCTTCCACAAATTTAGCTACCGCAGATCTTGAGCCTCTAATTTTACCAGATATAGTTACTTCAACACCTTGAGCTCCAGCTCCCATTATTCTACGAATAGTAGAGTAAGCTACTCTTCTGAAATGCATTCCTCTTTGTAACATTGATGCAATTTTAGATGCCATAATTTTCGGATTTAATTCAGGTACATCAACTTCCTTTACCTCTACTTGAGGATTATCAAGTTCAAAGTTATTTTTAAGAGTTTGAGTAATAGCTCTTACGGTTTTTCCACCACGTCCAATAACCATTCCAGGTCTTTCAGCATAAACAACAACCATAGTACCTAGAGGAGTAACTTGTATGTCCATTCCACCATAGCCGGCTCTTTCAAGCTCATCTTCTAAAAATTCATCAATTCTTGTTCTTCTAAGACCCTCTGTGACAAAATCTTTCTCAATCATTATTTAAGCCTCCCCTAAAACGATTTGCACATGAGTCGTTGGTGTATTAAAAGGAGTTACTCTTCCAAAAGCTCTTGGAATTCCTCCCCTAATTATAAATCCTCGATGACTGGAAATATGTTCAACTATCAAGTTTTCACTATCCAGTCCTTTATATTCAGCATTAGCTTCAGCATTTTCCAAAATTTTTAAAATTTGAGTAGCTGCTTTAACTGGGTATCGACCACTAGGCCAATTCTTTAATCCTTTTCTATGACCTACTTTTTTGTTATGTCTTTTGAAAGGAACTGCTTTTTTCATTAAAATTACTTCATTTAAATAATTTTTCGCAATTTCCAAACCCATTCCTCTTAGTTCCCTACATATTTCAACAGCATGCTTTGGAGAAATTTTAAGAGATTTGCCCATTGCACGTGCTTTTTTAGAATCATCTTCTTCATTATAAGCATATTTCATGTTAGCCATAACATAATCTCCTTATTTAAGAGGTACAAACATAGATGATCTTGTAGCTCCCATACCTGGATCTCCGTGTTGAACTCTTTGCCTAGTTGGAGCAAATTCTCCAAAGTAACAGCCTATCATTTCAGGAGTAAATTCAACTTCCATAAATTCTTTACCATTATATATTCCAAATATTGTACCAACCATCTCAGGAAGAACAATCATATCCCTACAATGAGTTTTAATAATTAATGGTTTTCCACCTTTTTGTTCTTGTTTTTTCAACTTTCTAAATTTATCAAGCAAAGTTTGCTGTCTAGGTATAAATTCTCTTTTTAAAGATCTTCTTTGCCTTGCGGGTAATATTTTTATTAAATCATCTAAAGACATATCTTGTAATTCTTCTAGAGTATAACCTTTATATTTAAATACTTTTCTTGCCAATAAGCCACCTCCCAATATTATCTTCTTTTCCCTGTTCGTTTAGCTGCAATAGAACCAACCTTTCTTCCTGGAGGTGCGTGTCGGGAAACTGTTGTAGGTCTTCCAGGATGTTGTCTGTTACCTCCTCCATGAGGATGATCAATCGCATTCATTGCTACTCCTCTTACAGTCATAGATTTTTTACCCTTAGCTTTAAGAGCATGCCATCTTTTACCTGCTTTAAGGAATGGTTTTTCTTTTCTTCCCCCTCCAGCAACAACACCTATTGTTGCTCTGCACTTTGGATTGAAAGATTTTAACTCACCAGATGGTAGTTCAATGACTGCCTTATCTGAATCATGTGTGATCAAAGAAGCATAAGTTCCAGAAGATCTAACAAAGCGTCCTCCATCTCCTGGCCTATTTTCAATATTATAAACTGGAGTTCCTTCAGGAATTTCAGCTAATGGTAATGAATTTCCAAAGCTTATTGGTGCCGAAATACCACATTCAATATTATCATCTACTTGAATACTCTCAGGAGCCAATATAAATCTTTTTTCACCATTTTCAAACTTAACATTAGCTATTGGTGCGGTTCTCCCAGGGTCATGAACTATTTCAGTAATTTTTCCTTTTAAACTCCCTTCTTTTTCTAAAGAATCATATGCTCTATATTGAATCTTATCCTTAAAACGATGAGAAGCACTACGATAGGCAGGAGTTCCCCTTCCTCTTCTTTGGTGTATTAATCGTTTTCCCATATTTTTTCCTCCTCGACTTAGAATACTCCCATTCTAACAGCTATATCTTCAGCTTTATCCTCTTCTGTGAGTTGTATATAAGCTAATTTTAATCCCTTAGAGTTAATATGAGTATTAACATTTTTTACTTTTTCATCAAATAGCTGTACAAAAGCATTTTTAATATTCGTTTTGTTACTTTCTCTTAAAACAACAAATGTTAATTCATTATTTTGATCAATTAAATTCATGGTTTTTTCTGTAACATGAGGTCTAACAATAACTGAGTACGGATCCATAATATCTACCTTCTAATCATTCCAAACTTTTTAAAAAGCTATTAGAATAATCCTCCTAATTTTTCTATAGCAGATTTAGTAAATACAGTTAATCTCCCTGGATGAGTTCCAGGTGCTAATAATTCGGCATTTAAATTATCAACAGTTACCAAATCTACACCCGCATGGTTTCTTGCACCTAAACCAATGCCCTTATCTTCAGCTACAACTATTAAAGGTCCTTTAACTTTTTTATATTTACGACCTCTTAATTTACCTTTACCTGCTCTGATTTTTTTACCTTTTTTAGCTCGAATAATATCATCAATTATTCCTAATTTCCTAAATATTTCACGAGTATCCTTAGTTTTTTTAATATTAGAAATTTCATCATCAACAACTAAAGGTAGTTGAGGAATATTTTCTATTATATGACCTCTTTTTTCAACTAATTCAGGATTAGAAGTAGCTGCAACAGCAGATCTAATAGCAAATCTTCTTTCTTTTACATTTATTTTTTCATGATAATTTTTTTGAGGTCGAGGAGGATGTGCTCTTCTACCACCAATAGCTTGTGGAATAAATGCAGCTTTTGAGCCACTTTTAATTCTTGGAACCATAGCTACTCCCCTACCAGAACCCCAAGATTCTGCAGAAGTCCTTTTTCCTGCCATCGGATCAGTTCCCCAAGGTTGTATTCTTGCTGTTTGTGAAGAAATTACTGCTCTTTTTATCAAGTCAGGTCTGTAAACTTCATTAAAAATAATAGGGAGCTCAATTTCCTCTTTAACTTCCCCTTCTTTTGAATAAACATTAACTTTCATCTCAACCACTCTTAAGAAAAATACTGATTATTAAACACCTTGTTTAGATTTAGTGCTTATATAGTTTATTTGAGGTGCATCGTTGGATTTTTTATTTGCCCTCATAGGTTTTCTAAGTATAATTAATCTTTTACTTGGACCTTGCAAGGAGCCTTTCACTAATATATAATCATTTTTAACTAATCCATATTTAATGAATCCCCCATCTGGGTTAATCTGGTCAACTTCACTTGTATCTCCAATTTTTAAAATTTTCTTATTATACTCTGTTCTTTTGTGGTAGCCCATTTGTCCTGCCTGAGGAACAGTCCACATAGTTCTTGAAGGAGTCCATGGTCCCAAAGATCCAATATGTCTTTTTTTACTACTTCTTGCGGCCTTACCATATTGGACTCTAATGCCCCATCTTTTAACAGGCCCTTGGAATCCTTTTCCTTTTGTAATTCCAATAGAATCAACAAATTGACCATCAGAAAATATTTCATTAGCTTTGACCTCTCTACCTAATAGTTCAATAGAGGTATTTAATTTTTCTTCCACATTTTTTCCACCTATACCACATTCAAATATTTCAGGTTTTTTCTTTGGAACAGATGCAAGTTTTGGATTAGTATGAACTAAAACTTTAATATCTTCTGTATCTTTTAAAGTTTTTTGAATTTTTTGAGTAGCTTTAGATTTATCATATTCTTTAGGAAGTGAAATTTTCCTTGAAAGTTCTTTATCTAAATTATCTGCAATAACCTCAGTTATGACTTTAAGTCCATCAGTAGTTTTTTCATACGCCCTAATACCCATCACAACAACAGGGGGGACTTCTAATACAGTTACAGGAACAAATATCTCCATTCCATTAGTTGGAGAGTTTTTGTCATTGTCCACAACTAAGGTATGCGTCATGCCTACTTTATACCCAGCAAGTCCCAGTAATTTTGGTTCATCATCTGATGGCCATGACCTAACTCTTGGGGTTTCTTTAGCAGCCCTTTTTCTAGGACTAAATGCAACTGATCCTTTTCTTGGCTGGTGATGCCTTACCATTTAATTTAACCTCCTTATACTTAGAATTTTCCTTAATTAATTAGTTTAATTCAATCAATAATATTTAAACCATTAAATAATATATTTCAAAAATATAATCCATTGATAAAATATTATTTATATAATTATGGAATTTTTTATTTTAGTGATTTTAATTAATATTTCGAATAATCTATTCTATTATTAAAGCATTTTAAACTAAACAAGCATACAATAAATTATTCAATATAATATAAATGTGAAGATTTATTTTTACTTATTAATCGATAAATAATCTATATCTAAAAGTAGCTATAGATAATCTATCATAAACATAATATAACTATACTTGATGGATAATGAGATAAAGGCTCAAAGCATTTTCAATCAAGTATCATACAAGTACTAAATAAGTCATGATTTAATGGATTAATAATTATTTAATCAGTTAAATCAAATGTTTAAATCTAAAATTATTTTTATCTAGCTATTTATATTCAATAAATCAGTAATAGCTATTTTTAGCTATTTATATAGATTATAACAAATCATAGAACATTAATAAGATAAACTACAATTTATTTATAACCATAATAAATTAAATATAGATAGAGATGAAATAACTGCTTCTTCGGTCCTTATAGTCTCAGTACCTTGATAAGGAATCGTATTTACCTTAACTAATTCCCATGACGAAAAAGTATCCAATTCTTCGTTATTTAATCCTGAGTAAGGACTACCGAATAAGATAGCAATATTTTTAGATTTTTCTATCTTAGATTTTAATTCATTAAAAATAGAATTTATTGTATTAGCATATCTTGTTGTTGAAATAACAAGGTCGGGATTAACTAATTTTAAGCTATTTTTAAGACTTTTATGAGTAGATAATGTCTTATATCCCCAGTAAACGTCATCTGGTTCATCAGGTGTGACTATTACCTCTTTAGCTAACTTAGTAATTTTAAAGCTATATATTTTATTAACACTAAGTTGTTCTTTGCAAAAAACAAGGCTTTCCATGCCGATATCGACAAAAGTACCTTTTTTATTTCTTTTAATAGTAAATCCTTGCCTAAAATCTCCTACTTTTGGATTTACATCTGTAGGATGATAAGGAGTTCTTAGTGGTGGAAGAATTCCAACATGTTTTAGATCATGCATGATTGGAAATGCTTTTTTCCTTAAATATTGAGGAGTATTCATGTAAGAAAGAATATTACCAATGAAATCAGCGTCATTTCTCCCTTTACCATTATCATCAGAAAGGTCTTTATATATTACTACCTGATCCACTCTAAATACAGCTAATGTTCTTCCAATAAGTCCAACTTTTGAAGTTTTCAATTTTAAGTCACTAGTTTCTGCAAGATATGAATCTGGTATAAATATAGAAACCTGTTTTTTATGCATTTATCAATATTTATTACAATGTATATATAAATATTTTGATTATAATTTTGCCATAGCTATCACTAAGGAAATCTACAAACTCAGTATTATATTCAATATAATACTGGTAGCTCAGCTACTATTTTATACTCAATTAGAATATACGCTATAATGGTATATTAAAAAAAGTATTTAAACTTATTGCTTAAAATAGCTTTCAAAAAATAATTTTTATAATAAAGTATTACATTATTCAAAATTTTTAAAATATTAATAAAGCTATTTTCTATAAAATCTCTTTAAATAATTTATAAATATTGATTTTATTTAAAAAACTTTAGTTTTTCAAGTTAAAAAAGAAAGATAAATATAACAAGAAAGATTAAAAAATTATTTATTAATCAAAAAATTCTTAAAAATGCAAATTAAAATACAAATAGATTAATAATTTGAAAAACCTAAAAATAATAGAGTTATAATTATTAATAATAAAATAACAGTTCTTAAATATTTAAAATCCCATATTTTCTACTCTTAACACAATTACTTCAATACTCTTTGATTCTTTTGTGTGAAAATCATAGTTATGATTTAGTGGAAAATTATAAAAAAATTCATGAGTAATTTTTCCACCTAAATTTTCATAGAAATCTGTGATGAAATCTCTTGTTTCAGCCATGTGAAAAGAATAAGAAACATCAGCTGATTTTATAGCTAATTCCATGAATATTCTATCCGCTCCTTTTTTTGATTGGTATTGTGAACCAAAAGGAGGATTTGTAAATACTGTGTCAAATTTTAAATCACAACCAATAACTAAATTATTTTTTAATAAAACATCTTTAGTTATATCTTTAATATCATAGACATCATAGGGGAAAAAATGAGAATTAGCTATTTTCATATTTTTTGCAGTATTTTCAGCAGTAGTTATTGCTTCTTTATCAATATCTATCCCAACAGCTATTTTTGCTCCAATCATAAGTGGGGATAAAGTGAAAACCCCAGTTCCACATCCTAAATCTAAAATGGTTTTGTTAAATATATCCCCTAAACTATTTGCATTCCAAACAAGATCAGCAGCTATCTTTGCTGAGGTAGAATATTGTTCCCATTTAACTTTTGGATTAAAATGTTTTGGAATGGATTCAATAGTTATTTCTAGATGTCTTTTTTTTGATATTTTCATTTAAACACAGAATATTGAAATTTTTTTATTTTATTAATAAAAAGTTAGATTATAAATAAAAAATCTAGGTTATAATTGGCTATAATTGGCAAATAACTAGTAGTCAAATTGCAATATGATAATATTTTATTATTAATCTAGATAATTATGATTATTATATTATATTGGAAAATAGCTAATAATTTTTTTATTAATTTGAAATATTAAATAATTATTTATAATAATATATTTATAAATTATATCAAAGAAATCTATTAAAATAATGATAAAAATCATGTAAACTCTTATAATAAAAATCAATGATGGAAAATAATTAAATTTTTTTAATATAGAATTTTATACTTTAAAAAAAATATTAAGAGAGATTCTAAATGTTTGATAAAATATTAATTGCTAATAGGGGAGAAATAGCTATACGAATAATGAGAGCTTGTCGGGAATTAGATGTGAAAAGTGTTGCAATTTACTCTGATGCTGATAAAACTTCTCTTTATACAAATTATGCTAATGAAAGCTATGCTTTAGGTAATCCTTCCCCTTCACGAAGTTATCTAAACATAGAAAAAATAATAAACATAGCTATTGAATCTGGTGCTGAAGCTATTCACCCAGGTTATGGTTTTTTAGCTGAAAATTCAAATTTAGGAAAAGAATGTGAAAAAAATGGAATTATATTAATTGGTCCATCTGGTAAAGTTATAGAAGCTATGGGAGATAAAATCACTTCTAAAAAACTAATGAGAAAAGCTGGAGTTCCAGTTATAGAAGGAACAGATAAAGGAATAAGTAAGATTGATGAAGCAGTGAAAATAGCAGAATCTATTGGCTATCCTGTGATAGTTAAAGCAACAGCTGGCGGTGGAGGAATAGGAATGCGTACTGTTTATGAAGAAGATGAACTAGTACGAGCTGTTGAATCTACCCAATCTGTAGCTTCCACCAACTTTGGAAATCCTACAGTATTTATTGAAAAATATCTTGAAAAACCACGTCATATTGAATTTCAAATATTAGCTGATGAACATGGAAATACAATACATGCAGCTGATAGGGAATGTTCTATACAAAGAAGACATCAAAAACTAATTGAAGAGGCACCTTCTCCTATTATGACTGAAAAACTTCGCGTGGAAATGGGAAATAGTGCTATTAAAGCTGCAGAGTATATTGATTACACAAGTGCAGCAACTGTTGAATTCCTTTATAGTGGGGAAAATTATTACTTTTTAGAAATGAATACTCGTATTCAGGTAGAACATCCTATAACAGAAGCAATTACTAGCATTGATTTAGTTAAAGAACAATTAAAAATAGCTTCTGGAGAGGAACTATCATTCAGCCAAAAAGATGTAAAAGTGAATGGGCATGCAATTGAATGTAGGATAAATGCTGAAAATCCATTAGCTGATTTTGCTCCAAACCCAGGAAAAATTACAGGATATAGATCTCCAGGAGGACCTGGTGTAAGACTTGATAGTGGAGTTTATATGAATTATACTATACCTACATTTTATGATTCAATGATATCTAAATTGGTTACTTGGGGAACAAATAGGAGTGAAGCTATTGCTAGGATGAAAAGAGCTCTTAGTGAATACATTATTTTAGGAGTTAAAACAACTATTCCTTTCCACAAAGCTATTATGAGAAATCCTAATTTTATCAAAGCTAATTTACATACTCATTTTGTAGATGACTTTAAAAAAGGAATTGATGATGAAATGGAACAAGTTATTAAAGAAGATGTCGAACAAGTAAATCGGATGAAATCCACATTTATGCCTGGAAAAAAAATAGCTGCAATTTCAACTGCAGTTGGATCATATTTAACTACTGCTAAAAATCAACAAATTAAAAAGTGAAAGAAAAAATATTCAACTAACAAAAAAATCATTTTCAAAAATATTATTTTTTTAATTATCTAATTTAATATAAAAAGAATTTAATAAATAAAAAAATAATCAAACAATTCATTAAAATATTACAAATATTTTTTTATATTATATTATTACTTAATTCTATAAATTAATAAGGGATTTTATGAAAAAAAAGATGTCAAGACTTTTATCAAAAAATAGAGAAGATTTTTCTGAAAAAAGCTTAGATGAAATATTAAAGATAGATGAAAAAGAAATGGCAGAAGCTATTAAAGAAATTGGTCTAGAAACAACTGAATATATTAACACTAAAAAAATTGAAAATTTTCTAAAAACAAAATATATTGGGCATGAAATACTTTGTTTTGATGAAGTAGAGTCAACAAACACAGTAGCTAAATTTTTAGCAGAATCTGGAAGCGAGGAAGGGACTGTTGTAATTTCTGAGGTTCAAACAAAGGGAAAAGGAAGACATGGGAAAAAATGGGAATCCCCAACTGGAGGAGTATGGCTTTCACTCATTTTAAGACCAGACATTTCTCCATCAAAAGCTCCTCTTATAACATTAGCTACTGGTGTGGCAGTAGCTAATACTCTCAGAAACATTGGTGCTGATGCACGAATTAAATGGCCTAATGACATTTTAATCAATGATAAAAAGGTTTCTGGAATTCTTACAGAATCTAATGCGAAATTTAATACTGTTGATTATGTTGTTGTAGGTATTGGAATTGATAGCAATTTAAATATTGATATACTTCCAGAAGAATTGCAAAAAGATTCAACCACACTTAAAAACGAATTAAAAACAAAAATAACAGAAACAGAGCTAATTTTAAAATTTTTAAATGAATTTGAAACAGTTTATGGTTTATTCAAAGAAGAAAAATTTGAAGACATATTGTATGATTGGAGAAGAATGTCTCAAACTATTGGTAGCTATGTTGAAATAAAGCAACCTCTTGGAAAATTCTTAAAAGGATATGCTGTAGGAATTAACAATGAAGGAGCACTTATTTTAGAAGAAAGTAATGGTAATCTAAAGAAAATCATATCTGGAGAATGTATAATAAAAAAATAAACACAAAAAATAATCGGGAAATTTATTTATAATTAAATAGATTTATTTATAATTAAATATAATATCAGTAGCTATTTCCTCATTAGTAGCTACTTTTAAAAGAACTTGAAAAGAATTCTTTATTTTCTTATGTAAAGTAGCTATGTCCAATTTACAAGCATCATTTGAAGATAGGTCAAATCTCACAGTAGCTGAAGCTCCAGGCATAGCTACTGCTGGGATTGTTATTATATGTTCTTCTTTTAATAAAATCATTGCCCATAAAAAGCAAAGATCTTTAGGTGAAAAAGTTGTATCTATCTTATGATTAGCTATTTCTTTTTTTAAAGATATTTCTGAAAACATAACTCCTGTTGGACTTTCTTCAAACATTCTAAAATCATTTTTTAGTAATTCAATCAATTTTTTCTTTTTTTCAATAGAATTTAATAAATCCTCTTTATTATATACTTCTAATCCTTTAACCATAGCAACAATTGCTGGGGGTTGGGCTTCTAATCCAAATTTATTAGCATGAGATTTTATTTCATCTATTAAATCAGTTTTTCCAGCCATCAAACCCCCACGAGGACCCATCATTAGCTTATCTGTACTTGTTATAACAAGATCAGCTCCAAGCTCTGTAGCTTTCTTTTGATTATAAATAGCTGTTCTAAGTCTTGCTCCAGAAGCATCATCTACTAAAACAGGAATTTTTTCATCTGTAGCTATAGCTATTATTTTTTCAAATATTTCTTCATCAATAACCTTGTGATCCATAGTAGCTCCAGTTATAATAATAAGAGAAGTGTTTTTTGGAATATGAAACTTTGATATATCATCAAATTCAATATAATTTGCATTTTTCAATTTACAACTTCTTGGAATAGAAGGATGAGATGGAAGTTCAGGTAAAAAATGTATAACACAGCTATGCTTTGGAACTAATGCTAATATTGTAGCTAATATTCCAGAACTAGTTCTATTAACTGGAAAAATCTTTTTTCCACCAAGATGGACTTTTCCTAAATCTTGCAATTTTTCTTCAAAAATAGCTGGACCAACATAGGTTTCTAAAAGATTTAAATCATTGGCTGTAGCTAAAAATCCTCCAGAAAGCCCTGTTAAATCATATAAATCATTTCTCCCATAATTATTAATAATAGATTTAATAATTTTTAAAGAAGTTTCTCTCTTTTTTACCTCATCCAATGAATTTTCAATAAGCATCTTATTTAATTCCTTAAATAGCTAATAAGTCTATAATTTATGATATTAATTAGAAGATTAATAAATTTTACCTATATAATTATTATAAAATAGCTAAAAAAATCTACATTAATAAAAGTAGGAAAAAATAGCTAAAAAAATCTACATTAATAAAATTAATAAATTATGAAACAAGCAAATTAAATAATAAAAAAAATGAAATATTTCAATAAAAAAAAACTAATATTTCAGTTAAAAATTAATTAAGACTAAATTATTCTAATTTAAAGTTAGATTTAAAAACTTCGGCTAAAACATCTAAATTTTTGTCAGATAAAGGTATTGAAGTGAAATTTTCCTCTCCTTCATGATAAGAGTATTCAGCATCGATGATTTTACCTTCAGCAGTTGTATAAAATATTATACTATCAGCTGACTCTTCAGGATTTTTACTTGGTAAAAATATTTCGACAGATGCGCCTAATTGATCAAAAAACTTTTCTTTTTCACTTTCATCTTTCAAAATTTTTTTAAATTTCCTTATCCTAGACTTAAGTTTTTTTTCAGCTAGTTCTGTAAGATCTCCAGACATTATATCACCATACACAAATAGAATATATTATATATCATTCAAATATTGTTCATTTAATTGTTTTAAATCTTTATATTGTACAAATCATTGCTAATAGTTATAATTATTATATTAATAACAAGTTCTATAACTCATTTTAAATTTTATCACCATAAATATTTAAATTATATACTCGATTTGCAAAACATGAAAATGAATTAGCTATTATCCTATTAAATTTCTAAACACATTTACAAACTAAATTCAAATATCCTATTAAATTTCTAAACACATTTACAAACTAAATTCAAATTTCAAAATAAATTTTCAAACACATTTAATAAATTAAGTTCAAAAATTTACTAAAAAATTTTAGATAAATCTTAAAAATATTTTGATTGTAATGAAGATTATATAATCTACATAATTTATGTTAAATTAAATATTTATTCTATATTTTACTGAATTTTAATCCTTTTTTCTACAATTTTTAAATTAATGTATTTTAAAAGTCTATTTTTAATTAAGATAGTTAATAATTATAATCAGTAGTAATTTAATCAACTATCATATATAAATCTTTAGAAACATTATAAATATTTATAATATGAATTCTAAAAAGTTTATTATATCTTTATTAAAATTATTGAAATATTTATTAAAATAACAAAATTTTCACTATAATAAAATTATTTAAAAAATATATTCTTAGTTGTTTAAAATCATATTTAGCTATTATTCATTTAAGAAATAAAAATTTAATACTAATAACTTTAAAAAAAAGGAATGATTTGTAAATAAATAATTTCATAAACTAAAACATGATTTTAAAAATATCAAAGGAGTTTAATGAAATGAAAAAAGAAAATAAAGGAAACAATGGGGAAAATGAGAAAAATAGGCTTAAAAAAAATCATTTGTTTTTAGCAACCATGATTATTTTGTTGATTGGGGTTGCAGGATCTGGAGTTATTGGGCATACTATGTTAAAAAATAGTTCAAAAACTGCTACTGATAACATACCCTCTTCAAAAATTAGTGACAACAACACAAGCAATGAAATTGTTCCTAAAGAAGAGTATGCCCTTATAACAATACATGGATTAAAATGTTATGTAAAAGCAGAATATACAAGCTTTGTACATGTTACTGATGACACAGATTATGATGGAATGGATGAGTATTTTGAGCTTACAAACGGAAAATCCGTAGATTTTGTCGATTATACTGATTTCGCCCAATTTTACACTAGAGATAATAAGTTTAGAATAGAAATATCTAAATTTCTTCAACCAAAAGACCCGGGAAATTATGATAATCAGATAGCTAAAAGTAAAAATATTACTGTAAATGGAAACAAAGTTAGGGTGATAAATATTAAAAAATATAGTGATCAAAGTGTAGATAATAAAGAATTTACTTTTGTTTACTTTAAAGTGAAAAATAAAGGTGTTGAATTAGGATGGGCTGGAAATACAATTGATATGTATGTTATTGAAAGTTTCTTTAAACTAAATTAATAGATAAATGAACAATTAAGTTTCTTAAAATTAATATTTAATTCAAATGGATGTTAATTTTTAGTTTAGGTGAAAATATGCCAATACCCTCGAAAGAAAAAGATAAAAAAAAGGTAAAATATAATGAAAACAATGATAAAAGCAAAATATTTGCAATGATTATGATATTGTTTGTTATAGGAATAGCTACTGGAACTATATTATATACAATCACAAACTCAACAGAACCAGTAGCTAACAGCATTTTAAAACCAATTAATAATACTGATAATAATAACATGACATCAGAAAACAGCATCGCTCCAAAAGAAGGGTATGCTTTAATAAAGTTAGGAGGGTTAAATTTTTTTGTAAAAAATGATTGTGCAGAAAAGTACAGAAATGGAGACTACTTCGATAGCTATTATGGTGGGAAAAATTATCACACAGACTATGAACATCAAGCACCTTGGGAAAAAGGACCTATAAACAATAGCCAAATAGTAACAATGAAGGAAACAAATGGTAGCTATGAATCATTTTGGTTAGAAATATCAAATATAGGGGATTCTAGTATAGCTGATAGTCTTGATTATGAAAATAATCAATCAGGATTAAATATTACTATAGAAGTTATAGAAGTAAATGGAACAAATGTTACAATAATAAACACAGGGGAAAATTTCAAATCTCAAAGTATAGGATCTAATGTAACAATAGCTTGTATTGAACATAACGGAAAACTAATATTCTTGATGTGGGAAGGATGCCCAATAGACATGTATATTATTGAAAACTTCTTTAAATTAAATTAAAAAAATTATTATTATTTATTTTAATTCTAAATTAACAGTATTTATATATTATATTTTAATACTAATTTTTTATTCTTATTATATCCTCTTATTTTCTAAATGATTTCATGATAATTTTTATTTTTAAGTATAAATAATTATCATAAATTATTTATCTAAATTTCGGGAAAAACTTCGTATTTAAGATGATTCTTTTAAAAAAATACTTAATATAATAAATATAATAAAAAATCATTAAATTCCAAAATAATTCTCCTTTTAATAAATTGATTTTACAAAATATACATCAATCATGAAAAATTTACATAGAAACTTTTATATACAAAAATAGTCAATTATTAGATATATCATAAAGTTGATATATATGAGGTTTATACCAATTTCAAGTGAATAAAGATTTACAAAAATGGGCTGTTCCATGAACTAATTAATAGGAATAAACTATGAATATTTTATTTGCATATTATTCAAGAACTGGAACTACAAAGAAAACTGCTAAACTCATAGCAAAAAGATTAACTTGTACTATAGAAGAAATAAAAGATACTAAAAAAAGAGATGGAATCATTAATTATATTAAATCTGGTAGAGATGTAATGATATCATCAATTATTAAAATAGAACCTATTGAAAATGATCCATCTAAATACGATTTAATAATAATAGCTAGTCCAGTGTGAGCAGATACAATGTCAACACCCATATTAACATATATCACTAAAAATAAGGATAAATTCAATGATATTTACTTTATAAGTACTTGTAAATCTATTTGTGAAAAAACATTGCAAGATATTGGAAAAATAACAGGAAAAGAGCATATAACTATAATGTTTATTGATAAACATGACACTGGTTCTAAATTAGATGGAAAAGAAGACGTATTTGTCAATAGTATTAAAAATTAAAAAACTAGTATGTTTAATTTTTAGGTGTTAATAATTAAATTCACAATTTTGAGGAATTAGATGGCAAAAATAATAAGTTTAGGCAATATAGCTAAATCTTACTTAATAAAAGAAGAGGATAATTCCATTTTGGTGGATACAGGTATTGGCTTTGATAAAAATTCTATTTATAATTCTATTAAAAATGAAAATATTGCTCTAATATTTTTAACTCATGGTCATGTTGATCATGTTGCAAATGCAGAATACTTATCAAAAAAGTTAAAGGTGCCTATTGCCATGAGCAAATTAGATTATCCCATGATTAGGGAAAATTTTGAACCTAAATTGCATCATTATAGTTTTTTTGGAAGAATTTTAATAAGCACTACTAAAATTATGAATAAGTTTAATAAATTAAAAAGATTTAATGTTGATTTTTTCATTGAGGATGAAGATTCTCTTGAAAAATATGGGATTGAAGGAATCGATGGAATAGTTCATTCTCTTCCAGGTCATACAAAAGGATCTATGGGCTTAAAAGTAGATAATGAAAAGTTTATTGTTGGAGATGCAATGATGAATCATTTTTCACCATCTCCTGCAAGCATATTTGAAAATAGAGAGGAAATGTTAAAAAGTGTAGATTTTATTAAAAATTCAAATGTTTCTATAATTTACACAGGCCATGGAAAATCTTTTAAAATTAGTGATACTGTATAAAACTTCACTGAAATGAATTTTTAAAAATATAAATTATATACTCATTATTTAGCTATTTAAACAGACTGTTACCATGAGAATCCATAGCTACAATCAATGGACCGAAATCGTCTACTTTCAATTCCCAAATAGCTTCTGGGATTCCTAAATCAAGCCAATGAACATTGTTTATTTTTTCTATTGAATCAACATATAATGCAGCACATCCACCAACAGCTGCTAAATAGACTGCTCCTTCTTTTTTTAAAGCATAGGATACTGAACCATCCATTCCACCCTTACCAATGATTATTTTTGTTCCCATTTTAATCACATCAGAAGCATATGGATTCATTCTCGTACTTGTGGTTGGACCAATAGCTACCATGTTAAATTTTGAATTAGAAGAACTTGAATCATTGTTTTCTTTTATTATAGGTCCTGCATGAAAAATAACTCCACCATTTAAATCACAAGGAGCTCCTTTTTCAATTATTCGTTGATGTGCTTGATCTCTTGCAGTTAAAATAATTCCAGAAATATTAACAATATCTCCTGCCTTTAATTTCTTAATTTCCTCTGAAACAACAGGAGTCTTAATTTTTTTCATATGACCACCTATATTCAAATATAAAAAAACTTAAAATTGAAAAATGAATCAAATTAATGCTATGAAAATAGCTAATAAAGAGTTAAATAATAAATATAACTGATAAAACTTTAAACATAATCTAAAAAACTAAAAATATACTTATAAAACTCTAAGCATATACTAATGAAATATTAAATGTCTTATAATTATATTAATGTAGTAATTATTATAAATATTTTACTAATTAAAACTAAAATCAATATTATTTACATACCATACAATTTATATTATTAAAAATTAAATAATTATATGAAAATTTAGACTCAATAAATGAAAAAATTAATAATAAATTTGTTTTAATGGTAAAATTATTAATTAATGATAAAAATCTTTAAAATAAATAACTAAAAATTAATAAAAAAATACTAAATAATAAAAAAAATCTTTAAAATAAATAACTAAAAATTAATAATAGAATATCAAATATTAAAATAAGTTGTAAAAACAATTAAAATATCATTAATTCAAAAATATAGCTATTTCATGATAAATAATTTATTATAATTAATCAATATCAAGTTTTGACATTTCAGGAGCTAAATATGTCAAGTATGAGTAATGTAGCAAGATTATCTAAATATATAAGAACATTTCCTAAAGCTAGAACCTTAATATTCAGTATGATTTTTATTAGCTTTCTAGCAGGAGTTATGATATTCTTAATCCATTCCATGACTGATCTTAACTTAATAGAAGATATATTATATGGAGGAGCTTTTGGTTTTGGAGTGTTCGGGATTAGTTCAATAATGAGTGGAATTATTTCACAACAATGGATTAGTTCAATGAAAGGAATAAATTTAAAAATGAAGCATTCAATGCTTTTATCATTAATTTCAATGATAATTCTTATTTTAATTACAATAATTGGATCAATAATTTCTGCTATATTTAACATGGATCTATTAATAAATTCCATCTTATTTGGCTGTGTTTTGATTTTTGCTTTTACTATATTCGTTCTATGGAGTACTTCAAAGTTAGGATTTGTTAAATCATCATTCATATCTTCTTTCCAGCCTATGATAGTTTTAGCTATGTTAATTGTTACACTTTTCCTTGGGAATGTTGAAAATATTTTTAAGTTTGGAATAGCTTCTTTACTTATAAAAATCATAGTAGCCAGTATAGTATTACTTTTAGCTATATACTCATTTATTAAAGTAATTGAATCTCCACTGCGTAAAAATTTAGGTATTGGGCTTTTAGACCTTGTAAGCCTATTTATTTCCCATCTCAATGAAGGAACTGATTCTCTTGAAACTATATTTGAAGAAATTGGAGAACCCATTGACACTCTCGTTGGAATTTTAAGTTTTAAAACAAAAAATGGAATTAAAGCATTATTTTTAAGTCCTTGTGTTCATCCTGGACCAATTGGAAGTGTTGGAGGATCAAATATGCCAACAATATTGGGAAATAGTTTCAATAACTTTACAATGGTTGCTCATGGTCCATCAACTCATGATTTCAATCCAGTTTCAACAAATGAACTTAAAAAAATAGAAATTTCAGTGAAAAAAGGACTTGAAAACTTAAACTATAGTGAAAAAGCAAGTAAATTTGTTAGATATTCACAAAAGAATGCTAAAATTGGAGTTCAATTTTTTAATGATAATTTAATACTATTGAACACTTTCGCACCATATGGAAGTGATGATATTGAGTTTGGTGTTGGTCTATCAGTAATGAGTCAAAGTAAAAACCATTGTAATGTTAAAAATAGCATTGTAGTAGATTGTCATAATTCATTTAGTGAGGAAAAAGGTAGAGTACTTCCTGGAAATCCTGAAGTTTTCCAACTATTAGATACTATAGATAAAATTGAATGTTTAAAACAGAATACTGGGATAAAAGTAGGATGTAGTGAAAATACAACACTTGAAAATTTAAATAAATCTCATGGTATTGGGGATAGTGGAATAAAAGTAATGATGATTGAAGTCGAAGGTCAAAAAACAGCCTACATTCTCTTAGATTCGAATAATATGAAAATAGGATTTAGAGAACGAATATTTAAAGAAGTAGATGATTTAGCTATTGATGAATTAGAAGTTATGACAACTGACACTCATTCTGTAAATACATTATCAAATGGATACAATCCAGTAGGTATTAGTAAACAGGATGAAATAATACAACACATAAGGAAACTTATAAATGAAGCTATTGATGATTTGGAAAGTGTTGAAGCAGGAGCAACTGTTAATAGAATAGAAGGACTTAAAACTTTTGGACCAAATAACTCTACAGAATTAATATCTACAATTAGCTCAATTGTAGCTGTTAGTAAAATAATGGCTCCAATAATTTTTATTTTAGCTATTTTATTTGTTTTTATTTGGATATTTTATTTACCTGCAATTTAAAAAAAAGTAATAAAAGGATGTTTAGCAAATATTAGAAAAGATAGTGACTAAATAAAAGGCTACTTAGCAAATATTAAGAAAAAATTGATTGGATATATCAAAAAAAGAAAGGTTATTGAAAATAATAAAAAATAATTTAGTAAAGGATTCCAGAATAATTAGTTATGATTGTCCAGAATACAAACCAAACAAAGGCAAATGGAACAATTCCATTCCAAAGCCATTTTGAAAATCCTTCTTGTTTTCCAAATAATTTATCACAAAGTTGGCCAACAATATAAAGTATAGCTAGACCAACAGCAGCAGCTAGAACATCATTAGACCCTAATCCTGGTATTTGCCCAAGTGTAAAAAGAGATGATAAATATCCTGCAATTAAAGCAGCTACAATATGTACTGATGTGATTTTAACAGCATTATCCATTGAATTCCTCCATAAAATAGCTATTTGTAATTTATTAATAATAAGCTTGATTTTAACTTTAAATTATTTTACTTTAATCTAATTCAATAGCTATTCAATTAATATTATTTATAATATAAACTATAATATGTGAATAATTTTTTTATTATTAAAATGATATTATTATAAATTATTTATAATAACTTATTTTAATTTATGCTTAATATATTAAATCAATATACTATTTAAACTTAATAAATTATGATTTAATTAGAAAAAATTTCAACAATTAAAAAAAAACTACTAACTAGCGTAATATTCAAATATGAGCATTAGTCAAAAATGTCTCAAATTACATTAAAAAATAGTTAGTAACAGCAATATTCAAGTAGTAAAAAAATGGTAGCTAGATTAAACTAGTAAAGACAGTAGCTATTAAAATAAAAATGAAAAAATAAGTTTATTAAAGGTTTTTTTATGAAAACAATGTCAAATGTAGATATTTTTACTATATCTCAGGAATTACATGACCTGTTAGAAGGAGCGAGAGTTGATAAATCATTTCAACCAGGAAAAGATACTGTAATTATACGATTTCATGTTAAAGGAGTTGGAAGAGTTGATGTAGTATTTCAAGCTGGTGTTAGAATGCACAAAACTCAATATCCTCTTTTAAACCCAAAAATTCCACCATCATTTCCAATGCTCCTTAGAAAACATTTAAAAGGAGCAAATGTTGTTTTTATAAAACAGCACTACTTTGATCGAGTTGTTGAAATAAAAATAAAAAAAGATCAAAGCTATACTTTGATAATAGAGCTATTTTCTAAAGGAAATATTATATTACTTAATGAAAAAGAAGAAATAATTCTTCCATTAAAGAGGAAGAAGTGGAGTGACAGAGACATTAGCTCTAAAAAAAAGTATTTATTTCCTCCAAAAAAAGGAATTAATCCATTGAACATTGAAAAAAAAGATTTATCAGAATTATTTAAGAATTCAGAAGATGATTTAATTCGAACATTAGCTAAAAATGGATTAGGAGGAACATATTCTGAAGAAATAGTTTTAAGATCAAAAATTGATAAAAAAATACCAGCTAATGAATTAAATGACTATCAAATAAATAAAATATATGATAGTTTTTTAGAAATATTTACACCTTTAAAAGAAAATAAATTTAAACCAAATATTATTTCTAATGGAAAAGAAAATCTTTTTCCTATAGAATTAGAATTATACAAAGATTACAAACATAGATATTTTGATAATTTTAATGAAGCAGCTGATGAATTTTATTCAAAAAGAGTTAAAAATGATATTCGAGAAATCCAAGAAGCTACTTGGAAAAAAAAGGTCGGAAAATATTCAAAAAGATTAAAAATTCAGAAAGAAACATTAGAAGGATTTAAAAAAACTATAAAAATTTCTAAAAAAAAAGGAGATCTATTGTATACTCATTACTTAGAAATTGAAAGTTTACTGAAAGTAGTCCATGATGCTAGATCAAAGGAATACTCTTGGATGGAAATATCTAAAACATTAAGTGAAGCTAAAAAAAATGGAATGAAAGAAGTTCAAGTTGTTGAATCTATGGATAAGTTAGGTAATCTAATTTTAGATATTGAAGGTGAAAAAATAGCTATTGATTCTAAAATATCACTTCCTGAAAATGCTCAAAGTTTTTATGAAAAAGGAAAGAAAGCAAAACGAAAAACCGTGGGAGCAAATATAGCTATTGAAAAAACTAAAAAACAACTTAAAGAAATGGAAGAGAAAAAAGAAATAGCTATGGAAAATATAATGGTTCCTCAAAAAAGAGTTAAAAAAGAATTAAAATGGTTTGAAAAACTTCGTTGGTTTCTATCCTCAGATGGAAACTTAGTAGTTGGTGGACGAGATGCAAACACTAATGAAGCAGTTGTGAAGAAATATTTAGATAACAATGACATTTATATGCATAGTGATATCCATGGTGCATCATCAGTAGCTATAAAAGGTGAAAATAAAGAATTTAGTGATAATACTCTTAAAGAATCTGCTGTCTTTGCAGCTTCTTTTTCAAGTGCTTGGTCAAAAGGTTATGGAACACAAGACGTTTTTTGGGTGAAAAGCGAACAAGTTTCAAAGACACCAGAATCTGGTGAATTTGTAGCTAAAGGATCTTTTATAATTAGAGGGCATCGAAATTTCATAAGAGGAGCTATCTTAAAAATAGCTATTGGTATTGTTGATTTTGAAGGAAAAAGAGTTATGGCAGGTCCAGTTGACGCTGTAAAAAAATATACTGACAAGTATATGATAGTGAAACCAGGTTACGTGAAAAAAGAAGCTATAGCTAAGAAAATTTTACATGAAATTAACAAAGATAATATTATATCCTTAGATGATATTGTTAGAGTTCTACCATCTGGCAAATGTGAGATTATTGAAGAGTAAATTTAAATTAAAAAATAAATAGCTATTTGATACATATAGTCTATTAGCAAAGGCTTGCTAGAGATGATTTAATTTTGAAAACATTTAATATTTATGAATATTCTTTAAATTTAAATTAAAGGATTTTTAAAAGTTTTTATAAAATCATGAAAACTATCATTTGATGTAATTTTTCAATAATATAATATGTATTTAAATAAAAAATTTTTATAAAGTAAAAGTTTTTCTATAATTGAATAATCAAAGATTGTATAATATTTAAAAAATTGTAGTTTTTAGAACTTTATTAAAGATTTTTTTAGAGCTTTATTAAGGTTATTATAAGTATCTTGTCTACTTATTAGAGTCATCATCTTTTTGTTTATCTTTTGTACTTCTTTTTAGCAGAGAATTTATATCAATAGCATAATTACCTTCATTATCAGAATATACATTATTTTCTCCAGCTAATAAATGATTAAGGTTTAAGATGTAAACACCTTTATCTTCTACCCTAACACTTTCAATAGAGTCTTTAGATAATTTATTTCCACTGCGATAATCTTTTGATTTTTGGTTTTTTAAATCTTTTTTGTTTGTATTTGTATTCACAAATTTGAAGAGTTTACTTCCACATTTAGGACATCCATTGATTAAATCTTCACCTTCTAATTCAATACCACATTTATTACATATATTCAAATAATCACCAATAGGATGGGGCTATTCTTTATTTTTAAAGATTTAATATATAAATAATTTATTAATAATGAGAGTAACTATCTATAATCCTTTTTTACTAAATTCAGCTACCATTGATAAGAAATTTGATTGTTTTTCAACTGTTTTCACTACGTCCGCAGGGCCTATAACAGTTATAACAGTTTTTTTCTTTAAAAACCCAAGAAATGATGAAGAATTCTTATCTAATGTGTTAATATCTATTCCTACAAAATTTTCAACATCATCTTCAACATCAATCTCTCTCATAGTAGTTTCTATAAGTTCAGTTTGCTCAGATGTTGATAATCCTCCTTCCATAACAACAAGATTTCCTTCTTTAACTAAACCTATAATTTTATATATCTTTTCCATGCTTGATATACCTTCAAGAGCTTCAGAAGATATAAAATCTAATTTTAATCTTTCTATTTTAAAACCCCCATTAGTTGAATTTTTTAAACATTTCCTTATATAACTCGCCTATATTATCCTTTTTTAGTGCAGAAATAGGAACAACAGTATGCTGTGGGAAAACCGAAACAATTTTATCAGGATTAGCTGTTGCATCATCAATTTTATTAGCTACAACAATAAAAGGAATATTTCTTGCTTCTAAATTACCAATTATTGTGATATTTGTTTGAGTTAAAGGATCGTCAGTAGCATCTACAACAAGTAATACACCATTAACATCATCTAACCATTTTATAGCTTCAATGATACCTTTTGTTGCTTCTTTAGCCCTGTCTTTAGCTTCATCCACTTCCAAACCGTATTCTAAGAAATTTTTATAATCAACTTTCGTAGCTATTCCTGGAGTATCAATTATATCAAAACTAAGTTCTTTCCCGTCTTCTTTAATAAGCACTTTTTCTTGTTTTAATACAGATCTTGTTTCGTGAGGAACATTAGAGGATAAACCAATATCTTTTCCAAAACTATCACTAGCTATTGTATTAGCTAATGTTGTTTTACCAGAATTAGGATGACCATACAAGCCAATGCTCACCTTTTCCTTATTTTTAAATAAATTTTTAAAAAAATCAATAAGTCCCATTTAATCACCAAATGATAATGTCCTAATAACCTTATAGTATTTAAATCCTTTATAATAAAATAGCTATCTCCAAACATAAAAATTAGTTTAATTATTTAAATTATTAAACTAATCAATGAATTTAAGAAATATTTATGTTCTAATATAATCTTTACAATAAAATATTTATTTTATATTATATATTAAAAAAGTTTATAAATAAAAGTATCTATTTTTCACTATAGACTTCACCAGGATTTAAAATAATAACCTCTATATTCGGAGTCATTTGAGCTATAAAATTAGAAAAAATAGCTGTATTTTGTTCTATGATAGGAAATGTGTTATAATGCATAGGAATAACTTTTTTTGGAGAAATCCATTTTGTAGCTATTGCTCCTTCAAAAGGACCCATAGTGAATTTATCTCCAATTGGAAGTAAAGCTATATCTGGCTTGTAAATATTCCCAATTACTGTTTCCATATCTCCAAAAAGACCAGTATCACCACTATGAAATATTTTTTTCCCACTTTCTAAAGTTAATAAAAAACTACTTGCACTTCCACCAGAAATAAGTTCTTCTGTAAAGTCAATGCCTGCAGAATGTTTAGCATCTAACATGGTGACTTTAATATTTTGAATTTGTATTGAACCTCCAATATTCATTCCAATAGTATCAAATCCTTGTTTAGATAAAAATAGGGAAATTTCATGATTTCCAACAAGAGTAGCTCCTGTCCTATTAGCTATTTCCATAGAATCTCCAAAGTGATCAGTATGCCCATGACTTATTAATATAAAATCTGCTTCAATTTCTTCTACAGGAGTTGTACATGAAGGATTATTGCTTATAAAAGGATCAATTAATATTTTAACCCCTTCATCTGAAATTATTTCAAAAGCAGCATGTCCGAACCATTTAATTTGCAAATTAAACACCGCATAAAATTGATTATTTTTTTATTAACTTAAAATCAGCCTTATAAGCATTAATCCTTAAATCATCAAATAATTATCTTATTATTTAATTTTATGATGAAATAGCAAAAAATATTTTTATGAAAAACACTAAAATCAATATTTTATGATTAAATGTTAAAATCAGTAGCTAATTCCCAAGATTTTTCAAAAGTATCTTTTATTTCTAAAATTTCATTCTTATCATCATAAACTGCTCCAACTTCAAGTTCTTCTTCAACTTTATTTTTAGAAACAATTAGAGCATTTTTTTCATCAACAATTACATTAGTTGTATTTACAAAAGGTAAAACTTTTATATGAGCTCCTTGTTCAATAAAAGACTCGGCAAAAGACATTATTGATGAATCTTCAATATCAAACTCTTGAATTATAATTCTGACATTCAAATCAACGACTTTTGAAGAAAGTAAATTGTTTATATCCTTAATTAAAGGAGTTTCTATCAGTATTTCTGATTTTGCATTGTTAATTAGCTGTTCATATGCTTGTTTGGAACTTACAACCCCATTTGGAGTTAACACGCAACTTTTAATATTATCATTTGCAGCTATATTTTGTGAACTAGATACATTATTAATTTCACTACTATTAGATTTTGAAGGATTAAGATTTTGGTTTTGTGATTCTGGAACCTTTATACTTGGAATTTTTTTGTTTTTTGTATTGTGTTCTGGTTCAATAAAATCATCATTAGCTAAAGCTTCAAAAATTTCTTTAGATTTGTCAATCTTTGGAATTTTAGAAATATCTGGAGCATTACTTATATCTAGTAAATCAGACTTTTTTAGGGGTTTTCTTCTAACTTTTACTGGTCTTTCATAACTTGGTGTGAATTCAAAGTTTTTACCTGTATCTTTTGTTTTTGAGCTGGGTTTTTTCAACATTTCATTTGGATTTTTAGATTTTGACACATTTTTAACTTTATTAACTATTTTTTCCCCCTCTTTTTTATTTATTTTAGAATTTTTATTAGAACTAGTTTTTGAAAATGTTTTAGCATTTGGTGCTAAGTCATTTGATTTGAGTTTTTTTGATTTATTTGCCTTAGAATTTTTTAAAAAAACATCAGATAATAAATATAATCCTATAATAAACAAAATAGCTCCAAAGACTATAAAAATTTCTATAAGGCGATGAAAAAAACTTAAATATATGACAAAAGCGCCTAAAACAGCTAAAAAAATACCTACAACTTGTTTTTCAACATTTTTCATTATATACACCTTATATCTCTATTTTAAAATGTTTTTCTTTTTTAAAGAATAACTATATAATTTATATTTAATTGTGATAGATTTAATTGATTAAAAGTTAGCTATTCAATACCATCTAATTTATAATATATTATTAACTAAACAAGTTTATAAATTTGCTGTTTTAGAGGAATTTAATCTAAAAAGATAAGAGCAAAATTATTACATTTTATAAAATAAATAATATTATATAGGTCGAAACTATATTACTTATTGGAGGATTAGTAATATGAATCTAATAAAGACAATTAAAAGTAGTATAAAAAAGGAATTTAAAGACCTTAAAAAAGAAATAAATGGGCAAGGAGCAGCAGAATACATTTTATTATTCGGAGGCGTTATAGTAATAGCTATTGCTGCTTTATTAATATATAGGCAATATTTTGAAACTACAAATAGTGGATTAAATGCCAGTGAAGACGTTCGAAACGTTAGAGAAAGTATGAATTCAACAATTTAAAAAAAAACTGAGCAATAAGTTTAAAAAGAGTACATTAAAAAAAAACTAAACTAAAGTTTAAAATGAACAAACTAAGAAAAATTCTTTTTAATTCCTTAAAATAAACTTAAATAATCAAATAAGAAAAATTATTTAATAAAAAAAGAAATTAAATAAATTTTATTAAAAAATAATTACAAAAAAAGTGTTTGTACTATTTTAAAAATTTTTTTAAAAAAAAATATAAAAAAGATGTATATGAACTATAAAAAAATATTAAATGATAAAAAAGGGCAAGGAAGTGCTGAAATGATTCTTTTAATGGGAGCTATTTTAGCTATTGTTCTTGTAGCAGGAGTTTATTTATTCAACATATCTTCAACAATAAATAGTAGCCTTAAAAAAGTGATAGAATCTGGAAGAGACAGTATTATAAATAAAATATGAAAAGTAGCTAAGCCAAGACATATAGTTTTAAATTTTCAAATTTAAAAAAAATATTGTTTAATAACTAAATAAAAAAAATAGTCAAATTTCTAATAAAAGTAAAAATATTGTTAGATAAGATTTTCATCACTTAATAAATGACCTTTAATATCTATTTCTCCATTTCGAATACGTGTAGAAGAAATAGGTATACCATCGTCAGCAAAAACGAAATCAATAGCTATAATATCAATAACTTTCATTCCCTTATTTTTACGAATTTTGTTGATTTCAATAGCTGTTGGCTCTGTTTCTTTACTTACAACAATAGCATCAAAATCATCTTCATAAATTGTAGTTCCATAAGCATCATCAAGGCGAGAAATATGGAAGTTATTATAAAGTTCAGCTAAAAAATGGACTAAATTAGACATTCTTTCATTACATGGATCAATATCTCCTTTTGCCCCTCCAAAAATGTCCGAACTTACACCAACAATAACCATTTCTCCAATCTCAAAAGCTTTTTTTAATAGCTTTCTATGACCATAATGGAATCTGTCAAATGTTCCACCAACAGCTACTTTTTTATATTTTTTTTTATCCATTTTTCTGCCTTTTTGTTTTAATAAAATTGGATCCTGTCAGAAAAAAATATTAAATTTTGAAAATTACAATATATTTACATAATATTTCATTTTTTCTTATTTTTCTTATTTTATTAATATATTATGATTTACTTAATTGAAATAATAAATCATTACAAAAAAAATTGATTACAAAAAATAATTTAAATTAAAATTTCGGGAAAAAAATAATTTAATAAAAAATTTACTGAAAAAAAATAAAATGAAATCTTAGAAAAATAGATTTAAAAAAAAATAGAGTAAAAATAAAAAAAATAATAAAAAATAGAAAATTATAAAAAAACATTAATCATTACATTATTAAAGAAATTTTTTATTATTAAATTACAATAGATATTAAAAACTAATTTTAGAAGTTTAAAAAACTATAAATTCCATTTAAATTGTAAGAATTGGTGTTCCAATTTTTAACAGCTCCAAAACTGTTTTTTGAGCTTGTAGGGTCAGCTACATACCAAGTATTTCCAACTTTAATTTGAGTCCATACATGTCCATAAGTATTTCCACTAATAAAATCACAGGTTCCATGAACATATCGGGAAGCTATACCTGATGCACGAGATAATGCTACAATCAAATGAGATTGGTCCACACAATTTCCTACTTTCTTGGTCATTGTTTTCTTAGAACCATACTTAGTATTATAGTAAAAACTATATCTAACTTTATCTCTCACCCAGTTATAGATAGCTTTTGCTTTATCATATGTATTTTTGTATTTTTTAGTTATTTGATAAGATAATAATTTAATTTTCTTATCATTAACTTGACAGCTTTTCGATGCTAATAAATACTCTTTTAAAGGTTCACCATTATAATCAATGTTTAATTTCTTAGAAGAAACAGTTTTACTTTTACTAGCTACTGTATATGTTGGCATATGCTTGTTTACTTTACTATTTTTTTTAACATTAAAAAACAAAGTACTTGCTAAGTTATTACCATTAGGCTTAGTCCAGCTAAGAGTTTCTGCAAAAATATATATGAGAGTTTGATACTGAATCTTTGTTGAACCTAAATTCAAATAATTAGGAGCAATAGAATATTTAGATATAAAATTAGCTATTCTTAATCCATATTTATAGTAACTATTAGAGGAAATTTCCATTTTTACATTTGTTCCAATAGGTTTTTTTGGATTTTTAACATTATATTTAATTTTAATTTCTGAGTCGATTTTCATATACTGATATTGTATTGTTTTTGAAGCCAAATACAAATATTCTGACATAGAAAACTTATAAGCAGATATTTCAACATAATCAGGTAATTTACCATACATCGAAATATATTTACTTATCTTTAAAGAAGCAGCTACAATACTACTTTGAGATAGCTTAGATGGTTTATATTCACCAGCGGCAAAGCTATTAGAAGATATAAAAGAACTGGATTCACTAATAATTAAACCATTAGAGGATACAGATGAACTATTTCCCCCAACTACGAAATGATTAAAATTATTGTTAATATTAGAAGCATTATTTAAGTTTTTAACTTTATCAAAATTTGTATTATCTATATATGTCACACTACTAGCATATACTGTACTTATACTAATAAAAAAAGCACAAAATATAACTAAGAGTAATATCTTATTACTCGTCGAGATTTTTCCACCTCATTTTTTATCATTATACAAAAAGCACATTATATCCTCACATTATAATGAAGAATTTTGTATTATTGAAAGTTATAATTAAGTCTAATCACTTATAAATGTTTCTAAAATAAAAATAAAGATTAAATACATCTGTTTTATTAAAAATTAATATCATTTAAAAGATTCATGTGAAAATAGCTATTGAAAAAGAAGTACAGCTCAAAACACAAAACATCTAATAGGAAGATAGTACAATACTATTGATGAATATAAAGATGCCTGTGGAAAATATGGGAAATTATAGCTTTAAATTCAAATTAACATATATTTATCCAGTATTTTAATGAGATTTCCTTTAAAATAATTTTCATAATATTTATTTACCAATATAAGAACAGTTTTTTTAAGAATCTAAGTTATTTAAAAAAAGATAAAAAATTTTTATTTTTTAAAAAATTATGTAAAAACCGATGATTTTTTAAAAACAATTTTTTAAAAAGTTTATAAGAAAAATAAAATATCTAAGGATATATTGACATATTGTATGTAACAATAAAAATTATCATGCGTAAATATTTAATTATAATAAAATTTATTTAAATAATTATAAAAAATATTTAAAAATATGAAATAAAATAGCATTATCTAAACAAGAATATAAATCTTTTATTTAATAATTAAATATGGATAAATCTTCAATTTTCTAAAAAAATAGGATTATATTATAATTTATTTTAATTTAAATAATATACATTAGAATAAATTTAATTAAGCTTTTAAAAATTTGAATCATAAATCAATTCATTGAAAATAAAAACTTATACTAGATTCACAAATATTATGTATTAAGTTTAATAGTTAATCATCTCTGGAGAATAAAAATGGGTAATAGACCAAAATTAAATAAAAATATTCCTGTGAAAAAATTTAGAGAATATTACTATTTAAAAGAAGAGTTAGTTAACTTTTGTAGAAAAGAGGGATTAAAAACTTCTGGTAAGAAAGAAGAATTAACAGAACAAATAAATTATTATTTAACTACTGGTAAAGAAAAAAACACGAGAATTAGAGCTAAACTTAAAAAAACAAAGAATATAGAAAATATCAAGACAAAATAGGGGAAAATTTCACTTGTACAGAAAAACATAGGCAATTTTTTAAAAAACAAATAGGGGAAAATTTTTCTTTTAAAGTTCCATTTCAAAAATGGCTAAAGAGTAATGGAAACAAAAAGTATGCAGATGCAATTAACCAGTATTATAAAATATTAAAAGAAAGCAAAAAGAAAAAAACTACAATAGATAAACAATTTGAATATAACCAATATATCCGAGACTTTTTCGAACACAATAAAGAGAAAACACTCAAAGAAGCTATAAAATGTTGGAATTATAAAAAAATAGTGAAAGGATCTAACAAATACGATCAAAAAGATTTAATTTTTTTAAAAAATTAAAATTATCCTTTTATCAACGATTATATGATTTATGAAGAAAATATAATTCAAAAAAATCCATTGAAAGTAGATATTAGATTTGCATCAGTTTATCCAAATGTATATAGAACAGCTATGTCTTCATTAGGCTATCAAATAATCTATGGAATGGTAAATGATAGAGAAGATTCCTGGTGTGAAAGAGTAATTTATCCAAATACTCGTAGTATTGAATCAAATAGTCCACTGAAAGATTTTGATATTATTAGCTTCTCATTACAATATGAACAAGATTATTTCAATTGTTTAAAGATGCTTGATGAAGGAGAAATACCTCTTAAAAGAAAATACAGAGATAAAAGCTATCCTCTAATAATAGCTGGAGGACCATGTGCAAGTTCTAATCCACTTCCAATCTCAGATTTTATTGACATATTTATTATTGGAGAAGCTGAAGCTATTTTAAACAAATTTTTAGATAAATTTTTAGAAATAAAGAAAAAAAATCAATTCAAAAAAGAAAAAAAATACTTAAAAATAAATAATTACAATAAAACCCAAAAAAAAGATAAATACTTAAAAACAAACAATAAAAATTTATATAATATAGAAAAAATAAATTATTTAAATTCATTTTTGGATATTAAAGGAATATATATTTCAGAATATGACAACCATGTTGAAAAAGCTATTGTTTCTAATATGGATGAAGCATATCACATTACTAAGCCAATAATTACAAAAACAAAAAACAAAAAATATTTACCTGTTTTTGGAAACTCAATTTTACTTAATGTTTCAAGAGGTTGCACTCGAGGATGTAGATTCTGTATGGCAGGATATATGTATCGACCTCTTAGAGAAACCTCTTTGAATAAGTTGATTTGGGTTGCAGAAGAGGCAAGGAAAAGTACAGGTATTGAAAAAGTATCTTTAATAGGAGCTGCTGTTTCTGATTATTCAAAAATAGATGAAATTATAAATGAACTATTAAATAGAAAATTTCAAATATCAACACCTTCACTTAGAATAGAATCAATTACACCAAAATCATTAGCTAATTTAAAAGAAAGTGGGACAAAAACTATTACAATAGCTCCAGAATCAACTTATAATATTCGAAAATCGTTGAATAAAGATATAAGTGATGAAAAAATAGTTGAAGTTGTAAAAAATGCTTTTGAGTTTGGTTTTAATATAAAATTATATTTTTTAATAGGTTTAAATGACGTGAAAGAAGATGTTCAAGATTTAGCTATTTATATTAAGTATTTAAATTCTCTTAATCAAAAGATAGCTAAGTCTCCATCTAACTACAATAGATCAATAAAATTTAGTATAAACCCTTTAATCCCAAAACCACACACACCATTACAATGGGAAGGATATGACACGAAAGATATTAAGTTTAAAATAAATTATTTAAAATCACAGTTAAAAGAAGTAGCTATTAAATTTGATAGTCCTAAAATGGGCTTAATTCAATATGTTCTATCATGTAAAGGATCAGAAATTGGAAAATTATTAGAAGAATCAAGGAAAAAGAAGATAGCTATGAAAGAATGGAAAAAATACGGCAGTAGCTATAGTTTAGAGGATGAACTTCCTTGGAAAAACATTGATCTTGGTTTAAATCCTAATTTTTTAAAAAAAGAAAGGGAAAAATTATTAGCTAATGAAAATACACCTTGGTGTGAGGAAAATCCTTGTTATGGTTGTGGATCATGTGACAAATAGAAACAATCATTAAAAATTATCAAGTTATCAAATTAAACATACAAAGTAATAAAATAATTAAATATACAAACAATACTAAACTACGATAAACTATACAAACAATACTAAACTACGATAAAATATATTATGAATAATAAGCAAAATAAGGATGTTTACAAGAAAATAAGAATTATATTAAATTATTATCAGTTATATGGTGAAATAATGGTTAAAACAGCAAATAGACTTAATTTAATCGAATTATCTCAAATAAGAAAAATGTTCGAACTTACCGATGAAAATGCTATAAATTTAGGAATTGGAGAACCTGACTTTGATATTCCTGAAAATGTAAAAATGGCAATGATAGATGGTCTTGATGCTGGTTTTACACATTATACTCCAAATAAAGGATTTTTAGAGTTAAGAGAAGAAATATCTAAAAAGCTTAAAAAGGACAACAAATTAGCTATAGATCCTGAATCAATTATGGTTACGGTTGGAGCAAGTGAAGCCCTTTATATTTCTGCTCAAGGGTTATTTGAAAAAGAAGACGAAGTTTTAATTCCAGACCCTGGATTTTTATCTTACAAAGCTTGTGTTGACCTATCTGAAAGTAAGGCAATTCCTGTTGAAATTAAAATTGAAAATGATTACAAAATGAAAGTTGAAGATTTTCAGGAGAAAATTAACCCAAAAACAAAAGCATTTATTATGAATTCTCCATCTAATCCAACAGGATCTGTTATGGATAAAGAAGATATTAAAGCTATAGCTGATTTAGCTACTGATCATGATTTCATGATAATTAGTGATGAAATTTATGAAAAAATAATTTACGGAAAAAAACATTACTCTCCTGCACAATTTAGTGATAATGTAATTGTTATTAATGGTTTTTCAAAAACTTATGCAATGACTGGTCTTAGAATAGCTTATCTTGCAGGAGAAAATGATGTGGTTGAAGAGCTTTTAAAAGTCCATCAATATAATACCGCTTGTGCAAGCTCAATTTCTCAAATAGCTGCACGTGAAGCATTAGCTGGACCTCAAAAATATGTTAAAACAATGGTCAAAGAATTTGAAAGACGAAAAGATTTAGTAACTAAACGAATTCAGGATAGGGGTTTAAAGTGTAGTAAATTAGAAGGTGCATTTTATGCATTTCCTCAAGTGGAAAATGCTACCGAATATGTTCAAAAAGCACTTGAACTTGGAGTTATCACAGTCCCAGGAAGTGGCTTTGGAGAAAATTGTGAAAATAATATAAGAATTTCTTATGCAAATTCATATGAAAAACTTGAAAAAGCTTTAAATCGTTTAGAATTAATCAAACAATGAATAGAATAAAATAAAAACAAAATTTATAAATTTAACAGTTTTAATCATTTGCAAAATAACTAAAAATAATTTAAAAAATAAAAAAATATTTTAAAAAAAAAATACTAAAAATAGCTAAAAATTACTAAAAAAAAATGAAAATAGCTAAAAAATGAAAAAACGCCGGGGACGGGATTTGAACCCGCGAGATCCAAGGGATCATTGGATTAGCAGTCCAACGCCGTACCAGGCTGGGCCACCCCGACATATGAATATTAATAAATATTATTGATTAAAAGAAAACATTGAAAATTTAATCAATTTTAATCATTACAAAAATAGCTATTGTCTATTTGTTTAAATGTACTTAAAAATTTTTCTATTTTGGGGAATATTTCTAAACTCTAAAAATCTTCGAATTTATAATGTATTAAAAAACTTCATTTTACTAAATTTATAATATCAAAATTATGTTCTTACATTAAAATGGCATGTTCAGAAGTGGACAAGTCTCAATGATACAAGTACTCCAAAAAACCAACTCCACCCCGCTATTCTACAAGCATCAGCTGTTAATAGTAGAGCTGCTCCTTTCCAGGCCTGACACGTTCCCAAAATAAACATAATTAATTTTAACCCTCCAGTTAAAACCTTATGACCACTAATCCTGTAGGACGAAGTTTCTATATCAATTTTTTGGGCTCATATCAAATCAAAATGCCGCCTTCTGAACTTCGACCGCACCAAAGGGGGTGTGTGCTTACAGAGGACCCCTAACCCTCCAGTCTAGCCAATAAAACTTTGTTTTTAATCTTATATAAATGTTTTTAAATTAAGATGTGTATAATTAGATAAAGTAAAAGTATTGGAAAGTCTTTTTTATAAGTAGAATAAGTGTCAATGAATATTTTAAATAGCTATGATTCTTATTAATGAAATAAAAACATTAAAAACTAATTATTGAATAAACAATTAAATTTTATGATTTTAAAAATAATTATAAAAAAATAATTTTAAAAATTAAATAATTTTAAAAATAAATTGATAAAAATAAATAATTTTCAAAACAAGTAGATAAAAAAATATACCAAAATGTGTTATATAATTAAAATTAGCTATTTTATCCTATACAATGTTGAAAATCTTTTATTGCTTTAATAATGTCCCCATCAGATATTATACCTACTAATTTTCCATTTTCAATTACTGGTAGCTGATTAACAATATTTGAACCTGGAGCATTTTCTTCCATAGCACAAATAGCATGAAGTAAGGAATCATCAGGCTTAACTGAAGTAATATTTTGAACCATGACCTCGAAAACCTTTGTTCCTAACTTATATTTATCCAATATTAAATTATAACCTAAATCTGTAGCTGTGACAATTCCTACTATTTCATTATCTTCCATTACAGGTAATGCACTTACCTTATTTTTCATTAGTTTCTCAAATGCAAACACAACTTCTTCATCAGGAGTGGTTGAGAAAACATCTTTAGTCATTAGTTCCTTCACTTTTTTCTTTTTCAACATTAGCTATTCCTCCATAAGTCCCGGTTATGCTTTTAATTATAGTATCAATAGTTGTTATTACATCAATATTTTCAATTACAGGAACATCAAACCTTGTAGCTTGAGATTCAAAATATTTTTGAGTTTTTCTAATTGCAAAAAAATTATCTAAATATCTCTGTAAAGGTCGTCTAGCCCACATTTGTCTACATCTAGAGTAAAACCTACCTTTATGAGTTTCTTTATCTTGAAGAGTCAACACAAACATTACAACATTATTTTTTTCCATTAGTTCATTTTTAATAAATCCTGGGACAATGTGTACACCCTCAACAACTATACTAATTCCTTCTTTTAATGATCTTTCAACAACAGCTTCGATTCCAACGCTTACAGTATCTACATGATCTCTAAAACCAGCTAAAACATCATCAAATTCAGGTGGGGGTGGAACTCTCATTCCTTTATATGCAGTGAAACTTGATTCATGAATAACTGGGCTTAATTCTTTAGATACAATTTTACGCATAACTTCCCTAATCATATCAGTACTTATCATGTTTCTAATACCTAAACGATTAGCTATTTCAAAAGCTATTGATGAAGTTCCAACGCCAGAAGCTCCCCCTATTAATATTATTAAAGGATCACTACATTTTTTTATTTCCCTCCATGCAATGTATTTTTCAGCAAGTTCAGGGTCTTTTTCTCTTAATTCTTCAACAATAATTTCAACTAATTCATCAATAGTGATAACACTTATTTTTTCTTTTTTAAGTCTAGATTCAATACATGAAGCAAAAGAATAGGCTTTATTTGGTTCCATTTCTGCTATTGTTAGTGATCTTGAAAGAACTCCTTTAGAAAAAGGTTCTGTATATATCTTCCCACCAACTTC
Source organism: Candidatus Methanorudis spinitermitis (assembly GCA_031286225.1). Taxonomy (GTDB): domain Archaea; phylum Methanobacteriota; class Methanobacteria; order Methanobacteriales; family Methanobacteriaceae; genus Methanorudis; species Methanorudis spinitermitis. The sequence goes on from JAITUQ010000015.1 coordinate 79,080, forward strand.
CCCTTGAATCATAATCATAGAATCACCTTTAAACAGATATAGTAAAAAAATTAATAATATAATAAAAAAGTTCATTAATTATTAAATTTAAGAAAATTTACATTGTAAAGAAAATATTTTAAGAATCGAATATTTTTAGAATCAATAAAATCACTAAATCCTTAAAGTCAAAATAGATAATAGATATTCTCTAATTAATATTATTAGTATAAATTATTTATATAATTTTTTATTTGATTCTAAAAGTTCACTTATTGTTACACTTTTAATTAGATATCAATAGTAATAAGAAAATTAAAAGAAAATCCAAAATTAAAAAATTGAATAAAAATAATTTAAAAGTAACTAAAATAATTATAATAATTAATAAAAAAAAATAAAAAATAAAAAAGCTATTATAAACTAAAAATTAGCTATTTATTTTAATTTTTGATTTTACTCCAGCTAATGACGCTAAAATTGCAATTACACAAAGAATAGTCGAAATTATAAAAGCTATTTGAGAACTTTGAATAAGTGAGGAATAATATTTCGGTATAATTTGAACAGATCCAATCATAATTGCAAAAATAACTGTTAACATTCCTAAACTCATTGTTTGACCAATGACTCTAACAGTTGAAACTGTTGCAGAAGCTAATGGAGCGAATTTCCTTGGAACTGAACCCATTATTGAATTAGTGTTTGGTGATGAGAATATTCCATATCCAATACCTTGTAAAACCATAGATATTAAAATAACTTCAAGAGAAGTTTTTTCATTTAAAAATATCAGTATAAATAAAGCGATTGCAACAAACCCCATACCTAAAGCAGATAATTTTTGCGGTTCAAATTTATCTGAAAGTTTTCCAGAAAATGGAGCTACAATAGCCATTAATGCTGGAGTAACAATAAGAATTAATCCTGTAGTTTGAGGGTCTAATTGCTTAATATATTGGAAATAATAGCTCAGTATATAAGTTACAACAAAAGTAGCTAAATAGCTAATAAGAGCAGCTAAATTTGATGAAGCAAACTTAATATTTTTAAACAAATCCATGTGAAAAACAGGGAATTTTTGTCTTAATTCAAAGAAGGTGAAACCTATAAGTAAGAATAAACCAAGAACTGTTAAAATTACTCCTGCAAGCTGATTTAAGATTGTGAACCCATACATAAATAATAGAATACCAATAGAATATATGATTGTTCCAATAAAATCAAATGGATGATCTCTACCAGTTACCCATTCTTCACGAATCTTAAGTATAGTTAAAATCAAAGGGATGAATAGCAATGGAATTACAACATAAAAAATACTTTGCCAACCAAGATTCTTTGTTAATATTCCCCCTAACACAGGAGCTAATGTAAGTCCTATATAAACACTTGAAATAGTTATTCCTATTCCTTTACCTCTCTCATGAGGAGGTAATGCTTCAGTTATCATTGCAAATCCAGCTACATTCACCATTGAAACAGCTATTCCTTGAATAACTCTGAAAAATATTAATGAATATGCTGAAAAAGCCAAAGACGCTCCTACAGTACTAATTATAAGTATTATTACTCCTAATGAAAAAAATTTTTTTAATCCGAATTTTCCAGATAATTTTCCAAAAGGAACAGAAAAAATAGCTATTGCAAGTAAAAAAGAAGTAGCTAACCAATTCTGAAGAATTACATCAATCATGAATTCTTTAGCTATTACAGGAAGAGCTACAGTTATTGATGAAGTTAAAAATGCTGCTAAAAAAGAAGTAAAGGCTGCTGCAAATATAATAATATTTTTTGATGAAGATTTTTTTAAAATATATCCTTCTTCTAAATTATTATCAGTATTTCCTTGAATATTATTTTCTTTTTCATTATCTGAACTATCACTTATATTTTTTTGAACATGATCTTTTTCAATATTAGCTTTATCTGAATCTTTCTTTTTTTCATCCATGATCTAACCTCTATTGATCTCAACCATATCAGCTACAATATTATTATATTCATCAATTTGAATTAAACATCCCCCTCCATTTTCTAACATTCCAGGATTAACAATAACTGTATTTCCTAACATAGCAAAAGCTACTGATTCATGAATATGACCACAAAGATTTAAACGAGGTTGATATTCATCAATGATTTTCCTAACAGCTTCACTTCCAACATGAATTCCATCTTCAATGATGTCTGCTTCACTGCCATATGGAGGAGCATGGGTTAGTAAAATATCAAGTTTTTCAAATTTTTTTTCTTCATTTTCTTCTTTTTTCCCTATTTTCAATGCTTTTTGAGAATTAAAAAGTTTTTTTAAATGGTCATATAGAACATCATCATCAAATTCAAAAGGGGTGTCAAAAGGAGTTGGATTAGATCCACCAAATCCATAAATAACTAAATTTTCATGTTCTATTATATCATTATGAGCACAAATAGCTTTAGATTTATTAATTTTTTTAAATACTTCTTTTGTATCGCAATTTCCAGGAATAGCTATTGCTGTGGCACCAAAGTTAGAAATTTTATTTAAAAAATCTTCAGCAAATTCTGGAGGTCCAAAGTTAGTTATATCTCCTGAAACAATTACTAAATCTAGATTATTATTTTTTAAGTAATCATACAGTCCCTGATTTTCTTTAGCATGTACATCACTTATAGCTAAAATCTTCAATAAATCACCTCAATTCAACAATTAATTATTTATAGTCACAGATTAAATGTTTTAAGCTTTTGAAATCTTGGATCTTATAATGTTAAAAAAACTTTGTTTTTCTAAACTTTGAAATCTTGAATCTTATAATGTTAAAAAAAACTTTGTTTTTTTTAAATTATAAAAAAACTAATTTTGCAAATTCTTTTTTAAAGAAAATCTTTTTTTAAAAAAAGATTAATATTATAATTAAATGTTTGTTTTTTATAAAATTTATTTATTATTTTAATTAAATATTAATTTTTAAGAATTATTTAAAAAATCTTTAATTAAAACTTAATGCTTTTGACTATGATTAAGCTAATTTAATTTTATTAATTTGATAATTTGCATAAAATGAATTTAATTAACTTACTTAATTTAATTAATTTATTTAATTCAATAATTTTTTAAAAATTGTTAAACATTTATATATAGTTATTTATTAAATATTTATATATATAATTTTTTCCATGACTTAAAAATTCATGATAGAATAGACTATAAATCTAAATAAAATTAGTATAATGTTGAATAAAAAAATTTAAATAAATTGAAAAAAAGCTTTTTGAAATTAAAAATATTAAAAGATAATGAAGCTAGTAGAAAAAAATAAAAAGATGAAAAATTTAAAAATTAAAAATAGCTTTAAAATAAATATTTCTCTCTTATTTTCTTTGCTAGCTGTTTTAATATAAAATTATGACATGTTTATTATTTATTGACTTTATACATGTCTTATATTCGTATATTGAGATATTTCAGAATTAGTTGTAGCAATGTCATCAACTGATAATTTATGTATATCATCATTTCCAGTTATTCTTCCAAAGACTTCCAATTCACACTTTGTAACTTTTAAGAAGTTTGCTAGTCTTTTAGCACTATTTTCTATACTAAGTCTCTTTCTTAATTCAGGATCTTGTGTTGCTACACCTGTAGGGCATGTACCTGAATTACATACCCTATATTGTTGACAAGCAGCAGCCATCAAAGCTGATGATGCAACAGCTATAGCATCTGCTCCCATTGCAATAGCTTTTCCAAAGTCTGATGGTACTCTTAGTCCTCCTGTAATGACTAAATCAAGGTCTAAGTTATTTTCTAAAATATATTTCTTTGCTCTATAAAGTGCAAATATTGTTGGAACTGAACTTGCATCTTTTAAAGTTTTAGGGCTTGCTCCTGTTGCACCTCCACGACCATCAATTGTGATAAAGTCTGGTTTAGCAAATTTAATCCAATCCATATCTTTTTCAATATGCCCTGCAGCTATTTTAACTCCTATTGGTCTTTCTTTGCTTTTTTTCCTTAATGAGTTAACTAAACTTTTTAAATCATCTTTTGTATTAATATCTGGAAATTTTGATGGGCTAATAATATCTTCACCAGCTGTTTTATTTCTTATTTTAGCAATTTCCTCTGTAACTTTAGAACCTGGTAAGTGTCCTCCCATTCCTGGCTTTGTACCTTGACCTATCTTTATTTCTATTGCATCAGAATTTTTCAAACTCTCATCTGTAACACTATACAAATTAGGAACATACTCAAATATATACTTATATGCCTCTTTCTTTTCTTCTGGTAAAATCCCACCTTCACCACTACATGTTGCAGTTTTAGCTATAGCTGAACCCTTTGCTAGCGCAATTTTCATCTCATAAGACAATGCACCATATGACATATGCGATATATATACTGGCATATCTATAGTCATGGGCTTTTTACTATTCTTACCAATTGCTGTTTTTAGGTTAACTTTATCATCATCTTCTAATGGTAATTTACTCAGTTGAACACCCATTATAATTATATCATCCCAAGATATAATAGGTAATTTCGTTCCCATTGCCTCTATTATACTTTCTCCAGAAAGTGCCATTTGATGAATAGCATCCATATGTCTCTCAAATTCACTATTATTTTTCGCAAATTCTTTATTGTATGCAAGTGGATTTTCCTTATTTAGATTAATTGTTTGGTCTTTAGATTTTTTATCTGGATTTTCAACATGTTTAAACAAATGTTTTGGAGATCCACAAACTACACAAGACCGGTCATCTGGTAAATCTGAAATTTTTCCTTCTTTAGATTCATCATGTTCATGTCCACATATTTCACATCTATAAATAGCCATATTATTTACCTTAAAGAAGTTTCAATAATTTTCAGCTTTAATTTCAAAAATAATCATATAACTAAACTTAAAATCTATTTAATAATTACCTACTTTAATTTCAAAAATAGCCATATTATTAAGATTGGAATCTATTTTAATAATTGTTTACACTTATTTCAAAGTATGCTTTGGGATGTGAACATACTGAACAACTTTCTGGTGCAGATTCTCCTTCAATAATATGTCCACAATTTCTACATTTCCAAATTGAGACAGTATCTTTTTTAAATACTTCCCCATTTTTTACATTAGCTAATAATTTTCTATATCTTTCTTCATGTTCTTTTTCAATTTGGCCTACACTTTCAAAAAGATATGCAATCTTGTTAAAACCTTCTTCTTTTGCAATTTTTGCAAATTCGGCGTACATTTCAGTCCATTCATAGTTTTCACCATCTGCTGCATCTTTTAAATTAGTTGCTGTATCTGGCACATCATTATTATGCAAACATTTAAACCATAATTTTGCATGTTCCTTTTCATTTTCTGCTGTTTCAAGGAATAAGGCAGCTATTTGCTCATATCCTTCTTTTTTTGCTTTACTTCCATAGTAAGTATATTTATTTCTAGCTTGTGACTCTCCTGCAAAAGCATCCATTAAATTCTTCTCTGTTTTTGTTCCTTTTAAATCTGGCATTCAATTTATCTCCTAAGATTTTTTAAAATTTTTTATCTAAAAAAAATATAAAGATGAAAATCTCAATTTAAAAAATTCATAGGGAATTATCCCTTAAATGGTTTTATTAAAATAAAAATTAATCTTATTTAATTTCAAAGATACAATTTCCTTTAAAATTAAAATTATGCTATATTTAATGGAATTTCCAATAATTAATTTAAGTATTGAAATTCTTATTTAATATATGCTCTGTTTATTAATTTTTAATTAATATATATTTATATTTAATTATTTATCATGAAAATTATTTATAAAAATATTTAAAAAACTATCATTAGATAAGTATTAAAACATATACTAAAACTAGAATTCATAGATTGATAAAATAAACATAAAAATATATAATAAATAAGCACGAAAAAATATAGTTAAAATAGTAAAATTTGAATAAATAAAATCAAAAATCGTATTATATAATTATGAAAAAAATGAAAACTATTTTATTAATAATAATTGGGAGGAAATAATGTTATGAAAAATAAAAAAGAAATAATTGAAGTTATAATCCTTTTTATAGTGTTGATTGGAATTGTTTCATATGCAGCTAGTGGATTTTTTGGAGATAACTATAGTGGAAATAAATCTAGAACACTATTAATTAATCATATTGCAAAAGAATACAATATAAGTAATTCTGAAATTATTGTCACAGAAATATCTCCAATTACAATTGAGGGTCAAAATTTTTATAATATACAAGTATCCTTTTATGCACAAAATAAAACATTTAATAAGTCTTATAATGTTAATACTGCTAATGGAACTATAAATGCTGCTTGAATCAAATTTAACCAAAAATTGATAAAATGGATAGCACTTAAAAATAAATGATTGAGTTTAGAATTAAAAATGAAATATTCATGTATAAAAGAATTACATAAATGCTTAAAAAAAGAAAAAATTAGTCTTATTGATTCAAAATCATTAGTCACTCATTAAAAAAAGGAGCGAACTCTTTTAAGCCAATTTTAACATTATCAGAATCTCCATATATAGCTACTGTTGTATCATCTTCAAATTCTATAATAAGATTATTGTATTCAGCTATTTCTTGTACACGGTCTTCAGCAATAGGTTTTTTAAGATGAACTTTTGCAGATGAAAATCCTGGTGGAGCATTTGAAATAAACTTAGAATGAGAATCAGCTTCTTTATATATTTCTTCACCTAAGTTAGCTTTTTTAAGTTTATCAATCCAATTTTTATAATAATCCTCGCCAAAATCCTCTGCATAGCTAAGGAGTTGATCTTGAACTTGAGTAAGTACCAGATTAGCTCGTTCATATTCTTTAATCATGTCAGGATGAGTTGTATCTCTTTTATAAAAATTAATAGATGTTTTAAGGAGACTAATATTTTTATTAACAGAACTTGGAATATTAATTCCCTTTTTTTTAAGGTCTGTGAGCAAATCAACAAGTATTAACCAAGTCTGCTCAACAGGTAAAGTCATAAATGTCCTTCCAATATTTTTAAAGTTGTGTGATTTACTTTAGCATCAGCTTCTTTTAACTCTTTTTTAACCTGATCAATATTATCATAAGAATCAAGGAAAAGAACATGATGGCTTTCAGTTCCAGTTATATCTAAAATAGCTATTTCATCATCGTTTTGAATTTCTCTTTTTTCGAGTGTTGCTTTAAACTGTACATAAGGACCATACTCTTCAGGAACATCTTTAAATCTAAAAATTCCACCTAACGTAGCTATAAACATGATACATCACCTTTTAATTTATAATAAATTGAAATATTTCCAATTGAAAAACTTTAATAATATATCTAATATAATTAGTCTATATTTACTAAATTCTAATTCATATATTTAATAGTATAAAATTAAATTTTATAATCATACTATTGGTTTAATCATATAAAAAAATATATGATATGAAAATTCTATTGATATCCTTTTTTGAAAATCAATCAACAATTATGTTAAAAAAAGTATTTAAAAATACATGAACATATAATTCTTTATTTAAATTCGGTCATGTATTCTTTCAAGTCATAGATAAAATAATCAAATAGAGTAGTTCAATATTGTAATATATATTATTACTTATTATTTATTATTATTAATTTATTATGCCTTTTTCGATTATATCTCAATTATCTTCAGATGTTAGAGTAAAAAATACAGAAAAACCTAAAGGTATAAATGAAATAAGAATATTTGACCCTATAGGGATTATCTGTGCAAAATTAATTAAAGTAAATATTGGAAAAACCAATATTAAACCTATAATAATCAAATTACGCCATGTTTCATAATGTTTTACCTCTGGATAATATAATTTTATTTTTTCAAATATTTAAATATATTAATTAATGAAAAATGAGAATGTAATATTTTGAGATTAATACACTTTTTTAAGTGATTAAATAAATTAGAATAATAGATAAAAATAAATTGAAACCAGTTTTCATAAATAATATAAAAATAGTTGGGAAAAAATAGAATAATGTAAAAATAAATTCTAAAAAAATTTAAAGTATAAAATAAAAAAAAATTAAAAAAAGAAAAGAGAAAATAAAATATTATTCTCCACTAGCTTTATCAGCTTCAGCTACTAATTTTGCAAGAGCTGGGTCAGTATTAATTAAATGAGAATCTAATGTTAATTCATTAGAACCTAAACCAATAGCTAATCCTAATAATTGAGCTAAATGGAAAACAGGTATGCCAAAGTTAGTATTGTATTTTTTGTTAACTTCAGTTTGACCTACATCAAATTGTAAGTGACAGAATGGGCAGACATTTATAATAGCATCTACACCAGCATTAGTCATATTATCAAGTTTTTCTTTGGTGAAACTTAAAGTTACATCGATATCTCTTGATCTAAGTCCTCCACCTGCACCACAACATAGCATTTTGTCTTTATAAGGTACAGATTTAGCACCAGTAGTTTCAACTATTTCATCTAAAATAGTTGGTTTTTCTGCATTGTCAATTTGGATTTCTTCAGTTGGTTTGAGGAAATGGCATCCATAATGTACAGCTACATTTAAATTTAATGGATTATCAACAAGTTCAGCTAGTTTATCAAGACCAACTTCATTGTATAAAATTTCAGCAAAGTGTCTTACATTAACTGTTCCTTTAAATTCTCTTCCAGCTTCAGCTAAAACTTGATTAATTTCATTTTTCAATTCTTCATCTTCTTTAAGCATGAGATTAGTTTCAAACAATGAACCAAAGCAACCATTACATTCAGTCATGATGTCTGAATCCATATCTTCAGCTATGGTAATGTTACGAGCAGCTATTGAAGCCCATGTTTTTTTATCAAAAGAACCAAATACTCCAGGAGCAGGACAACAGGATGCTCCAGCCATATCATTAAGTTCTATATTAAGTTTATCGAATAAGATTCTTGTTGCTTTTTCAATACCAGGATAACGGTTGTTCATGATACAACCTAAAAAATATGCAATTTCCATTTTTTATGTCTCCATTAATAATCATAATAATTATTTATCTAAACCATATTAGTCTATTAATGTTTAGCTACTTATTCAAGTTCTCCAGTTTCTTTGTTGAATCCAATTAAACCATTAAATCCAGTAGCTTCACATATTTTTTGTACTTCTTCTAATGCTTCGGGATAAGAATGAGTAGTTGGTGGTAATTCATCAAGTCCAACTCTTTTTCTAAGTTCCATAGTTGCATCATTAATAGGTACACCATGCCCAGTTTTTATAACAAAAGAACCAGTAGCTTTGTGTGCAGGAGCCATGAATCCATTTTCTGCAGCTATATTACGAGCCATTTTCACAATTTCGACAATTTTAATTTCTCTTGGACACCTTTCTTGGCAAGTATAACAAGTAGTACATAACCATAATGCAGGGTCAGAAATTACTTCATCTTTTAATCCCATTAGACATTTTCTAACTATTTGTCTTATTCTGTAAGGAGTTCTTCTTCCAGAAGGACATCCACCAGTACAAGTACCACATTGGAAACAATGTTCTACAGTATCAATACCAGCATCAATGAAAATTTGAGTGAAATCTGGATCAACGCTATCTAATGTTAATTTTCCATTTTCTTCATCTAATAGAGTCATATTATCTTTCTCATCTTTTTTATCATTATCATCTTCTTCAAGTTCTTTCTCATCAATATTTGAACTTTCAGAAGTTTCTTCAACAGCTTCTTCCACCCTTGTCTCTTCAGATTCTGAAGTTTTAGCTATGGGAGAATCAGTTTTTTCTTCTGTAATTGTATCTTTTGAAGATGTCTGTTTTGATTTTAAACCATCATCTGTTTTCTCTGGTTTCTTTTGATTTAACACTTCTTTATCAGATTTATTCTCAGATACATCATTTTTAGCCCCAGTAAGGAAAGCTTTTAGACGTTCTAACACAGACATTGAAAAACACACCTTTGGACATCACAGGTTAAAACCTCAAGTCCTTGTTATAACTTTTGAAAAAAAGCTATATAAACCTTACTAATTTTTTCTAAAGTGTAACCTAAAAGCTACCACTTAAATTTTTAAAAAAAAGTTTGATTGAAAATTGCAAATAAATAAAAATATGTAAAAACTATTAAAGAAACATGAAATAAATAAAAGTATGTAAAAACTTTTGAAGAGACATAAAATGAATAAAAAATTTGAAATCAAAGCTCATGATGGTCCAGGAAGGCTTGGAAAACTTGAAAATATAGAAACCCCTAACATAATCAATTTAAATCTTTTTAAAGTAGCTAATGATGAAGCAGTGGCTTATAATATTGAAAAAGAAATAGCTATTTGGAGTGTGAAGGAGACCATTAAAAAAGCTAAAGATTTTAATGGAGAAATAGCTATTCTTCAAGGATCTAAATATATTGATCTTAGAATAAAGTGCTTAAAAGAATTGGAAAAGCTAGGATACAGTGGTTTTATAATAGCTAATGGTGATGAATTACTTTTAAGACCAAGAGAATTAGTTGATTTAATTGTTAATTTAAGAGAAAATATGAAACCTGTAAATTATTTAATATTTCCAATGGCAGAATGTTCATTCATACCTTTACTTAGCTATTTAGGAATTGATGGATTTTTAGATGATATTGGTGAATACTATAGCTATTTAAACGTGATGATGACTGCAACTAAAAACTATGATTTAGATGTTTATGAAATCTATAAAATGAATCAAGAAGAGATTTTAACTTGTAATAAAGCTACTATAGATTTTGTTCTAAGAGAAGTCAGGGAACATATGAAAAATGGAACACTTAGAAATCTTGTAGAAGAAAGAGCAGCTACTACTCCACAAAATATGTCTCTTTTAAAGATTTTAGATAAAGATTACCAAGATTATCTTCAAAAATATACTCAGCTATATTAATCAGTTTATAATCATGTATTAAAAAAAAAATATTATTTAAATAAATAAATTAAAAAAAATAAGAAATAATTATAATTTAAATAAAAAATAATTAAAAAAATAAGAAACTATTTTAATTTAAATAAAAAATAGCTATAAAATAATTTAAAATAAAAAAATAATTAAAAAATAACTAATAAAAGCTATTTAAATGTTTTAATTAAAAAAATTTTCCTGTAGTGATAAAATGAGTAATATTGTATGCCCTCATTGTAATGAAGAAATCCCAAAGGATTCTAAAATATGTGAATACTGTTGTGGGGAAATCAGTGTCAATAATATTGATTCAAACAATTCAATTGATGGAGAAGAAAGTAAATTTTGTATTCATTGTGGGAAAAAGGTAATTATAGCTGCTAAATTTTGTTTTTATTGTGGAAAAAACCTTGAAAGGGATTTAAATATAGTAAATACTAGAAATAATCAAGCCAATAAATTAAATCAGGAAACTAATTATCCTGAAAAAAATAATCTAAAAAATAATAGCTTTAATAATAATCCTGAAAAAAATAATCTAAAAAATAATAATTTTAATAATAATCTTGACCAAAATAGAGAATTTGGAAAATACATTATACGACTTCAGAAAAATCTCCCTAATCCTGAATTAATGGATTTACCTTCTTTTAAGGAGGTTAATTTCTACAAAATAAATGATATGTTTGCGTATGTAAAATATATTCCTAATATTTCAAAAGATATAGCTAATAGATTTATAAACGAGTCTATTGAAATCACTGCTAAAAAATCTGGAATAGGTGGTAGTTTTATAGCTCCTATATCAGCCCATATCCTAGTTTCTCTAAATATTAGTGAAGAAATAATAGGATTTATTTTAAATTCAAAAAAAACTAATGTGGGACTTACAAAAAGCACAATTTTAATGAGTGCTGTTTATGATTTAACAAATCATACTTTGTACTATAAAAAAAGAACTGGATTTATTGGTTTTTTGAGAAACTCTTCTGCAAATGGATTCGTAGCAAAATTTAATGTTTAATCTAATATTAAATTTTCATTGAAAAAAAATTTAATGTGAAAAAGTAGTTTCAAAATTCGTATTTCAGAATTAATCAATATTTTGGTGATTTAATGAGTAAAATTTGTTCAAATTGTGGGTTTAGTAATACTGAAATTGCAAAATTTTGTTTAAAGTGTGGAAATAGCTTAAAATCTAATAATGGGCAGGATGTTTCTTGTCCTAAATGTGGTTCTACTAACCCTTTCGAATCTAAGTTTTGCATATATTGTGGTTCTACACTAGCTAGTGAACTTGATGATGGAAATAATAACATTGATCAAAAAAATATTCCTGTTACCAATCAAGCAAATCATTTAAATGAGGTAAATTGCCCTTATTGTGGAGAATCAATTAATGCAACTGCTGAAAAATGCAAACATTGTGGAGAATGGGTTAGGAAACGTCAATCTCAAATTTACAATCAATATGATGATGGTCAAACTCATACTATAGCTATTGTTTTAGGATATATATTCACTTTCTTAGGTGGATTAATTGGGTTGTTTATAGCAATATATCTTCTTACAAGAAATAATGAAAATGCTAAAGATCATGGGAAGATACAGCTTGTTTTATTTGTTATAATGACTATTCTATGGATTATAATCGTACCATGGTTATTAAGATGAAAAAATAAACTGATGAAAGTAAAAATTAAAAAATTAAATAATAGAAAACAATAGTTTTTTTTTAAAAAAAAAAGTTATGAAAAAATTCTTTAAAAAATAATTTAAAAAATAATCTAAAAAAAGTAAAACTATAAAAATAATAATTTAAATTTAATATTAATTAATGAAATAGTTGGGTGTGTTAAAATAGAAAAAAAACATGTATATATATTAATAATAGCTATTGTAATAATTGTAGCTATTGTTGGTGTTTATATGTCTGGAATAGCTAACAACAATGAAATGAGTGATAGTAATGATTGGGAAGTTAAAGAATTAGCTGGACTAAAATTCAAACTTCCTGAAAAGTACAGTAGTGGAATGATTTTAAGTGGAAATATTATTGATGGTGTTGAAACAGGAAATAGCTATGAATCAAATAATGGTGGACTTATTATCAATATCTATTTAGCTGATGAAAATTCAAGCAAAGGAGACACTGAATACAATAGCTATATGGAATCTAATTCAACTGTTGAAATATTGAAGATTTCAGGACATGAGATAACCATTGCACACAATGCTACAAACTTTCAACCAGTTTCAATAGCTTTTTTTGAAGTAAATGGAGATAAAATAGTTATAAAATGGGATGGAGCTAATATTGATAAGGATATTAAAGCTATTATAGCTAGTTTTTATGAATTAAATAAATAAAATTCTTAATAGTAAGAAGCTATGGAGCTTTGAAAAATTAATTGAGATTTAAATTATTGGGAGGAATATTTTACTAATTTTTAGCTACTTTGGAGTTGATTATAATATTTCATGATAAAATAGTAGTTTAAAAAAAATGTTAAAAATGTTTAAAAAATTATATAAAAAAACTAAAAAAATTCTTAAAAAAATATAAAAATATTTCTGAAATTTTAGTGCCCATATTTTTTAATCCCCCATATTATACTATAACACCAAACTTTTGACAATGTAAATATCAGTTTATATATAAATAATCAGAAAATTTACTGCCAAAAATTAGTTTTTTACTATAATAAATATTTTTTGTGAATACTCATAATCAGGAATATTCATATTTTTAGTATTGATTCTTATTTAGAAAATTGCTATCTTAATTTTTAAATTTTTAATAGGCCTTTTAATTATCAATAATAGATAGGGACTCTATTATTTTTTAATAATAATATTTAAATTTTGTATTTTAATTATATTAATTATATATTTTTTTATTAATTTAACATTTTAATTTTATTCCCTGGAGATTTTCAAGGTATATCTGATAATCATAATCACTATGACAAGCAAATATTACTTTTATTTTAGAGTTGTTGATTTTTTTAATAGTGTCAATTGCAATTTTTGATGCTTCTTCCTTTGGATAGCCATATACTCCAGTACTAATACAAGGAAAAGCAATAGCTATTTTTTCTATATTGTTTTCTTTTCTATAATTTTCAGCTAGTAGCATAGAGTTTAAATAAGAATTTTTTAAAAGTTCACTTTCTCCATATTCCCCACCTTTATAAACAGGTCCAACAGTATGGATTATTTTATCAGAAAATAAATTATAAGCACTTGTTATTTTAGCTTCCCCAGTTTCACAGCCATTAAGTTTAGCACACTCATTCCTTAATTCTTCTCCTGCTTTATAGTGAATCACCCCATCAACTCCACCACCACCTAATAAAGTATTATTAGCTGCATTAACAATTATATCTATTTCTAAACAAGTAATATCACACTTTACCACAATCATTTTACCACAATTTTAAATTCTTTTTTCTGTTCTATTTTTATAATATTATAATGATATGAAATCAAAAAATAATATATATTTTTATTTATAATTTTAAAAAGTTAAAAAAAATATTTAAAATAAAATTATTAAAAAATAATTATAAAAAAAATTATAATAATAAAAATAAATATTAATAAAAAAATTTAAAATTAATAAAAATACTAAGAAATAATAATGAGAAAATAAAAATTATCAAAATTTAAATATTTATTTTAAAATCAATTAATGAAAAAGTATTATATAATAATTGAAATTCAATAAAGTTCATTATATAATTAGTGAGTCCTTTAGAAAAGAAATTTTTGTTAATTGAACAATTTAATACATACTCTCGAAAAAAATAAAAAGTGTTACTTTTCTAATTACTCTCATGGACTCACTAATTAAATAATATTGTCATAACCTCTTTATAAATATTTTTATTAAACATGTGAATAAAAAATAAACAGCGTTATTATAAACAATAACAATGTTATTATAATAACAAATTAAAAAAAATTATCTTAATAGATAACTATTGATTAATAATAAATTAATAAAAACAAGACCATGATATTTAATATTCCATTTTCTTACTAATTGTTTAGAACATTATTTATAAAATCTATCTTATAAATCATTAGGGCCCTAGGTTTTTTACATTTCGGTTAGCCATTGTATTTCTTTTTTGGTTCTGAATCCAAATGATGTGATGAGTCCTGCTAAAAGTACATTCAAATAAGTCTTTTTATTAATTGATTCTTTAGTATAATAATGTATTCTTCTCAATGAGAAAGCTTGTTTGAGTATTTTGTTAAAATCCTCGATTTTACTTCTAATTCCTTTATAACTTTTCCATCTTTGCAACATTTCCCTAGATCTTTGATCTAATTCTCTATACAACTCTTTATCCCTGTTTTTCCCTGTGAAACATTCTAATGGATATGAAATATTGTCAAAAACTTTCCTTAATGGACTTTTACCTTTTGGAAATATTAAAACAGCTGATTTATAGTTTAATATTGCTGTTTGATAGTTGTCCCTGCTGAAATATCCTTTATCAAAGAATACTCTATCTCCTTTTCGTACAATTCTCCGTTTTTTTAATTCATCCATAATTTCAGCAAATATTTTAACATCATTAGGACTTCCCTCATGTATTAACATAGCTAATGGTTGCATAGTTCTACAATCCAAAGCTAATGTTAATTTTAACCCAATGTAATAACCTTTAGAGCTTGAATAACCCCATTTATAAGGTTTTTTCTCTAAACTTTTCTTAGAAATTTTTCGACCAAACCATATTTAAATCTATTTGGATATCAGTTCCATCAACAATAATAACCCTAATACCTCTTGTACTTTTAAAATTAAGGCTGTTTAATAGTGAATTCATGCCAATATTTTTCACTATGTCGTGATAAAAACTCATAAGCTTGCTCCGCAGTAAAAACATCATCAACAGCTAATTGCTTTTTAAGCCTTTTATTCCGATTAAACTCCGAAATAACGTAAGAAACATCTGAATCAAAAAATAGAGCAACCATAACAATTTTTAAAATATTAACAGACCTTTTTAAAGGAGTTAAACCTTCTTTAGACAATTCCTGTTCTGTTTCTCTATCATCGAAAATGTTAAGTATTTTGCACAACAATATCCACTTAGGGTCTTTTTCATCATAAATTAACGGTATTTTCATCTATATAGCCAATATAATATTGTAAATACAGTTATTTAAATTTATTGATTTAAAAAACCTTAAAAAATAAATTAAAACTTATAAAAAATGTACTTTTAAAAACAAAAAATAACTGAACATGAAAATAAGAAAAACAAGCTAGATCCAACCTCAAAAAACAAGAAAAAATCTAGCACCCTAAACATATTCCTTTTTTCAAATTAAAATTAATTATAGATATTTTACTAAAATCATTGCATTAACTAATAACATTACTATTGATTATTTATTTTATCTTTTAAAAATAAATCAACTTTTTCTGCTATTTCTTCACTATTTGGTAATAACTTTTCATAGTTTTTTGGTAAATCACTAGTAGTTTCATAACTTGCAACACCAATAGGCAAATTAGATGATTTCAATGAATATTCAACAACAGTTCTGTCTTTTTCTTTGCAAATAATTATTCCTATTGAATCATTTTCATCAGGTAGTTTAACTTTATCATTTAAAATTTCTAAATAATATTCCATTTTGCCTTTATATTCTGGAATGAATTCACCAATTTTGAGTTCAATAGCTACTAAACATTTTAATTGCCTATGATATAACAGTAAATCAATGAAATATTCTTTATCATTTATTTTTAATTTATATTGATTCCCAATGAAAGCAAATTGACTTCCCATTTCAAGTAAAAATTTTCGTATATTTTTAACTAGCTCTGCTTCTAATTGTCTTTCAGAGTAGTCTTCTCCTAATTCTAAAAAATCAAAAATATATTCGTCTTTTACAGCTAAGATCGCTCTTTTTCTAACTTCAGGAGAAAGAGCTTTATCATAGTTAGTTTGATTAATTAAAAATCGCTCATATGCTTGACTTTCAATTTAATGGATTAAAATATTTTTTGTCCATCCGAATTTTTTTGTAGCTAAAATATAGAACTCCCTCATTTGTGAATCTTTACATTTTTTCATAATAACAATATTTTTAGTCCAGCTGATTTCTCGAACCAATGGTTCGAGTTTTTCATGAGAATTATATTCATTATAAAATTGAGACATATTCCACAAATTACTTACAGAAAATCCTTTAATTCCAGGGAATTCCTTTTGTAATTCTTCAGATAATGTTTTAACGATTGATTTTCCCCAATTCTCTTTTTGTTTAGAGTGTATTATCTTTCCCATTTCCCAATAAAGATTAATTAACTCCCTATTAACCGATTTTAAAGCATTATATTGAGATTCTCTGATTTTTTCTTTAATATCTTTGATAAATTCCTTTTGTTCATTATTCAAAGTTATATCACTCATCTACTCACTACCTACATTACAGCTAATGGTTGTAATATTCATCTAAATTATAGGAATTAATTCCTCTTTTGACTTTCCTTTTACCTTAATTTTGAACTGTCAAAATTTTTTTGACAGTTGAATTTTCATCTAGTTCATTAGTTTCAAAAATCTCTTGGAAATGGTAACTTATATTTTGTTTTGTTACATTAAAAAGTTCAGCTAATGATTTTTGAGAAGCCTATATAGTTTCATCTCCAAGAATAACTTCAATAGTCACTTCTTCACCAGAATATAATAATGTTTCTACAATTTCAAAATTATTTTTATCCATAAAGATCACTATTATATATTTAAATTCTAAAACAGTGAAAACAAACACCAACAGCATTTGAAAAGTAATAACAGGTTTAATAATTTTTCTATTTTTCACTAAAGATTAATTATAATACTTCTGGAAAAGCTCTTAAATTTTGAAATGAATTAAATTTTTCAATGAATCCTTTTTATATCTTCAAAAATATCAAAGTCTGGATCAAAGCTAACAATTTCATTTATTTCTAAGTCTTTCATTAAAATGTAATATAAATTATCAAAAAAACCTACTTTGTTAGTTAAAGAAGCTATAAATGTTTTTTCATAATAAATAGTATCATCAATTATTATAAAATCATTAATCATACTGTTATAAGCATGTTTAACATTAATATCAGATTGTTTTAACTTTCTAAGAACTGTTAATACCTCTGCAATTACCATCCATGAGATTACCAATTTTTCATCTTCAATACGCTTAAATATTTTTTTAGATTTTTTATGATTTTTGTTTTGAAAAAATAAACTGATTAAGAAGCTTGGTTCTAAAAAAATCATTTTATTCCTGCCCTATCCAGGAATGTTTTATTTCTTATTTTAACTGGATCAAACTCTTCATCACTCTCAAGTTTACCAATCATGTCTTTCATGGTAATTTTTTCTGTGCTTTCTAATTTTACAGATGAATTGATTATTTTATCCTCTTTAGTTTCAGTCTTCATGATTAAATCTACTAATACCCCTGATTTAGATTTACCTGTTCTTTTTGACAAGTTATCTATCTGTTTAATAGCTTCAATTGGTAAAGTGTATGTAGCTTTTTTAACATTCATTATTATAAACCCTATAAACTTAATCTTATTATATTATTATATGGGAAGCCATACAATATAAATATTTTTTAAATAAAAGCTTGTGAATTTTTGTAGATATTTTATTTAATCTTATGAAGTTCATTATAAAAATCAAATAGTAATAAATTCATTAATATTATTCGTTTTTAAGGTTTCTTTTATATTAGTTTTATCACTATCACTTGCAAAACCATTATCTTTGAAAACAACTCTTGAAGTCTCTGGAAATAGTTTATCTTTAAGTTCAATTAAAGGAATAGCTATTTTTTTTGTGATATTATCATCTAAACAGATTAATAAAGCCCCAAATCCTATTGAATAAACATTTTTATTGGCAAATTAAGTCCCTCATAAAATGATAAAACAGTTTTAATAAAAAAACTAATTCATCAATATATCTAAAATCATGACTCATAATTATTGAATGTTCATGAATTGATATTATTAACTAAAATTATATACAAATCTATTAAAAATAGTATAAAAATATTTGTAAATCCTAAAAAAGACCTATATGTTTTTAAATTTAATTTGAATATTCTATTTTATCCATATTACTATTTTTTATGAAAGATTTTTAATATATTCTAATTACTCCATTTTTTTATCAAAAACATTATTAAATGAAATAATTTCACTAATCTTTAGCTCTTTCATGGTTTTAATTAATAAAGTATCCACTAAAAATAAAGTTCCATCATACTTCAAATTTGGATAAAAATTGACTTTATGAAAAATACTCTAAATCGTAGTTCAATGATTTACTAGATAATTTATGAAAATCTAGATTAAATTCACTTGTATTTTTAGGAGCCAAATACAATTCTACCTTAAAACATGCAAAATAATTACTGTACATCATTCATTTTTTCATGAAAATCTAGAATTTTAAAGAGAATAAATAAAATAAATATAAAATAAACAATAAAAATTTTTAATCATACTCATCATAATAAAGAATATAATCTTCATCATGATAACAATAATCTTCATCATGAATATCAAATAGATTATTTTCATTTTTTTTATGATAAAGATACATAAAAGGAAGAACAGCTTTTTTAAAATAATCTGAAGAATTTTTGTTCTTGTTTGAAACATTATTTTTATTTAAATCATCGGAAAAAACTTTATCATCCAGGCTATAATTATTTTCACCCTCATCAAAATTATCATAGCTATCAATCTCATTATCATTTAAATCATCGGAAAAAACCTTTCTATGTAGAAAATAACTATTAATATCTTTTTTAAAGTGACCATAGCTATCAGGACCCTTATTTTTATTTAAATCATTAGCAAAAATATTATCATATTGATAAAAATTATCTTCATTTTCATCAAAACTATGAAAATTTTTATTATTATCTAAACTATCAAAATTATCATGATCATCACCACTATCCTTGTTTTCACTATTATCAATAGTGTTAGAATGTTGATTTTTTAAATAGTCATCAATTTTATATTTTAAAAAATTAGTTAATGGTGAAAAAAAGAATAAAATAAGTTGAAAAAAAGATTGAAGGTGGTTTTTAGGTTTATTGATAATTATTTTAATATAAAGATCTCCCTTCTGATGAGAATCTGAATTATAATAGCCCTGTCCTTTAAAGCATAGAATTTGTCCATTTTTTATATTTTTAGGTATTTTAACCCTTAAAATCTCATTTAAAAAATAAATATCTACTTTAAAAGCAATTTTACTGTGGAAATAATTTATATGTTTGAAAGTGTGAACATCCCCTCCTGTAGAATAAACTCCCTTATACATTATATGGATTACAATGTAAACATTTCCTTTCCTAGTGGCTCCAATATGTCCTTTGTTTCGGATTCTAAATATAGTGCCATTTTCAACACAATCCGGGATTAACAATTCAATTTCCATATCCTCAAATTCTTGATTAGCTACTTGTCTTTTAAAAGATATTTTCTGTGGCTTTTCAATATCTTTCAAATCAACAAAATGTTCTAATTCAATATCTTCGGGATATTTTTGGTATTGATTATCTGATTCCATAAGAAGCCCTAACTTTAATAGCTATTTAAATTCATATCTAGATATATTATGCTTTCTTGCTCTATTCATTTATAAGATTTTAATTAAAATTAATAAAGCTCATAAAATTTTGTATTTCTTTTAATATTTTTTTTACAATATTGATTTTTTTTATAATTTATTTTACTAAAAAAATTTGCATTTTTCAAATATTTTTAAATTAATATTTCAATAATTAATTATAAAATAGCTAAAAAAATATTATAATAGCTAAAAAATTAAAAATAAATAATAAAAAATAAAAAATGATTATTTTTTCATATAAATGAAAAAAACAAAAATAACTAAAGCATTTTATTTCTTTTGTTCATTATGCTCTTTATTTAATGATAAAAAATGTTTTTTTCTTATTAAATTGGTTGGAACACGAGTATAATTTTTATAATAATTAAACATGAAATTATAAATATGGAAAGGATTGTGATATGTGATTTTTCTTTTTTTAGGAGCTCTAAAACCTTTTCTCCTTTGTTCTTCTACTTTTTTAGTATAATCAAGCCCTTCACTAACATATTTGCCGAAAACTGTCCTTTTGAAAGTCATAGCTATCTTTCCCTATTAACAATATAATATTATTTATTTCCATTATAATAATTATTACTATTTATCCCATTAGCTAAACATCATCTAAAATTTCTCTAGGTCCATTACAAATCTCTACTAAATATTCAGCTTCTACAATGTGTAATTTAGAAGGAATAGCTATACAATGTAGTGGACCACCAAAATCATATTCAATTAAATCATCGATTTTTCCTGCCTTAACAAGAACATCACTAGACCCAACTCTAGCTATTCCAATAGCTAATGTGTTCTCATCAACAGTTACTTTATCCTTTTTACCATTAGCTAGTAAATCTTCTTTAACTTTCATGAGATATTTTAAACCTTCATTTACACTCATGTATCTATTTTTATCTGCTTGAATATCTAAAAGAACAAGAGTATGAGAATTATTAGCTAAATTCTCTCTAATAGCTAAATAAGGGGAATGTGGGAAATAATTTTCCTCATGAAAAGGAATGGTTGTAATTTTTCCAAATTTATAAGCTTGAAGACCTGAGATTCCAGGTGCAGAAGAAATAATAGAAGAACCATGGATTACCTCAGAATTGATTCCTTTCTTTTTAGCCTCAACTAAAAAATCAGTATGTGTAGTAGCTATTAATGGATCTCCACCACAAATTAAAGCTACATCACAATTTATAGCTTTTTTTAAGAAAATATTTTCTTCTTCAACTTCTTGGCGATTTAAAACATTTATTTTCTTTCCAATTAAATCTTCAATAGATGCAAAATTTGATCCAAAAAGCTTTGAAGTGAAAAACTCAGCATAAACAATATCAACTGATTTTAAAACTTCTAATCCTTTTAATGAAATGTCTTTCACGTCAAATAACCCTAATCCTACAAAATAAAGCATATGGCACTCAACCTTTCCTTGAAAAAAGCTATAGATCTAATAATTGTTTTTTCTTCTTTTCAAATTCTTCAGAAGTGATAATTCCCTTTTTCTTCAATTCATAAAATTTATTTATTTCATCAGCAATTGAATAGCTATTGATATTGCCTTCTTGAATATTTTTAGCTATACTATCAGTATTTCCTACTTTAATATCTTTAGATATACTATCAGTATTTCCTACTTTAATGTCATTGCTTGTGACATTTTTATCTTTTATATTTTCTTTTTGAATATGTTTACTAATGTTTTTATTAATATTTTGATTAATATTTTCCTTTTTTACCAATTCAGCAGGTTTTTTTATTGGTTCTTTTGATTTATTACTATTTATATCAGGAGTAGAAATTTTAAAGACTTTTGGTATACTTTCAGTTTTTGATTCATTAGTTATATGGTGACTTTTATAATTTTTTTCTGATTCATCAGCATCTGATTTGAAAGCTATTAACTGATGACCACAACTTTTACAAAATTTATAATTCGATTTAGTATTAACACCACACTTTGGACAAAACTTAGGTTTATTGTAGCTATTAACTTCATTTTCAATTTGTTCAAAAGCTATTAATTGATGTCCACAACTTTTACAAAATTTATATTTCGGCTTAGTATTAACACCACATTTTGGACAAAATTTAGGCTCATCATAGCTATTTACTTCATTTTCAGGACTTTTAATAATAGATTCACTATTAACTATTTCAGAATCTTTGTTTATTTTGGAATCTTTATCTGGAGGCTTTACCCCTTCTTCTTTAAATGTGTTTAGTTCTTTTTTTAAGTTTTTGTTAAGATTATTTGCATCTGATTTTTCTTTAACCTTTTTAACTTCTCTATCAATACCCTCTATTCCCATAAAATCACCAAAATCAAGTGAAAGTTTTTGTAATATTTAATAAATTTTTGCATTATTTCGTAATATAAGTTTATTTAATTTTTTATTTAATTAATTTTATTATTTTTTATATACATATTATTTTAATCATGAATTTAAATATTATTAATAAAAAAAATTTCAATCTAAATCTAAATAAAAAGTTAAATTAAAATCTAAATTAAAATATTAATAATAAAAAAAATTAAAAACTAAATAAAAAAATAAACTAAAAACTAAATTAAAATATTAATAATAAAAATAAAAATTAAAAACTAAATAAAAAAATTAATTAAAAACTAAATAAAAAAATTAATAAAAATAAAAATTTAAAACTAAATAAAAAGTTAAATTAAAAACTAAATAAAAAAATAAATTTAAACCTTAATTAAAAATATTAATATCTAAAACTTTAGTTTAAAGATAAATAATTCTAAGAATCTTTTCATAGCTAAAAATTTCCTTTGATTAATAATAAATAGAAATCTATATTATCATAGATAATTGAATTCTCCCTCTTTTTAAATCAACATCTAGAATTTTAACATCTACAATATCCCCTACATTTACAATATCTAAAGGATGAGATACAAACTTGTTTTCAATCATTTGTGATATGTGTACCAAACCATCTTGATGAACACCAATATCTACAAACGCACCAAAATCAATAACATTTCTAACTGTCCCTTCCATAACCATTCCTTCTTCAAGGTCTTCAATTTTTAAAGTATCTTCCCTAAGAATTGGTTGAGGCATTTCTTCTCTTGGATCTCTTCCTGGTTTTTTAAGTTCATTTACAATATCATGTAGTGTAATCTCACCAATAGCTAGTTCCTCAGCTAATATGGCATGATCTTTATCATTTAAATTTAAAGATAAATTAGTCTTAGTAATATCTTCTAAACTATGTCCTAATTTTGAAAGTAATGCTAATGTTACTTCATAAGATTCAGGGTGAACTGTTGTAATATCTAAAATATTACTGGAATTAAAAACCTTTAAAAATCCTGCACATTGTTGGAATGTTTTAGCTCCAAGTTTAGCTACTTTTAATAAATCGTAGCGATTAATAAATGCACCGTTTTTATCTCTGTATTCTACAATATTATTTGCAACTGATGAAGTAATTCCTGAAACATAGTTAAGTAGTGAAAGAGAAGCTGTGTTTAAATCAACTCCTACATTATTTACTGCTTTTTCAACCACAGTTTTTAAGGATTCATTTAAATTCTTTTGATTCATATCATGTTGATATTGGCCTACACCAATGGATTTAGGATCTATTTTAACCAGTTCAGCTAATGGGTCTTGTAATCTTCTAGCTATTGAAACTGCACTACGCTCTCCTACATCAAAATTTGGAAATTCTTCATTAGCTAATTTACTAGCAGAATAAACAGAAGCTCCAGCTTCATTAACAATTACATATTGAACATTTGTTCCCTTGATGATATCTGAAATAATTTGTTCTGATTCTCTTGAAGCTGTACCATTACCTAATGCAATAATATCAACATTATGCTCTTCAATAAGATTTTTCACGATTTTTTTAGTTTCTTCTATCTTTTTTTGAGGTTCAGTTGGAAAAACAACCTCAGTATTTAATACTTTCCCTATCTCATCAACAATAGCTAATTTACATCCAGTACGAAATCCAGGATCCCATCCTAAAACAACTTTATTCATAATAGGTCCTTGCATTAATAAAGACTCTAAATTTTTAGAAAAGACCTTAATAGATTTTTCTTCTGCATTCTCTGTCTTATAATTTCTAATTTCTCTTTCAATTGATGGAGATATTAATCTTTTATATGAATCTAAAATAGCTTCTTCTAGTATAGGTGTAGTAAATTCATTGTAAATTCCTTTTTTATCTTTTGATAAATCGATTAACCTTTTATTTTTTGATTGATTAATTATCTTTTGATCTTTTGATTGGTCAATTAAAATATGATAATTTAAATAATTGATTATTTCCTCTTCAGGAGTCTTAATTTTAACTTTTAAAAATTTTTTTTTTTCTCCTCTGTTTATTGCAAGTATTCTATGAGTAGCTATTTTTGGTATTGGTTCTGTATAGTCATAATACATTTCATATTCAGAAGATAATTCTTTATCTTTAGCTGAAATAACTAATTCACCTTTTTGAAAACTTAACTTTCTAATAAAATCTCTAAAATCAGCATTATCTGAAATCACCTCAGCAATGATATCTTGAGCACCAGAAATAGCATCTTCAACAGTATTTACTTCATGTTCATCGGATAAATAATCTTTAGCTACTTCTTCAATTGGAATTTTAGTTTTTTGAGCTAAGATAATATCTGCAAGTCCTTGTAAGCCTTTTTCTTTAGCTATTGTAGCTCTTGTTCTTTTTTTCGGACGATAAGGTCTGTAAATATCATCAACCGCCACTAAGGTTTCAGCATTTTCTATCTTTTTTTGAAGATCACTGGTGAGTTTTCCTTGTTCATCTATTGATTCTATAACTTGTTTTTTCTTATCTTCAAGATTACGCAAGTAAACTAACCTTTCATCAAATTTTCGAAGAATTTCATCATCTAAAGACCCAGTGACTTCTTTCCTATACCTAGCTATGAAAGGTATTGTGTTTCCTTCATCAATTAAGTCAATAGTTGCTTTACTTTGCCATGGTTTAATACTAAGCTCTTTAGCTAATGTTTCTGATATCATTGTTTGATAATCTCCAGTTAATAATAATTTAATAATAGTTTAATTATATATTAAAAATAATTAAAATATGATGATTATAATAGTTTGAAAAAAATTATAATATAATGATTATATAATTTGAAAAATCTATTGCTATAAGTTTTTGAAAAGCACTATAAGATTAGTAAAAAAAAGTATATAAAAATATAATGAAAAAATAGTATTAAATCTACTGAACTGTTTCTAAAATAAGAAACAATACATTAAAAAAATATAAAAAAGATTGAAGGGATAAGAGTCTTTGAAATTTGTGTGATAAAAAAAAGACTAATAATTTCCCTTATTCTATTGAGTTCCATTCAAAAAAAAAAAAAAAATTATTAATTTTTTTCAAATACTCTCATCCCTATATAACATTTTAGTAAAGTACTGGTTAATAAATGCTTGTATAATTGATTATTCATTTTTTTTTAAAATATTACGTTTTTAAATTATAATAATCGAGTAGTTAAAAGTAATAATATGAAATTTTTAGATTAATACACTTTTAAAGAATCAAATAAAAAAAAATAGAGATATAAAAATCTATGAAATAAAAAAAAAATAATCATCTACATTATTCACTTTTTAAAAAAAAATATTTGCCATTTAAAAAAAATTCTTAACTTTAAGCTGTAATTCTTTATTATTACTAGTTTACAAAAGGATATGATAATTGATTATTCATTCTATATTATTAAATAATAAAAAATACTAAAAAAAGTAAAAATTAGCTATTGAAAATAATTTAATATAAAATAATAAAAAAATTAATATTATAAATATAAAAATAAAGTACCTACTAAAAATAAAAGACAGCTATTGAAAAAACAATCCAATAAATTTTTAAAATAAAATTACCTAGTAAAAATAAAAAATAACTGTCGAAAGTGATTTAATGTTAGCTATTAAAGTTCCATTGAAAGGTATTAATGAGCTTCGAAAAATACTGAAGGAAAAGGAAATTATAAACCTGAACTATAAAATTTCAAGTGAAAATAGATATGGTTACATCCCTATAAATATAAAAAAAGAAAAAATAGCTGAATTTCCTTTAAAAACTATTGAAAATGAATTAAATGAAAAATTAAGAAGTTTAAAAGGAATAAATATAAAAAATTATAATGATAAAATAGCTAATAGTAAAAAAAATGCAATCCAAAAGCAAAAAATAATCAAGCATAAAAAAAACAATACACAAAACAAGAAAATATCTATTGAAATTATTGAAAAAGATTTAAAAAAGCTTAAAAAAAGACCAAAAAGTATAAGGGAACATCTTAAAGGGAAATTAACCCTAGGAGAAATTGAAGATTTAAAAAAATCATTTGATATAATTGGAGATTTGGTCATTCTTGAAATTCCTGAAAATTTAGAAAAATACAAAGCTATAATTGGAGAAGCTAGTTTAAATTTCACTAAAAGAAAAGCTATTTTTATGAAAAAAAGTGCAGTTAAAGGAATACGACGGATTAGAGAAATAGAGCATATTGCAGGGAAAAAAATTTCCCAAACTATTCACAAAGAGCATGGCATAAAACTAAAACTTGATTTGAAAGATGTTTATTTTTCTCCAAGATTAGCTACTGAAAGACTTAGAGTAGCTAAACAAGTGGATAGTGGTGAGGTAATATTAGATATGTTTGCAGGAATTGGTCCATTTCCAATATTAATAGCTAAAAATAAAAAGGTGAAAATATTTGCTGTTGATATTAATGAGTCAGCTATTGAATATATGAAAGAAAGCATTAAATTAAACAAATTAAAAGGGGAAATAACTCCAATACTTGGAGATATAAATGAAATAGCTAAAGAAAGATTTAAAAAAGAGGGAATTAAATTTGATAGAATTATTATGAATCTTCCTGGAACATCTTTTGAATTTTTAGATTTAGCTATTTCTTTAATAAAAAATGAAGGAGGTATAGTACACTATTATGAATTTTCTGATAACTATACTGAAGCTACTCTGAGAATTGAAAAAATAGCTAATAAATATGGAATGAAAAGTGAAGTTTTAGCTAGTCGAAAAGTAAAATCAAGAAGTCCTGGAATGTGGCATATTGTAATTGATACTAAGTTAGTAAAAAAATTATAAAATATAGTAATAGTTAAAATGATTAAAAATAATAATTTTCATTATAATATGTATTATCATATATAACTTGATAATATTTATTATTTTTTATATTATATTAACATTTATCCTTATTTTCATTATTAGAATATTTATAATTTTTTATTTTAATAATTATAATATATTACTGAAAAATTGCAAGAAATGATAATTTTCATGATTTTATAAAAACTTCTAAAAGTCCTTTAATTTAAATTTAAAGAATATTTATAAATATTATTCGAAATTAAACCATCTGTAGCAAACCTTTGTTAATAGACTATAAATGATAATTGATGATATAAATTTAATAATTATTTTGAAAAGTCATGGCGAATACTATACATCAAATAAACTTTCTCAACAAAATGAAAATATAGTACTGGACGGAACATTTGAAAATAATAATCTAAATGAAATATTGTATAATATTTATAGCCCCCTATTTTTTTGAAGTTTTTTGGAGCTTTATTTTTGGTTGGTTTTATTGTTTTTCAAGTTATTTGTTTTTTCATTTTAAAAATACTTTTGTATTTTTGGTGAAAATGATTATGTCATCTTCTTAACCGTTAAATTCATATAGTATGCTTTACATATTTTTATTTGAGGATAAAAATGAAGCACCATTTAAA
>JAITUQ010000043.1 GCA_031286225.1 Candidatus Methanorudis spinitermitis
TATTAATGTTACTATTTCTATTTACAATTTAAAGAGTTAAAAACTCTTTTACAAAATAATAAAATTTCCAATTTAAGTAATATACATTTTTCAACCAACTAAAAATTGGACAACCTCCAAAAAGTTTATAAAAATAATAAAAATAATAAAAATGATAAAAAAGAGGAATTATTCTTTATAAAAGCATTTTTTTAATATATTTGAATAAATTTCCCATTCTTTTATTTTTTTATCATCAACATTACTAAAAGAATCTAATTTTTCTATTTCTCTATCAGAAAAGCCTAACATTGACCAGTTGATAATATCAATAGCCTTTTGAATATCGATATCCTCTCGAAACTTTGTTGAGTCTATATTTTCATACATTATTTTAAAATCTTCAACAATACTCACTTTTATTTTATCAATGTCGTGTTTTATTTCATTAGATTCTTCAACACTAGCTTTTTTAAGGAAATCGAATATTTCTGGAAATTTTTTCATTATCTTCAATTTTACCCAGCTTAATTCCTCAATTCTATTGAAAATATCTCTATCAGCTAAATCAATTTCATCATAGAAGTTTGCAATGAGATTGGAAGTGTAGTTAAGTAAGAAAAGATATAATCTTTTTTTATTTCCAAAATAGTCAAATAATGATCCTTTAGATATATTTGCTTCTTTAATAATTATGTTGGTAGAAGCTTTTTCATAGCCATTTTTAGCAAACTCTTTAAATGCAGCATTAAGAATTCTATTCTTTTTTTCAGTAGCTAATGAATTAAATCTTGAATAAATGATTTCACCTAATTCTTCGTGTAAATTTATCTGCATAATAATGATAACAACTGAACTTTACATGACATGGCTAACAGTGAATTTTGTAAGTTATTTAAAAAAATTAGGCTTAAAAACTATGTTTTTCTATAGCTTAAGCCATACCACATTATATAGATAAATCTTTCTTTTTAAAAATGTAAAAAGCTAAGACATATAGGATAATTGCTAAAATAGCTAATACTCCTATCATAAGATATCCTTGAGTTTCTCCACTTAAAATTTTATGGGGTTGGAATAAAGTAAATATTGTAAAAAATTTTAAATCTTCTAGTTTTCCACCCATATTTGACAACATTTGAATTAAAAAGAATGCTAATGGAATTCCCCCACCAAACATTAAGGAAAGTTTCATATCATTAAAGATTGTTGATGATGCGAAAGCTATTCCTCCAAGAAATATGTGAAGAATTAGCAGCCCAAAATTTATTATTAACAATTTATCAATTGCAAGATCACCTGGAAACATTACTTCAGAGAATATAATAGTGAGAATAGTGCAATAAGCAATTATTGCAAATATAAATGTTCCTAAAACTTTCATTTGAGTGAAAATTATTGTTTTCCTACTGTTAGGAGAGGATAACAAATATACCATTGATCCACGGTCCACATAGGATGCTACTAAATTGTTAGCAATGATAACTGTAACAATAAAAGGTATCACTAAAAATATGAATCCATATAAATATGTTATTAGATAACCCATCATTGTTGTAGAATCACCAGTCATTCCTACCATTGCCATAATTTCTGGCATAGTTCTAGTGAATTCTTCCATAACACTCAATGCTTCAGGATTATACATGCTTATGATTGATGTAATATACAGAGCCAATAAACCAAAAAATAGGAGAACAATTTTATAATTTGATTTTATACCTTGTTTATACAATGCCCAATTAATCATTTTTATCCCCTTCATAGAATTCTATAAAAATATCTTCTAAACTCTGCATTTCTTCATCAATATCTACAATATCATATTTGTTTATAAGTTTAATGAACTTTTTTATATTATTTTTCACCAATACTGTAACTTTATCATTAGAAACATTAACTACTTCCATTCCCTCTTTTTCAAAGCTTGGAATTTCTTTTTTATCATGAAATGTGATTGTAAACTTTTTTGATTTGGTTTTTTTCAAATTAGCAATTGTGTCAATCACGACAATTTCTCCAGCTTTGATAATTGCCACTCTATCACAAGTTTTTTCAACCTCTTCAAAGGTATGAGACGACATGAGAATAGTTTTCCCTTTTTTCTTCTCTTCCAAAATCAATTCAATGAACTTATTTTGCATTAAAGGATCAAGACCACTTGTAGGCTCATCTAAAATTATTATTTTGGGGTCATGCATTAAAGCTACAATAATTCCTAATTTCTGTTTTGTTCCCTTAGACATCTTTTTAATGTTGTCTTTTGGATCTAAATCAAATCTTTCAATTAATTCATGAGCTTTTGTCAAATCTTTAAGTCCTCTATAATCTGCCAGGAATTTGATAAATTTTATTCCTGTCATTCCATCTATAAAAGCTATTTCACCAGGTATATATCCAGTGTTCTCTTGAATTATAGAAGCATTAATAAAACAGTTCAAATCATTAATATAACATTCTCCCGAATTTTGTTTTATAAACCCCATCAAGTGTCTAATTGTTGTAGTTTTACCCGCACCATTTGGACCTAAAAATCCAAAAACTTCTCCTTCTTTTATTTGAAAACTAACATCAAAAATCCCTTTATGACTTCCATAATCTTTTGTTAAGTTTTCAATTTTTATAACACTCATGATTAACACTTTTCCTTGCACTCACGATCATTTTTATCTCATACCTACATTAGTCAAATCATAATAACTCTTCTATTTAATCTATAGATTAGGCAATAATTGACCACACTAGTCATTTTATATATATTAATATTTCATATATAAATTTAACTATATCCCTGGACAAAATTTTTCACCGAATATGGCTTTCCTTGATTTATGGATTAATTCAATAAAGTGAAAAAGTTTACTTTAATGAAGAAGATGCTCCATCAGAAAAAGAAGGTGGGAAATTCAAAAAGATATATGAAATAGCTAAAATTAATAAAGAAGAAGAACTGCCATTTAGACCTCCTTACAGATTCTTAACTGTAGCTTATCAAATAGCTGGAAACAATCCAGAAAAAATATTTGATATCTTAAAAAGAAATTCCCAATTAACAAAAAACTTTAAAGATAAAGAATTTAGTAATTTAAACTCGATAGAACTTAAATGTTTCCAAGAAAGAATTAATCATGTGATTAATTGGTTAGATAACTATGGTCCAAAGTTTGTTAAATTCCAAGTAATGAAAAAAATCCCAAGATTAGAATTAGCAGAAGAACAAAAATCATTTTTGCATGATTTAGCTACTCTTATTGAAGAACATGATTTTGACTCTCCTGAAAGATTACATGATGAAATGTATGAAATTCTAAATAACTATGGATTAAAACCACGAAAAGCTTTCCAAGCTATTTATAAAATGATACTTGGGCAAAAACAGGGCCCAAAAGCAGCTTCATTTATCTTATCATTGGATAGAGATTTTGTCCTTAAAAGGTTGAGACTGGAAGAATAAATAATTTCTTGTTTTTATTTATTATTTAATACTCTTTCTTTATTCCTTCTTTAAAAATTTATTTTTCATTATTCAATGAATAAACATCAAAATAAACATTTAAATATAAAAAAAAATATAAAAATTTTAAAAAAATGAATCATTCTTTATAAAAGCATTTTTCTAATATACATGAATAGATTTCCCATTTTTTTAGTTGTTTATCATCTATATTGTCAAAAAAATCTATTTTTACCCTTTCTTTCTCAGAAAACCCTAACATTGACCAGTTGATAATTTCAATAGCTTTTTAAAAATCGATATCATCGCGAAACTTTGTCAAATCTATATTTTCATATATTATTTTAGAATCTTCAATGATATTTTCTTTCATTTTATTAATATAAAGTTTTATTTTACTAGATTCTTCAGTAATGACTTTTTTAAGAAAAAACACCTATTAAGACTTTTAAAGTTGATATTAAAAATGTTGTAAAAGAAATTAATGAGAAAAATAATTCTTTAAAAGCTAAATAACTCCACCCAATATTTTACTTGATTATTGATAAAAGTACAGGCATTCACAGAAAGAGTGCCTCCATTATAAATAGTTCCAAACATTTATTGTGCTAATAGCTAGAATAACTATTAAAAAGATTGAAAATAAAATTAATAATTCCTTCTTTTGTTCGTGAAATCTGCTAATCAGTGTTTTTTTTGAAAAAGGTATAAATGTAAAATCATGAGTATCTATTAAAATTTCATTATAAAAATCTTTTATGAGAGTTATACATTCTTCAACATTTAATTTAGCCTGAAAAGATCCATTATCTTCCATTTTTGGAATGTCAGCTATCCACATATCATCATCTTCACATATAAACTGAAGGATCTCTCTTTTATTATTTTCAAGGACTAAAAATGATCCATTTTCCCTAGACAAATAATTAAATGATTTTAAAATATCTTCCAAGTTTCCATCATCTTCAATTTCTGAAATTTCATTTACATCACTATAGTAATATTTCATCCTATAAACCTCATAGCTACTTTTCATATTCCCTTTTTTCATTTGTATGATGTTTAATTTCTTTTGTGTACTTAATTCTAAATTTATAATGTTTTATTTAAGTTTTAATAATTTTTTATTTTCTACAGTTATATCTCAAAAACTATTCTATAATAACCTTTTCTACTTTTACGATAACCTTTGAATTTACCATTTACAATCTAAAAACTATGAGAATCAAAGAATATTTCATTTATACCTACTAAAATCCTATCAAAAACTTGTTTATCTTTTTAGATAACTTTTTTAAATATTTATCTGGTCTTTAACTATCATTAATTTATATAGGGTGTTAGATTTTCATGAAAAAATGAAGTACACACGGCAGTTATTTAATACATTTTAAGTTAGGATTAAGGTGATCTTCTAAAAGTACAAGTGAATTTCTTTTTAATTTCCATGAATAATTAGTAAAATTACTGAATTTTAATTTAAAGTATTTTCTATATAGTGGATTTTTAGCTAATTTTGGAGTATGTGAATTTTCTTCATTATTCAAATCAAAAGCATTGCCTTTAAGAATTTTTCTCAAAAAGACAATACGGTTTGTACTTTTATAAAACAATCATGCAATAAACGTTAATCATAGTAAATAAGATATCAAACACATTCAATTTTCACAAAAATCTAACACCCTATAATTTATAAGTATCTTTTGGCAAGTGTTTCTCTGTTCCTTCAACATAATTGACTTCTTTTAAATCATTATTACATATCCCTATTTCCATCAATAGTGTTTGTTCAACTTTTTTCTCTTTTTTTAAACTTTTCTTCAAATATTCCTCTATTATATCATTTTATGTTGTGTTTTTAGCTATTGTTAACTTTTTAATAGTTTTAAGAGTATCATCCCCCATATCTATATTTTTTACAATTGACATGAACTGTTTCCTACCTTTTTATTAAAATATATCTAATATATTATAAATCTTTTATACCATACTAATCTACTTGTAATGTCTAATAAATAGTTTTATTAAAATAATAAATCATCTAATTCAATTTTAAAATCATAATTTTCTTTAAAATTCAAATTAGATTATAAATAATTATATTTTCTAAAAAAAACGATTTTTTGATTATTAGTCTGTCCGTTTCTTTAAGTATAAAACTGCTAATATTAAAAATATAGCTGCAAAAATGATTAAAATCATGACATCTGGCCATATCTTGTCTAATCCCCATCCTTTTAAGAAAACATTTCTAGCAGCATTCACAGCATAAGTAGGAGGGATTAAATATGAAAATGGTCTTATCCATGAAGGTATGGCTTGTATTGGCCAAAATATCCCTGATAGTAAGAATGTTGGCAATATTATAAATGGTATAAATTGAATAGCTTGACTTTCTTTTTTAGCTAAGCTAGATAATAATATACCTAAAGCCTGAGATACAATTGCTAAAAGAGCAACTACTAAAAATGCCAATAAAACATTTCCAATTACCATTATATCAAAAATCAAAATAGCTATTGTTAATAAAAATCCTGCTTGTATAGTTCCAATTATGCCAAAAGCAATTGCATATCCTGTTACAATCTCACTTTCACTAATTGGAGTGGATAAAAGTCTTTCTAATGTTCCTGAAGTTTTTTCACTTACAAAAGTCAATAATGTTAAAAGAGTAGTCAAAAGAAAAGCAGCAAATGCCATAACACCAGGTACAAAAAAGTCTATAAATTTAGCATCTTTCCCATATATAGGTTCATCCAGAAGAGAAACTGATGATTTAACCCCTTTATCTTCCATCGTAGTTGTAATTCCACTGATTATATCTCCCTGTATAGTATTTTTAATATTAGGTATAGTATCATCGCCTTTTAGAGTTATATATGTATTTGAACTCTTTTGTGAATTATTAAATCCTGAATAAGCATTTGTAGTAAAATTTTTTGGGAAAATTATGACTGCATATTCTTCTCCATTTTCCACAAGAGTTATTGCACTTTTTTCATTATCCATGTATCTCATGGTCATTACTGTTGTGTTTAAATTAGAAATTATATCCTTAGAAAGTGATATTGTTCCATTAGGTGTTTCTAATCCTTGATCATTATTAACAATTATTACATTAACATCACTAATATCTCCACTAAAAGCAACGCCAAAAACCAACATAACCAATATAGGAGCAAATAGCATTAATCCTAAAGTACGCTTGTCATTTTTGACATTTTTAAAAACCCTTTTAGTAACTGCAAATGCTCTTTTAAAATTCATAATATTATCTCCCCAATGAAAACTTAATAAATGCATCTTCAAGAGAATCTGTATTAGTTTGATGGAGTAACTCTGTTGGTGACCCTTCAGTTATCAGTCCACCATCTTTCATAAATCCAACTCGATCACAATGATGTGCTTCTTCCATATAATGAGTTGTTATAAGAATAGTGGTATTCATTGACTTGAGTTTATAAAAATAATTCCAAAAAGACATCTTGAGTTCAGGATCAACCCCTACTGTAGGTTCATCTAAAAAAAGCAATTTTGGTTCATGAATCAATGTACATGCTAATGAAAGACGATGCTTCATTCCCCCACTAAGGTTTTCCACTAATTCATCTCTCCATTTTTCGAGATTGATGAATTTTAGTAATTCATCACTACGATTTCTAATCTTTTTGGAGGAAAGACCATATACCTCTCCAAAAAATAAAATATTCTGATACACAGTTAATCCATCATAAAGAGCTGTTTCTTGAGGCATATAGCCAATATTTGATGCTATGGTATTATCAGAAAATTTTTTACCTAATAAATGACCTTTCCCCCCATTAGGTTTTGTAAGATTACAAAGAAGTTTAATGGTAGTTGTTTTACCTGCACCATTAGGCCCCAACAATCCATAGATTTCTCCTCTTTTGACCTTCAAATTCAAATTATTCACTGCAATGAAGTTTCCAAGTTTTTTTATTAAATTAGAAGTGAAAACAGCGAATTCATCCTCACCGTCCATATTAATTCCTCCAAGACCTTAAAATAATTTTCAATGCAAATAAATCCCATACAAGATTATAGATTTTTTCATGATACATACTCAATCTAAAACGTATATAAGTCAATTTATTTATTAATAAATATAAAAAATTTCCTATTGATTCTTAATTTATTATAGTAAACTGGAAATTTATCTTTAATATTTCTATAATCTTGTTATACAATGGAATTTCATTATTTTTATTGGAAAATTAGGAATTATAATAAGTTTCATCGAAAAAATGAATGAAAATATATATTAAAATCCATTATTTAGTGATTATTATATTTATTTTTGTAAAACATTGAATTCTTTAATAAAATTTTGGAATTTTTATATTTAAAAAAAAATGATTAAAATAATTTTAATTCATAAAATAAGATATCATTAACATTATTTTATAAAATTACATGAAATAAATTAATTTTTATAAAAAAATAATTAATATGATAATATAATAAATAAGATAAACATAATATACATAAAAAAAGTTATAAAATCCAAAACATTTTTTTTATCTTAAAAAAATTAATTTTAATATACACTATTATTTATTATTAAAATCAAATAAATTAGATTGTTTAAATTCTTCCTTTTTAATAAGATTTTTTGATTTTTCTTTAATTATTTTCATATAATTTGTTGAAACACAATATCTATTCTTAATTTTATTTATTTTCTTGAATAATTCCTGTTTATAATGTTTATCTAATCTTCCTGTTTTATATAAAGACATCATATCCTTATAAATATCAGGAAAGTCATGTTTTAAAAAATTAAAAAAGAAACCTCTTGTTTTTCCATATAAGTTAAGTGGGCCTAAAATGGTGTAATGAATATTAGCTAATTTAATATTTTTAAAAATTGCATCAATATTTTCATAGCTATCCGTCAAATAAGGAATTATTGGCATGAAATGAAGTCCTGTAGAAGCATTAGTTTCTTTTCTAACTTTTTTTAGCATAGCTATCCTCATCTTTGATTTTATTGCATTTGGTTCAATAGCTAAATTAATTTTCTCATCCATACTAACAACAGTTCCAGCTATATTTATATAAGCTACTTTAGATAATTCATTGATTAAATCTAAATCACGAAGAATAAGGTCTGATTTTGTTGAAATAATAGCGGGATTTTTGTGTTTTATGAGAACTTCTAATATTTTTGGCATTAGTTCATATTCTTTCTCAATTGGTTGGTAACTGTCAGTAACAGTGCCAATAGCTATTATATCATTTTTCCAAGAATTTTTAGCTAATTGTTTCTCAAGTTCCACGTCAATGTTTGTTTTAACATAAATATTATCAAAGAATTTATCTGAACTAGAGGATTCATTATAATTATTTTCTAAATATTTATGAGAATATAAAGCATAACAGTATTTACACCTGTGTTCACATCCCCTGTAAATGTTTAAATCCCATTTATAAGGCATTTTTCTTTTCGTTCTAATGCATGCACTTTTACATATAATTTCCTTATATTTTTGCATAAAACCACTATTATATTCTTAAAAGCAAAATTTGAAAGAAATGCATATTATAAAAATAGAATATATTTTGATTAATAAATAAATTGTGATAGCATTTAAAAAATAATATTTAAAATAATTAAAATGAACTTAAACAAAATAAAAATAATTAAAATGATTTTAAATAAAATAAAAATATTGATAAATGATAAGATTCACCATTAAATAAATAAGATTAGGAATAAATATAATAAAATAAATTATTTTGATAATGAAATTTAAAACAGATACTATGAGAAAATATAAGCTCATCAAAACAAAACGAAAAACAATTACCATTAAAATAAAAGAAGATGCTTCATTAGAAGTTAGAGCTCCATTAAATATGCATGGTGAAAAAATAGATAATTTTGTCAAATCAAAAGAAAGATGGATAGCTAAGCATATTGGAAAAATTGAAGAAAATTACAAATTAAAAAAACAATTTGAATTAAATTTTGGAGATTTTGTTCAACTAAGAGGAAAACAAGTAGCTATTCAACCTACAAAAGGAAATATTGGAAGCCATAATAAAGAAAAAAACATGTTTTTAATTCCTGAAATAGCTAATTCTAATGAAATCAAAGACATGACAATAAAATTATACAAATTAATTGCAAGAGAGTATATTAGAAAAAGAGTTCAGTGTTTTGCTCATAAAATGAATGTTAATCCTTCAGCTATTAGAATCACAAGTGCAAAAACTAGATGGGGAAGTTGCAGTGGAAAAAATAGTGTAAATTTCTCTTGGAAATTAATCATGGCAGATAATGAAGTAATTGACTATGTTATAGTACATGAATTAGCTCATATAAAACAACATAATCATTCTTCAAAGTTTTGGAAGATTGTAGAAACTATTATTCCTGATTATATGGAAAAAAAAGAAAAACTTAAATTGCTTGGGAAAAAACTCAATAAAGAAGATTGGAGTAAGCAATAAAAAAAACTATTATATCAGTTATAGCATCTACATGTAAATATTGTCAATAGAATTATAAAAAACTATTATATCAGTTATAACATATACATGTGAATATTATTAATATAATTATATATATTTATTGAATTATCTCAGATTCAAGACGATAATTATTTAAATATATACAATAAAAATATATATTCATACATTTAACGACGAAAGTAGAATATCATTGAAAAAAAAATAAGCTAAAACAAAAATTGAAAAGAATATTATAAAAAAATGAAAAAGTCAAATAGATACAAATATTGTAAAAATGTCTATTATTTCAACCAGTCAACTTTAAAAACAATGAAAATTGCATTTTTATTATTTTGTTAAAAAACTACCTATGAAAAATCAGTATTACTCAATAAATATTTATCACAAGTTTTTAATCTTTAAACTATATACTTCTCCAGTTTTATTGTTTTGTGGCATAATATAAATCAAATAAGGCTTATTTATTCAAAAGAATTTTAAATTGATTTATTGTTTAAACACATGAGGCATTATATAACTATTCATGTAATACTTAAATTCTTAGGAGGTAAAAGTTTGACCTAATCTTTTAGTTCATAAAATAAATCCATTTTATTGATTTTTTATAGTGATAACATTAAATATTTCAAAAAAATTCTTAAATCATTGAATGTAATTACTAGAATAATGTCTTTAATATGGTAATATTTTCAGGGAAAATCATATATATTGCATTAAAAAGTTTATTATAATCATTTTTAGTCCAAAGACATTAAAGTAAATATTTGTTTAAAATAAGGATATAAAAATCTCATTTTTTAATAAATTTCCACGATATACCAAGAAACTCGTTGAAATAATACTTTTCACCAAAAAACTTTATTATATGCAATTTCAATAAAAATCACGACTATTTTTCAATAAACTCAAATAACTAAAATCTAAGTTTAATCAAGCATTAATCCAAAATTTCATTTTTAGTTGATGTGTGTATTACTAAATAAAGAATTATTATTATAGCAGTCATAGTCATGATAAAAAAATTCTTAAATTAATAATAAAAATTAAATTATTAATAAAATTTATTTATTAACTAAATTCTATAAAGAATATTTATTTTTACTATGCTAATTACAATCAAATATTAATTAAAACAAATGATTTTAAATTATTTATTCAAAATTAATTGTTTTTTATAAAATCGAAGATTTTATAACATTTAAAATATTTATTTCTTAAGAATTTTACTGAATTTGTTTTATAATGATAAATTCCTATTTAAAACCAATATGGTAAAAAAATAGAAATGTATTTTGAAAAATTGGATGTCTCGATTAACAAAAAATCATTGGTATTGAGATTATTTGATGCTAACTCTAGCATAAATTTACAAAAACAAGGAAAAGAATTGTAATTATGTTGTTAGTAAAATCATTTAATTTCCTGTTAATCTTGCAGATGAATGTTTTTTAAAATTAGAATAAAATAAAAAAGTGATTTAGGTGTGCATAATTTGTGGTAACGAATGAAATAATATTTTATTAATTTTATTTAAAAAATGTTTAAATTATTTAAATATTAACGAATTTGTTCATCTTACTACCTATACTATTTGAACAAAATAATTGTACACTGTAAATTATAAGAAAAAATCATTTTAAAAGTTAAAAATAAAGAAATATTTCGTATAAGGTGTAATAATGTTGATTAAACATAGTATATGTCCTTCTTGTAGTGTGGGTTGTGGTATAAACTTAATTTGTATTGATAATGAGGTTGTTGGAACCTATCCATATAAAAAACATCCTATCAATGAAGGAAAAAATTGTTCAAATGGTAAAAATTATTATAAAATTAATAAAAAAAATAGTTTCAAAACACCTTTAAAAAATAGTGGAAACAAACTAATAGAATTTGATTGGGATCGAACAGTGGGCTCTATTTCTGAAATAATTAGCTCTTATCATAGTGATGAAATTGGAATTATTTCATCTGGCAAAATTACTAATGAAGAAGCTACATTCCTTAAAAATTTTGCTAAAAAAAAAGGAATTAGAAAAATTGGTGTTTATTCTCATAACTTCCCAAAGATCAGCACAGAAAAACTGATTTCTAATTATGATGAATTAAATAATGCTCCTTTTTTATTTATAATAGGAGATATATTCGTCAAAAATCCTCTTATTGGAAGAAGAATAGCTATAGCTAGTGATAATGGAAGCAAAATATTCTCTGCAGATTATAGTGATACTTCTATAACCTCAATAAATTCAGATAATTATTTTAAAATCTCATCTATAACTGAATTTTTAAATAATTTTCCAAAAGAAATTGAAAATGAACTGAATAAAGATTCTGTTATAATTTTTAATCAATTAGAAGATAAAGAGGATTTTGAAAAAATAGAAAAAATCTCTAATAATAATGATTCAAAGATTTTACCAGTGCTATCTGATCCTAATAGCTATGGAACCATGGAATATCTGCCAACATTAGATAAAAATGACCTAATAGATTTGATTGATGGGGTAAAAGTTTTAATAATTATTAATAGTGATATTGGAGATTATTTTGGACATGCAGAAATTAATTCTAAATTAAAAAAATTAGATGAAATAATGTTTTTAACTGAATCACTACCAGAATACATGTCAAATTTTGATTATGTTCTTCCAATTCCTCAAATGAGCGAAAAATCTGGAACTTTAACTAATACAATAGGAAAGTCTCAAAGTTTTGAAAAAGTTGTTAGAAAAGATGAAAGTGTATTTTCTATCGAAAAAATATTTAATGAAATTTTAAAGGATTAAATTGAATTATTAGTGAATTTATGGAAGTGTTTTTAATGGATTCAGAATTTTTGGAGATTAAATCAAAAGACGATGAAGTATGTAAATTAGGTGAATGTGGAGGGTCAGTCACTTCAATTTTAAAATATTTATTAGAAAGTAAACTTGTTGATAAGGTTTTAACCATTGGAAAGTATGATGATATTTATGATGGTGTCCCTGTACTTATTGAAAATCCCAAAGATGTTAATAAAACAGCGGGATCTCTCCATTGTGCTCCAACAATGATAGGTGATTTGGTTTCAAAGTTTTTAAATGATTTTAAAGTAGGAGTTGTTGTAAAACCTTGTGATTCAATGGCTTTAAATGAATTAGAAAAAAGAAAGCGTTTTGATAGAGATAATTTGTATATCATTGGCCTTAATTGTGGAGGAACATTAATGCCACATCCAGCTCAAAAAATGTTTGAGCTTTTTTATGATGTTAATCCTGAAGACATTCTAAAAGAAGAAATTGATAAAGGACAAATTATTATAGAGCTTAAAGATGGTACTGAAAAAGGAGTAAAAATCGATGATTTAGAGGATAAAGGATGGGGAAGGCGTGAAAACTGTCAACGTTGTGAAATAATGATTCCTCGAAATACTGACTTAGTATGTGGTAATTGGGGAGCAGATGATGGTTGGACTTTTGTAGAAATAATAACTGAAAAAGGAAAAGAATTAATTCAAGCTGGAATCAAAGCAGGAGTTATTGAATCAAAAAGTCCTAAACAAGAACAAATAGAAAAAAGAGCAAAGTTAGAAAAAATAATGATAAATCTAATGAAAAAATTTGAAACAAAACATTTAGAAACTGAATATCCCTCATTAGAAGAATGGGATAAATATTGGAACAGATG
This sequence comes from Candidatus Methanorudis spinitermitis, assembly GCA_031286225.1. Lineage (GTDB taxonomy): Archaea > Methanobacteriota > Methanobacteria > Methanobacteriales > Methanobacteriaceae > Methanorudis > Methanorudis spinitermitis. The sequence continues at coordinate 13,601 of JAITUQ010000043.1, forward strand.
CATTGAATGTTATGGATGTCGTGATGTATGTCCAATTTGTTGGTGTAGGGAATGTGAAATTGAAAAGTTAAATAAAGAAAATCATTCAAAATCCCCAGATCCACTAACATTTCAAGGTGTTAAGTTATCTCACATGAGTTATAGTTGCATCAACTGTGGTCAATGCGATGATGTGTGTCCAATGGAAATCCCTCTTTCAAAGCTTTTTTATAAATTACAAAAAAAATATCGGAAAAAAACAGGCTACAATGCAGGTTTTGGAGAAGAATTACCTCCATTATATAGTCCTGAAATGGAATAAAAAATCTTAAATTAAAGTTTGAAAGTTTAATAAAAATAGTTTGTGTATAAAATATTGATATTTAGAGTTGATATTATGGTAAGTGATGTGAAAATTCTGGGATTTTGTTGTAATTGGTGCTCTTATGGAGGAGCAGATACTGCCGGAACAGCAAGAATGCAATATCCTCCAAATGCCCGCATAATTAGGGTTATGTGTTCTGGAAGGATTAATATTTCAATGATTCTTAAAGCATTTAAAGAAGGTGCCGATGGAGTTTTTGTTGGAGGTTGTCATATGGGTGACTGTCATTATGCCTCTGGGAACTATAAATGGAGAAGACGAGCAAAAATGGTTGGAGATATCATTGAAGAGTTTGGAATAGAAAAAGATCGATTCATATTTGAATGGATTTCAGCATCTGAAGGTGAAAAATTTCAAACTACAATGACCAACTTCGAAAAAACCATAACTGGTTTAGGACCATTAAAAAGAGGTTTTAAACCCATATAAATTTTTTATAAAAATTATGGAGTGCGAATAATGATTGTAGTTAATCAAGAAGACTGCATCAAGTGTAGAGCATGTGAAGGCACTTGTCCATCAGCAGCTATTGAGTTAGAGAACCAACAGGTTATTTTTTGCGATATTTGTGAAGGAGAACCTAAGTGTGTTAATGCTTGCTCACAAGGTGCGCTCACTGCAGATGAATTACTTATTGATGAAGGGAACACTCGAGTAAGAATTGTTTATAATCCAGCTAAATGTGAGGAATGTGGGGATTGTGTTGATATTTGTCCTCCTAAAACATTGAAACTCTGTGATTGTGAAGGGCCTTTACCTTTAAAAGGTTTTTGTGTAATGTGTCAAATGTGTGTGGATGTTTGTCCTGTTGGAGTAATTGGTATTCCTGGAATTAAAGAACCTGAAACACGTGATTTGGTTATTGACAGCCCAATATTTATTAAAGATTGTTTTGGTTGTAGTAC
>JAITUQ010000009.1 GCA_031286225.1 Candidatus Methanorudis spinitermitis
AAAAATAATAATGAAAATAATAAAATTAAATAAGAAAATAAAAGAAAACATTAATTTAAAAATATTTTATCCATTATTATAATTTAAATAAAATATTTTTTAGCTATGGCTCTTTAAAATAATTTAAATGTCAAAAATTTTAAAAAAAATAAAAAAATTCTAAAAGAATTTCATACATATTCACAGATAAATGATTTCCTCAAGCAAACTAAACATAATAGTAAATTTTATTGCTTTTTAATTGCTTCCCACATTAATTTTGCATTAGCATCCACAAGTTTTTTAAATGAAAAATTTGGTTGATATACCCATAAGTCTATATATCCTTTAAAAATCGTTTGAATAAACATGACTAACATTTCAATATCTACATCATCTCTTAATTCTCCATTTTTAATAGCATCTTGAACTAATTTATAGTAAAAATCATATAATTGATCGTGTAATTCATAAAATATAGGTCTAGACTCAGGATTTTGATGATAAATGTTTGTAAGTAGTGTAAAATATTTTTTGTAATCAAATTCATGATCAGTTGAAGCATAAAAATTTTCTTCTTCTTGAATAAAAGAACTAGTTTTATAAGTAAAAATAAACTCCATCCTTTCCATAAAAGAACCTTCAAAATTTCTAACTTCTTCTTTGAATTCGTGAAAATTGTCCATTAGATACATATGGACCATATAAACTAAAATTTCGTCTTTATCTTTGAAATGATAGTAAATTGACCCAACAGCAACTCCTGACTCCTCTGAAATTTGTTTTACAGAAACATTATCAAAACCATGTAGTAAAGATAACTCAAATGCAGCAAGAGCTATTTTATTTTTACTGCTTACCATGTATCAGAATATAGCTACTCTCATATATATAATTTACTAAAATAATTATACTTACTAATAAAATGTTAAGAAAAATATTGAAACTAAAATAATTATACTTACTAATAAAATGTTTAAAATGATTGAAACTAAAACAATTATACTTACTAATAAAATGTTAAGAGAAATATTGAATTTATAAAAAAATAATGAATTAAGAATGTATAAAAAATTAAAAATTCCTTAAAGTAATGATAAAAATCAAATAGCTACTGAAAATCTAAAAAAAGCTAATTTATGAAAATAGCTATAAAAAAATTATAAAAATTAATGAAAAAAAATAAATATTTAAAAGTAAAAAAAGTGATAAAAATAGTGAATTTCCTATTTTTCTGATCTAATCATGGTTAAAATCATTTTAAAAGGTTTCACTGCAGTTAATGCATGAGGTTCATTAGCAGGCATTATAATTAATTCCCCTTTTTTTACAATATTAGGATTTCCAGAGATTGTTATTTCAGCTTCGCCATCAACAATTTGGACCATAGCGTCAAATGGGGCACTGTGCTCACTTAAACCTTGACCTTTATCAAAAGCAAATATTGTAACTGTACCTACTTCTTTTCTAATTATTTCTCTACTAACAACAGATTCCGCATGATATTCAGCTAAACCACTAATATTAATGGCTTTTCCCTTTAAATCATCCATAGTACTCCTCCAACGAATAAATAGCTAATAAGATGTTTAATTATATTATTAGCAATGATTTATTTTCTTAAAAATTTAAAAGATATTTTAAATCATTTTTATTAAGTATTAAATTATATTATTTAGCTATAACTTATTTTTTTAAAAATTTTCAATCATTTTAAATAAAATATTAAATTATATTTACTTAACTATAAATTAATTTTTTAAAAAAATTAAAAAATATATCATTATTTTATTCTTTATTATTAATTAATTTAATGAAAGTTATAGAAATATTTGAAAACTATGAAAAACTATTAAATAAAAATCTTATTTAAAAGCTATTAATCAAAAATCCTACAAAAAAACTATTAAATAAAAAAAAAAGAAAAAAATTAAATTTTTAAGATAGAATCTTTTTAATATCTTCTTCTGGATCACCTATAGGAGTTAAATTGTAATTGTCTACTAAAAAATTAACAATTGTATCATTAGCCCATGCTGGTAAGATTGGTCCAATCAACATATCTTTCTTGTTTAAAAATAGTAAGCTCCAAAGAATAGCTGCAGCTTTTTGCTCCATCCAGCTTAAAACAATTGTAAGTGGAAGATCATTTAATTCAACACCAAATAAGTCGCAAAGTGCAATAGCCAAATCAATAGCTACTATTGAATCATTACATTGACCAATATCTATAAGTCTTGGAATTCCTTCAATATCTCCAAGGTCTAAATCATTGAACCTGAATTTTCCACAAGCTAATGTAAGAACAATAGTATCTTTTGGTAATTTTTCAACAAATTCTCTGTAATACTTTGCTTGTGGAAGTGGGCTATCACATCCACCAACTAAAAAGAATCTTTTGATTTTTCCAGCTTCAACTAACTCTTTAATTTTATCAGCTAATGAAAGGATGGTTGAAAGACCAAATCCAGTAGTTAAACTTGTTTTTTCTTCCTCTTCTAAATCCTCAAGCTCAAGAGCTTTATTAATAATTGGTGTGAAATCATAATCACTTATTTGTCTTACTTCAGGAATCTTAGCTACTCCACTTGTGAAAATTCTATCACTGTAATCATCTTTTGGTAAAAGTACACAGTTAGAAGTAGCTAAAATAGCTACATTATACTTAGAAAATATTTTCTTTTGATCAAACCAAGGCCCACCTAATTGACCAGCTAAATGTTTGTATTTTTTTAGTCCTGGGTATCCATGAGCAGGTAACATTTCACTATGAGTGTAAATATTTATTCCTTTTCCTTCAGTTTGTTTTAAAAGTTCTTCTAGTGCTTTTAAATCATGACCTGTAACAATTATTCCAGGGCCTTTTTTTGATCCAACTTCAACAACAGTAGGCTCGCTCTCTCCATAATGTTCAATATGTGCACTTTTAAGCATTTTCATAACTTTAATATTAGCTTCTCCAGCTTCAAGACCAAGAGCTATAAGGTCAGCTAAGTCGAAATTTACATTTGTAAGAGTACTATACAATCCTTTGGATAAAAATTCATCAACTTCAGGATTTTTAGCTCCTAATTTATTTGCCTGATAATTATATGCAGTAATACCTTTCATAGCATATATTAAATTATCTTGCAATCTAGCTATTGTAGGTTCCTTTCCACAAACACCTCTAACAGTACAACCAGTTCCTCTTGCAGTTTGAGAACATTGATAACAAAACATTTCTAACTTATCATTTGTCATATTTTTACCTCCATTTGGGTATCTTTATTTTCATCTTTTTAACAGATAATAAATCTGTAAACATTATTTTTAAAGCAATATTCATCTTTTTAATAGCTTTAAAAAAAAATGTAAACATTATTTTTTCAAAACACTAAAATAATTTTTTACTTTCTGATTTAAGTATAACTATATCACTTATTAAGAACAAATAAAAAGAATAACTAAATTTAAATAAATTTAATATCCAATAATTGATTTATCTTACCTTATAAACCATTGTTCATTATTTGTTCTTATTATAATAATTGCTTTAAATCCTATATAATATTTTTGTAACTTATTAAGGGTAAAAAGTAACAAATAATATATGAAAAAGTAAAAAAATTATTATGAACATCATATTTCAAATATAAAAGTAACATTTCAAATAATAGATATTTTAATTTAATTAATAATATTTAAAAAATTTTTCAAAAAAATAATAAAAATATGCTTAAAAAAATTATATCAAGAATTATTAAAATATTTATAATAATATTATAAGAAATTTTAAAATATTTATAATAATGATTATAATAATTTTAAAATATTTATTTCATGAAAACATTTAAAATAATTTCTTTAAACTTTAAATAAAAGCTAGTTGGGATATATTGGAAAATAAAACAATTGATTCACTAAAAAAACTAGGGCTAAGTACTTACCAAGCAATAGTCTATCTTTCATTAACTTATATGATTTCAGGTACAGCTACTGAAATTAGCTTAAATTCAAATGTTCCACGATCAAAAATTTATGATGTTTTGAAAATTTTAGGTGAGAAAGGATTTGTTGAAATTGAAAGAGGCAGGCCTCTTAAATATCATGTTGTTCCACCAACAGAAGTATTTAGGCATCATAAAGATAAAATATTAGAAGAATTAGAAGAAACTGAAATGCAACTTAATTATGCTTATGAAAGCCAGTTGTCAAAAATTCCAGCTCCAATTTGGCTGATTCATGGAACTGATAGAATTATTAAAAAAGAACTTGAAATTATATCAAGAGCTAAAAAAACCATTAACATTAGAATGGGGTTTTTATTTAGAAATGAAATTAATCAGCTAATTGAAAAATTTAATAAATTAGCTAATCGAGGAATTGAAATCAATATATTAGCATCTCATTATTCTTATGTAGATAATAAAAAAATAGATATTATTGAAGAATTTAAGGATTCTAAAGTCAATATTATTACATCAGACCTTCCATTTGTAAAAATGATTGTAAGAGATGGAAAAGAAATGATTCATATATTTACAAAATTTTCAGGGCAAAAAAGAAATGTTATTTCTAATACAGCTATTGGTGTCTGGAATCAATATGAAGACATAGCTAAAAACTATGATGAAAGATTTTTCAATGTTTGGAAGAAAAAGAATAGAAAATAAGCTAAAATTCTATTTTTTAATGCTTAAAAAAATCTTAAAAACTATCATTTAATAAAAAAAACTTGGAACTATCAATTTAATAAAATATTAATAATAATTATAAAAAAAATTAATCTATAAAATATAGTCCTGAAAAAAAAGATTCTAATTAATGATTTATGAAAATATTAATTTATTTCCAAAGAATCGATTGTTAATATATTTAATTTTTAAAACATAGATTAATAATTTCACTATTAAAAAAATATGCATTATAACTATTTAAATTATGAAATAAATGAATATAAACATTTTTAAAAATTATCATTACTTTCAAACTTTATTTTCAGGACTATAATTAAAAAAAAAATCTTAAATAAAATTTAAAAGAATATTTATTTAAAAAACAATTAATTTCTACATGAATATAAAAAATTATCAAGCTTTTTTCATATTGAATCTTGTTTAATTTATACATAAATATTAATTTTTAGCTTTTTCTATTTTTCAATTTAAATATTAGTTTTTGATATCAACTGATTAATTTTATTATTAATGTTTTAATAGATTTTAAAAAGGTTTATTTTCTTTTTAAATATATTCTAATAATTTTCATGTGAATTACTCTTTTTATATCAATGAAAAAAATATTGTTTTAGATAGAATGACTGTTCGTTCATTATAAAACTATTTATATGAGTTAGTATGAAATTATATAGTCTACTATAGTTACTCTAAATTTGATTTTGAAATTATATTTGAACATGTAAAAAAAGTGTGAAGTTTTTCAAAAAAAATTATTTTTCTTTATAAATAAAGTTGAAGTTATAAAAAAATTCCACAAAAATTTACCTCCTCTTATATTTTAATAATTATAAACAGTATGCCAAATTCATTATATTTGGATTTATATTTTATAATATTCTATAAATTATTATTTCAAAATATTTACTAGAGTTATTTAATAATAAAAGATAAAAACTAGGGGGAAAAGACATGGAGTATAAAAATTTAACTGTCTTGACATTAGTAATTATTATTTTATTTATTTGTTTAAACACTAGTTTTTCTGCTACTATTAATGTTGATAACAGCACAGGTAGTGGCGGTATACGAACAGGATTAAATTCAGCGAACAATTATGACACTATATTATTAGCTGCTGGAAACTACACAGGAAGCAATAATACAGGATTATCTATTAATAAAAATGTGACAATAAAAGGAAACAGCCCTGCAGCTAATGTGATTATTGATGCAGAAGGACTAAATAATATATTTTCAATAGGAGCTAATCTCAATATTACTTTCATAAATATCACATTCATTAATGGATACTCAACTGGACATGGTGCAGCAATATATAACCCATACAATAATGGATTTTTGAATATTACAAACTGTAGTTTTGTCAATAACCATGGAAACCATGGAGGCGCTATTATTACTCTAGGCAACACTTTTATTCAAGGTTCTACATTTATGAATAACTTTGCAAATAATTCTGGTGCTGCTATTCATATTTTTGATGCTTCATTTATCATTGATAATTGTACTTTTAAGAATAATCATGCTAACAACCATGGAGGAGCTATAGATATTCAAGGATCTAATTGTTTAATTAGCAATTCAAATTTCATCAATAATGATGCTTCAAATGGTGGAGGAGCTATTTGGTGTAATAGAGATAATTTAGCCATTAAATATTCACATTTTGATAATAATTCAGGGTATGATAATGGAGGAGCTATTTCTTATTCTGGTAATAATTTGAGAGTTGAATCATGCAGTTTTAAAAATAATTCTGCATATCACCCTACATATGGTTATCGTGCTGGTGGTGGAATTTGTACTACTGGAAAGAATGGATTTATTTATAACTCTACTTTTGAAGACAATTATGCATTTTGGTATGGTGGAGCTATTTATACAATAGATAGTGCTGAGATAAGAAAATGCACCTTTATTAACAACTCTGCTGGTAGAAATGGTGGAGCTATTAGTAACAATGAATGGAAAGATCCTATAAAAATATATGATTGTGTATTTATTAATAATACTGTTGATGCATCAGTAACCGCTGGAGGATATTCTGGAGCGGTTTATGTTATAGCTCATAATTCTATAATTTCAAACTCAACATTTATTAACAATTCTGTATATGATCATGGAGTATACTCTACTATGGGAGGAGCCGTATTAATATATGGTAATAATATTTCAATGAATAATTGTATATTTATAAATAACCATGGAGTTAATGGTGGTGCCCTATATATTATAGGTGAAAATTTTACTATAATTGATTCTAAGTTCATTGGCAACAAAGCTAGTTCTAATGGTGGGGCAATCTTCAGTGCTAGTGGAAATATGAATATTATAATAAGCAATAATAATTTCACAGACAATAGTGCACTGGTAAGTGGTGGAGCAATTTTTAACCGAGGAGCTATGCATCTTTCTGGCAACTATATGTTTGGAAACACAGCTAGTTTAGGGCAGATGATTTATAATAACGGGAGTATAGGTATTGTTAACTTAACATACTTGAATAATACTACTATAAAGTGCTATTATGGAGAAAATGTTATCCTATTCATTTTTTTAACTGATGATATGGGAAATACTATCACTGGCCAAAATATTTCATTTTTTGTTAATGGAATATTTGCTGGAAATGCAACTGTTGTTGAAGGCTATGCAAACTTAAGCTACATTCCTCTACAATTTGGATTTTTACCTGTCACAGGGGATTATGATGGCCATGGCCCCTATAATATTAATATCCTTCAAGGTACATTAAATGTCACTATAATAGCTACTAATTCTACTATCAATGTGCCAAAGATTGTTAAAGTTGGTGAAACTGTTAATATTTCTGGTGTTGCAAGTGACGAAAATGGTAATCCACTACCAAATATAGCTTTAAATCTTATTATTAATGGCCAAACTTTCACAGTAACTACCGATAATAACGGCAACTGGTTTTTCATTTACGAAACTACTAAATCTGGAAATATCAATGTTAAAGTCAGCTGGGCAGGTGATGGAAACTACTCTTCTTTCACCAATAGTACTAGCTTTATTGTTAAAAAAATAGCTACTAATTCCACAGTTAATCATACAAGTAACTTTGTTGTAGGAGAAACCATTACTATTAGCCATACTTTGAGAGATGAAAATGGCAATATTCTAGTTAATGCTGTTATTAACTTTTATATTAATGGTAAACATATTGGTTCTGCAGTAACTGATAGCAATGGTGTTGCAACAATTAGCTATAGATTTACAAGCTCAGGAACACACAATATCACAACAATTTTTAGTGAAAACGATACTCATCTCTCAAGTAGTGCAAATAGTCAAATTTCAAGTTTTGAAATTGAAAATAACTCTAATAAGAATACAACACCACCTTTCCCTGATGAAGATTCAAATAGTGACAATTATGAAATTTCTACTATAGTTGGAATGAAAAAAACAGGAATGCCAATTATACCTACATTGTTAGTATTAATTACTAGTATTAGTCTTTTAACTTACAGAAAAAGGAAATAAGCTGAACATTACTTAATTCTTATCAGTGAAAAACATTGAAAATTCAATGAAAACCTAATAAAACAGGATACAGAGAATTAAAAAAGAAAATAAAAAAATTTAATCTAAATAAAGCTTAATAAAAAATTTAAAAAAATAACAAAAGTAAAAAAATAACAAATAATAGCTCAATGGAAAATAAAAAAAATAAATTAATAGCATTGGTAATATAATATAATTAATTATTGAACAGTTATTAAAAAATTAATTTTAAAATAATTATAAAAAAAATCTAAAAAGGATAGTAAATAAATACTATATTTAAAAATATTCCTTGTTTAAATTATAATTAAAACAGTATCTATAGCATTATATCCAAGGTAACTAATTTATTTTATTAGTGATATGATAACATAGCTATTTTAACAACCAGCATGTATATATTGTATGGTAATATAGAGATAAAATTTCAAAGATATATCTGTTAGAAAACTTTCATACCCCTAAGAAATATTATATTATTTATAGCTAATTTATCATTTTTATTCTATATATTAAAAATTAAGGAAAAATACAAGGATTTTATTTTTAGAGTTTACACTTGAAATACATGTCTTGAAAATAAGATAAAGTAGCTAATATCTTACACTTGAAATTTATGTTAAAAGAGGTTTATTTATAAATATTAAATATATTCTTAAATATTTTAACAATCATTATTACATGAAAAATATATATTTTCATTATTGTTCAGATAAATTTCTCTTTTAACATATTTTTTCGCCATGATTAATTATAATAATCTATAACTTTTTCATAGTTCATTAAATTATTATAAATTACATATTCATCAGGTGTAAATTATGGCTTTATTTTTTTCACAAATTTTATCTATAATTCTACTTGCTAGATTTTACTCCCAAATTATAAAAGTTTCAAAATACAAGTTGTGTTAGAAATTTGAAGAAAAATTGAGCATTTTAAAATCTTGTTTAAGCATTTCATATATAATAGACATTATTAATTAAAAAAAAATATTAAAAAAAATAAAAAAATAGTATAGCACCAAATTTTTGGTAAAATTAATTATAATTTTTTAATGGATAAAATTATTTTATTTATCTTTTAAATTAAAAATTATAAATATTTATTAATATTAATATATATTTATATTTTATTATAGTATTTAATAAATATTAACTTTTTATTTTAAAAGTTTTAGCTTTTAAAGTTTAAAAAATCGAGATTTTTTAACATTGCAAAATAAAAGATTTTGCAAAAGTTAGAAAATCTATGATTTTCTATATTTTAAAAAATATTCATTTAAATCAAAATTCAAATATTGAATTTTTACCAAAAATAATGTTTTACACTATAACTTAAAAAAGACAAAAATTTGAATAGTTATTGGAAGTTTATCCTTTTAGATAGCTCCCTTGCTAATGGTAGTTTTCTAAATGGCATATTTTTTGTTTTTGAAAGAACTTCAAAAATGAGATCCTCTACATCCATGTCTTTTTTATCATTAGCTATACGGTCAGTTACTGAAAAGATATTAGTCTCCATTTCCCTATCTCCAACAACTATTGTGTAGGCAACCCAGTCAGTAGCTGCATTTCTAATTTTTTTCCCAACTCTTTCATCTCTATCATCAAGATCTACTCTAATATTCTTAGTAGCTATTTCTTCAACCAGTTGATTTGCAAATTCTAAGTGCTTTTCACCAACAGGAATAATTCGTATCTGAGTTGGTGATAACCAAAGAGGTAAAATTGGAGGTTTTTCATTTATCTCAATAGCTGTTTTTTCAAGTAAACTGCATAAAACTCTTTCAATACTACCAGTAGGACTGCAATGAAGTACTATAGGATTAGCTTCTTTTTCTTCATCAGTTAAATAGCTAATATTAAATCTCTTTCCACTTTCTACATCAATTTGAACAGTAGGATTTTCAATTGGTCGTCCTAAATAATCAATAGCTGCAAAATCCATTTTAGATATCCAATAATGTTTTCGCTCTGGAATCAACTCTAAAATAATAGGTTTTTTAAGTTTTAATGCGGTTTTATGCATCCAATCTTTATAAGTTTCATAAAATTCTTGGGTCGCTCTAAAAATTATTTCATAGTTTATTTCTAGATCATATCCTGTTTGATTGCACATTTCAACTTGACTTTCAAATTCAGCTAATGATTGATCTAAATCAGTACAAATTGTATGTTGATCTGGCATTGTAAAGGCACGGAGACGTTTAAGACCTACAACTTCTCCTCTTTTTTCAAATCTAAAGCTATATGTTGAAAGTTCATAAACTCTTGCAGGTAAGTTCTTCCAAGTTAGGAAAGAATCAGCTAATACTCTAAATGCCCCAAAACAACATGCAAATCTAAGCATTAACTCTCTTTTTGTTTGAATTTTATATTGCCTTTCACCAAATTTGAAAGCATGTTCTCTTATAGCATCATTAGCTAAGTCATACATTACAGGAGTTTCAATAGGCATAGCTCCTCTTTCAACCACTAAATCATATACATAGTCAGATAATAAGTCCCGGATAAGTCTTCCTTTAGGATACCATTTAAGATGTCCAACATCAGCTGCACTTTCATAATCAGCTAATTCTTTTTTTTTCATTAATTTAACATGAGGAGGTTCGCTGTCTTTAGATTTACCAGTTCCTAATTCATATTCCATAATCTTTTTTAAATCAGAACTTTTATAGCTATATTCATCTGGATTGAATAATTGATCATTATCTAAAATATAGAACGTAGACTTTTCATCCTCTTCTTCAAGATCATCTTGGGATGTTTCAATCTCAGAACTTATTGATTTTGAAAGTTCAGATAATGGATGTCCTTTACAAGAAAGTTCAAATGCTTTATACCACCCAAATGGAACTCTAAAAACATCAACCCCTTCTTGATTTAATGCAACTTCAGCTTCTTTTAAAATAGCTATTGCTGAAGTAGGAGAGCTAAGAGAAGATGAGAGATGAGCATAAGGATATAAAACTATGTTTTCTGCTTTTATTTGCTTATTAACATTTTTTATCTCAGTTATTAAATTTTTAATCACTGCATCTGGATTTTTTTCATCCTCTTTTTCCACAGCTATAAAAACCACCAAAGACTCATTAAATTTTCCTTCTTTTTTGGTTTCATCAATTTTTTCAGCTATTGGAGTTTTATTTTTTGTTTTATATTTTAAATAATCAGAATGAATAAGTAATACACGCATTAAACCACCTATTGATCAAATTTTATAGTAATAAAATAAATAAGAAAACTTTGATTATAATTTTTATTTAAGCAATATAAAAACTCTTTAGAAATCAATTTACTAAAATTAAGATTTTTATTGAAAATTAGATTTCTTAATTTATTAATCATTGAAATTACTTAATAGGAATTCATCAAGATAAATTGAAAATTAATAATCTGAGTAGAGAATCTAAAAAGCTATTATCTTATACTAGCTATTTTTCATACTCCTTTTATATAATTTTATTGTATATTTAAAAAAAAGTTGATTTAAAAGTAATTTTAAAAAAGTTAATTATTTTATAAATTCTAAAAATTTTGAATAAAAAAAATTTAAAAAAGTAAAAAAAAGTTGTATAATATTAAAAAATTTAAATTTAAAAATAAAAAAAATAAAAAAGATTTTATATTGACTTATAGAAGAAATATCTTAGATAAAAAAGGGTAAATGTGCTATAGCTCTTTTTTCATATACAATATGATAATCGTGAATATGAACAAGCCAAGCACAAAAAACTTTTTTTTATAATAAAGCCTTTCTCCTGAATACACTAGCCAGTAATGAGAATAATAATATTACGATTATGCCAATTGGATTTATTGGTAAACCAGTTTCTTTCATTCCCACAGCAGCAACAGCTCCTACATTAGCTCCATTTAAATCATCATCTCCAAGAACATCGTCATCATCATCGTCTCCAAGAACATCGTCATCTGGAGTTTCATTAAGAGATTCTGCTAAAATTTCAACAACATCAGAATTATTACCTCTAATATATTGATCAGCAAAAACACTTGCATTATTAACAATAACACCAGTACCA
>JAITUQ010000010.1 GCA_031286225.1 Candidatus Methanorudis spinitermitis
ATCTGTCTATAAACACGTTTATCTAAATGTACTTTTAATGGCAATACTAATTAGCAAGGGTTACAACGAAATTGAAGAAATAATAAAGCTCGTTGACTTCACCTAAATCAGACACCTTGTTTTTATAAATAAAATTTTTTTCATTTAAATTTTGATTAATATGATAATTTTTTTTAAAAATAAAATTATTATTTATTAAATAATGATTTATATAATAAGTTTTTTTATAAATAAAATTATTATTTATTAAATTTTGATTTATAGGATTAGCTTGAAAATTCGTTACAATATTTATAAATCAAAATAAAAGCATAAGTCAAACTAACAAAACAACTATTAATTAATTTGCCAATTAAATTAAAAGCATAAGTCAAACTAAAAAATCAGCTATTAATTAGTTTACCAATTAAATTAAAAGCATTATCCAATCCTAAGGAACCTTTAGCAGCAGATTTTTCATCATAGCTTTTAACATCATCACTACCATCACATGAGGAATAAATAGCTAAAGGAACCAAATCTCTTGTATGAGTCCTTATATCTATTGGTGTAGCATGATCTGGTAAAATAGCTATTTTATAATCGCCAAAGCTAGCTATATTATTAATTATAGGTTTTAAAATCTTTTCATCAATTTGTTCAATAGCTTTTATTTTCTCATCAATGTTTCCTGCATGACCTGCTTCATCTGGAGACTCTACATGGATGAAAAGAATATTACTATCTTTTAAAGCATTAACTGCATATTTACCTTTTGATTTATAATCAGTATCAAAGTAACCAGTAGCTCCTGGAACATCAATATTATTTAAACCTGAAAAAACACCAAGACCTTTAATTAAATCTACAGCAGTTATTGTTGAGCCATTAATTCCATATAAATCTTTAAATTTAGGCATATTTGGTTTTAAACCTTGGCCCCAAAGCCAAATCATATTTGCTGGTTTTTTATTATTAGCTATCCTTTTTTTATTTATTTCATGATCTTCTAAAACTTTTTTTGAATCTAGTATCATATCTTTAATAGCTAATGAATTTTTATCACTCCAATTAATATAGTCATCAATTTTTTTTCCAAAAATATCATGTGGAGGAGTGGTTTTTAAATCTTTTAATTGCTCATCTTTTCTTATAAATAAATGTCTATAGCTAATTCCTGGATAAAATTCTCCTTTATCTTGAAAATATTCATTTAAATTATTAATTAGAATAGCTGCTTCATAAGATGTAATATGTCCCGCATTGAAATCATCTAATATTCCATTCTTTTCTGTTATTAAATTACATCGAAATATTACATCATCTTTAGAAACTTCAATCCCCATACTAGCTGCTTCCAATGGACCTCTTCCAGAGTAGTACTTTTGAGGATCATATCCAAAAATACCCATATTAGCTACATCTGAACCAGGATTTAAATTATCAGGAATTGTTTTTAATTGCCCAGTTCTTCCTTTAAGAGTTAATTCATCTATATTAGGTTTATCAGCTACTTGAAGGGGAGTTTTCCCATTTAACTCATCCAATGGATAATCTGACATTCCATCCCCTATTAAAACTACATACTTCATTAAAGTCACTTGCTAAGTTTTTAACTTTCTTTTTAGCTTTCTATGTTTTTATTATATATTATAGTTTAAGGATAATTAATATAATTAATAAGTAAAAATCTATTTTTCATCATAATTAATAGTATATTAGTATAATTATTGAATAAAAGTTTATTTTTCATCATAACTAATAATAACTTGTACAAGTAATAAATAATATATTTTTCATGAAAATGAATGAAAATTAATCAAATTAATATAATTAATGAAAAAAATGTATTTTTCATCATAATTAAAAATATATTAATATAATAATAAATAAAAATTTATTTTTAATGATAATAAATAATAATTAATATAATTCATGGAAATTTATTTTTTGTTATAGTTAATAATTATTTATATATATTTTTTATTATAGTTACTACTTATTTATATAATTAACGATGATTATTTTTTATCAAAAATAATAATTATTACAATTATAGTCTTTAGAAATAATTTTTTTAAGAAATCATTACTTAAATTATAAATATAATTCTTTTATTTTATAATTTAATTTATAATAATGCTTTATTTATTAAAACAAAATTTAAAATTAAAACTATAAAATATTAATTACAAGAAATGATTAATCTAATTAACAATTCATCTAAATATTTCAAAAAAGAAAATTTAACAATATAAAGCTATTAAAAAATAAAAAATTTATATATTAATATTTTTTTTATACTATTTTAAGAAAAAAATCTATAGCTACTTCCTTAAAAAGGAAGTAAGAAAAATAAAAAATCTATAGCTACTTGGTTCTTATAACATTTATAAGATCGGTGAGAATAGCAGAAGCAGTTTCTAATGATCCAGCGCCTTTTCCAACTACAGTAACTTCATCAGCTAAATCAGTTTTAAGGGTAGCCATATTTAAAGTTCCTTCAACAGCATAAGGGCTATTTTTCTTTACAAGTCTTGGAGAAACTTTAAGAGAATCCAGAGATACTTCAGCTATTAATTTTATTAAATAACCTTCTTTTTTAGCTAAATCAATAGATTCTGAAGTAATTTTAGAAATTCCCACAACTTCAACATCTTCATATGTTGCATCAATTTTTAAAAGAGAATTAGCTAATATAACAGTTTTACAAGCAGCATCAATTCCTTCAACATCTTGAGTTGGATCTGTTTCAGCTATTCCTAATTGTTGAGATTCTTCTAATGTATTTAAATATGAAGAACCCTCTGAAGTCATTCTTGATAATATATAATTTGTGGTTCCATTTAAAATTCCAACGATAGATTTGATTTTTGAGCTTGGGAGAGTTTCATCTGCAAAATTGATAATAGGCATAGCTCCACCAACAGATGCTTCAAATTTAAATTGAACATTATTTAAATTAGCTTCCTTAATCATTTCCTTGTAAAATAAAGCTAAATGACCTTTATTAGATGTGACAACGTCTTTTTTAGATTTAAATGCTTTTAAAGTTAATGATTTTGCAGGCTCTCCATTTTCAATATTTGTTGGGGTAACTTCTATTAAACAATCATAATCAACAGAATCTAAAACATCTTCTCCACAAATATCAGAACCATACTCAGGATATTTGTTTAGTTTGCCAAATTTAGATTTTGTTTTAAGGAGTAATTCTTCATTTAACCCTTCCTCAGTAATAGCTGAACTTGATGAATCAGAAACAGCTACTATTTTTAATTTTTTTCCATATTTTTCTTGAATACTCTGTTTTTTCATGTTTATGGCTTTAGCTACTCCTTGTCCTACTGCACCAAAACCAATTAAACAGATTTTAAATTCACTCATATTACCAATCCTATTATATTTAGTAATAAAATTTATAATCCAAATATTTCCATGTATTTACCCAAGATAATTAAAATAATTAGATAGAATAAAAAAGTTTTATATCATTTAAAAAAAAAAAAAACTTGCTTTAAACTTCATTAACAACTAAAAGATCTTTTTTATTAGCTATTTCTTGAATTTTATCAAATACAAAAGATTTTTTGCCAAAATCTGCTTCAACAACAATCATTGCAGAAGATTCTAATTCTTCAGCTAATTTAACCTCTAAATCAACAACAGAGACTCCTTTTAATTCATTAATTTTATCCATTGTATCTTTGATATCTGTATCAATAACATGCCCTATTAAAATTGTACTTAACCTTTCTTTCCTAACAACACCATCTAATTCTAAGATAGTTATTCCCATTTCATTTAATTTTTCAATAACGAGATTAAGATTTTCTTGTTCACCTTCTAAAGTTATTTGGACAGGAATCATTCCTTTCTCATTTTTAAGATCCCTTTGATGAATAACTGTTACTAAATTTGCACCTAGTCCACCAATAGGTTCAAGTACTGAAACAAGTTGTCCTGGAATATCTAAAAGTTCAAGAACTAAATTCATTCTCATCTTATCCCTCATATAAAATCAATTTAATTATAAGATTATAAAAAATAATTATTATCATGAAATAGCTAAATACTAATATATTGAAATAATATTGTTAAAATTAAAAATATCCAACAATTTTTCTCTTAAAATTAAAAGATTAATAATCATTTATCTAAAATCATGAAAATAAAAAAAATAATCAATAATCATTTATCTAAAATCATGAAAATACAGACTAAAAATCATTTATTTATTCTTAATTTATCCATTCTGCTTTTTTAACAATTAAATTTCCATCTTTATCAGTTTTTGCATTTTTCATTATTTTCTCTGGATTTTGCTTTGTAGCTATATCTTCACGTGTGAGATTTACATTGTCCATTGTGGAATGCGTTTCTTCAAGATCAGGAATAGTTTCTAATGTTTTTGAAAATTCTTTAAGAATTTTTTCTGCATCTTTTTCGATTTTCATTATAAATCTCCAAAAAATCAAGATTGTTAATAAATTTATTAAATACATTTATCATTATTAGCTAATTGTAAATCTAAACAATTATAAGTATAATTATTATTATTTTTTTTATTAATAAAGTTTTATTAATTCAAATAATTTATAGTTAATTATCAAAAAATAAAAAAAATTATCATTATCCAATAATCAAGATTATATTTTAAAAAAATAAAAAATAGGAATAAATAAATTGTTTCCATAGGAAACCCTAATAATGAAAATCAATGGGAAAATAAATGCATATATCTAAAAATATCAATTATATATGATATCGTGGTGAGGGGAAATACATACACAGAAATAAGCCATTTTCACCGATAAATACATGACAATAATCTAAATATATGATAATAATCTAAATACATGCCAATAATATATATTTAGAAATATTTAACATTAGATTCTGGGCAAATCTAATTTATAACACATACTTCTGATTGATCATCTTTTAAACAAGCCATGCACTTTTCAGGAGCACTTCCTTTTTCCTTATGTAAATAACACATTAAATCTTCAGATTTAACTTTCCTACATATTTGGCACATTTCGGGAATCATGTCTATTTTTGAAATTTCTCCTTTTTTCAATCCAATAGCTAATTCACGAATCATTTTGCATATTTCATCATTGAATTCTATTTCATTACCTCTTTTATCACTCAAATATTGAGAAATAGCAGGTTGTGTAATCTCTAATAATTCAGAAATATCTTTTTGTCTCATATTTAGTTTAAAAAGTTCTTTAGATAATACCGAACGGATACCTGGAATAATATACCAAACTACAATTTCACAGGGGGGTTTCACTTTTATCATTCTCCTATATTCATAATTACAAATTAGATAAACATAATAAATTGAGATATAAACCATATTAAAAAGAAGTGCTTCAGTATACATTATATTTTCGTTCTTAAATATACTGACTATTTATATGGCAATCAAAACTAATTATTGAAAATGTTTCCAGAAGATATTAGCTTAACAATTGTCATTAATTTTAATATAATTTTCTCATAAGATGTTTATAAATTAATTTCAACATATCTAAAAAAAGATTTGAATGACTCATAAATCCTGAAATTCTATGAACTTATATTTAGTCCTTTCAAATATTCTTTAAAAATCTTTATTGATATTTGCTTTGTTTATTTGAAATTATTGAGATATTAATATTGTTATATTTTCTAGGGATATAACTTTGCTAAACAAAACTTTTCATATGAAGGAAAAAATATGAATAACAATGAAAATTATTTTACATAGCATTATAATCTTAACAATATTTATAATATTATTTAACAATAACTAGTATTTATAATATTCCAAATAAAAATATTATTTAACAATAACTATTATTTATAATATTCAAATAAAAAAAATAGGATATAATTAATTATTAAAAAGTAAATGATTAGTATAAATTTAAATATCCTCTTTTGAATTTATGTTCTTAAAGGTATTTTCATCATTTATTAAAACAAAATAGCTATTTAAACATCTTAAAAGAGATTTAACATCATGAATATTTGAATTTAAAAGTTTTCTTATATTTTTTGAATTATTTTTTCTGTAAATAGAATGAAGAGGTTCTGAATTATTCAATGAGAAATTTTTTATTGATTCATCTTCATTATTTAAAAAAAAATTATTTTTATTATTAAAATTATTGTATTCATTAGATTCTTTATTTTTATAATGATAAGGAACAATAGCATCAATATTAACATCTATATCATTTAAATGATTATCTTTTGACTTATCATTATCCCCCTCAGTAGCTATTTTACTATCTAAAGAATCAAACATGAAATTAATAAAATTTTCATTAACAAATGGAGAATCACATGGAAGAACAAGTGCATAATTAGAAGAAATATTTTCAAGACCTGTCATTATCCCAGATAAGGGACCATGATTTTTTATTTCATCTTCAAAGAGAACTAAATTATAGCTCAGCTCATTTTTTAAATCATCCCTAAAATAGTTTTTAATAATTTTTTTATATTTAGCTATTCTTTCACTATTATTTAAAACCAAAATAGCTTCATCGATTTGATTGTTTAATGTTTCAAGTATGTGTAAAATCATAGGTTTTTTATTAATTATCATAGATCCTTTATCTTCACCCATTCTTCTACTCATTCCACCACATAAAACAATAGCTGAACGAATATTTCCATTTTTCATTCTAAAGCACTTAAAAAAAAAGTATTTTATATTCAATTTATTGCATTAAATAAAAAAAAAAAAATTAATGATGTTCTTGATGATGGTACTTTTGTAAGTTTGTGTGCTGTCCACTTCCTTGTCCATTATTATGTTTTTTATTGTTTGTATTTGGATAATTTAGATATTCTTCAGTATAATATTTGCCATTATTATGATTTGAAACTTGTTTTTCCTGATGATTAGTAGTAGATGTCTTATTTTTTGAAATTTGTGATTGAGTGTTTTGATATGGGCACTGACCATTAGGACAAATTCCATCATTCACACATTCACCATTGTATGGGCAGTTTTGTGAATTTTGTGCTTGATTTTTACCAATAAAATTGGCTCCATATACTGCAGTTGCAACTCCAACAAAAATAAAAATAGCTAAAAATACAACCACAGTTTTTTTATTATTCATATTAAAACCTCGGTGTATAATCTAAAATAATCGAATTTATATAAATAAACAATTATTAATTTTTATAATAATTCAATCATTTACATTAGATTATTTGTATTTTAAGCTATAAAAACATTTCCATCGTAATACTTCCCTAATAGATTCATAGGAAGTATTACATTATTCATATTTCAAACATGAATTTATTCTAAATTAGGGTAATTTGGACTTTCATTAGTGATTAATAAATCATGAGGATGGCTTTCTTTAATACCACTTGAAGTAATTCTAAGGAATTTAGCTACATCTTTCATAGTTTTAATATTTTTTGCTCCACAATATCCCATAGAAGCTTTTAAACCACCGACAAGCTGGAAAATAACTTCATCAATAGTGCCTTTATATGGTACAGCTCCTTCAACACCTTCAGGAACAAGTTTTGAGTGTTTCATATGCCCCTTAATTTCTTGGAAGTACCTATCAGCTCCACCACCAAAGCCACCTGTCATAGCTCCCATTGAACCCATTCCACGATATTGCTTATATTTTCTCCCATTCATTACAACAACATCACCTGGAGATTCGTAAGTTCCTGCAAGAAGATTACCTAGCATCACAATATCAGCACCAGCACCTAAAGCTTTAGCTATATCACCAGAATACCTAAGCCCACCATCAGCTATAACTGGAACATCATATTCATTAGCTATATCCGCTACATTTGAAATAGCAGTAAGTTGAGGAACACCAACGCCAGCTATTATACGAGTAGTACACATTGATCCTGGACCAATTCCAACTTTTAAACCATCAACTCCCTGAGAAATAAGATCTTCCCCAGCTTGGGAAGTAGCAATGTTTCCTACTATTAAATCAGCATCTATATTATCTTTCATTGTTTTTGCAAATTTAACAACATTCATATTATGAGCATGAGCACAATCAACAGCTAAAATATCAACTCCTGCTTCATCTAAAGCCATAGCTCTATTTAAATCAAAAGGTCCTGTAGCTGCAGCTACTAATAATCTCCCTTTTTTATCTCTTGAAGCATTAGGATATTTTTTATAATTTAAAATATCCCTTATTGTAACAATACCAACTAGCTTTTCATCTTTTACAACAGGTAGTCTCTCTACTTTATTTTCATATGCAATATCTAAAGCTTCATGAGGTGTTGTTGATTCTTCAATTGTTACAACATCTGAAGTCATAATATCCTTTACTTTCTTATCATGAAAGGAAGTAATAGGTTTAATGTCTCTTTTACTTACAATTCCAATAACTTTTTCATTTTCAATAACAGGAAGCCCACTAACAGATTCTTGTTCCATAATATCCTTAACTTCTGAAAGGGAAGAATCAGGATTTATTGTAACAACATCAGTAATAGTAAGGTCACCAGAGATTTTAACCTTTTCAACTTCAATTATTTGTTGTTCTATAGTCATATTCCTATGAATAACACCTAAACCACCAACTTGAGCTATAGCTATCGCCATTTCAGACTCTGTAACAGTATCCATAGCTGAACTAATAATAGGAATATTTAAATGAAAATTAGCTGATACTTTAGATTTAGTATCCACATCATTTGCCTCAACAAAAGAAGCATTAGGTACAAGTAAAAAGTCGTCATATGTATATCCTAGTTCAGCTTCTTTTATTTTTTTTGAAAACAATTTTCCCACCAAAAAATAAATTAATATAAAAAAAATTA
>JAITUQ010000012.1 GCA_031286225.1 Candidatus Methanorudis spinitermitis
AATCTATAAAGAAAATATTCAAAACTATAAAAGGTTTAAAAGAATATTTAACATTACAAAACAAAAAATGGAAAATTAAACAAAAAATAAAAAATTCCAACTAAAAAATAGACAATCCCGATATTCTGAAAATTATCTTCTGAAAATTAATTATAATCTTAATTTTATAGAATGAAATCTTAATTTTGTGAATGAATATTCTAATAAAAGAGAAAAAATATAATACTTAAAAAATACAATAATAAATAGCTAATTAATATAGATTATATAATCTAAATAGATTAATTTTAGTGCTATTAATAATATTTTAAAATATTAATAATATTTTTATCCTATTAATAATTAATATAGAAAAAATATTTTTGTTTATCTGATTTCAAGTAAAATGGAGAAATTATAAATGTATAAAATAGGCGAAGCTCTTGTTGGAGATGGAAATGAACTTGCTCACGTAGATTTGATTATTGGTGATAAAAATGGTTCGGCTGGAATTGCATTTGCAAATGGAATGACCCAGTTATCTATTGGTCACACCCCCCTCTTATCTGTTATTAGACCAAATTTAATGACTAAGCCAGCTACTTTAATTATTCCTAAAGTTACCGTTGGAAACTTAAATGATGCAAGTAAAATATTTGGGCCTGCTCAAACTGCAGTTGGTAGAGCTGTAGCTGATGCTGTAGACGAAGGACTCATTCCAAAAGAAAAATGTGAAGATATAGTACTTATGGTAAGTGTATTTATACATCCTGAAGCTACAGATTATAGGAAAATATATCAATATAATTATGGAGCTACAAAATTAGCTATTAGAAGAGCAATAGCTGATTATCCAAGTATTGACAAAGTATTAACTGAAAAAGACAGAGGAACCCATCCAATAATGGGATTCAAAGTTACAAGGTTGTGGAACCCTCCTTATATGCAAGTTGCTCTTGATTTAGACAACATTGATACTATGGAAAGAATCATTAATGCCTTACCTAACAGAGAAAGAATACTTCTTGAAGCAGGAACACCACTAATTAAGAAGTTTGGTGTTGGAGTAGTTAGTAAAATTAGACAACTACGTCCAGATGCATTTATAATAGCTGATTTAAAAACATTAGATGTAGGTAGAATCGAAGTTAAAATGGCAGCTGATGAAACTGCAGATGCAGTAGCTATTTCTGGACTTGGAACAATTGAATCTATTGAAAAAGCTATTCATGAAGCTCAAAAACAAGGTATTTATTCAATGTTAGATATGATGAATGTGGATAACTTTACAGATAAGTTAAGTAAAATTAATGGTGATTTAAAACCAAACATTGTGTTATTACATAGAAATGTTGATCTTGAAACTTTAAAGGCAGAAAAAGGTGAAAATGTTAATGATATGAGTGAATGGGGCAATATTAAAGCTATAAAAAAATTACTTAGTAATAGTCTTGTAGCTGTTGCTGGAGGAATCACCCCCCAAAATATTGAAGAAGCTATTGAAAAAGGAGCAGATATTATCATTGGAGGCAGATACATTACTGGATCAAGAGATGTTAGAAAATCAGCAGAAGATTTCTTAGAACATTTACCAGAAGATCCAGACACTATGAGATTAGCTCTTGATGAAGATGAAAGTATTTAAGAGAAAAAATAGCTATTTTAGATAATAATTTAGCTAATAGTTAATAGCTAAATTTTTTATTTAAAAAAAATAATTAAACAATCAATAAAAAATCACTTAATATTTTTAATTTTTAATATGTAATTTATAATAAATTCTTTAAGTTTATTAAATAACTCCTTATAATTTCAAGTTTTTAAATTTTAATATGAATTTATTATAAATTCTTTTAATTTATTAGATAATTCTTCATAATAATCTTCATTAACCTTAGACTTATTTAATTCTTTTTGAATCAATTTATATCTAGAAAGTAAATCATCATAATCTTTTTGAAGGTTGAAAAACTTTTTAGAGTCTTTAGATTCTCCACTTTTTATAATACTTTTTAAATTAGCAATTTCTTCTTTTAAGATCCTATTATTCTCTTCTAAACTATTTATTTTTTCATCATTAACTGATCTAGTAGTTAAATTTTCTCTTTTTTTAAGTTCTTTATTTAAAAAAGCTATTTTATCAATTAAATCATTTTCAGAAGACGTTTTATCCTCAAATTGTTTATTTAAAGTATTTGCTTCAGTATTCATATTAGATCCTAAAGATTTTTCACTGCTAAGTCTTTTATATAAAGTAGCTATCTCATCTACTAGTCTGTTTTCTTTATTTAAGTGAGCTATTTGTCTTTCATAATCAGAAATTTTAGAGTCAAATTGTTCTAATTTACTTTCAATACTATGGTTTTCTTGAGCTTTTCCTTTTAATCTATTTATTTCAAGATTCAAATCTTCTACAATAGTTTTTTTCTCCTCTAGTTTTTCAGTTAAGGAAGATACTTGATTATTTAATCTTTCTTCAAGAACTTTTTTTTTATCTAATTGTAATCTTAAATTAGTTACTCTATCACTTAATGTTTCTTCTATGGTTTTTTTATCAATGAGTCTTCTGTTTAAATCATCTATTTCTTCCCTATATTCAGAAATCTTAGACTCATACTCCTCTATATCTACATCACCAGTAGGCTTATTTTCAAGTTGTTTATTCAAATTAGTGATTTCCATCTGATATTTCTCAATTTCAGACTTAATACTTTCAGAGGCATTGGTGCTTTTTTCTTCAAGTTGTTTTTTTAAATTAGCTATTTCTTCTTGAAGTTCAAATATTGTTGAATTATTATCCTGGATTACAGATTCCAATTTATCATTAGTTTCTTTTAAATCATCGTAACTAGATTCTAAAGAATTAAAAGCTTCAGAATTAGTTTCATCACTATCTAATTGTTCTTTATAATCAAAAGGCATGATTAAAACTTTTTCTTGGTCATCGAAAATGTTTTCTTGTTTAGGTATAGTAATTTGTACTTGCTCAGTTTTATATTTCTTTACCTTATTGTTTTTAAGAGTCCTTTTATATTCTCTTGAATATTTTTTTACAACACCAGTAATATGTTTCATCTAATTCCTCAAAAATAAATTACCCCTTAATAAATTATTGTAAAATTTGATAATAATTAATTCCAATATACCATTAATATATTTTTAATATATTGTTTTACTTATTTATATTTTGTTTTACATTTAAGAGAAAAAATCTTAATATATTGTATAAAATTTATTATACTTAAAGATAATATATAGGATTGTGATATAATGATATTAGGAATTTG
This sequence comes from Candidatus Methanorudis spinitermitis, assembly GCA_031286225.1. Classification (GTDB taxonomy): domain Archaea; phylum Methanobacteriota; class Methanobacteria; order Methanobacteriales; family Methanobacteriaceae; genus Methanorudis; species Methanorudis spinitermitis. The sequence goes on from JAITUQ010000012.1 coordinate 3,267, forward strand.
TGGAAGTCCTAGAAAAAAAGCTACTGAATATATTTTAAATCAAGCATTAAATGACTTGAAAGAGAAGGACTTTGAAACAAAAATGTTTACTGTGAGGGGAAAAACAATAAGTCCTTGTAAACATTGCGATTATTGTATAAAAAATAAAGAATGTATACAAAAAGACGATATGATTGAAGCTTACAGTTTACTTAAAAAAAGTGATGGGATCATAATAGCTAGTCCAATGTATAATGGAGGAATTAGTGCTCAAACAAAAGGAATGATGGATAGATGTAGAGCATTAGGAGCTGAAGACATTGATATTCTTAAAGGCAAAATTGGAATGTCAATAGCTATTGGTGGAGATCGTGTTGGAGGTCAGGAATTAGCTATTCAACAAATTAACACGTTTTATATTTTAAATGGAATAATTCCAGTAAGTGGAGGTCCTTTTGGAGCTAATTTAGGATCTTGCTTTTGGTCAAAAGACAGTTTAGACGGGGTTAAAGAAGATGAATATGGGTTTAAAACCTTAAATAAAACTTTAAAACGTTTTGTTGAATATTTAAATAAATATAAAAAATAGTTAAAGGAAAATAATAAAAAGCAAAAAAATAAATAATAATATAATATTTTACTTTGGAAAATAGAGATTTAAGCTATGATTATTTATGAGTTTTAATTTTTTTCAATGAAATTAATAATAATAAATGTTTTTAAAAATTTTTTAATTAAAAAAAAAAATTTAATAAAACTTTATCTAAAAAATAATTTTTATTTAGTTTAATGGCAATTTATTAAGTTTTTTTATTTTTTATTAAAAAATAGCTAAAAAAATTAAGTTTATAAGTAAACAAGTACTATATTTAACTTTATAATAGCTTAAACTATTAACTTTATAAGAAAACAGCTACTATTATTAACTTTATAATAACTCAATGGAATAAAGCATGATTTTAAATTTTAAAATGATTAAATAACTATTTTTCTTATTATTTTTGGTGTTTAAATGAGTTCGAACTTAGCTAAGGGTAGTTTTTTAATATTTATCGGAAATATTGTCTTTCGTGTGGGAGGATATGTTTATCGCGTTTTAATGGCATCTCTTTTAGGACCTGCTTCCTATGGAATTTTAACAATAACTTTACAATTTCAAGGAATTTTCCAAGTACTATCAGCAGCAGGATTGCCTCCAGCAATAGCTAAATATATTTCCCAGTACTCTGCTTTAGATGAGGAAGCTCTTGCAAGGCAAACAATTTACACTTCACTGAAAATAATGATTTGTTTGGGAATATTTTTTGGTTTAGCTATGTTTTTCTTTGTTGCTCCCTGGATTGCACTTAATCTCTTTAAAAAACCTGAAACATTAATTCCATTGCAATATGTTGGTTTTATAACTCCCTTTAGTGTTATAGTTGGTGCATTTAGAGGGTCATTCCAGGGAGTTTATAAGATGGAATACATATTAGCTACTCGAACAGTAGAACAAATATTCATGATTATATTTGCAACCCTCCTAGTTCTTTTAGGTTTTTCTGTAGCTGGTGCTGTTTTAGGATCAGTTTTAGGTTTTGCAGCTTCTGCAGCTTTATCAGTGTTTATATTCTTAAAATACATGGGAAAATACATACCTCAACCTAAAAAAGAGGATAAATTTCCAATGAAAGAGGAATTAAAATTAGCAAAAAAGCTAGTTTTTTTTGCAATTCCTGTAACTGTAACAGCATTAGCTGAAATGGGGATTTACAGTATTTGTTCATTTGTTATGGGAATATTTCTTGCTTCTAATTTAATAGGATATTTTGGAGCAGCTGATCCAATAGCTAGATTACCACTTGTAATTTCAATATCTGTTGCAACCACGATTTTACCAGCGTCTTCTGCTGCATTCAGCATGAAAAATCAATCCCTTTTAAATAAATATGTTAATTCGGCATTTAAGTACGGGATGATATTTGTTATTCCAATGTGTATTGGAATAGCTATGCTTTCAGAGCCAATAATGTCTTTAGTTTACTTTGCAAAACCAGAATTTGTTTTAGGATCTACAGCTTTAAGTATACTTGTTGTTGGAATGACATTTTACTCAATGTTTGCAATTTCATCAAGTATAGTTCAAGGAATTGGAAATCCAAGAATACCAATGTATATCCTCATTCTTGGAGCAGCTATTGCCCTAGGATTGAACTGGATAATGGTTCCCCTTTTTGGAATTGAAGGAGGGGCTTTTGCAACATCAATTGCTTGTTTTATAATGATGGTTCCAATGTTATATCTAACCTTTAAATTAACTAAAGTGAAAGTTCCTTATGGCACTTTTGGAAAGATAATATTAGCTTCCTTGATAATGGGCATGATAATTCACTTTATTCCTAAAAATAGCTATGGTCTTATATTAAGTATTATTTTATGTCCAACCATCTATCTTTTAGGATTAACCTTACTTAAAACATTTGATGAAAATGATATTTCAACTATTCGAAGATTTTCCAAGAAATTTAAACCACTATATAAAGTTATAGATAAGATTTTAAAGTTTATTGAAAGATTTATTGATAAATAAAAAAACATTAGCAGGGGGAGATATTTATGAGCGAAGTGAAAGCTGGAGTAGAATATAAAATAGACCTTGATGGGAAAACTTTTCTTTTAGATGGAAAGAAATATGACTTACTTAACTTCATAAACACTTCAGGATCAATTACAAAAGCTGCGAAACTAACAAAGATTGCTTATAGAACTGCTTTAAATTATATTGATAAAATCGAAGATGACTTGGACATAGCTATTGTGGATACTGTTAAAGGAGGAAAAGGTGGTGGGGGAAGTGCATCTTTAACTGAAGAAGGATTAATGATTTTAAAAGAGTGTAAGAAAATCAATGCAATTATGGAGCTTCATAGAGAATTGAACGAAATTGAAGCTAATGTTGTTGCTGTAGACAAGTCTAAGGGAATAATGACAATCCAAATGAATAAAGTAAACATTACCATACCTTCAAATGACAAGTATTCTGTAGGAGATAGAATTTTAGCACTGATTAGTTATGATAATATTTTTATAATGCTTGAACCTCAAAAAGCAAGTATAAGAAATATGTTTAAAGGAGCTATTAAAGAAATGACTCTTGAAAATAATATGATTCGTGTTAAAATTGATATTGGTGATGTGAATCTATTTTCAGATATTACTCTTCCTGCAAGTGAAGATCTTAATCTTAAATTAGGAAAAGAAGTGTATGTTGGATTTAAAGCTCTTGGAATAGCTACTTTGAAACTATGAAAAAGTGCTAAAAATTCTAAATATTTTTAAAATCAAGGAATATTCTTTAACTCTTGAAATAATTACATAAAATTGTAAAAATTTGCCAAAAAATACAATTATTTTATATAAAATTTTTTAAAAATTTTTTTTATTGAAATTCTACAATATATATTTAATTTGATAAAAACTATATCTAATATACTTTTTTTCAATCATATCAAAAATGATAGTAGTAGTTTTCCAGATTAACAGAATCATATCAATTTTTTGTTCAATTAGAATATTAACTCAAAAATGAACAAATAGTATGCTATTAAAAATAATTTAATAAAAATTAATAAAAAAAATTAAAAAATATTATTCTCTCATTCTTATCTAATAATTTAATAATATTTCAAAGATATATAACCAGATATTATTATAATGTTAAATTTATGTTAAAACATATCATATTGTATAAAACTAAAAAATATTTTTGAGGTTGATTATATTTTAAAAATAGCTGTTGATAAAGAGAAGTGTACTGGTTGTGGAGAATGTAGAGAAGCCTGTCCTAAAGGACCTAAAATATGGAAAATAAACAAAATTGCTCATCCTTCTAATTTAGAATTTTGCCATGTTTGTACAATATGTGCATCCAAATGTCCAGAACAAGCCCTTGAAGTTATAAGAAATGCTCCTGATAATACATCTGATGAATAACTTAATTAAGTTAGAAAATACTAAAGTTCATTTTCAAAGTCAATGAAAATAAGATTGATACTTTTTAATTAGTGTCAATATAAAATAGCTATGTAATTGTTTGTTTTATAGCAAATAGTTTACTATAAAGAAAATCATGATAAACTATTTATACAGGTTACTATAGATAGATAAATAGCTAATAGATGAATAACTCAAAATATGAAAAAATTTTAATGATTTTAAGATATTAGAAACCACTATTAGCTGCCTTCTATATATACACCTTCTAAAAATATAGGAAATATCTAGACACTACTTTAATTATCCATAAAACTGATTTCAATGCTTATTTTTTGAGTGAGAGATAGTAAAAAAAGTTATTGTTTTTATCTAATCTCTTAGCAACTCACATGCTTCTATAAGTTTAATAAGTTATAGAAACTATGGTAAAAAATCAATGCAAAAATAATTATTCAACTTTTTTCTGTATTTAAATATAAGTTTCCTATTTAAAATATAAAATATCCATTATTAACATGGATTAGGGATTATAAAAATTATATTATTACACTCTCAATAAATATTATAATTTTAAACACAAAAAGATATTCAATAAATTTCATGTATTTCATGATTAAATGTATTTCAATCAAGAAGGTTTCATGATAATATGGGCGATGTGCAAGGAAAAAATTAAACAAGCAAAAAACAAAGCCTAAAGGAATATCTTATTAACATTTTATTTTTTTCAAGATTTCTAAATTATAATCTACTATAAATTTAATATTTTTAAAGCTAATAAAATTTCTAAAATATAACCAACTATTATAATATTTTATAAAATTAATAAGATTTTTAAGAAAAAGCTTTTATAAATCTAATTTTTTAAAAATTCTAAATGGAATAAGTTTTTTATAAAAAAACTTTTATCTATATTAAAACAAAGTAGTTTATTAAAAAATAACTAGCTACTTATGAAGCTTTCACATAAATATATATAATATCAAAATTATGTCATGAGAAAAATAGTGGGGATTTTATGAAAGAAAGGATAGCTATAGTTTCTAGAAAAACTTCTGAAACAGATATTAAACTAAAGATAAATTTAGATGGGAAAGGAATCTATAACATTAACACAGGTATCAATTTTTTTAATCATATGCTTGAATCTTTTTCAAAACACAGTTTTATTGATTTAGATATAGAAGCAAATGGAGACATTGCCATTGATGATCATCACACTATAGAAGATATTGGAATACTACTTGGTGAAGGATTTTTAAAAGCTATTGGTAATAAAAAAGGAATTAAACGAATGTCCCATGGAATCATTCCAATGGATGAATCATTAGCTATTGTAGCTATTGATATTAGTGGGCGTAGCTACTGTGTAATGGATTTTTCCTTTAAAAATAACAAGATTGGAGATATGACCTCTGATATTATAAAACACTTCTTTGAATCATTTGTAAGTGCTGGAAAAGTTAACATTAATATTCAAGCTAAAGGCTCTAATGATCATCATAAAGCTGAAGCAATTTTTAAAGCATTTGCTAAATCACTGAAAAGTGCTTGCAAAATTGAACATGACTCTATTCCAAGCACAAAAGGAATTATTTAAAAATTAAGCAATTTTACTTATTTAATAAAATAATTCTATTCCAAACATGAAAAAATTATTTAAAAGAAAAATTATTTAAAAACAAATCAATTTAGCTTATTTAAAAAAATAATTTAGCTATTTTTAATATTTTCTTGATTATTATAACTATCATTAATCAATTGATAGATATTATTTTAAAAATTTTCTTAATAATTATAATTATCAAAAATATAGATTAAAAAATATTTATTTTAAAAAAATAATAAAAATTAAGATTTATTTTTAAAATTTAAGATATTTCTAAACGATTTTTTAAAAATAAATTATATCTTATAAGCTAATTAATAAAATCTTTTTTAAAAGGATAATACAAAAACTTATTAAAAAAAATATTTTTATCCTTTATGAGAATTTTAAAAAGTGAAATCATTGAATATACTCTATAATATCCCTATCTCATAGAGTTTAAAAAAACATTAATTTTTATGAAAATAAATAATATTAAAAGTACAGTTAAATAAGTAAAAAAGAAATTGATACATATTATTTTAAAGAATGCTTTCTTTAATTAAACAATATGTTAAAGATGTGTATTTTAATTATATATTTTTTGTTTTTTCACACCATATAGAAAAGAGAAAATTAAAAATGCTTTATAAAAAAGTGAGCCTATAAAAATTAATTAAAAAATAAATGAAAGTTAAAAAATAAAAAAGAAAGCCGTGAAATCACGGCTAAATGATGATTATTTTGGTTTATCCATTAAAGCTACTTTAGTAACTACTTGTCCATCTCCACCATGTGGAGTTCTTAAAACAGTGTCATTAGATTTTTCAATTTCTCTTGCTTCGGTTGCAAGCTTTGCAGCAACACCAATCAATTCGTGAGCAGCAGCTACGATAGGTATGTATTGATTAGCATCTTGAACCATGAAACAACCTTTAGTATCAATAGCAGCTACTTGACCAGCAGCTTCATATGCAGCATAAGCTTTTGCTTTTGCATAAGGATTTTTAAAACCTGCAGCTTCAACAGCCTTCTCAGCAGTTAATATGATTTTTGGTAATTCTAACTCTTTACCAGCTTCAGCTGTTTCTATGAGGGCGTCGATAGCATTTTGAACAACTCTATAAGCACCAGTTAAAGCTAAGACTTTAATAACATCTGCATTGAAAGATGCCATTTCTGTTGGATCTAAGAGTTCTCTTCTTGCTCCAATCATTGGGTCTCCTTTAACAATTATGTAACCTAAACCTTGTTCTTCCATTTCATCTTTTTTTCCAGCTCCTGGAGCATCACCAATAATTACAGCAGGAATGTTTCCAGCAGATAATAATTCTCTTGCTTTAGCAGGTCCTGGTGCACCAGGATTAGGACTAATAAATATTACAAAATCTGGATCGAAATCATTTATTTTAGGAGTCACTTCTTCTACTTGCTCTGGGTTCATTTTAGCTCCAGAACCAACGATTCTTACGTCTATATTTGGTCTATCTGCTCTTTCATCAAGCAATAGATCTAATACAGGTGAAGTACCAATGTTACCACTTTTAATTATTCCAATTTTGACAACCATTTTATCACCAATTTTTACTTAAACCTAAACTATTAAGTATTTTCTGATTTTTTTATAACCATTAAGTATATATACTAGTTTTATAAGTTTTAGCTAATTCCTTTGAAGAACAATAGCTATTGACTAAATCTTAAATAGAATTTTAATAAAATTAATGAAAAGTACATAATTAAATTATTTTCTATTTGAAGTTCATACTTAACTTATTTCTAATATTTGTACTTTAAGTAAATAAATGTGTTATCTAATAATTCCTATTAATTATGGTAATATAATTTGTAATGGTTAAAATATTATAAAATAGTAATTTTTATTATAATAATTATTTATATAAAAAATTAAATAATATTTGTTATTTTTTATATTAAATTAATATTTATCTTTATTTTTATTATTAAAATATTTATAATTGCTATATTATTAATTAAATGATAATTTGTAATTAAAATTTAATAATTATTTTGAAAAGTCAGCTGAGTACTATAAAAGTAAATTTATTAAAAAATTCATATTAAAAAAAATTAATCATATATTTCAAGTGTATTGAAAGTGAATTTGGAAAAAAAATAAAGCAAAAAATTATCTAAATTCTGATCTTTTTTGCCAAATAACTAGCATACTCTTAAATCCATTTTTTTTAGATTTAAAATCAAAATTATTAAGTATATCAATAATATTTTCAATAGCTATTTGACTATCTTTTACAAGATCCCCTTGAGGTTTATTTAAATTAGCTATATTACTTATTTTATCTGGAATCTCATTTATTTCAAGAATTGGGATTTTCAAATAATTAGCTAAATCTACACTAGCATGAACCTTATGAAAGCCAGATATTTTTATGGATGGAATCTTTAAAACTCCAGTTTCAATAACCATTCCCATTCCAGCTCCAAAAACAATTGCTTTTGAAACGCTCATTAAACTCAACATGTCAAAAAAACCATCTAAAACCATGATTTTTGATAATTTAGTGGAATTTTCAGTTGAATCATGAGTTGAATTTATTAAGTTTTCAATATTTTCTTTTTTAAATCTATATGGAGCTATTACAATAGGAAAATCAATTTTTTTAATGGCTAAGATTAAATCACCTAAATCATTTTCTTTTAAATCTCCACCTAAAACAAATAAAATAAAATCATTGAAATCCTTTTTATCAAGTTTACATTCTTTAAAAATTTCATGTTTATTTTTTAAATTTCCATTAACCATATAATCATTAGCATAGCTAGCCATTGGATATCCAGCAATGTTTTTAATATTTTTTAAACCATAGCTATTTTTTAAATAATCTTCATACTTTTTTGAAGGAACAGTAATAAGGTTTGCAAAAGAAATTAGCTCAATTGGATTGTAAATATCCTGTTCAATGTGTAAAACTGGAATTTGAAGGAAATTAGCTGCAGCTATTGATTTTCTAACATCACCAGCATTTCCACAACTTATTAGAATATCAATATTTTTTCCTCTAAGGGCATTAATAGCTTTTAAAATATCTTTAAAGATTAAATAAGCTAATTTAAAATTATTTTTTTTAGTTTTGTCTCCACTGCGACCTTTTCCTATTGAGTATATTTCATTAACAAAAGGTTTTAAAATTTGTTCTGTGCCTTCACCATGACCTAAAGCTAATATTTTAGTTTTTTTCCAGTTTAACTTACCATAAGACTCTAATTCTTTTAATTTTTTTATAACTGGAATAAATGTTTTAGCAGGAGCAAGTTCACAAGCTATAGCTATCTTAAATTCTTCGTTTTTAGTCATTTTTTCATCCGTTCTTTTCATAATAGCTTTAAATTATAAGATAAGAATGAAGTTAAATATTGTCAACAGACCTCAAATAGTAAAAATAATAAATCATAGTGAAAATACCAATTAAATAAAAAATCCAAACAACAATATCAGTAGGACCTGTCTCAATCCAAACAATAGTTTGAGCAAGTATTATTGCGTACAAACCTGTAAGTATTCCTTTAAAATGTTTTTGTAGTAAATGAAGTAGTTTTAAAATAAAACCTATAATAAACATTTGTAGGGTCATAGCTAATAGTCCAAAGTCTAAAATAGCTGGACCAAAAATTGTTGAAGTAATGGAATGATTTTTTCCAATTACCGCCTCACCAACTAAAACCCTTGGATCAAGAGATTTAAAAAACCCTGTTAATGTATAATAAAATAAACTACCATTAGTGGATCCTTGAAGATAAATAGCTTTATCTAGCATATTCAATGTAAACCCTACCCGATAAGATACTAATTCAAGAGGATTAAGCCTCCATTGTTGCCATTCAATTGATTTAGTAGCTATAAACCCAATAGCTATTAGTAAAGTAACTATTAAAATAGCAAAAAATAACTTATGTTTCATTTTAAATTTTCTTGTATAGTACAAAGTTATAAAAACACTTAATAAAATAGTAATTGGAGTTGTTCTATAACCTGTTAATGTGAAAAGGAGAATCCCAATAGTGAGTAAGATATAATGGGATTTTCTTTTAAATTTGCCAAGCAATAAGTTTATTCCAATTAAAAAGAAAATATATGAAAATAACCATATTTTGGTAGTAGCATTTTCTTTTAAAATTCCACTAAAAAGTGGTATTCCTCCTAAAATTAAAAGATTAGCTATTTGAAGAATAATTCCGAGAGTTACAATAGCTACTAAAATCAGTTCAATGATGTTATAAGTATCAAATAAGGGAATATTTTTTAATTTTTCATTTTTTATGTTTTCAAGTATTTTAATCTTGTTTTCAAATGTTTTTGATATTTTTAATAGTATTTTTGGAAATAAAACTCCTAAAACAAAAAATGTTGTTCCAATAATTATAAAAATATACACTTGAAATGAAGGTGGCTGTAGCTCATTTGAAAAATATTGCATTGGAATTGCTATAGTTATAAACAAAAAAATCAAAAAAACAATTATATATGGATTAAAAATGTCAATACTTATAGTTTTTAGATAATTTTTTAAATTCAATCTTCATCCACCTTAATTAAAATTAAATAAATAATTAGATAATTTTTTATTTATTATTATACTTCTTATCATGCTCTTTATATTTTTTTATTTTTAAAATTTATAAAAGGGAGTTTTTCTTTATTTTATAAAATTATTTATAATTATTTCTATTAAATACTGATTTAAACAATTATTTCTATTAAATACTAATTTTAAATGGTTATTTTACTAAATACTAATTTAAACAACTATTTTTTTATATTATTTATTAATAATAATTTTTAGAAATAAAAAATTATTTTAAATTCATTTATTAAAACTTAAAATTCTTTGAAAATGAATAGAAAATTATATTAAAAATTAATTTAATTGTAATATAAAATCAGCAGCTATTATATGATGTATAATAGATATCATGATTCAGTTACATTTTTTGTAAAGTTATATGCAAAATTAGGGCAAGAACAAGCATGAATATGGATAAAATTAGCTAATGTATTGTTTAAAACTATTCCATCCTTATTATTAGCTATTCCTCTTCCTCTTAAAATATCAAATGCAAAATTAGCTTTTCCATTTTCTGTATCTATTTTTGTGTAATGGAATTCATGTCCTCTAAATACTTCTCCTTTTTTAGCAATTAAATTGTCATTTAAAGATTTAGCTATAACATAGCTAAGACCTTGAACCTTTTGACACATGTATGAATCATAGGGAAAATTGTTTACCATTTTTTCCCCATCAATAGCTTTTGAAAGATAAATTAATCCCCCACACTCACCATAAATAGGATTATTATCTTTGCTGAATTTTTTTATTGATTTTATCATTGATTCATTAGCTGAAAGTTCTTTTTTAAATATTTCAGGATATCCTCCACCAATATATAATGCATCGACGTCAGGTATTATTTCATCTTTATATGGACTAAAAGGGATGATTTTAGCATTATTATCTTTTAAAGATTCTAAATTCTCTTTGTAATAAAAATTAAAAACTTCATCAATAGCTACACCAATCTTTAATGAATTTTTATTAGCTATTTTCCAAAGTTCAGCATCTCCTTCTTTAAGCTTTGAGGAAGATTTCATTATCTCTATTAAAGCATCTAAATCAATATATTCTTCAACTACATGAGCCCATTTTTCAATATTTTCAGCTATTTTTTCTTTTTCAAGGGCAGGAACTAAACCTAAATGTCGCTCATCAACAGTTAAACTTTCATCTCGTGGAATCCCGCCAATTACTTTAGTGTTGGTTAGTCTTTCTACTGATTCTTTTGCTTTAAGAAAATGTCTTTTTCCTTTAACATAATTTAAAATAACACCTTCAATTTTAAGCTCTGGATTGAGGTGCTTAAAACCAATGACAATAGCTGCTGCACTTTTAACTAAGCTTCGAGCATTCATAATCAAAATAATAGGAGAATTTAAAGCTTTAGCTATTGAAGCACTATTTCCAACATCTTCAATTGAACTTATTCCTTCATAAAGACCTCTAACTCCTTCTATAATTCCAATATCCGAATTACTTTTTTCCATCCCACGTTTAAATGATGTTCTTATTTGATCTTCATCCATGAAAAAAGAGTCTAAATTTCTTGAAGTATTACCAGTAGCTAATGTGTGGTAAGTTGGATCAATATAATCTGGCCCAATTTTAAACGGTTGTACTTTGAATTTTTTTGACAATACTTTCATGATTCCAGTTGAAATAGTGGTTTTTCCAACAGCACTTCCAGTTCCAGCTAATACTATTCTCATGATTAAAATTAGTTCTTGATTTTATTTAAATTTTAATAATTTATCAAAATAAGAAAATAGCTAAACTAAAATTTAAAGTAAATAAAAAAATATGAAAATGAAAATAAGAAAAATCTTTGATATTTCAGTGAAAAAAATCATGCCTTGATTCCAAAAAGGAATCTAGTTAGTTTAGTTCTCTTAACAAGTTCATAGCTAATAATAGTTAAAATAAAACTTCCAAACAGTATAATTATAATCTGTAATATTAGTGATGAAGTGAATAAGAAAGTATAATAAGCTACTGCAACTATCCAAGTCTGATGAAATAAGTATATTGGATAAGATGCTTTTGTAAAATACTCTGTCCATTTATTATGAAAGCTCAAATATTTTTTACCCATTCCTACAAAAGACAATATTGCTGTCCAGCTGAGAAAAACTATGAAAAAGCTAAATAAAATTTTTAGAGTCCAATCAGAGTATATCATGTGTAAAATTCCTGACCCCCAATAAGAATACATCATAAGATTTATTATTGAGCAAGCCAGAAAAATAGTACTTAAATGCCACCTATATTTTTCTATATTCTCGAGGATCTTATCACTAGAGAAAATAAAATAAGCTACTATAAACAAGGAGAAAAAAAGTCCAAGACTCTTTCCACCTATATCTAAAATACCACTCATAATCCAAAAAACAATGAATAAAGAGATTATTTTAATAATACTTATTTTATCAAAATTTAAGTTTATTGAGCTATTTTCATATAATTTTATAAGTGGTAATGCAATAAGGGATATAATAAACAAATAAAGTATAAACCATAAATGTCCTGGTGTAAATCCCCCAGTATATCCCGTTAAATCACCAAATTTAGTGAAAAATGTAATTAATTGTGAAAAATAGTTTTCAGTAACACTAAAATGGAATTTTTCAGCAAAAAATGTTTGTATTGGAATTAATATTATGAGTCCTGATATAAAAGGAATAAACAGCCTAAGCAGTCTTTCTTTCAAAAATTCTTTAGAATTTCTTTTTTTAAGAGAATAAAAAGCACTTATGCCAGCTATGACAAAAAATAAAGCCATAATCCAAGGTCCAAAAAAGATTATGAAGTTGGTTAAAATTATATTCCCAGATCCCTTAATATAAAAGTTTTCAAAGACATCATATATCCTAAATGTATGAAAAGGAAACAGTAGAAGAATAAATATCCATCTTAAATTATCTAAAAAATGTTTTCTCATTTTATCCCATTTAGATTTATTTAATTTAAATTTGAATTAAAAAATATTAATTAAATTATAATTATTTAATAAATTTTTATTATAAAATATTAATTATTATTAAATATATTTTATTCTTATTAATAAAATATAATAAAATAAAAGATTTAAAATAAAAGATTTATTTTAATATTTCTTAACATAACAACAATTCGAAAGATTGTTTCTATAATTATAATTAAAAATTCATATAAAATTTTTTATGTTTTATAATATTAAATTTAAATAAATTTTAATTATCAAAACAATAACAATTACTTTTCAAAAGGATGGAAAAAATAATAAAATATAAAAAACAAATAAATTGCCATGAATACAATGAAGAAAATGCAAGTTTTAAGTGATTCTGCACAATATGATCTTTGTGATTATGTTAATTATCATAAAACTTCGGATGCTAATCTTCCTGGAATTTATCATGCAACTGGAGCAAATGGTTGTAAAATACCATTATTTAAAGTTTTAATGACTAATAAATGTGTTAATGATTGTAAATATTGTATTAATCAATCTAAAAGAAATTTTACGCGTTTAGAATTGAATCCAGCAGAGTTAGCTACTGTTTTTCTCAATTATTATAATAATAGTTATGTTGATGGTTTGTTTTTAAGTTCAGGAATAGCTAATGATATTGACAATACAATGGAAAATGTTGTAGAAGTAGCTAGGATTCTTAGAAAAGATTTTGGATACAGTAATTACATTCATTTAAAAGTTATTCCAGGATCTAGCTATGATTCAATTAAAAGAGCAATGTCTCTTGCAGATAGAGTTAGTTTAAATATTGAAGCAGCAAGTTCTGATGGCTTGTCTGAAATTTCTTCTACAAAAGATTATAAAAAAGATATTATAAGGCGATTAAAATGGATAAATTCCATTGGAAAAAGAAATCCTAACTTTGCAAAGTCTGGTCAAACTACACAGCTAATCATAGGAGCTAATAATGATTCAGATTTTGATGTTTTAGAACAAATCAAATCATTGTATAAAAAAGTTAATTTAAAACGTAGCTATTTTAGTTCATTTTCTCCAGTAGAAGGAACAGAATTTGAAAATAAAGAAGAATCTAATAAAAAAAGAGCTTCACAACTTTATCATGCTGATGCATTATTAAATTCTTATAATTTTGATGTAGGTGAACTTGTTTTTAATGATGAAGGATTGTTATCTTTAGATGAAGATCCAAAATATTTAGCTGCCCTAGAAAAAGATATTTTCCCATTAGAAATTAATGCAGCTAATTATCATGACTTAATAAGAGTTCCTGGAGTTGGAACAATGTCTGCAAAAAGAATAATAGCCATTAGGAAAAAAAAGCAATTTCAAAAAATGGAAGAGCTAAAAACATTAGGTGTTGTGGTTAAAAGGGCAGAACCATTTATAAAAATAGGAGGAAACTATCAAACTGCTTTGGATGCATATTAAAAATAAAATAACTATTAAAATGATTTAAATGCAAATAAAATAGAAAAAAGCTGTCTAATCCCTTAGTTGCATATTAAAAAAAGAAAAAAACTATCAAAATCAGGGTTTTTTTATTTATTAAAAATTAAAATGTGATCAATCCAATATGATAATTTTTTTAATTATTTTTCAATATCTTTAAATAATACCCAAATTTCAGGATATTTAGCTTGAACTGCATCATCAATTAATTTAGATGCTTCCTTGCTTATACTAAATTCAGGTTCTGTTTTTCTTAAATATCTAAATACAGCTGCTGATTTTGCAGACCATAAAGTTATTCTTGGATTTTTCCCTATTATTTTAATAACCTCATCAATGCTTTGTTTTTCCCTTTCAGTTAAATTATCCTTAATATCTTCAGGAGTTTTTTCAAATTCTTGTGGAGTGTCTGGTGTTGTTTCAGTAGCTTTAGTTACTTTATCAACTTGATCTTTTTTATCTATAGCTTGAGTTGATTCAGTTGAAGTTTTTATATCCTCTTTATCCAGAATTTTTTCTGTTTCTGAGATTGACTGACCAATTTCTTTAGTTATTTGAGAAGATTCATCTTGGCTTTTTGTTTCAATTTCATCCTCTATTAATTCAGATTTAGATGGTTTTTCAGTAGTTATTTCCGTTGATGTGGCTTTTAATTCCTTAATATCTATATTTTCAATATTTTTTGTGGATTGGGAAGTTTTAATATCTACTTTAGGTTTTGGTTCTTTTTTTTCCTTTTTTTCTTTAGATATTTCACTATCTTTATCTTCTTTTTCTTTATTTTTTGCTTTAAGCATATCTTCTAAAGTTAAAGAAGAATTTTCTTCAGATTCATCCTCAGAAGAAACTGGAATTAATGAATCTAAACCTCTTCCTAATCCTGTTTTTTTCTTTTTTGTCATTATCTTACCCTTTTATAAATAAATCAGATTTATCAAAAATTCAATATAATTAATTCTTAATTAGTTTAGTGATTAATTTCAGCTATATTTTTCTAAAAAAATAAGGTTTATATTAACAATCACTAAATATAAAACTATATTTATTTACTTTTTAATCTTAAAAATTCTTCAGCTAATTTTAAATATGATTTTGTTCCTATACTATCTTCATCATAAATAATACCAGGTTTACCATAACTTGGAGCTTCAGCTAATTTGATATTTCTAGGTATCACAGTTTTAAAGATATATTCTTTATTTCCAAAATATTTTTTAAGTTCGGAATATACTTCTCGCCCTAATCGAGTTCTTGAATCATATAAAGTTAAAACTATGCCTTTTATTGGTGAAGGACTTTTTAATCTTTCTTCAACTAAATTTATAGTATTTATTAAATCAGCTACTCCCTCTAATGCATAATATTCAGATTGTATTGGAATTATTACGCTATCTGAAGCTACTAATCCATTAATTGTGATTATTCCTAAGGAAGGAGGAAGATCTATAAATATATAGTCAAAAAGATTTTTTACACTACTTAATAATCCTTTTAAAACCATATGATACTTTGGTAATTTGCTTAGCTCAATTTCTAAACCACTTAATGAATTATTGCTTGGAAGAATAAATAAATTATTATTTAACTTATTATTGTCTTTAACAGGTATTATAGCTTTTTTAACACTTATTTCACCACTTATGGCTGAGTAGACAGTGTTTTCAAGTTTTAATTTATTAATACCAAAACTTGTAGTTAAATTAGCTTGTGGATCCATATCAACAATCAAAACCGATTTTCCCATTATAGCTAATGATGCTGACAGGTTTACGGCCGTTGTTGTTTTTCCACATCCTCCTTTTTGGTTCATTATTGCTATTGTTTCTCCCATTTTTTTTCTCCTTTAAATTTCTTGAAACATGGTTTTTATTAGATTAAAATGGGTTTTATTAATTTTTAATAAAAATATAAAGATTAACTATAAAAAATTTTTTTAATATTATTCTCAGGTTTAAATGAACTATTAAATTTTTATGAATTTATGATTTTATTGTAAGTTAAAAATTATTTGTTATAACTTTTCATATCTAATTTATCAAAAATCACAAATAACTTAACTATTATAACTTTTCATTTCTAACTTATCAAGAATCACGAATAACTTAGTTATTATAACTTATTAGATGTAAAGATTAACTTAATAATTCTAAGTTATATTATCCAATTTTTCATTTATAAGTTTTTTGTTATAAATAAAAACTTAAATTTTATTTCTTAATATTTAAAAGTTATAAGTTATAAGTAATAAGAGTATTAGAAAAGAAAAATTTTAAAAAAAAGATGAAAAAATAGAATAAAAAAAAGTAAAAATGGAAATGAAAAGTTTTTAATCCCCAACAGACATTAAATCACCAGAAATAAAATTTTCATAGCCTTTCAAATCAAGTAATCCATGACCAGAGAAGTTCATCATAATTGTCTTTTCTTCTCCAGTTTCTTTACATTTTAAAGCTTCATCAATAGCTGCTTTTATTGCATGAGTAGTTTCTGGAGCAGGAAGAACACCTTCAGATTTTGCAAAAAGAACTCCACATTTGAAAACATCTTCTTGAGAAGCTGATCTTGGTTCTATATATCCTTCATTAGCAAGTAATGAAACTTGAGGAGACATTCCATGATATCGAAGTCCTCCAGCATGGACAGAAGGAGCAATGAAATCATGCCCTAAGGTAAACATTTTAAGCATTGGAGTAAACCCATTTGTATCTCCAAAATCATACTCATATTTTCCTTTGGTTAAAGTAGGACAGGAACTTGGTTCAACAGTAATAAATTGACAATCAGAATTTCCTTTAAGCTTATCCTTCATAAATGGAAACATTGATCCTGAAAAGTTACTCCCTCCTCCAACACAGGCAATCATAACATCAGGTTCTTTTTCAATCATTTCAAACTGTTTTTTCAATTCAAGCCCAATAACAGTTTGATGCATCATTACATGATTTAAAACACTGCCTAAAGAGTAATAAACATTATCATACTGTATTGCTTCTTCCATAGCTTCAGAAATAGCTATTCCAAGAGATCCAGGATGATCAGGACTTTCTCTTAAAACTTTTTTTCCATAATCTGTTTTTTCACTAGGTGAAGCATGAACTTCTCCATCATAAACTTCCATGATGACTTTTCTAAATGGTTTTTGGTCATATGAAACTTTAACCATGTAAATAGTACAATCCATGCCCATTAAAGAACAGGCTAATGATAATGCAGTCCCCCATTGTCCTGCACCAGTTTCTGTTGTTAATCTTTCAATTCCATCCATTTTTGCATAATATGCCTGAGCTATTGCACTATTTAATTTATGACTTCCAGTTGGAGAAAGGTCTTCTCTTTTGTAATAAATTTTTGCAGGTGTGTTCAACTTTTCTTCTAAACCTTTAGCTCTGAACAATGGGCTTGGTCTTCCCATTCTTTGATATAAATCTCTAACAGGTTTTGGAATAGTTATATATCTATCTTGTGAGAATTCTTGCTCTAAGACTCCCTTAGAAAATACTTTAGATAGGTTTTCAATTTGTTCTTTCCCTTCACTATTCATTGGCATTGGTACTTCAGAAGGTAAGTCTGAGTTAATATTATACCATTTTTTTGGTACATCATCAGAAGATAATTCGATTTTATACATAATTTCACCATATATTATAATACTATTAACTTAAAAATCATTTATTTGTCAGTTAATTAAAACTATGAAATAGCTACATTTTTTTTAAAAAAAAGCTAATAAAAAAGTTGCAATTTTTACATTCGAAAATGCAATATTTTGTTTTGATAATCATAATATAACTTAAGTAAATAATTTTTTCAATTAAATATTGTAAAATGTAATATTTAAAGCTTTGTAGTACATAATTGTACATAATATTTTTCAAATATTAATAATTCTATTAAAATAGCTAACTAATACAATTTAGTATACACTAAATAAAGCAAAAACATGTAATTTTATACATAAAATTCAAGTGAAATTTTATAAAGAAAATTTTAAAAAAAAAAGTTCTAAGATAAAATAAAATTCTACAGAAAAAATGTTCTAATAAAAATAAAGCAATAATAGAAAAAGTATTAGATAATAATTAGCTATCCTTTATCATTAAAATTTTATTTATAGAATTTAAAACAGCGTCAACACTTGCCATTATAACATCTTCACGAGTAGCTCGACCAGTAGCTTTGTTACCATGTTCATCAGAAGTTATTACAAAAACTTCAGCTAAAGCATCAGTTCCACCAGTAATTGCCTCAATATGATATTCTTCAAGTTCAATATTAGTAGTTCCTTTAACCAAATATTGAATAGCATTTAAAGCAGCATCAACAGGACCAACTCCAGTTTTAGAAGTTTCTTTTTCTTCATCTTCAATCAATAATTTCACAGTAGCAGTGGAAGAAACTGATTCTCCAGACATTACAGAAAGGCCTAAAAGTTTAATAGATTCTTTTTTAGCCTGACCTAAAGCTGTAACAGCAATAGCTTTCAAGTCAGCATCTGTAACGCATTTTCCTTTATCACCTAATGTTTTTATTTGATCATAAACTGAACAAAATTGATCTTCATTCATTTCAATATCATACTCATTCAATTTAGCTTTTAAAGCATTAGCTCCTGTGTGTTTTCCTAAAGCTATTTTTCTTGAATGTCCAACAATTTCAGGAGGAATTGGTTCATAAGTAGCTGCATTTTCAAGAACTCCATGAACATGAATTCCAGATTCATGAGCAAATGCATTTTCACCAACAATAGGTTTGTTCGGAGGCATTTTAATACCAGTTATTCGAGAAACAAAATCAGAAAGGTTAAAAAGTTGAGTAGTGTCAACATCTAAATCAATCCCATAAGCTATAACTAAAGACATTATAAATTCTTCAAGAGAAGCATTTCCCCCTCTTTCTCCAATTCCATTTACAGTTAGATGAGCTTGCTTTGCACCAGCTTCGAATGCCATTAATGAGTTAGCTACAGCTAAACCAAAGTCGTTGTGAAAATGTACACTAATAGGTGATTTTAATTCTTCTTTTAAAGTAGCTATTAAAGTTTCAGCACTACTAGGAATTAAAATACCTACAGTATCTGGAACATTTATTAGATCTGCACCAGCATCTTCTGCAGCCTTAAAGATATCAATTAAATAATCTTGTTCTGTTCTTGTTGCATCTTCTGCAGAAAATTCAGTTGTTATTCCATGATCTTTAGCATATTCAATAGCTTCCACAGTCATATTTAAAATCTCTTCTTTAGACTTTTTCAGTTTATAATCTCTATGTAATGGAGAAGTACCGATAAAAGTGTGCATATATGTTAAATCACAATCAATTAAAGCATCAATATCATTTTTAATAACCCTAGATAATCCACACAAATTAGCATTTAATCCTAACTCTCTTATAAGCTTTGCAGAATTTTTTTCCCCTTCAGAAACAGCAGGAAATCCTAATTCAATTGTATCAACTCCAAGATTATCTAATTTCTGAGCTATTTGAATTTTCTCATCAGTAGTCAAAGCTACTCCTGGAGCCTGTTCACCATCACGAAGTGTGGTATCAAAAATTTTAATTGAATTTAAAATGTTTTTTTGCTTTTTTAAGTTGTTTACGTTATTCATATGCACAAACACCAAAAATTGATTAATGATATACTAATAAAAATAAAAAATAAAAACTAGGAATTGCTAATTTCATAAAAATAATTTTATAGATAAAAAATATGTTCAATATAATATAAAAGTATTAAGATAAATATTTAAAAAAAGTATAAAAAAAGAGTGAATTAAAAAATAAGTAGTTAAAATGTATAAAATATAGAAATATACCACTTAAGATGAAGTAATATCTAATAGAAAAAAATATTCTTATAGATTCAGCAATAGTTAATGTAGAAAATTTTCAAAAGAATGTGATGAAGAATCTTTTTATAAACAATAACTATTAGAATCTATTAAAAAAGTAAGTCATATGACAAAAATTAAATGAAAATTATTAACAAATTGAAAAAAATAAGTAAAAAAATGATAAGATACTAACAAAAAACAAGTTTTAAAACAAAAAAATACAATTTATATGAAATTTAAAAACAAAAAAACATCACTCTATGAAACTCCAATAGTTAAGCTTAAAAAGTTTCTAATAGCTGGAGATAATCCTAATATAAAAATAGCTAATTTTAAAGTTTTTGAAACAATATTATCCCCCATATATTTATCAATCAAATATAAAACAAAAGATATTACAATAATTTTAAGAGGAAACATAGTGATAGCTGTTCCAGTGAGATTATAGATTGAATTTGGAATCACATGCTGTTCCCAATATCCATAAAAGTCGACAGCAACAAAAGTAGAGGAAGCATCAAAAAGATGAGCAGATAAAACATACAAATTGATTTTATCCCTATATAAACTCCAAAATTTAGAAGATAGAATGAATATTAAAGTTGAGATTACCCATATAAGAATAACTTGAAAAATAACAACTAAATTTACTGAAGGAATCATAAAATAATTTACAATAGCTAATATCAATCCAATGATAAATATTGTATATTTATAATCGAAATTGGTCTTTTTTTGAATTAAAAGTCCCATGAAAATAGCTAATATTGCAAGTCCTCCAACAATAAAGTAAATTCCAGGAGTTATTAAAAACCAGTTATATGGATAAATCCCATTATCAACAAGAGCTCTAATTCCAGAGCCTAAAAAAATAAAAGGAATTAAAGGGAATATTAAATCAATAGGATTTAAATCATAATATTTAAACATTTTAATGATAAAAAAAATCATAACAACTAAAATAATCCCATAAACAAGAGTATTAAAGATAGTATAACCTGAAAAAAAATATCTTTGTAAAAAATCTAAAATAGCTATTTCAATTGTCATTTAAACACGAAAAATAATTTTAAGAACCTTTACTATTATTTACAAGATAAAATATTTATAGCTATCTAAAGATTAGCTAAAAAACTAAATACTATTGAAATAAATATTACATAATCACTGAAAATTATGAATTTATAAAAAATTTTAAAAATTATAATTTTAATAAAATATATAATAAAAATATAATATAAGTTAATAAACAAACAAATTAGAGATACATGATAATACATGAAAAATAATAAAAATAGAAATTTTAAAAAATTAATAAAAGTTATAAAAAATAAAAATATTAATATTACTAACAAAAAAATAAAAAATCTATAAAATATAAAAAATAAAAATCTAAAAAAAACTATAAATTATACAAAAAAACATGATACAAGTCAATTAATAAATAAATCATAAATATTAATAATTTATAAAAAATAATACACTCAATAAAAACAATAAATAAATCATAAACATTAATAATTTATAAAAAATAACATACTTAATAAAAAATAAAAACCACAAAAAAAACTATAAATTATACAAAAAAACATGACACAAGCCAATTAATAAATAAATCATAAACATTAATAATTTATAAAAAATAATACACTCAATAAAAACAATAAAAAATAATAAATATTAATAATTTATAAAAAATAACGTACTAAATAAAAACAATAAAAAATAAAAACATGAAAAAACTATAAATTATATAAAAAAACATGATACAAGTTAATTAATAAATAAATTATAAACATTAATAATTTATAAAAAATAATACACTCAACAAAAACAATAAAAAATAAAAATCTAAAAAAACTATAAATTATACTAAAAAACATGATACAAGTTAATTAATAAATAAATTATAAATATTAATAATTTATAAAAAATAATACACTCAATAAAAACAATAAAAAATGAAAAAAAGTAAATTAATGTAAAATATAATAAAAATAAGAATATATAAACAAAAAAAATAATATTAAATGTTTAGTAAAATTTAAAAAAATCATCTTAAAAAATATAATTAAAAAAATATCAAAACTAAATAATTTGTAAATTTTTATAAAATTAGTAAAATACCATGAATAAAATAAAATTAATATCAATTATAAAAAACTTAAAATAATAAATAATTATTAAATTACTAAAATTTTATCTTTTAATAAACTTGATAATTATGATGATAAATATTAAAATACTAAAAATATCATTAATAAAAAAACTAACTAATATGTCCTATTAAACTTTTTATTAAAAACTTCTTTAGCTATGAGAAAATTTGAAGTTTTCTTACCTTTAGCAATTGTCTTTTTAAATCTAATTGCATCGATAATATTATCAATTGTAGGATCAGAATCGATGTCTCTAATTTCAGTATAAGAATCGCCAATTGAATCAATGAAATGAGAATCACTAGCACCAATCTCAGCTAAGTTTTTTTTTCTAGCTAATGATCTAGATTTATAGTTTGAATAGCCAAAAATATATCTGGCATTTTTAACTTCAATTGCTTCAATGTTTAATTCAAATGGACTAAGACTAGAAAAAAGTCCATTTCTATAAAAAGAAAAAGGGTGAGGAATGATAGGAATTCCCCCATTATCATAAATTTTATCAATTGTATCATCTGGTGTTAGACCTTTTGGAATATCCACATCAACACCAAATCCAATAATATGTCCTTGTGAAGAGCTAATTTCAATAGATGGAACAACAATAATATTTTTACTTTTTGCTTCAGCAATAGCTATTTTTGAACCTTTAGTAGTATTATGATCACTAATAGCAATTATATCTAAGCCAATAAATATAGCTTGATTTATAATATTTTTTGGTTTACTTCTTGAATCTCCAGAATAGCAACTATGAATATGTGAATCTAAGTTCATAATATCAGCTACTGATAGCAAAATTGTTTCACTATCAACTTCTTATTTAAAATGATTATTAAGATTAAATAGTTAATAAAATTTATGAATTTTACAGTTGAAAATAACCTTTAATAAATACAAAAAAATTAATTCAACTATGATTATTACACTTGAAATCAACCTATAAAATATTGTATTGTTTATGAAATAAATTAAAAATTAAGTATAATATTGTATTATGTATGTTTAGTATATTATGTATATTTTCACAAAATTCATTATTTTCTATACTAAATATGGTAATATGCCTATCACAATGATGTGGTGAACAACTTTTTACACTAGAAAATAATCCCACATGAATCCAATATGAAAATCATTTAATAATAAAATAATTATACAGTTGAAATTGACCTATAAAACTATTGGTTAAAAAGTATTTATTGTAATAAATTAAAAATTTTACTAGTAAAAAATATCATTAAAAATATTTCCCAATAAATAAAAAATTATATTAATTATAATGTTATTAGAACATGTTTTTTCTAATAAAAATTGCTTTTTTAGTAAAATTATTTTTCTAAAAAAGAGGATATAAAAAAAAGTTAAAAAATGAATTTTTTTCTAATTAGCTAATTTTATTTTGATTTTTAAGATATTCAACAGTTCTAATAAGTCCAGCAGGACCAGTCATCATAACATCTCCGTTAGGAACTGCATTATAAAAGTTTAAATTAGTTTTTTCAATAATCGATCTTTTTGGTCCAGTGACAACAACTTTTTCAAGATTAGAAATAGGATTAATTACATGTGCTCCATGGCCATGGTCACTATGAACTTCCAAGTGAGTTAATGTAGCTTTTACAAGTTTATCAATCAAAGATTCTATTTTTCGAGGATTTAGTCTTGAAGTATGATGTTCAAAAACACCTTGAATAAATCCATCTTCAATAGAAGTAGCCATTGTATGACCATTTCCTATATCCATTACAACATAACTATTTAATTTAGCTACATTTGGATCTTGACAAGTTCCACAAACAGCTGCAAATTTTGAATCCATAATTACTGGATTTAAACCATTCAAAGACCTTTCAACAGCTTTCATTCGTGAAAAATAATCTGGGACATTTGTAAATCCAAAATCTTCAACTTTTAAAGGAACATGCAATTTTTCTCTGATTTTTTCAAATCTAAAATCCCTATCTCCCATCTTGCTGCTGAAGCCATGATCTTGAACAGCTATTGCAATGTAATCAAAGGAAAAATTTAAATCATACTTAGCTATTGTTGAAGATAATTCATCAATATCAACATCTTTTAAAGTTATTTTAGAATATTTTGAGAATTTTGAATCATTTTCATAACTACCTTCCTCTACTAATTCAACACCAATAGCTTTAACAACTCTCAAATCATCTTTAATAGTTTTTGCAGCTTGTTTTTCCATAGCTACTCCATATCCTTTTTCAATATGATTAATAATATGATTTTTAATTTTTCCTCCACCCATTATATTTCCATCGAAATATAAGTCAGTGTTAGCTTTTTTAATAGTTTTTGAGATAATAACTGGAGGTGAAGGAAGAACTAACTTTATTGAGTTTTCAATTACATTATTATTATCATAAAGCAAAATATCTTGAGTTCCTGCTCCAATATCAATAGCTAATACTTTCATAAAATTACTTGATTTTAAAATTATTTATATTTTTTTTAAAATAAAAAATTATTTTTCAATTCATTGATTAAAAATTTTATTTCTTGGACTATAATTTAATATTATAGATTAATATGAATAGATACTAAAATAAATCTAGCGAATAGATACTAAAATAAATTAAGTGAATAATTACTAAAAAATCATGGAAAATATCAGAATTTTATTGAATAGCTATAAAAAATCCTTATTAGACTATTTTTAACAAAATTATAATAAAAAAGTCGAATATGTGCAAAAAACTAAAGTTATATATATATTGATTTGCATAAAACATAATAAGTACATTCATGGAGGTCAATGAAATGTCAGAAGAAAATATAGTATACATTGGAAACAAACCAGTAATGAATTATGTTCTTGCAGTAGTAACCCAAATGAATACCGGAACAACAGAAGTCATTTTAAAAGCAAGAGGGAGAGCTATTAGTCGTGCTGTAGATGTAGCTGAAATTGTTAGAAACCGATTTATCCCAGATTTAGATGTTCAAAATATAGACATATCTACTGAAGAAATCGTTGGGAATGATGGTGTGACAACTAATGTTTCTACAATAGAAATCCATCTTAAAAAAGATAATTAAATTATCTTAACTCTTTATATTTTTAATAAATTTTTTTATATAGCAAATTATTCTTTATTTTTGCAAAAAGCTTTTTTTAATTTACATCAACCTTTCTTTAAAGTCTTCATTTATTTTTACTAATTGAATTTTAAGATTATGCATTTTATTTTAATAAATTTATTTAAGTTTAAATAAAATTTTTATATAAAAATTAAGAGTATTTTTTTAAATTTTTAAAATTTTTTATTTTATAAAAACTTTAATTTAATCAAACTGAGCCCCTTACATGCCCCAGCTATTGTAAAGTATAATAAGTTAAAATATGGAAGGATAACTAATGAACAAATAAACATAATTGCTAATCACTACTATTTCCACCAATAATCTCTATTTATTAATTTCAAAAAAGTCTAAAGTGTTTTGATAAACTATTTCAGATAATTCTTTAGAATCTTTACCCATATTAAGAGCAATAGCTTCAAAAATATGTGGAAGATACTTTGGTTCATTCCTATTATTTCGTGGTTTATTTTTCATATTACGAGGAGTTAAAAAAGGAGCATCAGTTTCAACCATTAATTTTTCTTCAGGAATAATATCAATTATATTAGCTAAGTCTTTTCCACGACGTTCATCACAAATCCAACCAGTAATCCCAATATAACAACCTAAATCTAAATATTTCTTTAATTCTTTTTTATTTCCCGTGAAACAATGAACAACGGCATTTTTAATCTTACCCTCATATTTTTCTAAAATTACGGAAAAATCATCGTAAGCTTCTCTATCATGAAGAAACATAGGCATATTTAACTCATTTGCTAAGTGAATCTGCCTTTCAAACCACTTTTTTTGTTTATTTCTTGGTGAAAAACCACGATTATAATCTAGCCCACATTCTCCAATAGCTACAACATAAGGATTTTTAGCTATTTTACGTAAATTATCTATTGTTTTTTCATTGCAATCTTTTGCATTATGAGGATGAACCCCTGCAGTTGAGTATAGCTTTCCATTAAATTTTGATACATAATTTTTAGCTTCTAAACTATTTTTTTCTGTTGTTCCAGTGAGAATAAGAGGAAAAACACCTAAATTCTTCGCACTGCGAATAATCTCTTCCCTATCCTTATTAAATGAACGATGCATTAAATTAACACCAATGTCAATTAAATCATATTTCTTATTATTCATATTACCACTAAAATATAATGAAAGTAAATTTTTGTAATTAATCATTATTATAAATATCATAAACATTATAAAAATCTTTTATTTCATAATTTAATTAATTAAAATCCATATATTTTATAATAAAAATTTTATAATTAAGATTAATTAAATAAATGAAATTAGAATGTCATAGATTAATTAAATTAAATAAAAGCATTAATTACAAATTTTTTGTCAATTACTATAATACCAATTTCACGCCCATAAATAGCTACTTTAAAAATATAATTTTTTAAAGATTAATTTCTTCTTTTTATAATAACAATTAAAGCAATTAAAGCAGCGAAAACAGCAATAGCTATTGCCATTATATAATAAACAAAAACAGAAGTTGGAATATCAAATTTTTTACCATCTAAAGCATATACATATCCATCATTACCTGCAAAGAATAAGCTTCCTCCATAAACAACTGGTGAAGAAGTAATAGGAGAATTAAATAAAATCATTCCAGGATTATAGCTAAATTCGAGATTTCCAGTATATTTATTTAAAACATAGCCATTTCCATCATTAGATCCATATGCAACTTTATCATCATAAATAGTTGGAGTTGATCTAACAGAACCACCAGCTTTATAAGACCATCTGAAAGTACCATCTCTTAAATCGAAACAAGTTAAGTTACCTGAATCAGAACCAACAAAAACATTATAATTACGTAGGTCTACAGAAGCAGATGAAACAACTTTATCTCCCATATCATATTTCCAAGCAAGACTTCCATCAGCAATGTTTAAGCAATAAAAGGTTCCATCTAAAGATCCTAGAAATATTTTTCCATTAGCATATGCAGGAGAAGTTAAAACCTCATCACCAGCAGTAAAATTCCAGTTTTGATTTCCATCAGCACTATTAATAGCTACAATGAGTCCATTAGTTGAACCAACGTAAATTGTATCATTAACAAATATTGGAGAAGATTTCACTTTCCCACCAATTTGAGATTCCCATAGTTTTGAACCATCATTAGTATTTAATGCATATAGCTTACCATTATCTGCACCAAAGTATAAAATCCCATCGTTAATTGTTGCTGTAGATTCAATAGGTTTTGAAACTTTAAATTTCCACAATATTTCCTTTTTATCAATATCATAGCTATACATGTATCCATCAGTAGAACCAATGAATAATTTATTGCTTTCAATTACAGGAGATGCAAGAACATTTCCTCCAAACTGATATTCCCAATTTAAATTCCCAGTTTCCATATCAATAGCTTTAAGAAACCCATTTTCGGAAATTATATATATAACTTTACCTTCTATGGCTGGAGAAGATTTTATAGGACTTTCCATATTAAATATCCATAAATTTGAAACAAAATTACCTGCTTCTTGTAAAAATCCTGTATGTTGAACATTTTCTTGAAATACTGTCCAATTATTAGTTCCAGAAATAGGAGATAAAAAAACAGCTAAAATAGCTATTCCCAATAAAATTCCTTTAATTTTTGACATTTAATCACCGACTATTATAATTAAATATTTAAATCATCTTAATTTTTATTAATCTTATAAAACAATATCAAATCCTTTTCAAGCATAAAACACCTTAAAGAGAAGAGGAAAAAATTAAACATCCCTATCAAACCTTACAACACCTGCAGCAAAGAAAACAAGTAAAAATGCTATAAGAACGACTATATCAATCCATATGTCCCCTATTCCAAAACCTTTAAGCATTACTCCTCTCATTGCATCATTTAAATAGGTTAAAGGAACTAAATAAGCTATTTTCTGGAATATCCATGGCATTGTTTCAATAGGATAAAATACTCCTGATACAAACATCATTGGCATTGTAAATGGCATTACTATTTGAGTATAATCTTCTTGAGTCGAAGCTGTAGCAGATATCATCATTCCAAAGCCAACAAAACATAAAGCTCCGAGAATGAGTATTCCAATAGCTAAAAACACATTTCCACGTATTGTAATTCCAAATAATAAATATGCTGCTACTAAGAGTATCATAGCTCTTGCAATTTCAATTATAAGTTTTGAAATTATTTTACCTCCAACAACAGTAGCAACACTTGTAGGGGTCATGAATAATCTTGCTAATTCTCCAGTCTCCCTTTCTCCAGCTATTGATTGACCCATACCCATCATACATGACATCATAACAGTCATAGCTAAAACAGCTGGAACTAAAAAGTCAATATATTCAATATTACCATAAATTCTATTTATTTGTAAATTAATAGAATTTACAATTCCAGTTGCACTTGAAGAAAGACTTTCTAAAGTTGAACTGGAAGATAAATCATTAATATCTCCATTTTCATCTAATCCACTGTTTCCATTAGCTATTTCACTAGGACTAGACATATTAGCAGAAGAACTAATACTTCCAATACTCTGAGAACTACTTTGAACTTGCAAACTAGCTAATTTTTCAGCCCCTAAAATAGAACTCAATTTAGAAAATAAACCTTGAGTAGCTGGAACAACAACTTGAGCTGCCATTTGATCAGAAGAATCTAAATATAAAACCACCATTTTACTTTGATTACTAGCCATATCCTCATAATTTGGAGGCAATATTATTGCAGCCTTAACCTGACCTGTATTAACCATGTCTTTAGCTATATTCACATTATTTGTAATATTTTTAACCTCAAAAATAGACATATCCTTAATTGCCATTAGTGTTTGATCTGTAATATTTCCATGACTCTGTTCTACAACTACTATTGGCACATTTTCAATAGATCCTCCCATCCCATAACCAAATAGAGTTATCATTATAATTGGGAATAATAAAAGAGATATTAATCGTGGTTTATGTCTCCAAAGAGATAAAAGATCTTTTTTTAACATCCACATTATTTTTTTACCTTCTACCATAATATCACACCTTGATTAGTACATTTTTTCCCTTGTAATTTGAATTTTGATAATCATTACCATTAAATTTGGTCCTGATAGCTAATTAAATAATAAATAATTAATTATCACTCAATTTCTTTTATATTAGATTCATCAACAATTTTTTTGCGAGTTAAATCTACAAAAACATCTTCAAGTGAAGGATCTTTTGTATTTATAGATGTTATATTTCCATTGTTTTTTACAATTGATTGTATAACATTATTTAGACCATCGTCTACAAATTTATCTACATCAACAGTCAATCGACCATTATCATTGACTATTACATTGTAAACAATATCAAGTTTTTTAAGCTCTTCAACCATTTCTTCATCTAAATTATTAATCATTATACTAAGTTCTTTGGATTTTTCTTGAATAAATGAAAGTTCTTCAGAACTTTTAAGATTTATATCTTCACCAAGTCCCATATTCCCAGTTGAATCTGTTTGCTCAGCTATTGTGTGGTGAACATCCCTACTGTTTTCAAGCTTAGATGTTTCGATTGTTTTTTCAAATTCTTTAGGAATTTTTCCCAAAATATGTTTTTGAGATAAAAGATCCCTTTCTTTTTGCTTAATTAAATTATCTTTTAATCCTTGTGGAGTATTAAAAGCGATTAATTTTCCTAAATCAATAATTCCAACATTTTCACAAAGCATATCAACTTCATACATATCATGAGAACATAAAACTATTGTATGACCATTATCATTAAGTTCAGCTATTAAATCCCATAAAACCATTTTTGTTGTAGGATCTAATCCAATTGTAGGCTCATCTAAAAATAAAACATCTGGTCTGTGTATTAAACTAGCTACAACTGATACTTTCTGTTTTTGACCTCCAGACATTTGCTTAATTAACTTATTTTCAGCATATTTAATATCAACTAATTCCATTAAATCGTTCATTCGATCTTCTTTTTCATCTTCACCAATACCATAGTAATCAGCACATAGTTCAACATTTTCTCTAGCAGTTAAATCTTTGTAAAGACTAACTAATTGAGGAACCATTCCAATTTTTTGCCTTACTTCATTGGGATCTGTATTTATGTCATATCCACCAACTTTAGCTGTTCCTGAGCTAGGTTTAATTAAGCAAGTTAACATTTTTATGGTAGTAGTTTTACCTGCACCATTTGGACCTAAAAACCCAAAAATACTTTTATTTTTCACTTTCATATCAAGTGTATCAACAGCTAAAAAGTCATCGAATCTCTTTGTAAGAGCTGAAGTTTCTATTGCATACTTCATCAATTCACCTTCATAATCACAAAACAATAATTAACTATAATCACTGATTAAAAATTATTTACCTATTATTACATCTTCCCAAAAATCTTTAATAATTGGAGGAATATTTTTTTTAGGCTTTTTCCTAATAACATTGATGGTATTTTTACCTTTTTCAGTAATTTCATAATATTTTACTTTTCTTTTTCCTTGAAGTTCTAAATCCCCTTCAATTAATCCTTTTTTTTCCAATTCTTGTAAAATAGGATAGATTCTATTGGAACCTGGGCCTACAAACCCTTTATTTCTTATATCTTCATCAAGCCCTTCTTTCATTTTTTTTATTATTTCATATCCATGAATCCTTTCTTTAGAAATAATCCATAAAATTATGAGTTTTAAAAACCCATTCATTAAACTAACTATTATAGGTACATCATAATCAGAATCAAATAAATTATGATCTTTTTTATAATATTTAGCTATTTTTTCATGATGCATGAATTAAACTCCTCCTTCCATATGAAAAGTTGAAATATAGATTTAAATCTTTAAATTTAACAAAATATAATTTTAATTAAAATGAAAAACAATAAAAATATGAAAAAATCAAAAATAGCTAAATAAATAAAATTTATTTATTAACTAGCATATTATTAAATATTATATAAAAATTCAATAAATATACCAAAAGAAATATTGGAATATTATAGCTATTAAAGATATTAAAAAATGATATATCATTTTTTTGATATATCAATTAAATAGGTATTTTTTATATATAAAGTTTTCCTTAAAAATAAAAATAATTATTTAATAAAAATTAAAGTTTTATAAAAAATCTAAAAAAATTAAAATAAACAAATTTATTAAAATTATTATTAAAAAAAAATAGATTTAAATAAAAGATAGCTAAATTCATTAAAATAAAATAATTAGTTTAAATTAAATATTAGGGGAAAAAACAGTGCAAGTCGGATTTTCTTCATTATCACTATTTATGATGCCATTAGAAGAAATGTTAAAAATAGCTACTAAAGATGAATTTGATTTAATGGAAATATTGTGTGAGGGTCCATACTGGCCAAGAAATTTACTTAAAAAGGAAAATAAAAAGTATCTTGAGATATTTGACTCATATGATATTGAAATAATGCTCCACTCACCAACAATTGATTTAAACCCTGGGAGCATGAATGAAGGAATAAGAAAAGAAACAGAAAAACAAACAAAAGAGGCCCTTAATTTAGCTAATCTTATTGGAGCAGTAGCTATTACCACCCATCCAGGAATAGTTCATAGAAAAGAAGAAAGGATAAGGAATTTAGCTATTGATTATTCTATTGAAACCTTAAAAAATTGTCAAAAACATGCAGAAGAACTTGGAGTAACTCTTTCCATTG
Source organism: Candidatus Methanorudis spinitermitis (assembly GCA_031286225.1). Lineage (GTDB taxonomy): Archaea > Methanobacteriota > Methanobacteria > Methanobacteriales > Methanobacteriaceae > Methanorudis > Methanorudis spinitermitis. The sequence goes on from JAITUQ010000012.1 coordinate 35,612, forward strand.
AAAATATGCCTAATAATATAAAATATTTAGCTAATTCTCCAAAAGAACATGAAAAAATTGTCAGTGCAGTAGAATCATCAGCAACAATTGATTGGGGTCATGCTAATACCTGTAAAAACAGTGAAAGTTTTTTGAATATAGAAAAAATTAGCTATTTTCACCTTAATGACAATGATGGAATGAGAGATCAACATCTTCCATTAGGAAAAGGAACAGCAGATTTTTCCAGAAAATTTTTGAAAAATGTTGATAAGGGAATAATAGAGTCGAATAGCTATGAAAATGTTTTAAAAGGTAAAAAATTCCTTATTAAAAACATTTTTAAAATTTAAATGTTGTATAAAACATTTTACAAGTTTCTATACATTTGTATTGCAAAGTAACCGATAAAAACACCTAAAGATTAATATTGTAACTGTGAATAACTTAAAGACAACTGCTCTACAATATATCATTGCTACATAAGCATTGTGAAAAATACTGAATCATAGTTTAAATTTATATCTTCTTTTTATACCTTTATTCAACACTATCACTATTATTTACTATAATTTAGTTCCATAATACTTTGTAAAAAATAATAACGCTAAAAATTCAACAAACATAAGAGCAGTTACTAAATATGCAGGGAATATATAATCCAGATAAATTAATACAGTACCAATAATAGCTAAAAGAACAACTGATAATACATAAGTTGCATAAGCAGCTTTTCCACGAATTAAAATATTTCTTTCATCATATTCAACAATTCTATTTCTTTTATTCCACTCAGGCCTTATTTTTAGATAAAATTCTACTAAACTAGGAACAATGAGTATTAAACCCCATATATTTAATATTTCTGGCCAAAAGTCATCAGCTGCAAACTTTGGAATAAATAAAGTTCCTATATTTGTAACTACTATTAAAAACAATCCAATTGCTACAAAAATAATCAAATATCTTTTTTTATTATCTATATATGCTTTATTATCACTAGTTTCATTATTGATATTAGTATTTTCTTCATTCATAAAATTTCTCCCTTAAAATATTAATCTTCATAAATAAAAATGTCTTCAATAGACATTTCAAAATATTTAGCTATTTTAAAAGCTAGAATAACCGAAGGATTATACCTCCCATTTTCTAAAGAACTAATTGTCTGACGAGAAACTTCAAGAATGTTAGCTAACTCTGCTTGAGTAATCCCTCTTTCTTTTCTAAGCTTCTCAAGTATATTTTTCATAAGATCAACACAGAAATTATGTAAATAAATAATCACACAATCATTATGTAAAGTCAACTTTACATCATATGAAAATATTTTATATTTAAAAACCACAATAATGAAAAAACCAGAAGGTAAAGTCAACTTTACATGTACTTTTCAATTCATAATATATAATGTTTTGTATAATTCAGTGCACATAATGTTTCTTTTACCTAAAATATTATTATTCACGTCGAAAAAATCTTCGGTTTCCTTTGTTTTTTTACTTATTTTACAGTTTAATAAAAGTTAAATATAAAAAATATGAATCATATAACTATTAATTATATTAAACCATTCTAAAATCAGATTTAACTATTTTTAAAAGGAAATATTCCTCTAATGTGTGTGAAAAGATGAAGAATTTTTAATATATCAAAAATTAGCTATTTTCATTTAACAACAATGAATGTACAAGTAATCAACATATTCCACTAAGAAAAAGAACAGCTGATTTTTCTAAAAAATTCTTAAAAAATGTTGATAAGGGAATAATAGAGTTGAATAGCTATGAGAATGTTTTAAAAGGTAAAAAATTCCTTGTTGAAAAAATTTTTAAACCCAGCTAACAAAAAATTCTAAAAATTTTTATATAGTATATACCAAGGTGTCTGATTTAGGTGAAGTCAACGAGCTTTATTATTTCTTCAATTTCGTTGTAACCCTTGCTAATTAGTATTGCCATTAAAAGTACATTTAGATAAACGTGTTTATAGACAGAT
>JAITUQ010000018.1 GCA_031286225.1 Candidatus Methanorudis spinitermitis
TTTTTACTTTTACTTAAGTCATAGCCGGCTACTTCTATATTTCCACTGTCGGCTACATCTAGTGCTCCTATCATGTTGAGTAGTGTTGATTTTCCTGAACCTGATGGACCGATTATTGATACAAATTCTCCTTTTTTTATTTCGAGATCTATCCCATTTAAAGCTTTTATACGTCCTTTTTCATAGCTTTTTTCAAGGTTTTCTATCTTTACAATATTTTCATCATTCATAAAAATTCACCTCCTATCATATCTATTCATATCTTAATGCCTCAGTTGGTGGAAGTCTACTAGCTCTCCATGCAGGATAAAACCCTCCAATCAATCCAACAATAATAGCTACTCCAAATGCTTGCATGAATGTTCCAATATTATAAACAGGAGTCATATTTCCAAGTATGTTTAAATAGGTCAATAATTCCATACCTCCTATTCCAATTAGTGATCCTATAATTCCTGCTGTTATTGTTAGTACTAAGGATTCTCCAAGTATCATTCCAAGAATTCTTTTTCCTTTCCATCCCACAGCTTTTAAAACACCTATTTCTCTGGTTCGTTCATAAACTGACATAATCATGGTGTTAATAATTCCTATTCCTCCTATAAGAATTGCTAATAATGATATTCCCCATGAAGCAGCATTTACCATATCTAATGATTCAGCTACCATTTCAACATCTGTTATAGATGTAACTGTTGTTATATTATCTCCATATTCTTCATCTATTTTTTTGGTTACAGAATTTACATCTACTCCACTTTCAACATATACATAAATGATACTAACTTTTCCAGAATCGTCAACTAATTTTTGCACATCTTTAATAGAAGTTAAAAGCCCATTATCTTGACTAGGATCTCCAGATTCAAAAACACCTACAATGGTGAATTTTTGATTTTTAATAGTTATTTCATCTCCTACACTTTTATTCAAGTCTTCTAAAGCTAATTTACCTACTAATAATTCTTTTGAATCATCTTTAATCATTCTTCCTTTTGTTATTGTCATCTTCATTGAACTAGTGTCAAAATCATTTTTAGGGTCAATTCCTATTAGCATTGAATAGGGTTTATTTTCTAGAGGTACCATTCCAATATAAACTCCTTCTACATTTTTCACTCCATTAATATTTTGGATTTTATCTAACCATTCTTCATCTAAAGTAGCAGTACCATAAGGAGTACCCATAGCATCAGATTCTTTACTAAGTATTGAGAAATCAGCTCCTCCTGCACTAAGAGTGTCATCTAACGCTGTTGTTAAACCAGCTGTAATAGCTCCAAGAGCCACGATTGTAGCTATTCCTATTCCAATTCCAATAATAGCAAGTAAAGCCCTGCTTTTATTTCGAAAAGGATTTTTTATTAATAATTTCAAAAATGACATATTAACCTTCCATACCATATTTTTTTAATTTAACATTTTATCTTTTTTTTTAATCAAAATTTCAACTTTTTTTTAATTTTTTTAATTTTATAGAAATTATAGTGGTATTTATTCTTTTGATTCATTATATATTAAACCTAGAGCTCTTGCAGAAAAGATCTCAACATAAGGATTAACAATTAATGATACAAATATAACTCCAATAAATGGAATAAAAACAATAATTCCAATTACTAAATTAATAAAACTAGAAATAACTGTAAATAGAATAACCCAAACAATATAATTTTTCCACTTTATCTGACCAATTTTTTTAAATACATCTATCATATTAACAGCAGTAGCTAAACTTTTAGTTTCAGCTAAAACTGCTTTTGCAACTAAAAACAATAGGCTGAATAATATATAAAGAATCAATGCAAGAATTAAAACTATTAAAATGTTAAGATCATTCCCGATTGTAATTGATTCTAATGTTTGGTTAATGGACCCATAAACAGCATAATTACTGATAATTTGATTAATAAAGTCAAATGCACCAACTATATAAAATGTAATTAAAGTTACTATCACTGGAATTATGTAATATACTATGGTTAGAACTACTACTTTAATTCCATCAATAATATTATTAACCCAGTCAAGTTCAGGTATATTTCTTTCTAAATTGTTTATTGTGTTTCTAGTTATACTCAATGTATACCCAGAAATAATAAGAATTATTATCAGTAATAAGATGAGGGATATAATATTCAATATATCAATAGGTAGATTTCTGTGTATTCCAATCCAAAATATTGGTAAAATATTAAAAATATTCATTACAACAAAGAGAATTCCTAATATTATTAATTTTTTCCATTCCCTAATTGGATAAGTAAGAGAATCATCAAAAAGTTTTACAATTTTCATTCTTTTTACCTTTATACTTTAAGTTAAATATTTAATTTAATACCTTTTATTCCTTAATTATTACTTATAGGTTATTTGGTCTTTTTTAACTTAATTAAAATAAGTAATATGAAAGATTTATGAATAATAATGTATACAAGAGAATAATTTTTTTTAATAAGCTTTTCGCATTTTTTGTTATATATGTTTGACTTTTTGTAAATAACTATTTACGTTTTGTTAATTATATTTAACTATTATTTATAATTTACTATTTTTTGCATTATTATCAAACAAGTAAAAATCACATTTAAAATTCTACAAAATATTTACAAAGTATATTATAATCTATAAAATTTCAATAATTATCAACTATAAATGATTGAAATGAATAAACTATAATTAAATGAAAAACATATGATTTCATAATGTTTAGCTATTTTGTTGTTTATTAAAGATAATAATTTGAATAAATTTTTAATATTTTTTTTATAAAATATTATTTAAAAGTTAATTTATTTTTATCTGTAAAATATTGCTTAGGAGTAATTTGTATGGCAAATGTTGTTCTATTAAGTGGTAGTCCACGAAAAAATAGTAATACAATGGATGTTTTAGATATTTGTGCTAAAGAAATAGAAAAAAATGGATTAAATACTGAACTAATAAGTCTTCGAGGAATGAAAATTCAATCTTGTGTTGCTTGTAATAAATGTGTAGAAAAGGGCAATTGTGTTTTAAAAGATGGTTTAAATGAGATCATTGAAAAAATAAGAGTAGCTAATGGGTTTATACCCGCTGCTCCAGTTTACTTTGGTACAGCTAGAGGAGACATAATGTCTGCATTACAAAGAATTGGAAAAGTTTCAAGAGGAACAGACGAATTTTTATCTTGGATGGTTGGTGGACCGATAGCTGTAGCTAGAAGAGGAGGCCATACATTAACTTTACAAGAAATGTCTATGTTTTTTCCAATTAATGACATGATAATGGTTGGATCTAGATATTGGAATATGGTGTTTGCTTATGAAGAGGGAACTACTAATCAAGACCCTGAAGGACTTGAAATGGTTAAATTATTTGGAAAAAATGTAGCTAATCTTATTAAAAAAATAAAAGGCTGATTTTTTTTAATTCAATTATTAATGTTGTTTTAAAAATAAAGGTTGATGTTATTCTTTTTAATTTAATAATTTTTTTTTAAAAGTAAAGCTTGATTTTATTTTTTTAATTTAATTAATATTATTTTTTGAAATTTATTTTATTTTGGTGTTAAACATGAAAATAGCTATTGCTTCATCAGATGGAAAAAATGTGGATTTACATTTTGGAAAAGCAAAATCTCTCTGTATTTTTGACTTTGATGGAGAAAATGAAAAATTTATTGAGAGAAGAACTGTAGAATTTAAACAAGATCAAAAACATCAATGGATGAAAACATTAAAAGCTATTGAAGATTGTGATGTAGTAATTTGTGCTCAAGCTGGATTTAAATCAAAATTTGGGATTGAAGAATCTGGAATAAAACTTGTTGAAGATGAAGGTCTGCTTGACGAAGTTTTAAAAAGATATATAGATCATTGCAAGTTTATGAATAGTCCATTATGATTAGTAAGATATTGTGTGGAATAAAGGAATAATAGGTGAATTAAAGAATATTATAGAATTTAACAAGATACAGGATTTTTCCTGGGAATTTAAGAACATATTTTAGAATCAGAAATAATAGGGATGGAATTTACTTAAAAAACAAAAATAGCTAACGAAAAACTAAATATTAGGTGATAATTTGAAATCTATAATTATTTATGAATCTGTACATCATAATAACACAGAAAAAATAGCTAAAGCTATTGCTCATGAGATTGGCGGCGAACTTATTAATGTTAGAAATATGAATACTGATGATTTAAATAAATATGATTTAGTTGGGTTTGGATCAGGTATTTATTATAATAAAATTCATAAAAATATTAAAAAATTTGTAGAAAAAATAGAAAATGCAGATAAACAAAAATCTTTCCTATTTACAACAAGTGGAAGAGGAAAAAAAGATTTTACAGAAAAATTTAAAGAATTACTGAATTCTAAAGGTTTTGATGCTGTTTCAACTTTTTCATGTAAAGGTTTTGACACATTCGGACCATTAAAAATTATTGGTGGAATTAATAAAGGAAGACCAAATGAAAAAGACATAAAAAATGCTCGAAATTTTGCCAAATATTTAATTCAATGAAAAAGCTATTTTTTGTATCTTATAATCGGTTTAGATTCATACAGATAAGTCATAATTTCATAGCCCAATATACTTTTTAAAAATTATCATAATCATTTTAAAATTTTTTAAAAATTTTACTTAAAATTTAAATTTTTATAATTATAACTATAAGTTCACCATAATTAATAATCATTAAATTAGGTTTTTTATTATTGAATGGATAAAGAGAATATAAATATTTAAAAAATATAATAGTAAACATGAAAACATTAATAGTTTATTACTCAAGAACAAAAATTACAGCAAATGTAGCTAAAATTCTTAAAAAAAAGTTTGGATCGGATATAGAAGAAATAAAAGATGTTAAAAATCGTTCAGGTAGAATTGGATGGATTAAATCTTGTCTTGATGCAATTAGAGGAGTTTCTTCAGAAATAAAACCTATAGAAAAAGATCCATCAGAATATGATACTGTTATAATTGGAACTCCAGTTTGGGCTTCTACAATGGCTAGTCCAATTTTAACGTATATAACTGAAAACAAGGAAAAATTTAATGACATTGCCTTTTTTTGTACATGTGGACATGGTGGTTATGAAGAAACATTAGCTAAAATGGAAAAAATTTCAGCTAAAAAGCCTTTAGAAACATTATTTTTAACAAAATCTGATATAAACGCATATGATGATAAATTAGGATCTTATACTAATAAAATTAAAAGTAGATTGGAGTAAATTCCCTACAAACTAAAAAATTTTTTTATAGACTATACTTAGTTTTATTAACTTGTTTAAATAAGTAGATAATAAATTATGTTATAACTAACTATTAATACATTAGGGGAACTAATAAAATGTTTGAATTAGAATTTTGGATTATATTATTTGTGGCATGTATACTTTTGGAAATAATGACAACTGGGTTTTTCCTATTGTCTATAGGAATTGGTTCAGCTACTGCAGCAGTAGCTAACTATATTGGTTTTGATCCTATAACTCAATTATTAATTTTTGTAATTGTTACAGTTATTTGTTTAATAGCTTCAAGACCACTAGCAAAAAAATTAACCCAAGGATCCCCTAAAAAAAGAGCAGCTTCTGATAGATTACTTGGAAAAGAAGGAACTGTTGTAGAACCTATTAATATTGAAAATAGTGGTATGGTTAATATATTTGGGGAAAGTTGGAGAGCAATAGCCGATGAAAGTATTTCAATTGGAGAAAAAATAATTGTTGAAGAAATAAAAGGTGTTAGATTAAAAGTTACTAAGAAATAGCATTTAGCATAAAATTTAAGTTGTAAATAGTTAAATATACTAAAAAAATACACTTTTTTAATAATAAATATTTAGTTTATTAAATGTAACTTTTTGGTTATAATCTTTGTAAATAAATATAAAAAAAATTTAAAATTAAAGAGAGGATAAAATGGATTTTTTAACAGGCATAATTATAATTATTATAGTATTTGTTTTAGCATTTAAATCAGTGAAAATATTAAGACCATATGAAAAAGCTGTTGTTGAAAGGTTTGGTAAATATCAAAGAACAGTAGCTAGCGGTTTAGTATTCATAATTCCATTTATTGAAGAAATTAGGAAAGTAGATCTTCGTGAACAAGTAGTAGATGTTCCACCTCAAGAAGTAATTACAAAAGATAACACTGTAGTTGTAGTTGATTGCGTTATCTTTTATGAGGTTACAGATCCATTTAATGCAGTTTATAATGTCGTGAACTTTTATCAAGCTATAACAAAATTAGCACAAACAAATCTAAGAAATATTGTAGGTGATTTGGAACTTGATCAAACACTTACCTCAAGAGAAATGATAAATGCCCAACTTCGTGAGGTGTTAGATGAAGCTACTGATAAATGGGGAACTCGAGTTGTTAGAGTAGAAATTCAAAGAATTGAACCTCCAAAAGACATTGTAGATGCAATGAGTAAGCAAATGAAAGCTGAAAGGATGAAAAGAGCTACTATTCTCGAAGCAGAAGGATATAAACAATCTGAAATTAAAAGAGCTGAAGGTGACAAACAAGCAGCTATTTTAGAAGCAGAAGGTAAGGCAGAAGCTATTAAAAAAGTAGCTGATGCAAATAAATATCAAGAAATAGCTATTGCAGAAGGTCAAGCAAGAGCTACAATAGATGTTTATAATGCAATCCATGAAGGAGGTCCTACCAATGATTTAATAGCTATTAAATATTTGGAAGCTCTTGAAAAAGTAGCTAATGGAAATTCAACTAAAATTTTCCTTCCAACAGAAGTTTCTGGAATTTTAGGGTCAATTGGTGGAATAGCTGAGCTATTTAACAATGAAGATTTAAACAAAAAGGAGATTGAAACAGAATCATCTACAAAAAGCCAAGTTAGAAAAATAATGGAAAAAGTTAAAGAACAATCTAAAGAAACCCATCCAGATAATGGGAACTAAAAAATAAATAAAAAGGCTGTATTTTCACTATTTTTTTTATTTTTTTCTATTTTATTTTTATTATAGCTACTATTTAGTTACTTATAGTTAATCTATAGCTACTTTATAATTATTTTATAATTTGTACTTAGTTCCTAACTATTTTAAGATATTTTTTGATGTAGATAAAAATTATAGAAATTATAAAAATAATAAAATTGAATAATAAATAACTTAAGATGATATTATGAGTATCAAAATTGGAATTGTAGGATATGGTAATTTAGGAAAAGGTGCTGAATTAGCTATTGAACAAAATGAAGATATGGAACTTGTAGCTATTTTTACAAGAAGAGATCTATATACTTTAAACAACTCAAAAATGGTAAATATTAGTGAAATTGAAAGATATAAAGGAAAAATTGACGTGATGATACTATGTGGAGGTTCAGCTACTGATCTTCCAAAACAAACACCAAAAATAGCTAAGACTTTTAACACAGTTGACAGCTTTGATAATCATGTAAATATTCCACAGCACTTTGAAAAAGTTGATAAAATAGGAAAAGAATTTGAAACATTGAATTTAGTATCTGCTGGTTGGGATCCTGGTTTATTTTCAATTTATAAGATTTTAAGTGAATCAATCCTTCCAGTTGGAAATACTTATTCTTTTTGGGGAGAAGGAGTAAGTCAAGGTCATTCAGATGCTATAAGAAGAATTGAAGATGTAATTGATGCTAAACAATATACTATTCCTATTGAAAGTGCATTAAATAAAGTAAGATCTGGAAAAAACCCAGTGCTTACAACAAGAGAAAAACATCTAAGAAAATGTTATGTTGTAGTTGAAGATAAAGCAGATAAAGTAGCTATTGAGCTTGAAATCAAAAATATGCCTAACTACTTTGATGAATATGATACTGAGGTAAATTTTATTTCTCAAAAAGAGCTAGATGAAAACCATGCTGGTATGCCACATGGTGGATATGTATTAAGAACTGGAGAATCAAAAACTGGAACAAAACAAAGAATGGAATTTGTGTTAGAACTTGGAAGTAATCCTGAATTTACGTCTAGTGTACTGGTAGCTTATGCAAGAGCAGTTAAGAGAATTAGTGATAATGGTCAAACTGGATGTTTAACAGTATTCGATGTTCCATTAGCTATGCTTTCACCAAAATCTAATGCAACTTTAAGAAAAGAGCTATTATAACTTTTATTAAACCGACAGTATAGATGATACTTAACTTTTATTTATAATTTTTTGATTTAATTTATCATTCTTATACTTTTTATTCTTATAATTTTTTCAAACAAAAACTTAATGTTTTTTTTCAAGAATAAATCTTAAATAGTACCTTATTATAAAAATAAAATGATTTTTTAATTAAAAAAGTTTTTATTAAATAATCTAATATAAATTAATAATCAATTAAACCAATAAATAATTTTTTTAAATTATTTAAAACAATTGTTATAACATATATTAAATGAAATTATTAAAAAGAGTTTCAAAGCTATTAACTTGAATGATTAAAAAATATTCTTTTATTATTTTTATTAGTTTTAAACTAATAATATGTATAAAAGTTGAATAATATGATAATATATGAAAGAAAAAATAATATAAAATAACTATCTAGTAGATTATTTAGTTTTAATTGATTAGCCACAATAATTAGTGGTTAAAATTGCTAGTAGAATTTTTCATATGCTTTTTCTTTTTATTTTCTGAAATATTGATAAATCATAAATATCTAAAGTAGCTATTAGAAATTAAAGGTTATAAAATATTAATTTACTGAAGATTAATTAAAAAATTTCACTTTTCACTATTTTTTTCCAATTTTTCAATTGTTTTATCTGCCCATCTTACACACATTTTAAGATAATCTTCTTCAAAGTCATAAACTATATCCTTATAGATTTTGTTTTTTGCAAACCCTATTCCAGAAGAATAGTCTATAGTTCCATCTCCAATTTTTAAAATTTCTAATACATCTATACATTCTTTTTTAAAAGATTGAATTAGCTTTATGTTTTCATTTATCTGATTTTTTCCAGAAAAGAAGATTTTCATTAAAAAAATACTTTTTACTCTAAGCTGATCTTGCATATCATATTCAACCAACCATTTTTTAAGTTCAGCTTTTCCTTCTTCAGTAATTGTATACTCTTTTTTGTTGGGTTTTCCTGTTTGAAAAATAATATTTGATGAAACCCAACCTAATTTTTCCATTGATTTTAACTCATGATAAATTTGACTTCTTTGTGCAGGCCAAATATATTTAAACAACGACATGAATATTTTATTTAAGTCATATCCTGTCATTGACCCACTTAAATCTAAAAAACCTAGTAGTCCATGTTTTAATGACATTTATATAATACTCCCAATTTATAATACTACAAACAAAAATATTGATTAAATAACCATAGTCCATGATATTGAAATTGTGTGTTTATTAAAAATTTAAAAATATTGACTAATTTCTCTTAAAATTAAATTAAAGCTATCTAAAGTTTATTAAAAATTATTTTTAATAAAAAATTTCATAGTGAGAACTATGTTATTGTGAATTTGCAAAAATAGAATTTAATGTAATATTCCATATATTGTTGTCAACAAATTCAAGAATATATTTTACTACGTGATTGTATATAAAGTTCACTATTTAGACTTTTAAATTGGTATAAACATTCAATACTAATATGAACACTCGTTCAATAGATTAAACACTTTATATTCATAATTTATTGGTTATTAAGTAAGATTATATAAATTAGAACTTAAATAATCTGTCCATTTTTTCTTTCACTAATACTTGAAAATTCTTTAAAGATGGTTTTAAGATTGATTTCTCATTGGAAAATCTTATTTTCAACATATGTTCTATGAATTCACATGTATCTGATAAATTTCATTTTAATTATTAAAAAACAGTTCAAAATTTTTTATTTTTGGAACATCTTTATAATAGTTCTTATCTTGAAAACATCATGTCTATTATTTTTTTTAAAAAATAGCATTAAATTAAATACATATAGTAATATATATGATTTAGAATATAGAATAATTATAAATAATATATTTAAAAAAATCTAAAATTAAAAGATATGATATTTTAAATCAAATAATTTAATTTTAAATACTAACAGCTAATTAAAGGTGATTTTATGGTAAATTATGGAGTTGTTCTCATTGGATTCATACTATCTATTTTAGTTAAAATGATAATGGGGCCATGGGAACTTTTTGGATTGTTCATAGTGGGGTTTTTAGTAGGTTATATGGCAAAAGAAGGTGTATTAGGTGGAATGATTAATGCAGCTATTGCTGGTGCTTTAGGAGGGATTGTAGGAGGAATACTTTTCATAATTTTAGGAATATTCTTTGGAATAGCTGGTTTAATTATTTTCGGTATAGGTGGATTTATAGCTATTTTAGGATATTTAATTTATTATGGAATAATCATGGGTATTAGTGGTGCTGTTGGTGGAATTATATCTGGAAAAAAGAGATAAAGAATTTTTAATTAGTTTTTCTTTTAAATTTTCTGATATTTTAAAAAAGTTTTTCTATAATTTTTTTATTTTTAAATAAGTTTAATTAATCTTTACTTATAAATGTATTAACCAATAATTTTTCAATTTAATCTTTATTGTATATCTAAGTTAAAATTAGAAGAATCGAATCATAAAACTTATGTTATATTTTAATAAAGTTTTATTATTTAAAAAAATTAGAAAAATCCAATTTAAAATAGGATATTAAAAAATATATTCTTATATAAAAGATACATTGTTATATTAATAAAGGAGATTTAAGTGATTGAATGATATTAAAATGGGGACCAATTATTATTGGGATAGTTTTGATTCTATTAGTAAAAATGCTCATGGCTCCTTATGATATAATAGGATTGATAGCTGTAGGTTTTGTGATTGGATACATGGTTAATGATGGAGCAATAAGTGGACTAGTTAATTCTGCTATTGCTGGAACAATAGAAGCTATAATTGGAACACTCATATATGCTTTCATTAATTCTTATACAAGCTTTCAATCGTTCATAATGCATGAACTTACTAATTTATCACTTTTGACAGCTCTAACTGCATTGTTATATCAATTAGCATTTTTTTGCATAATCATGGGGATAAGTGGAGCTATTGGTGGATCACTAAATAAAAATAAAGGAAATTAACCACATTTAAATATTTTAGAAATCTATTTTAATATTTAATTCATCTATTTTTATTAAAATATTTTTAATATCATATAAATTATTAATTATCTGAAAATAATTCTAAAAATAGAATATAAAATTATAATAGCTATTTCTAATAAAAAAATGAAATAAAAAAAATAAAAGGTAGAAAATTAAAGGTAAAAAAGCCAGAAAATTATGTTATTATTTTATCTAACTTTCCTTTTTCAATAGCTATTTTTATTTCACGTGCTATTCTTCTACCCATACTCATTCCTTCACCATACTTTAAGTAACTATATGCTGAACCATTCATAAAGGTATTGTTTCCTCCATCTGACCTTGCACTTATTTCAAACACAATTACTTCAAGATCATCATTTACAAGAGTTTGCATACAGAAAGGACCATTCAAACCAGGAGCTACCAATTTTTTCGCAGCATCAACTAATTTATCACCAATATCAAAAGCTTGTGGAAGTAATGATTCTCTCATAACTACTGGATGATTGCCTGTTATAACATAAGATGGGTTTAAATTAACTTCAAGTTGATCTTGAGCTGGCATTCTTACAATACCATCAATACTTGATTCATACCTACTATCAATACCCATAAGTTCTACTTCATCATTTAAAGCTGAATAGAAGAAATGGATACAGTAATTACATCCAGAAACATACTCTTCAATATGAGCCATATCTACATCTTCATCATCAACCCAGTTTCTTGCTTTCATAGATTCTATTTTTTTGTCAAATTCTTCAGGTGAAGAAGCTACAAAGAAACCACGCCCTCCTCTTGCACCAGGGAATTTAACCATTACAGCTCGATCGATTTCAGAGGGGTTATCATATTTAATTGGAAGTCTTATATCATTTTTTACAAGTAATTTCCTTTCTAAAACTCTTTCAGCTTCCCATCTTAATATATCTCTATTTCCAAACATAGGGACATTGAAATCATCTTCAATTCTATCAAGACCTGCATAAGCAACAAATGATCCATGAGGAATAACAATACTGTTCATGCTTTTAAGCTTTTCTTGAATGTCACTATTGACTATGTCTTTGTATTCATCTATCATAATATATTCATCAGCTACATCAAATCTTCTATAAGGGGTGTCTCTTCCTTTTTGGCATACAACTGCTGTATTAAAACCTTCTTCTTTTGCACCATTTAGCATATGAAGGGAGGTGTGACTTCCAAGAGTAGCTATTGTTATATCATCTTTATTATATTTATCTAAAATAGACAATATATCCTGTTTTTTTATTTTTCCCATAATTTATGTCTCCATTTAAACAAAATATTATCATGATTATTTATATACAATACTATGAATATAATTTTTGATTTAATTTTTTGAACACTATAAATTCATTTATTATTTATTTAAAAATTTAAATATTAAAATTGATTAAGTAATTTTAAATCATGACTAAATAATTCCAATTCTCAAATTAATAAATAATATATATAAAAAAGATTTATTAAAAATAAAAAGAAATATAAAATAAAAATATTATTTGAAATTATTAATGACTAAACTTTTATCTATACTAAACTATTTATCACAATCTATAAAATAAACTATCAAGATAATTATAATTTAGTGAATTATATTCTTTTTAAATCTTTTTTTAATAAATATTAAAAAAAATCAGGGCTATAATATGTTAATTGGGTTAATAGCAGATACACACGTATGTGACAGAGAAGATAAAATCCCTGATTCTGTTTTTAAAATTTTCAAAAGTGTAGACCTTATTATTCATGCAGGTGATTTAACTTCCCAAGAAGTTATAGGTCAATTAAAAAAAATAGCTCCATTAACTGCAATACAGGGAAACATGGATAGAGCATATAATTTAAAACTTCCTAAAACTGAAATTATAACTGTGGATGATTTAAAAATTGGAATAACTCATGGAGAAGTATATCCAAGAGGAGATGAGCAACAACTATATTATTTAGCTTTAGAAATGGGAGTAGATATATTAATCACTGGACACTCACACCAATCATCTATTAAAAAAATAAAGGAAATATTACTTTTAAATCCAGGTAGCCCTACAGTTCCAACATTAGCTGACCCTACGGTTATGCTACTTGATATTATAAATGGAGAAGTAAGTATTGAAGTTATTAAATTAGGAAAACCTGTTTGTAAAGCTTTAAATTTTAGTAAAAAATAAAAAATAAATATTGTTATTTATAAAAATGGGGAATGATTTTTTAATCATATATTTTTTTATTTAATGTTAAAAAGGAGTAATGAAATGGGAAGTCAATGGCAAATGGAAAAAAAGAAAGATTATTATTATAAAAGAGCTAAAGGAGAAAATTATAGATCTAGAGCTTCTTATAAACTAATGCAACTAAATAAAAAATATAAAATTATTAAAAAGGGAAATAAAGTTCTTGATTTAGGAGCTGCTCCTGGAGGATGGTCTCAAGTAGTTATTGAAAAAGTTGAAAATGAAGGAACTGTTGTAGGAGTTGATTTAAAAAAAATAAAGCCCTTTCCTGAGGAAAATTACTATTCTATAAGAGGTGATTTTAGAGATGAAACTATTCAATCTGAAATAATTGAAAAATTAGATGGAAAAGCTAATGCTATAGTTTCAGATGCATCTCCATCATTATCTGGGATAAAAAATGTTGACCATTTAAAATCAATTGATTTGGCGGAGTCTGTGACTAAAATAACTTATAAAATCCTTGCAAAAAATGGAAATCTTCTTATCAAAGTGTTTCAAGGAGAAGAATATAAAAATTTAATAGATAAATTAAGAAAGAAATTTAAAGTTCTTAAAACAACAAAACCTTCTTCCTCTCGCAGGAAAAGTTCAGAAATGTATGTTATTGGTTTGAAATATAGGAGATAGTTAAGGAATAATTAATATTAATTTTTTTTTAAATAGAGCTATGAATAATCATTATATCTATAAATAGTCATAATATAATCATTTTAACTTATTTATTTCATCAGAAGCTATTTTCAACTTTTGCTTAGCTGTATTAATCCTAGCGTCAATTTCTTCTGGGGGGAGACCTGATTTTATAGCACTTTCAACATCATCAATAGCTGATTTTGCTCTTATAAGTTGTAGCTGAGCATTAATATACTTTTCTTCACTAACTTCATTTGATTTGATATTATTTTGTTTTGTTACATTAAAATCAGATTCTAAATTAGTATAATTCGATTTAAGAACTGCTAATTTATCATAATAAGGATCTAATGAAATACTTGCAGTTATTTCTGAGGAAAGAATACTTATCCCAATGTATCCTGCTATAATAGCTGTGAAAACAATCATTACAATTCCTAAAATAGAAATTATCATTGAGGTTGATTTAAAAAGCTTTAACCTTGATTTTTTCATAATATCTTCCATATATCATCAAGTATTGTATGAAGTGAAAAATACATTAGTTAATTTATAAAACAAATAAAAAATTTTTATCTAATATCATTACTATTAATCTCATTACATATTAATTTTATTATTTAAAAGATAATGTCAAAATATTTAGTTAATTTATTATTTACATATTTAATTTAGCAATTTATAATTTAATCTTAAATATTAAAAATAGCTAATTAAGTAAGATAGTAATTATTTAATTAAATAAAAAGTTTTATCTTAAATAAAATAGTTATAAATTACCAATGAAAGTAAAAACGACTAAAAAACATTGTTTTTAACATCAAATAAATTAATGTGAAATTATATATAATCTTAAAAAATTGAGCTTAAAAAAACATAATAATTTTTAATGTGAAAAATCAATATTAAGATAATGAGTTCGATTGATAAATCAAAAACATCACTTACAAAATTTGAAGAATTTTTCTCAACAAAATACAAAGATGATGTTTTCAATGTTTTAGAGAAATATCCAGATGAAAGATCATTAGTGATAGATTATATAGATTTAGAAATGTTCGATCCGGATCTAGCCGATCTTTTAATAGAAAAACCAGATGATGTTCTTCTTGCATCTGAAAAAGCTATAAAAAACATTGACCCTTTGATGAAAGACGCTGACTTAAATATTAGGCTAGAAAATTTAACTAATTTAATTCCTTTAAAGATTTTACTAAGTAAATATATTGGTAAATTTGTATCAGCAGATGGTATTGTTAGAAAAACTGATGAAATACGTCCAAGAATTGAAATTGGGGTTTTTGAATGTAGAGGGTGTATGAGGCTCCATGAAGTTCAACAAAGATCTAACAATGCTATAGTAGAACCATCTTTATGTACTGAATGCGGTGGAAGATCATTCAGATTACTTCAAGAAGAGTCTAAGTATGTAGACACCCAAACAGCTAGAATTCAAGAACCTTTAGAGAATTTATCTGGAGGAACTGAGCCAAAACAAATGCTCATTGTTTTAGAAGATGATTTAGTAGATAATTTAAATCCAGGAGATAGTGTACGGATAACTGGAACTTTAAAAACATTTAGAGAAGAGAGAAGTGGGAAGTTTAAAAATTACATATATGCAAATCACATTGAACATCTTGAACAAGAGTTTGAAGAGCTACAAATAAGTGAAGAAGATGAAAAAAAAATAATGGAGCTTTCTAAAGATCCTGATATTTATGAAAAAATTATAAAATCAACAGCACCTTCTATAAAAGGATATGAAGATGTTAAAGAAGCTATTGCTCTTCAGCTATTTGGTGGGGCAGCTAAAGAACTAGAAGATAAAACTCGGCTTCGTGGAGATATTCATATTTTAATTGTTGGAGATCCTGGTATTGGTAAATCTCAGATGTTAAAATATGTTTCAAAGCTTGCACCAAGAGGCATATATACTAGTGGTAAAGGTACAACAGGAGCAGGTTTAACTGCAGCTGCAGTTAGAGATGAACTTGGTGGATGGTCACTTGAAGCAGGAGCACTTGTACTTGGGGACCAAGGAAATGTATGTGTAGATGAATTGGATAAAATGAGATCAGAAGATAGATCTTCACTTCATGAAGCACTTGAACAGCAAACCATAAGTATAGCTAAAGCTGGAATTATGGCGACATTAAATGCTCGTTGTTCTGTATTAGCTGCAGCTAATCCAAAATTTGGAAGATTTGATAGATTTAAATCAATGGCTGAGCAAATTAATCTTCCTTCTCCAATATTATCTCGTTTTGATTTGACATTTGTTATTGAAGATAAGCCTGATTTAGAAAATGATAGGGAATTAGCTCAACACATACTAAAAATACATCAAGAGGATTCAGTATCTTATGAAATTGAACCAGATTTGCTTAGAAAATACATAGCTTATGCAAGAAAAAATGTTAATCCTAAGCTTACAGATGATGCTAACAAAGTCTTAGAAGAATTTTATGTTTTAATGAGAAATAGTTCAATAGATGAGGATTCACCAGTTCCAATTACAGCAAGACAGTTAGAAGCTATTATTCGATTAGCTGAAGCTTGTGCTAAAATTAAATTGAAAGAGTATGTTGAAGCTGAAGATGCTGCGAAAGCTGTTGAGCTTCAAAGAGCATGTCTTAATGAAGTAGGGTATGATCCTGAAACTGGTAAGATTGATATTGATAAAGTTGAAGGAAGAACTCCAAAGTCTCAAAGAGACAAATTGCAAAAAGTTGTGGATGAAATCAAGGATCTTCAAGAAGAGTATGGAGACCAAGCTCCTATCAATGTTTTAACATCTAATTTAATGGATCAATATGAGTTAAGTGAAGAAAAAATTGAAGAAATTATAAAACAACTTAAACACAAAGGAGTAATCTTTGAACCAGTAAATGGCTATCTTAAAATAGTTTAATAGTTATTTTTAACTAAGTAAGAAAACTTCATTATTCAAATTTTATTTCTTGAATCTTTTTTTAGTTTATAACAACTTAACACAAATTGAAAATTATTCATATTTTTTCATAAATAGTTAACTTAATAAATGATTAAGTACATAATAAAGTCTTTATATTTACAATATTATATTTTTTACAATTTTATATTTAAATATTAAATTAAATCAGGTAAAATTTAATTTTAAATTGTTTTTAAATATTTAAAAATATTATATTTATTAGATAATATCTATTTGTTATTTTAAATATTATATTTAAAAATTATTAATTATTAAACTATTATTCATTTTACAATGTATTCTAAATTTATATTATGACAGTCAATTTTATATTGTAGATAAGGAGTAGATAACATGGAAGATTATGAAAGTTTATTAAGTAGGGCTATTGAACAATTACCACCAGAAATATTTGAAACGAAAAGGTTCAAAGTGCCAAAAATTTATTCTGTGATTCAAGGAAACAGGACATTTATTCAAAATTTTAAAGAAGTAGCTGAAGCACTTAATAGGGATCCACAGCATGTTTTAAAGTTTTTACTTAGAGAATTAGGTACTGCTGGAAATTTAGAAGGTAGTAGAGCAATATTACAAGGTAAATTCACTTACTACTTAATTAATGAAAGAATAGATGAGTATGTAGAGAAATTCGTTATTTGTCATGAATGTAATAGACCAGATACGCGAATTATACGGGAAGATAGGATATTTATTCTTAAATGCACTGCATGTGGTGCAAAAGCACCATTAAAGACTTTATAATCTATTTTTTACTTTTTATCATCAAGCTTTTTCAATATTTTATTTTTAACTAAGTATTTATATAATGAAAAAAATTGTATTTAACTTGTAACTATTTTTATATTTAATTATATTATAACAAAATTCATATTTCATGTTAATTTACCATTTATAAGTGTGTAATAATGTTTTGCCCTGAATGTGGGAATTCTAACTCTGAAATGATAGAAGGGCTTTGTAAAGAATGTTTTTTAAAACAGTTCTCAATATTAAAAATCCCTGAAAATACTGAAGTTACAGTTTGTACTCACTGTAATGCAAAATTAGAAGAAGGAAAATGGAAAGAATCCAATATTTTAGAAGAAGAAATAATATACAGGGCCTTGGAAAGAGCTATTGAAACTGATTCATTAATTGAAAAAGAAGAGATAGAGTTAAAAATCCTTCAAATGAGGGGAACAATTGCCGAATGTTATATTGAAGCAGTAGCTACTGTATTAGGGGAAAAAATTCACCAATCATATGAAGTTGAAGTTAGGTTAAAAAGAACAGTTTGTCCAGATTGTAGCAAGATGAATTCTGGATATTATGAAGCTGTAATACAATTTAGAGCAGATAATAGAGAATTAGCCACTGAAGAACTTGTACAAACAGATGAAATTGTAAAAAAATCATTGTTCACTCAATCAAAAAAAAATAAATTAGCTTATTTAGCTGAAAAAGTCACTATGAAAGAAGGAATAGATTATTATATTGGATCTTATAAAGCAGCTAAAAAAATTACTAATGATATTAAAAACAGATTTGGCGGACTAACTAAAGAATCTCCAAGACTGATAGGTCAGGATAAATCTACAGGAAAAGGACTATATAGGATATGGATATCATTAAGACTTCCAAACTTTAAAACAAATGATATTGTCAAATACTTAAATAAAATTGGACAAGTAATAGCTATTGATGGAAATAAAGTTCTAGTTAATGATTTAAATAGCTTTGGTAATTTTTCTGTTTTTTTGAAAGAATATGATTCTATAAAAGTTGTAAAAACTGCAAAAGAAATCAAAACAAGTAATATAATTTCGAAATCTCCAAGTAAAATTCAAATTTTAGATCCTGATAACTATGAGGTGGTTGACATAGCTACACACAAAATATTTGATGGATATGAAATTGGAGATGAAGTAAATGTTGTTAAAATTGATGAAAATTTATATATAGTTCCTGAAATTGAAAACATCTAAAAATATTAATTTAAAACAAAGTTTAAAGTGAAAATAGGAAAATACTGTTTTTTCTTAAAAAATAGATAGCTTAATAAAAATCAATGATAATTTTTATTTTTAATCATTTAAAAACTAAACACCTTATTTTTTGAAAATAAACAATTATTAAATGCCAATGATTAATAATAGGTAAATTTGAAGATAGTAATATATTTATAATGAGTATATACTAATATTATTTAATTAATATCATAATTTTAAGGATTACAAGTGATTATATGGATAAGAAAGTAAAAGTGGAAATAATCAGAAAAAAAACATTAGAAGTCATAAATACTGAGGAACTAGATAAAAAGCTTGAAAAAAAGAGTCCAATAGTTTATACTGGATATGAACCATCAGGAAAAATTCACTTAGGTCATGCAATTACAATAATTAAACTTAAGCAATTACAAGAGATTGGATTTAAAATTAAAATACTCCTTGCTGATTATCATGCTTATTTAAATGGAAAAGGAACTATTGAAGAAATTGAAGAAATGGCAGAATATAACAAAAAATGCTTTTTAGCTTTTGGATTATCAAAGGAAAATACTGAATTCATATTAGGTTCAAGTTTTCAGACAAGCCATGACTATGTTAAGGATTTATACAAATTAGCTAATTTAACAACTTTAAGCCGATCAAAAAGAAGTATGGATCAAGTTAGTAGGAGTTCTAAAAATCCAAAAGTAGCTAATGTTCTTTATCCCTTGATGCAAGTTGTTGATATGAAATTTTTAAATGTTGATGTAGCTTTAGGTGGAATGGAGCAGAGAAAAATACAAATGCTTGCAAGAGAACACTTACCAAAGCTTGATTTTGAAGTTCCTGTTTGTATACATACACCACTCCTTCATGGACTTGATGGGGATGAAAAAATGTCTTCAAGTAAAGGGAACTTAATAGCTATTGATGATACGGAAGGAGAAATAGTTGAAAAGATTAAAAAAAGCTATTGTCCACTGAAGGAAGCAGAAGGAAATCCTATAATTGAAATAGCTAGTCATTTTATATTTTCAAATCAAGATGAGATAATAATTGAAAGAGATGAGAAGTTTGGTGGAAACTTAAATTTAAGTGAAACAGAACTAATTGATATGTATACTAGTGGAGAATTACATCCTGCTGATTTAAAGAGTGCAGTTAGTAAATTTATGATAGAATATTTAAAGTCAGTTCGTGAATATATGTTAAATAACCAATAGCTTCAATTAATATTATCCGCCATTAATCAATGGCTTACATTAATATTATTAGCTATGGAATATATTGTTAGTAATTCTTTTTAAAATGAAATTATTTTTTTATTATTTATCCTGTCCATTTTTAAAAATATCATTAAAAAATAAGTATAATGAAAAAATAACAAAATACTAAATATTCATAAAATTCAATAACATATTAAATAATAATAGTATAATAAATATGGAATTATTTTCAACTAAAATTAATTTAATTTCTATTAAATATTAATTTAAATTAATTTAATTTTCATTTAAAAGTAATTAATTAATGTAGTTTATAAATTATAAATAGATGGAATCATTATTATTTTTTATTGAAAATATAATATAATTAAAACTTAAAACTATAATCACTACTTATAAACATACTAAAAATCATTTAATCAAAATATTAATTTAAAAGGGATATTATGGAATATGAAATGAGGTTACCAAATGGTGTTGGAGAACAAATACTTGCACATACTATTGAAAAATTTGAAGTAAAGTTGAAACACACTGAATATGGGCCTATACTTGTTGGAACAGTAGAAGAATTAGAGAATGCAAAAGATTTCATAGTAAAATCAATAAATGATAGATTAAATGAGCTTTCAAATGAAGATGGGGGAAATTAAAAAAAGTTTTCATTTGAATATTTCATTAACAAGAATAAAATTTTATAATAAAATAAAAAATCAAATAAATTTACACATAAATATTGGAAAAAATAAGTTTCCTATTATAAATATATTTTTCATCTTCAAAACATTATTATCTACTCAATCAATACCATCAACACAAATTCCAAGTAAAGAAGCTACTACTTTTTTGATGTCTGAATTAACTTTGTTTTCTCCATTGTTAGCATTCACGATTTTAAAATTATTTTTATTGTTCTTAGCTAATTCAATATATTTTTCACGGACGTTTATTAAAAAAGATTTTTTTTCAAACTCATCAGTTTTTAAACATCTTGAAATAGCTAAATTAACATCTAAATCCAGTAAAATAGCTAAATCAGGAGTTTTTACAAATTTATTAATTTCTAAAATCCAATCCTCAGAATTTTGATAAGCTAAACTTGAATAAAAAGATCTATCACTAATAACTATCTTGTTTTCTTTCTCATATTTAGATATTTTTTCCATGAGAGTTAATCTATCAGCTGCAAAGAGTAAAGCTAATATTTTTTGAGTATTTGAAGATGTGGCATCTGGAGATGTTAAAATTTTTCTAATGAGCAAACCAATTTCTGAGCCTGTAGGTTCAACGACTTTTTTAACCTTAAATCCTGAATCAATTAGCCATTGACTTAAAAGTTCTATTTGCGTAGATTTTCCAGTTCCATCAATTCCTTCTAAACAAATATACATGTAGTTAAATAGAACTTTAAAATATATAAAATTTAAAAAGTATAGAAATAGTACCATAATTTTAAAAAATACATAGTATTTAACAAAACTTTTTTTTTAAAATTATTAAAATTATATTAGCTAATATTATATTAGTTATTAAAATAAAAATAATAAATACTTTTATAATGAAAATAATGAAAATTACTAATTTAATATAAAAAATAATGAATATGATTTAATTTTATATGAAAATAATAATCATGATAAAAATTATTAGTTTAAAAAGTTACTATAGAATAAGAAACATAAAAAATTTTAAAAAATAAATTTTATACTCATATTATTTAAAAAGTTAAATAAAACTGATTATTTATGAAAATACCTGAATTATTAGCTCCTGTAGGATCAATTGAACATTTGAAAGTAGCTATTTTTTCTGGAGCAAGTTCAATTTATTTGTCTGGGAAAAAATTTGGTGCAAGACAATATGCTATGAATCTAAGCTTTAGAGAAATTAAAGAGACAGTAAAATTTGCACATTTATACAATGTGAAAGTTTATGTTACGGTAAATACCTTAATAAAGGAAGAAGAGATATTAAATGTAATAGAATATTTATTAAATCTTTATAAGATTGGTGCTGATGCAGTTTTAATTCAAGATATAGGAATTGTTAAATTAATAAGAGAAATTATTCCAAATTTAGCTATACACAGCTCAACGCAAATGAATATTCAAAATAAGGAAGGGATTAAATGGGCTGTAGCTAATGGTATTAAAAGAGTTGTTCTTCCAAGAGAGCTGAATTTAGATGAGCTAAAGGAAATAACTGATTTTGCTCATGAAAATGGGGTGGAGGTTGAAATATTTATCCATGGGGCACTGTGTTATTCTTACTCAGGAAGGTGCTTATTTTCATCATTTAAAGGTGGTAGAAGTGGAAATAGAGGAATTTGTGCTCAACCTTGTAGAGAAAAATATCAAATAGCTATTAAATCAAAAGATAAAGGGTTAAATTCTGAAAATAAATTTGTTATTTCTAATAATGATAAAGATAAAAGATTAACTAAGAAAATAACAACCCCAATTTCTAATGAAAAATACTTCTTATCTCTCAAAGACCTTTCACTTTTTAATGAGCTTGAAGCATTTGAAAAAATAGGTGTTGATAGCTTAAAAATTGAAGGAAGAATGCGAAATGTGAATTATGTAGCTATTGTTGTAAATAGCTATAGAAAATTATTAAATAAATTAAAATATATGAAAAATTCGAATTTTAATAAATATAATAATGAATTTAAGAAAAAAAGAAAAAAATATAATAAATTTAAAAGTAATATGAATAAAAATCAGCTCAACAGCTTCAAACAGGACATTGTTTATAAAAAAGCTATTGAAGATTTAAAATTAGTTTTTAACAGAGAATTTACTACTGGTCATTTATTAAATCAAAGCTCTGATGAAATATTAAACATAGAAAGTCCTGGAGATAGTGGACTTTATATTGGTAAAGTTGATTCTTTCTCTAAAAAAACTGGAGAAATAGCTATTTCACTTGATTCAAATCTAATTACCATTCCTGAAAAGGGAGATGGGCTTTTAATAAAAGGTAAAAAGACAATATCCAAGAAAAATAAAAAAAATAAAAACAACCATAATAATATTAAAAATTCTAAAAATATTGAAAATAGTTATGGCTTAGAAATATCAAAAAATCCTATTTTAAAAGTAAAACCTGAGAAAAATAATCAAATATTAATTATAAAGAAGGTTAAGGAAAATAAGGAAATTAATATTGATTTTGATAAAAATTCAAAGGTTTATTTAAGTAAAAGAAAAGCTATATCGGATTATGCTAAAAACCTAGTTCATGATAATTCAAAGCAAATAATCAGAAGGTCACGAGTGTTTATTCAATTTGACATTGTTAAATCAAATTACCCTATTATAAAAGGAAAAGTTATTTTAGCTAATGGTAAAAAGATTGATATTTCAAAAAAAAGTAACATTCCTTGGGAAATAGCTAAAAACAAACCAATAACTAAGGAACAATTAAAAAAACAGCTATTTAAAATTGGAAACCTCCCGTTGTATATTGAAAAAATTTCAATTAATTATAAAGAAGATTTATTTGCTCCAATCAGTGAAATAAATAAATTAAGACGAGAATTTTTTAAAGATTTAGAAAATTCAATTATTATTAGCTATTTACCTGATGAAAATGAATTTCAACTTGCAAAAAACAATTTTAAAAAATTTCAAAAGATAAAAAATAAGCTAGCCATTGAAAGTAAAGTACCTATCAAAGATAACATAGTTTTTGAAAATAAAAAACTTGGGAAAAACTATGAGGTTGCTGAAAGTAAAATCCCTATTGTAAATGATAGAAGTAAAAAAAACAATGAAAATAGCTTAGCGATTTATTTAAATAATTTAAATGCATTAAAATCTTTAAATGAAAAAAATAATGTTTATAATAGAGTTTATTTAGAAATTCCTCCAAAAAATCAATATTTATCTTTTGAATATAATAATGATAAAGAAAAAAGAAACAAAATAGATATTAGCTATATTATAAATTATATGAAAGAAGCATTAGCTATTTCTAAAGATCAAAAGTATGAATTAGTATGGAAATGGCCAGATATTGCACATCAAAAAGTAATCAATGATTTTATAAAAGCATTAGCTATATTGAAAAAATTGGATATGAATATTAATGTTATGACTGGTTTAATTGGAATATCTAATTATTTGAAAAAAAAGTTTGAAGTAGATATTTTTGGGTTTCATCCTCTTAATATTTACAATAGTATAAGTATATTAAAATTAAACGAATACAAACTTTTAACCATATCTCCAGAACTATCAAAAAAAGATATAGCTAATTTAAATAAAGAATATTTAAAATCAAAAGACTATAATATGAAATCATTAGCTAGTTCAAACATTCGGACAATTCCTCTTATAGAGGTATTAGTCCATGGGAATATAGAATTATTAGTAAGTAAAAATGACTTTATTTCCAAAAAATTACTACAAAACATTGAAAAAATCCAAAAATCAAAAGAATATGAAATCCCAAACGTAAATGAAATTGAAAATAGTCATGATAATGAACTCTTCATTGTGTTAAAAGATTTAAAAAATAATGAATATCCAATAAAAAAAGATATTTATGGAGAGGATAGAATACTTCTTAATTCCAAAGATTTTTCTTTAATTAATCATATTTTTTATTTAAAATCAATTGGTATTGAAAATTTTGCAATTGATGGAAGATGGAAGTCTATAGGATATATTAAAAATGTTGGAACTTCTTATAAAAAAGTTATTGATTGTGATGATAATTTTAAAATAGACTTAGAAAATATTAAAAAAAAGAGTTCCTATTTCAATCATGTATCTGAAGGAAACTTTATCAATGGATTAAAGTCTAAATAATGCTAAAAATTAAAGAAATTAATTATATTTATATTTTTTTATATTATTCAATCAAATACATCATACATTTAAAAGAATTATTCAAATTTTATTTTTTTTAGCTTCATTAATAATGATATCTGCTATTTTTTCACCAGAAGATAAGACTTCACCACTATATTTTTTAGTTTGAGTTAAAATATCCTTTAAATTAGCTAATGATTGGTTAATATTATTATTTAAATGATCTAAATCCGACTCAATTACGGCTCCTGGGAAAATTCCCGCCATATTGTGATATCTACCATATTTAACATGTGTCAATGCAACTGAAGGTAGCTCACATGCAATAGCTTCTTGAATCATAACTCCATCATCAGTTAAAATAGCTAAATCAACTACTTCATAAAGGTCATCTATCCAATCAATATAACCTAAATTAATGACTTTTTTAGAATCTATTAAATCTAGATACTTTTTTTCTAATGGATGGCCTACTAAAACTAAATTGTACTTATCAGATACACCTTCAAGTTTGGAATAATTTGCTAAAGCTTTTACCATCATTTCAAATAAAGAAGAGCCAGAAGAAAAAAGGAGTGTTTTTTTATTTTCATCAAATCCCACCTCTCCAGAATATTTCCTTAATTGTTCTAACCCATTTTCCTTGTTTCCTTTTGCAATAGATGGACTTAATGGAAAAAATGATTTAGAAACATTTAACGGAATTTCACTGGATTTAAATAGCTGAGCTTCAGGAAGAACAATACATCGGTTCAATCTTGTACAAACTTTACTGTCAAGAGGGGTGTCAATTATTCCAACTGCTGGAACTTTAGCTAATTTAGCAGCTATACAACCAACAACTGCTCCCCCTCCTATTATTCCTACAACAACATCAACTTTTAATTGCTTAATAAGAGTTTTTGTTTCCATTACAGCTTTAAAAGTTTTAATCCCTGCTTTTACAGTATTTATTTTAGTAGCCGCATGTCCTCCAGCTTGTGGAACTTTAACTTCATGCCAACTGTAACCATTTTTTTTAAATAACAATCCTGGGGCATCATGATCGAGAGCTAATTCACATTGAACTCCTTTGTTTTCTAAAGATTTGCTAATATTCAATGCATTTACAGCATCTCCTCCCATTCCTCTTCCAGTAATAACTAGTAATGCTTTCATTTTATCTTCCAATAGTCTATTAAATAAAAAATAAATTTTTAATTGTTGAATGATATTTTTTAAGATATTATCCAATTTTTTTTGACATAATTAAAAAAACTTTTTAAAATTTTTCATAATTTAATTATTATTTTACAAAGTTATCTTTGTATAATTTTTTACAATATTTATCTAATATAATTGCTAATAATCAAATTACCTTATCCAATTTACAACATCATTATTTCTTTTTGGATTTTCTTGATTGTCATTAGCTTTATAACCAAAAGAAATTCCATATAATGGGACATATCCTTTAGGAATCTTTAAACTAGCTACATTTTTTTCGTCTTTAAAATAAGAAGCTATTAAACCAATCCAGCATGATCCAATATTTAATCCTTCTGCTGCAAGAAGCATATTTTCAATAGCTGCACTACAGTCAGCTTCCATGTGTGATGCTTTTTCATATCCTGAAACAACAATTACTGTTGGAGCATTATGTAATATATTTCTTCTAGAATTAGCTATTGACTCTAAAAGTTTATCTCCAGAGTTTTTCATAAGTTCAAGTGATGTTTCATTAATTTTTTTAAGTAGTTCTTTATTTTGAATTACTGTAAA
Organism: Candidatus Methanorudis spinitermitis; assembly: GCA_031286225.1. Taxonomy (GTDB): domain Archaea; phylum Methanobacteriota; class Methanobacteria; order Methanobacteriales; family Methanobacteriaceae; genus Methanorudis; species Methanorudis spinitermitis. Next base: position 26,781 of record JAITUQ010000018.1, read on the forward strand.
GTACCATGGTTCCTCAGCTTTTGCAGTAGGAGCCATTATTCCAGCATTTAATATTTTTTCAATTTCTTCATCTTTTAATTGTTCTCCTGTATATTCTCTTACACTTCGACGATTGTGTATAACATTGAAAATATCTTTCATTTCAAACATCTCTAAATATTGATTTTGCAAAAATCTTTAATATTGGGTTTAATTAAATCTAAATATTAATCTTATTAATTAATCTAAATATTAATCTTATTAATTAATATATAGAAAACATCATTTTTTATTAAGTAAATTTGATTTAGGTTTTTTTGAAATAGGTTCTCCATATTTAGGAGCAAATGGGTTGAATAAAAGACGTCTAAATCCTAAAAAGATTAAAGTATAATTTTTAACATTTATTTGCTTTTTCCTCAAAAATATTTTTCTAAACACATCACCTAATCCTCCTCCAGTTAAAACATCCATGAAATAGTCTCCTGGTGCAGGATTCATTATTTTTAAATTGGTTGCGAAGAACTCTTTCAAGTTATTCTTTCTAATAAATGCTATTAATGCTGTTGTAACTATAAACAAAAGTAATGTCCACCAAAAACCACCAGTTACATAGAAACACAAACCTAAAGCTATTGCAAAAGAATGATTTCCAACTTCTCCCATCATAATCTTTCCTGCATAGTCTAATGGAGCATAGCCTAAACATATAGTTAGGACGATTAAAGGAATATAATACGCTGGAACTTCTAAAAATAAACCCATTCCTAGCAAAACAGCAAAGATACTCAGAGTACTCATTATAATAACTACACTACATGTTGTACCAGGGTGCATATCTGAAATATTAATTGGTTGAATTAGAGGGGCAATCAAAATAGATGAGTATCCCACAATCGGAAAACCAATTATCATAACAGATATCATCCCTATTCCACGAAGTAACTGACCCCATTCCATTTGAAAATTGCCAATTTTTCGCCTACCAATTATATCATCGATTAAAGCAAAAAATCCTATTATAAGAACCAAATCATTATATCCTGGAGGCAAAAATACTCCAAGCAATAAGTATGGAACTATTCCTAAAGCACGAGGAGTTCCGCCACGAACTGATTCATATAAATTACCTAAAAAACCTCTTTTTCCAAGAAATCTTAATATAATTGTTAAGAGTACAGTTAGTACTAATGATGGTATTAATGCTGTTAAAATGTAGTCATAATTCATTTTTATTAGTTCCTATAATATTAATCAATAAACAATATGATTATTATAATTAAAAAAGCTATTAAAATTAATTATAAAGATTAAAAGGACAATATAGTTTTTTTAAATATTTTTTCATATTTATCTCATAAAAACTAAATAATTTTTATTATAAAAATATTCAATAACTATAATAAAAATTCTTATAAAAGCCTTGATTTTTGTTTTTATTTAAATTATAGATAATATCTGTTTAAATTATTTAAGTTATTGTTGATAATATTGATTTTAATTACTTTACATATATATTTATATGATTAATTAGTTTTGTTTAAAATTTTAATATAAAATTTTAGATTAAATATTCAAAACCTGGTTTTAAATAATTATAACTTGGAGATTAATTTTATTATTCCATGAATTTTTTTATAATGAAAAAAATTTAGTTAATTATTTGAGATAGTAATAAAAAATTATAAAAATAAAGAAACTAAATAGATGGTTCTTTTTAAATTCATTAATCAAAAACTAACCAAATAAATATAAAATCAGTTTATTGGATATCTTAATATTGCAGCTAATCCTCCTAAGGATTCTAGTTGTTTTCCACCATCATGTTCACTACTTATAACCATGACTTTTCCAGCCATATTTTCAACTAAGTCCATGATTTCTTCAAGATTTTCAGACCTTATCAATTTGTCTAAAACTAATAATCTCTCAATAGCTCCTGCATTAACACATGCAACAACTTGATCTTTACCATAAGCTATTTTTGATGAAGATTTAGCTATTTCTTTGAAAATTTCTTCCATAGCTGACATTTCATGAGCTATTCTATTTTCAGCTGTTAATTTTTCAACAGTTCCTTTCTTTAGAACTTCTTGAATACCTGCTCTTCCACCAGCACCAGTACTTTCTAAAATAGATTTTTTAGCTATTTGTTTGTTTTTTTCTTCTAAAAACTTGAAAAAATCATTTTTAACAAAGCCTGGGCCTGCAATAACAATACTTTGAACATCCCTAAATTTCAAAAGAGCATTTACAACACTTTGATAGAATTCATCAAGGTTTTTTTGACGATTTTTATCTATAATTCGTTTACCTGAAACATTACCAATTATGGGACCGTAATATTCAATACCAAATTGTCTTATTAGTCCGAGTTCTGCCACATCATCTTCCAACATTAAAATAATAGCTGATAATTTTTTAGAAGATTTAACAGCAATTTTAAGTCTTTTAATAATCCATTTTGACCAATTGACCTTTGAAATCTTTAAAGAATTATTTAATTTGACTTCAATAGTATGATGAGATCCAAGTGGGATTAAATCTTCAGGTCCAGAAATAATTGATCCAATTATTCTAAGTTTACCTGTGAATATATGAAAGTTAACATTCTCAACTTTAATTCCTAAAAAAAAAGTTTTTTTAACTCCCCTGTCATTTCTTAGCTTATCTCCTGTAGTATCTTGAATTCTCCTACTTGTCTTAGAGGATACTTTATCTCCTTCTTGAATAATATGTGATAAGTGCCAAAGATCATCTAAAGTTTCTGGAACTATTTCCATTAATCCTTTTTTTGTATCTTGATATGTGATTTTCATTTATTATCCTCTATTAGAAACAATCAATAACTACTTGAGAAAAATATATCTAAATACATAATATATTTATTATATTTAAATAAATAAGATTTATATTAATAGATAAATAAATAATATTTCTATTTTTCATCTGTAAAAAATAAATATTCCATCTTGAAAAATTTAATATAATATAAGAAATTAAAGATATAAGTAGTTTTTAGATATTCTTAATTAATCATCAATAGGAAAATAATATTGATTTAAGCTATTTTTAATAATAAATAATTTTTTTAATAATAAATGAACTTATTAGTTAATAAATAATCTTTAACTAGTGAATATTTTTTTTTAATTATTAAATAAATTATAATAGAAAAAAATTTAAAAATTTTTATCTTAGGCATTGTAATTTAATTTTAGGAAAATATTTACTTAATTTTTTATAAAAAAAAATATTCTATTAAAAAAACAAAGAAAATCAAAAATTTTCTACTTAAAAAGCTAAACTTTTCAAATAAAAAACAATTAATATCTATAAAAGAGAATAATAGTGATAGTAAAGTTAATATATTCAAAAATAAATTTATCTAAGAGACTTAATAATAATCTATTCAATTTAAATAAAATAAACAATGTGTTTACATGGCAGAATATAGTGAAACAAGTTCAATAATTATCAGCTTAATCCTTGGAGCTATTTTAACATTTTTGTTTGACAATATTTTTGTGGTAACTTTTGTTGGATTTATAGCTACTTACATTGTTAATAAAGAAAATAAAAGTTATTTGATTGGTATTGGAGCTTCCTTGATTTTTGCAGTTTTGAACTTCTTCATTGGGTTGATTTTGGTTCCAAACATCCCTTCATCAATAGCTGAACAAATTTCATTTGATCCTACAAATTTTTTCATAGGATTTTTAGTAACTTGTTTTATCAGTGGAATTTTAGGATTTTTAGGAGGATTTATAGCTGAGAAGGCTTATAAACGAATACATTCTGAAGAATATGAATATTAATATGTTAATAGACAATATAGATAATCGTTGTTAATTGTTAGAAATAGCTAAAAATGATTAATAAGAGTATATACAATAATTATTAACAAAAAATTTAAGGAATTATAAAATGAAAGTAGCTATTATTGGTGGGACAAAAGGACTTGGAAAAACACTAGCTATGATTTTATCCAAAGAAAACTTTCTTGTTACAATAACTGGAAGAGATGAATCTTATGGTGTGAAAGTTGCAAAAGAGTTAAAAGTTAAATACTCGAACAATAATCAAAAAACGGCTTCTTTAAATGAAATTGTTATAATAGCTGTTCCAATCGATAGCACAGTAGATGTTATTGAAGAAATATCTACTTTTCTTAAAAAAGATTCATTATTGTTAGACATTACTTCAGTAAAAAAAGGTCCAAGTGAAGCTATGACTAGATTATTACCTGAATATGTAGAATTTATACCAAGCCATCCTGTGTTTGGTCCAAGAACAAATAGCTTAAATGGACAAGTTGTAGTTTTAACACCTCTTAAAAAAGGAAAATGGTATCCAAAAGTGCTGAATTTCTTAAAAAATCATAAGGTGAGAATAATAGAATCATCTCCAAAAGAACATGATGAAATAATGTCAGTTGTTCAAATTTTAACTCATTTTTCATATATTGCAACCTCTGTAGCTATGGAAAAACTTGGAGTAAATATTAGCCAAACACGTAAATTTGCAAGCCCTATCTACAATCTTATGGTAGATATGATTTCAAGAATTGCATCACAAAATCCTTTTTTAACCTATTCAATACAAATTGAAAATGAAAGTGGGGAAAAAGTAAGAAAAGCTTTTGCAGAATCTGTAAATGAATTAAAAGATATCTTATCTTTAGAAGAGGAAGATGATTTTGTAAAAATAGTTGGTGCGGCTGTTGAAAATATGGATGATATTCAAGATGCCCTTGTAAGAAGTGATAAAGCTATTGATTTATTAACAAGAGAATCTGTTTTGTTTGAAAATTCTACAGATAAAAAATAGCTATTGGACAAATTTATTGGAAAAACCTATTTAATTTTTTATTTATTATACAGATTTATTTTATTTTTTTATTTTACTATATAATTTTCATTTATTTTTATGAACCTAATTTTTTTTAAAAAATTATTTTTAGACAACTTATTAATATAGAAATAATATTAATAATTATTTTCATTCACCACAAAGTTTATATAATATGACTCACATATTAATTTTAGTTACAAAAGTTTACTAAAAGATTCAGTTTTTAATTAATATATTTATAAAGCTAAAAATATGTTATTTTCATCTGAAGAGATTTTAATTTTGTTTTTAATTAATATATCGATAATTTATTATGTATTTTTTATTTTAAAAGCAAAATTTGGTGATAAAAATTTCGCTATTATAAGAATTTCGTTATTTATTAGAAAGAAAATATTTTTTATTTATTTTTAAAATTTTTAGCTTTAAAGTTTTGAAAGTCAAAAACTTTCTAAGATTATAAAATCAAAGATTTTACAAAAGTTTGAAAAGTGAAACTTTTCTTTATTTTTAAAATAATCTATTAGATAAATTGTAATTATCTTTTACAAATAATTATATTTTTTATTATGGCTAGTTTTTGAGAAAAATCTAGCTATTCATATTTTATATTTAATGGGAGGAGTAAAAATGGAAACAAAAGAAGTTAATCTTAAAGTTGCAGAAACTATTATACAAAGTGATGTTGGAAGAGCAATAGCTAGGGTTGATCCAAACTATATGGAGGAATTAAATCTTCATGATGGGGATTTAATCGAAATCCAAGGAAATAAACTAACAGTAGCTACTGCACTTTCTTCTCAATCTGATGTAGGTCTTAGAGTCATAAGAATTGATGGGGTTTCAAGGAAAAATGCTGGTGCTTCAATAGGTGAGGAAGTTACAGTTAAAAAAGCTAATGTTAAAGAAGCTAAAAAAGTGAAATTAGCTCCTGTAGAACATCATGTAAGTATTAGTGGAGATATTCGAGCATTATTTATGAATAAAGTTATGACCCAAGGAGATATTATTGTATCGGGAATACCAGCAATAGGATCTCAAAGAGGATTTCCTCAGGACATGTTTGGAGGAGGGATGGGAGTCCCTCCAATAGGGGTTCCTCCATTTGGAGATTTAAAATTCGCTGTTGTTTCTACTGATCCTAATGGAATTGTAAAAGTGGGACCAAATACTCTTGTTGAGATTCAATCTGGACCTGTTGACTTGTCTAAAATTGAAGGTGTGAAAAATGTAGTGAATGTTAGTTATGAAGACATTGGTGGGCTAAAAGAAGAGGTAAAAAAAGTCCGAGAAATGATAGAAATTCCTTTAAAAAGACCAGAATTATTTGAAAGACTTGGAATATCCCCACCAAAAGGTGTTTTAATGCATGGTCCTCCAGGCACTGGTAAAACTTTACTTGCAAAAGCAGTAGCTAGTGAAAGTGATGCTCATTTCATCTTAATAAATGGGCCTGAAATAATGAGTAAATATGTTGGAGGATCCGAAGAAAATTTAAGAGAATTTTTTGAAGAAGCAGAAGAAAATGCACCGTCAATAATATTCATTGATGAAATAGATGCTATAGCTCCTAAAAGAGAAGAAACGGCAGGTGAGGTTGAAAGGCGAACTGTAGCTCAGCTACTCACTTTAATGGATGGATTAAAATCTAGAGGTCAAGTTGTTGTAATTGGTGCAACTAACAGACCAGACTCTCTAGATCAAGCTATTAGGCGACCTGGAAGATTTGATCGTGAAATAGAAATTGGGGTTCCTGATAGGGATGAAAGAAAAGAAGTCATGGAAATTCATACAAGGGGGATGCCACTTGATGAGGGGGTTGATTTAGATGAAATATCTGATACAACTCATGGCTTTGTTGGAGCTGATCTTGAATCTCTTTGTAAAGAAGCAGCTATGAGAGTTTTAAGAAGAATTCTTCCAGAAATCAAAGATGATGAAAAGATACCTGAAGAAACTCTTAAAAAGATCATTGTCAAAAAAGAAGATTTTAAAGAAGCTTTAAAAGAAATTCAACCATCTGCACTTCGGGAAGTTCTTGTACAAATTCCAAATATTAAATGGACTGACATTGGAGGTTTAAAGAAAGCCAAACAAGAGCTTCAAGAAGCTATTGAGTGGCCATTAAAGTATCCTGAAAACTTTGAAAAATTCGGTGTTAAACCTCCTAAAGGAACCATGTTATATGGTCCTCCTGGTACTGGTAAAACTTTACTTGCAAAAGCAGTAGCTAATGAAAGTGAAGCTAACTTTATTACAGTTAAAGGTCCAGAACTTTTGTCCAAATGGGTTGGTGAATCTGAAAAAGGAGTAAGAGAAATATTTAGGAAAGCTAGACAAACTGCACCAACAGTTATATTTTTTGATGAAATTGATTCAATAGCTAGTACAAGAGGACATTCTGCTGATTCTGGAGTTACTCAAAGAGTGGTAAATCAATTGCTTACAGAAATTGATGGTATGGAAGAACTTCAAGATGTAGCTATAATAGCTGCAACCAATAGACCAGACATTATTGATCCTGGACTTATGAGACCTGGAAGATTTGATCGACATATTAAAGTTGAAAATCCTAATGAAGAAGGTAGACTTGCAATTTTTAAGGTACATACTAAAGACATGCCCCTTGCAGATGATGTTAAACTTGAAAAATTAGCTAAGGATGCTGTTGATTATGTTGGAGCAGATATCGAAGCTGTTTGTCGTGAAGCAGCTATGTTAACTTTAAGAGATAATATGGAAGCTAATGAAATTAAGATGAAATACTTCAACAAAGCTATGGAAAAAGTCAAACCAGATGCAGATGATGGAGATATGGTTCAATATCTCTAAGAATCATTAAAGGTTTTACTTTTTCAAGTAGAATATTTTTTTATTTTTTTTTAACTTTTTTTCTAGTAGAATTTTTTTATTTTTTTATTTTTTCATGTAGAATTTTTTTATTTAACTTTTTTAGCCAAAAAATAACAATTGAATTTAGTAATATTAACTTTTATACATTCATATAAGGAAAAATCTTCATTTACTATTTTTATTAATTTATAAACTATTTTATAATTTTAAATCATCATATTTGACAAATATGTTTAAAAACTTTTATAATTAGATTTTAATTTCAAAACATTCTTTTTAAGACTTTCAAACTCATTAAAAAAACTACTTTATCAATAGCTAATAGATAGCACCATCTTTATTATCACTAAGAAAATATAAATAATAGGTTAAATAAGATATTAATAAATCTAATATCAATTTTTTTGCAAAAAGAATTAATTTTCTGCAAATTCTGAGGGATTATATAGAAAATTCTGTGTTGGAGAAAAAAGACAATTGTGATTATTCCAACATCTAGGTGATAAAATGGATGAACATGTTGTAGAAGCTATGGGAAAAGCCAAAGTAATTATTAAAGATAGGAAAGTCATTGAAGTTGAAGATCCTAAAATTGAATACTGCCCTCTCTTTCATAAACATAGAGGAATAGAAAAAATTGATAAAGAATCAATAAAAAAAAATATGGAATTTCGAATAGAAGATTTTGGGATGTGTTCTCCTTCAAGAGAGGTGTTCATGAAAGATTTCTTATCCTTTGGAGTTTCTGAGATTCTTTCAACCTTATTAGCTGATAACTTAATTGATTGTGCTATTATGGTTTGTGAAGGTTGTGGAACTGTAATTGTTACTGAAAGTGAAATGGCTCAAGGAGTTGGGGGGCGGGTCTCAGGTTTAGTCAAAACAAGCCCAATACCAGAAATAATGGAAAAAATAGGAAAAAAAAATATTTTAGACCCAGAAACAGTAGGTATTAATCAGGTGAAAGGAATTGAATTAGCTATTGAACAAGGTTTTAAAAATATCGCTGTTACAATTACTAATACTAAAGAATTAAAAATAATTCGTGGGATTGAAAAAAATAATAAAGATTTAGCTATTTATATATTTGCTGTTCATACAACTGGATTGGACGAGGAAGAATCAAAGAAATTATTTGATTACTGTGATATTATAACTGGTTGTGCTTCAAAACCTGTTCGTAATCTAGGGGATGAAATAGCTAATATGAAAGTAGGAGAATCAATACCAATTTATGCAGCTACAAAAAAAGGAGAAGAATTTTTAAAACTAAGAATTGAAAAAATTGGTGGTTTAAAACCAAAAAAAGATCCAAAAATTCCAAAACCACTTATTTAATAGTGTATATTAGCTATTTATCATTTTTCAAATCAAAAATAACCAATTATGATAATTTTAATTATAATAATAATTTACAAAAATTACATTATATTTAAAAATTACATTATCTTTATAATATTTCAAAACAATAGAATCTAAAAAATGTGGGAAATTTCAATTAAATAATTAATTTTTTATAAATTTATTAAATTTACATTAAATATCTTAAATTAATTAATATTATCACTAATAGGAATAAATATATTTTTGTTGTTATTATTGCTAAAGGAACAAATATATCAATTTGGTATTATCGATAATATGAATAGACATGCTTAATATCTACTATTTTAAATATTAATTATAATTCATCAGCCACTGCTTTAATTATGCAACTTTGAGTTATTAAACCTATTAAAACATTATTTTTAACAACTGGGATCCGTTGATATCCAGTATCAGCCATTATTTTACTAATATCTTTAATACGTGCCTTTTCATCAACAGTAGCTAAATTTTTACTCATTAAATCTTTAACTTTCAATCCCATAGCTTCATTACCTGCAAATAATACATCTCTATGAGTAATAAGTCCTAATAATTTATTATTTTCAACTACAGGAACTGCACCAATATTTGATCTCAACATTTTTAATTTTACAGCAGCTATTAAATCATTTGGAGAAGAAACAATAACATTTCTTAACATTATGTCCTTAGCATACAAGTTTTTAATCATATAGCTATATTTAGATTAAACTTCTATATATGATTATAAGTAGTAAATAATCATTAAATTTTGAAAATCAAATTATTTATTTTTAAAATTGTTATTTGTTAAGTTAATATTCTATAAAAAATAGTTATTTTAATTAAAATAATTGTTTACTAAGTTTATATTTTATTATTAATAGTTATTATAGAGTTATTAAAATAATAATATAGATATTTTTTTATAAAAAAAGAAATAAAAAGAAATTTTAATAAAAATTGCTAAAGATTAGCTTTTAAACTATATGGAATATTGAGTTTATTAAATCTTTTTTAAATCTTAAATAGTTTAACTTTTATAGTAATAATTATCTTGAATTTGTTAAATCTTTTTTAAATCTTAAATAGCTATGAAAATAATTTAAGCTACTTTAAAGAGGTATCTAATTGACACAATTAAAAGAAGCCAAAAAAGGCAAGGTAACTGAAGAAATTGAAATTGTAGCTAAAAATGAAAATATAAATGTTAACAAGCTTATAAATCTAATAGCTAATGGAAAAGTAGTAATACCTAAAAATATTAATAGAACAACTAAACCCTGTGGAATTGGTCAAGAATTAAGAACTAAAATCAATGCAAATATTGGATCATCATCTAAAATGGAAGATATTAACCTTGAACTTGAAAAAGCTAAAATATCTGTTGAATATGGTGCAGATGCTCTAATGGATTTGAGCATTGGTCCTAGATTAATTGAATTTAGAAAAAAAATAAGAGAAAGTGTGGATGTTCCAATAGGAACAGTTCCAATTTATGAAGCAGGAGTATCTAAACAAAATAAAAATAAAACTATTGTTGATATGAGTGAAGATGATATCTTTAAAGCTATTGAAAATCAAGCAAAAGAAGGTATAGACTTCATGACCTTACATTGTGGAATAAACAAAGATTTAATTGAAAAATTACATAACTCAGATAGAATCATGGGAATTGTAAGCAGGGGGGGAACATTTTTAGCTTCTTGGATTACTCACAATAATCTGGAAAATCCACTATATAAAAACTATGATTATATTTTGGAAATAGCTAATGAATATGATGTGACATTAAGTTTAGGAGATGGTCTTCGTCCAGGATGTTTATCTGATGGAACAGATATCCCTCAAATTCAAGAATTGGTTAATTTAGGAATTTTAGTTAAAAGAGCACGAGAATATAATGTTCAAGTTATGGTTGAAGGTCCTGGTCATCTTCCTATTAATCAAATAGCTTCTAACATGCAAATACAAAAGACATTGTGTTTTGATGCTCCTTTTTATGTTTTAGGTCCAATTGTTACTGATTTAGCTCCTGGTTATGATCATATTACTTCAGCTATTGGTGGAGCAATAGCTGCACAAAATGGAGCAGACTTTTTATGCTATGTTACACCTGCAGAACATTTATCTATACCAAATCTTCAAGATGTTAAAGAAGGAGTCATTGCTTCTAAAATAGCTGCTCAAGCTGCTGATGTTGCTCTTGGATTGGAATCTGCATGGAAAGATGAATTAGCTATGTCTACAGCACGAAAGAACTTTGATTGGGAAAAACAATTTGAATTGTCATTTGATAGTGAAAAATGTAGGAAGTATAGAGAAAGGTCCCCTACTGATGATGAAGATATGTGCTCAATGTGTGGAGAGTACTGTGCCATTAGAATAGCTAAAAACTTCTAATATATTATATATATTACTTCAATCTGGGCATGAATTTGTTTTGTAGTGATTTAGTATTGTAATTTATTTTTTTATTATTAAATATTATTAATTTTAGTATTATTAATCATAAATACTCTAATTGAACTAAATGATGTTATTTAAATTATAATCTTTCATTTCTAAACGTTCCTGCATATAGTAATTCACCAATTTATTAGACAAAATCTAATGATTAAAACAATATTGTTATGTAAATTTAATTTTCATGATAAATTTTATAGATAGGTACAAAATATCACAACAATTAATTTTTAATGACAATGTTTTAATAATATAAGAAATATAAATAATAGTGCATATTAAATATTCAAAATGAAGTAGGTTCTGAAAATGGAATACGTACATGTTGATGGTAAAGATAAAGGCAAAGTAGTTTTATTTGCTTTAAGTACTTGTGGCTGGTGTAAAAAAGTAAGAATGTTACTGGAAGACCTTGAAGTAGGATATGATTTTATTTATGTGGATTTAACTTCGGGTGATGATAGAACAGAAGCTGTAAATACTCTTAAAGAATTTAATGATGCTGTTTCATTTCCAACATTAGTTATAAATAATGAAGATGTGATCATTGGTTATGAAGAGGAAGACATTGAGTCAAAACTTGGATAAATAATACTGTTTGTCAATATATAATTTTACACAATTAAAATGGATTTAAGAGGTATTTTCATGGGTAAAGCTTATGAAAAGTTTAAAAATGAAGCTGAAGAAACTGGTTACAATGTTAGTCCTGATGTAGAATTTGTTGAAATGTTACTTGAAAACATCCAAGTTAACATTGAAAGATATGGATATGGGGCTTGTCCTTGTAGATTGGCTTCAGGAAACAGAGAAGAGGATCTTGATTTAATTTGTCCTTGTGATTATAGGGATGCTGATTTAGAAGATTATGGGGCTTGTTTTTGTGCATTATATGTGACACCAGATATTTTAGAAGGGAAAAAAAAGCTATCATCAATTCCAGATAGGCGACTCGAAGAACTAGAAGCTAAAAAATCGGAGAAAAAACAAGAAATTCCCGCTAAGGATGTATTTGGGAAACTTAAATATCCAATATACCGTTGTATAGTTTGTGGTTATCTATGTTGTAGAGAAAAACCTCCTGTAAAATGCCCAATTTGTAAAGTTTCTGCTGATAGATTTGAAATAATTCTTTAAATAAATAAAATAAAAATGATTTAAAAATAGAAGAATATTTAAAATTTTTTAATCTTTAATTTTTTTAATCATATTATAATCTTTAAACTTTTAAATAAGATTTAATCTTTAGTTTTTTAAATAATATTTTTTTTATAGTCATTTTGGAAAATTTTTTAATTTTACAAAAATAAATAACCAGTTATTATTCTTTTGAATATAAGAAACAGAATTATAATTATTTTCACATGAAAAAAATTTATCACTGGTAAATGCTAATTTGAGAAGAAGATAACATGAAATATCAAGAATTAGTCAATGTTTACGAAGCAATAGCTGCAACCACTAAAAGATTAGAAAAAACTGATATATTAGCTGACTTTTTCAAAAAAGTAAAGGTTGAAACCTTGCCCAAAGTTGTTTTAATGGCTTTAGGAACAGTTTTTCCTCCTTGGAGTGAAGAAGAACAAGGATTAGCAGATAAACTCTTAATGAAAGCAATAGCTGATGTGGTTGGTGTTTCAATTACTGAAGTAGAAGATCAAGTTCGTGAACAGGGAGATATTGGAAAAGCTGCTGAAGAACTCTACAGAAAAAAATCACAAACAACATTCTTTTTTAAAGCTCTTGAAATAGATTTTGTTTTTGGTAATTTAAGAAAATTAGCTAAAATATCTGGTGATAGGTCTACATCAAGAAAAATAGCTATTGTTTTAGAACTTTTATCATCTGCTTCTGGGGTAGAAGCAAAATATATTGCAAGAACTATTTTAGAAGAGCTTAGAATTGGTATTGGTGAAGGAACCATACGTGATGCAGTGTCCCTTGCTTTTAATGTTGATAAAGATACAATTGACAGAGCTCACATGCTAACAAATGACTTAGGATTAGTAGCTAAAGTAGCTAAAGAAAAAGGAGAAAAAGGTCTAAAACAACTTAATCTTTCACCTGGAAAACCTGTAAAGCCAATGTTAGCTCAATTATCTGAAGGAATAGATATTAGTGTTAGAGAAATGGGAGAAGCAATTTGTGAAACTAAATATGATGGTATTCGCCTGCAAATCCATAAGAAAGATGATGAAATCAATTTATTTACAAGACGTCTTGAAAACATTAGTTTAGCTATTCCTGAAATGATAGAATATATTAAGAAATCTTTTCCAGATGAAGATTTCATAGCCGAAGGAGAGATAATAGCTACAAAAAATAATAAACCAATTTCATTCCAGTATATACTTCAACGTGTCCGGCGAAAGTATAATATTGAAAAAGCTATGGAAGATGTTCCTTTAAAGCTATTTTTATTTGACATTCTTTACTTTAAAAAATCCATGATTGATGAACCTTTAGCTACTCGCAGATTAACCTTAGAGGAAATTGTGGATACCTCTATTGACCAAATTAATCTTAGTGAAATGGTTAAAGTAAGTTGTGAAAATATTGATGAAGCTCAAAATCTTTTTAATAAATCAATTGCTGAAGGGCATGAAGGAATAATGATAAAAGACCCAAAAGAACCATATATTCCAGGGCTTCGTGGAAAAAAAATGTTGAAGTTTAAAGCAGAACCTGAAACTTTAGATGTTGTAGTGGTTGGAGGAACTTATGGTATTGGAAAAAGAGCAAACTTTGTTGGATCCTATAAAGTGGCATTAAAAGATGAAAATGATGAACTTAAAACTGTAGCACATGTAGCTACTGGTTTAGATGATGAAACATTAGCTCATCTAACAAATTTAATGGATAAATACAAAACTCGTGAAAAAGGAACCAAGATTGATGTTGAACCTCGAATAATTTTGGAAATAGCTTATAGCGAAATTGTAAAAAGTCCTGAATATGAAGCTGGATTTTCTCTTCGTTTCCCAGTTGTAAAAAGAGTAAGAAAGGATAAAGGTTTAGCAGATATTGATACAGTTGAACGATTAGAATCCATGTTTAAAGGCTAATTTTTTAAAAAATTAGTCTTTTTTGATTTTTTTTAATCATTTAAAAATCAATTTTTAAACCAATTTTTTTTTTAAAATATGTACTAAAATTAAGTTTAATCAATTTTTTTCTATTAGATACTTTTTTTTCTATTAGATAAACTTTTTATTTTTTTATAAATTTTAATTCATCAACATTATTTAAACTTATTTTTTATATTTTAAAGATAGCTATAAATTTTATTTTCAAAAATAAGTAAAATTTAAATGATAATTTTTAAATAAAGTTAAATACATTATATTTAACACAATATAGTATTTTTGGAGAATTTTGTTAATATGAAATTTTAAATATTTAAAATTATTTTTTCATTTTAGTTTTATTTACTTTTGTTTATTTTCAAATAATTTTATATTATTTTATTATTATTAATTTTTTTTTTTTTTTTTTTTTTTTAAATGATTTTAAGATATAAAAAATTTGATATTTATAGATTTTCCCATTTAAACTAATTTTAAACTTTAAAAATGAGATGTATTTAATGGAAATCACGGATAATAAAATATTTAAAATAGCTTTATTCACTGCTCTTATAGGAATGATGGGAATGATAATTTTTGCAGGAGACATAGCTCCAAAAGAAGTAGCTATTGAAGATATTAATAGAGGAATGATTGATGAGAAGGTAGCTATTGTTGGAGTTATAGAGTCTGTTAAATTATCTGCAAGTGGAAAAAGCTATTTTTTAACCTTAGTTGATAACAATGGTAAAATAAGTGTTGTTATTTTTGAATCTTCTATTGTAGAATTTCAAGAAGCTGGAATCGATATAAATAGCTTTAAGAACAAACGTGTTAAAGTCACTGGAACATTAACAGAATACAGATCTAACATGGAATTAATATTAGATAATGCAAACTCTATAAAAATAGAAAATGAAGATATTCAATAAAGTAAATTATAGAAATGGTTTTAAGGGATAAAAAATATATTTTAGAAAACTTTTTATTCAAAAAATTGCCTACTAATCATGGAAAATAAAAAAATTTATACAAAATAGCTATTTATCATATGGAATATAAATTAATTATTGATTAAATATATTAATTTCATTATATTAACATAATGATTGGGAATATTAATTATTTTAAATAATAGTATCTATTAAAAATTTAGATAAGTATATTAAAATTATAACTATTTTAAAATATTAAAAATAATAAAAATTTAGATAAGCATATTAAAATTATAATTATTTTAAAATATTAAAAATAATTAAAAATAATCAATAAATGGTGGAGAATTAATGACCAATGATAAACAATTATTTGGAACTTTTGGTGTGCGGAGAATAGCTAATGATATTTTAACTCCTGAATTTACTTCAATGCTAGCTGCAAGCTATGGAACAGTATTTCAAGGAAAAATAGCTATTGGGGGAGACACAAGAACAACAACTCCTATGATAAAACATGCTATAATTTCGGGACTTTTATCTTCTGGCTGTGATGTTATAGATCTTGGAATCCTTCCAACTCCAGCAGTCCAGTATGCAGTTAAGAATTATTATGATGGAGGGATTATAATAACAGCTTCACATAATCCTCCAGAGTATAACGGAATTAAATTCGTGGATAAAGATGGAATAGGTATTAAAGATGAAGATGAAATAATTATTGAAAAACTGTACTTTGAAGAAAATCCAAAACGTGCAAGTTGGGAAGCTATTGGAAATCTTTACAATAATGATAAAATAATTGAAGAATATATAGATGAAGCTTTAGAAAGAGTAGATATTAAAGCGATTAAAAGTAGAAAATTAAAAGTCGTTCTTGATTGTGGTTCAGGAGCAGGGTGTTATACTGCTCCATATATTTTACAAAAGCTTGGGTGTGAACTTATAACCTTAAATTGTCAAGATGATGGATTTTTCCCAGGTAGAGATCCAGAACCTATTGAAACAAATCTCCAAGATTTAATAGCTACTGTCAAGCAGTTAAATGCTGATATTGGAATAGCTCATGATGGAGATGCAGATAGAACAATTTGTATTGATGAGAAAGGAAACTATGTTTTAGGTGATAAAACATTTACTTTAGTTGAAAAACAAATGTTAAAAGAAAACAAAGGTGGTTTAATTGTAACCACAGTTGCAACTTCTACAGCTATTTATGATATTGCAGATGAGTTTAATGGAGAGGTAATAGCTACTGCTGTAGGCGATCTTTTAGTTGCAAGGGAGTTAAAAGAAAAAGATGGACTTTTTGGTGGAGAAGAAAATGGTGGTCTTATTTTCCCAGATTTTGTTTATGGAAGAGATGCAGCATTAACAGTAGCTAAGATATTAGAAATAATAGCTAAAGAGAAAAAATCATTATCTCAACTTGTTGATGAACTTCCAGCTTATTTTTCTGAAAAAATGAAGTGTGAATGTCCAGATGAGAAAAAACAAGAAGTTATGGACAATATAGCTAAGGAAGTAGCTACTTTGGGATATGAAATTGATACCACAGATGGAGTAAAAATATTTAAAGATGATGGTTGGGTTATAATTCGCCCATCAGGGACAGAACCAATTTTTAGATCTATGTCTGAAAGTGATTCTCAAAGTAAAGCTACTGAACTAGCAAAATGGGGGATTTCTTTAATTGAAAAGTTTAAAAGCTAGAATGAAATTAGAGAATTTAGTATGGATTATAACAAAACCAAATTTAATTTCTTAAAAAATGATTGTATAATTGAATTTGGGAATGAAAAAGGAAATGACATATATAATCATTCAAATAAGCGTCTTGAAGACTTTTTAAAAGAAAATGATTATGTGGAAAACCCCACAATAAGAAAACATATAGCTACACATCTATTCCCGCTAATAGCTTATTATTTAACACTACAAAAATTTGGTTTTTCAAAAAAAGAATCTTATAAATTGTCATATAAAGAAATTAAAAGGTTAGGAACTATTAAGAAAAAAAGAAATGAGAAACTAGTAAAAATTCCATTTATTTATTATATAATTAAATTAGTAGCAAAAAGATATATTCATAATAAATGACCTACAGAAGGTTGGAAAATAGAATGGGTAAAACAAAATAAGGAAGAAATTCATTTTAAATTTCATGATTGTGTTTATTTTAATTTAACAAAAAAATATGGATGCCCAGAGTTATGTAAGCTATTTTGCATTGAAGATATCATTTCTTATTATGGATATGCTCCTAAAATAATTTTTGAAAGAGAAAAAACTATTGGTCAAGGAAATAAATATTGTGATTTTCATTTAAAAAATGGAAAATATTATAAGGAATGATCAAAACCTAACAGTTATTTCGAGGGTATTGTTCAATATAAAAATGTTATTCACTTAATTATAGTTATTGAAATAATTTTTGCAAGTGCTCATTTTTATAATAATTATAAATCTTTTATTTTATAATTTAATTAATAAAAATTAATATATTTAATAATAAATAATTTTTTATTAAAATTTTTTTTAGATCAAATAATACTAAGAAGAATAATAAGTCAGGTAATTAATGAGCATTTCATAAAAGTGTAGCAAAATATAATAGTCAATATTTTTATGAGAGAATTTTTTATATTTTATATAATACTATAGTATTCGACCATTGATTTGAAAATGATGATAATTATTAAATTGTTTAAAATCTTTTAAATTAGATTTAATTAAATATTATACAATATTTCATTTAGATTATTATTTTCAAATGTTCCGTCC
>JAITUQ010000030.1 GCA_031286225.1 Candidatus Methanorudis spinitermitis
TTAATTTTTTTTTATAATAATTTTTTTTCATTAATGTTTTTTTTTTTTAAAAAATTTAAGAAATAATTTGATTTTATATGAATAATTTTTCAAAATTATTATATGTGACGATTTTTTAAAATTAAATATAATCTAATGTTATGTTTGATCATTATTTCTTTTTTCAATAATATCATTGTCAACATCAGTAAAATTGTTTAAATCTTTATCTGGAGAATTTTTACTTTCATCATCATAAGAAAATAGATTAGCTTCTTCTATTTCAAAGTCATCGAATTCAATCTCTGAAATATCAAGGTCTTCAAAATATTCTTTAAAAAATTTATTAGATATTTTTTCTGATTCTTCTAATTTGTCATTGGAAAGATTATTTAAAAGTTCAATAGCTAATTTTACAATATCTTCATTATCAAAAACCTCTAATTTTTCGGCTAAAAGTTCTTTTGGATCAAGAGTGGCTATATTTTCTATTAATTTTTCATCATTTAAAATATCTTCTGATTTAAATACTGGTCTTATTTTAAGGGAAATATCAAAGAGTTCTGTGTTAACCTTCTCATAAACATCTCCTCGGTTAAAGTTTCCACCTTCAACTGTTAAATTAACAATAGGTTTTGCATTTAGTTTTAAAATATATGATTGTAATTCCTGAATTTCATCATCAAATTGAGAATATTGAATATTTTTTATTATAAACTCTCTTTGAAGCTCAATATTCACTGGTTCAACTTTTACAGAATCATTGCTCATTTCCACAGAATAAAAACCCTTATTTTTTTTTACATAATCTCCTAATTCATTAGCTTTCCAAATTTCTAAGGATCCAGAATAAGCTAATTTCCCTCCTCCAAAATCATCGATTATTCTTGTATGAACATGTCCACAAGCATAGTAATCAAAATTTTGAGGTATGTCAGCTATTTCTAATTCATATTCCCATGGAAGGTACTTATCAATACCTTGGTGAATAACAAGGATTTTTTTTGAATAATTTTCTGCTTCTTTAGATAAATGATTTAAACTATTTTTTAGTGAATCAACTTGAAGTTTAGAATGATATGGACATCCTCCAATGAATACATCATCATAAATGAAATAGGGATTTTTAGGACTTATTAAATTTAATCCTAGTTTTTTAAATAAAACCTGAGGGGGGATTGCATTTTTTCGCATTAAAATATCATGATTTCCAGCTATTGCATATACAGGGATTCCATTATCTTTTAACTTTAAAAATTGTTCTTGAAAAATAAGTAATGCATTTGGTGATGGCTTTGAAAACTCAAAAAGATCACCACTATGAATTAGAAAATCAGGGTTTTCTTCAATGATTTTGTTGATTATATCCTCAAAAGCATTGTAAAAATCTTCTTCTCTTTCAATTAAACCATACTGCCTATACCCTAAATGTGTATCAGCTAAATGAGCAAATTTCATATTTTCGCCATAAAAAATTAATGTTAATAATCTTAATTTATTAGAATCTTATTTAATTAATTATATTCAATCCAAAATATAAAATTAATGTTGTTAATCTCAATTCATTAAAATTTTACTTTATTAAATATATTTTAATCAAAAGAATTTAAAAATACAATTAAATTTTGTTTTTTGTTAAAAAATTTTTTATTTTTTTAAATTTAAAATTGAATTTTAATTATTTATAAATATTTTTTATTATTATAAAGTTAAAAACAAAGTTTTTATTATTAAAAAAGATTTTTTTTATTTTTATAATACTAAAAATGAATTTATAATTATTTATTATTCACATACTGAAATACTATAGTAATAAAGTAAATATTCAAATTTTAGAATACATTGATTATTGTTTTTTAAATTAAATTTAAGTTTATTTTAAACATTTTTAAAAAATATTCAAAGATTAGGGGGTGATTAAAAATATTAGCTACTAATAATCCCCACCTAAATCACTATACTCTTTTTCCTGTTCTTTAATCTTTTTTTCAAGATTCTTTTTTTCATTATTCCATTCACTTATAATATCTAAGTCTCCACCAACAGTTCTACCTTTAAATTCATCGATTTTAACTAATGTAGGAACTTTAACCATAAGGCCTAAGACAATAGCTTCACCAATATTTAAAGAAGGTAATTGTTTAACTAAATCTTCACTAAGGCTTTCACTAGCTGTTTGAACATGTTTTTGATCTTGTGGTTCAACAAGTCTTAATATAATCATATTATTAGCTTGTGATAAGGTATCTGAATCTACAGATTTTGGACTTTGACTAACTAAGCAAAGACCAAGTCCAAATTTTCTCCCTTCTCTAGCTACTCTACTAATCCAATATTTAGACTGAGGATTTCTATTTTTTGGAGCTAAAATATGAGCTTCTTCTATTATGAAAAATATTGGAAAGCTTAAAGATTTATCATAGCTATTTCCACTTCTATGAATAAAATTCTTCCTAGCTTTTAATGCATTTCTTAAAATATGACTAACAATAACCTCT
Source organism: Candidatus Methanorudis spinitermitis (assembly GCA_031286225.1). Classification (GTDB taxonomy): domain Archaea; phylum Methanobacteriota; class Methanobacteria; order Methanobacteriales; family Methanobacteriaceae; genus Methanorudis; species Methanorudis spinitermitis. Next base: position 2,478 of record JAITUQ010000030.1, read on the forward strand.
GCAGCAGACTCATCAGTTTGTCCTAAATCAAGAACATTAGCTGTTCCTAATTTAAGCTGAGATAATATATTCCCTGTATTTATATTAAGAAGAGAATTATATTTATTTTGTAAATCTTCAACTTTATTTATTACATCCATTATCCTAGACTTTTCTGATGCATTGAGATCTTTTCCTCGGAATGTCTCTGTGTTGTACCATTTATCAAGAATTCTCCTCATTATTTCAATAAAATCTTTTGTATCAGAAGTTCCTTCTTGTATAATTGCACTCGCTTCTCTATAGCTTTCTCTAAAGTATCGCTCTTGTATATGTGCTGATGATGGAATATTAGCTAATCCCTTAATCTCATCAAAAGACATATAAATTGGATTAATATTTGCCTCAATTATATTTATTTCTCCATTTTCAAATTTAGCTCCAGAATATTCAGAATGCATATCAAAAATAAGGATACCGCCATTGTGTTTAAGTAATCCATCAATTAAAACAGAAACTGTATTGGATTTTCCAGCTCCAGTCATAGCTAAAATAGCTAAATGCCTTGAAACCATGGAGTTAATATTAACTTTAACTTCAACATCCTCTTGGCTAATTAAGTTACCAATTTTAAGAGAATTTTCAACTTTAAAAACCTTTTTTAATATTTCTTCATTAGCTATTTTAATTTCAGTTCCTGGAGGAGCAGGAGTTCTAGGAATTCTTAAATTATTATCAATATCTCCGAGAATTTTCACATTTCCTTTTATATAATAGTTTTCTCCTTCAATTTCCCTTATTTTTTCTATTGTCTTAGGATCATATATTTCTCCATTTAAAGAAACACTTCCTCTAACTAGAGATTCAATCATTCCTAAAATAGTTTTCTCGTCATAATTTAGACAAACATATTCTCCTACTTTAGGCATCTTTTCTGAAATAAAAGTTACATCACTAAGAGATGTTTCACCAACACATCGTCCAATAATCATTATAACACCATAAAACTAAAATTATGTTAATATTAAATAATATTCAACTTATTTAAAAATATAAAAATTATATTCTTATATTAAATAATAATCAAATTATTTAAAAATATAAAAATTATATTCATGTTTTTTAAAGATTTTTTCTTTGAATTTCCTTAAATCCCCATTGTATTCTGCACAGTTCTTGTCTTATTTACACTCTAATCTTTTTTTGCAATTTATTAGTTCGTAAATATCATCAAGGGGTTCGGTGGTGGTTATGTCGAACATCAAGGGGAAAGTAGTTAGTTTACCCTTTGGCTTCGCATCAGCTATTATTTCTTTTGTTTTATCACTTACATCGACTTTTAATAGCTCGTCACGATTTTTTTCAGTAAACCAAATTGCTATACTAAAGCAACCATCATAAACATAAAGCCAATAGAGATTTTTCTCTTTTCTAGTTCCCCTTTGTGTTGTCCACCAATGCTGTCCTTTTGCAAACCATGCCTTATATGGAGTGTACCATTGCCACTCTTGTTCCATCTCTAAGTTAGGCAATTCATCTTGGAATGTTTCGTATGCTGAGTAACTGTCACCCAGTATTTCCTCTAACACTTCACTTGTTGGAATCTCTTCGGAGTCTCTTAGTTGTAATTTTTCGTGTCTACTCATCTTCATTACCCTTTATTATTATAATCAAATTTTTAAACATAATTTTCGAATATTTTCAAGTTTAATCTATATAATCCATATAAACATTAATATGAAATATATTTATAAAACATATAAATAAATCATCTAAAAACATTAATATTATTATTTATGTTCATTAAACTTTTTAAAATGAATAAATTCTAAATTTTTAGAAATTTTTTCCAATTTAAATTCCATATACCCTGATTTTTTATATAAATATATATTTTTTGAACTTTTATATCCTGTAAATAATTTAAATTCAATATTAGAATCAATAGCTATGAAATATTTTTCAATAGCTTCTAATAAGGTCTGTCCAATACCTTTGTTTTGAAAATCTGGATGAACAATGAGTTTTTGAATAAAAGCAGTGTCATTGATTTTATATGCTCTTACAGATCCAATAATTTTGAAATCATTATTTAAAGCTTTCAATATTATTCCATTTTCATATTCATTTTGAATATCATCAAGGGTTTGTTTTAAAGGTTCAATTGAAGAATCCTCGTATAGCTCTGCTTCACTAATATAAGCTAATTTTTGCAAGTCTAAAATATCTTCTAAATCACTAAAATTAGCTTTTTTAATTATCATTGAGTCACCAATCAAACAATAAAATATAATTACAACATTTCCCTGCCTGATTTTTCGTAAATTCCAATAATGTTAATCAATTGTTCTATATTTTTTTCGCTAATAATAACATCATGGTGAGCTTTTTTAAGAAGATAAGGATAACCTTCAGCCGAATTTCTCGAAATAATACTGATAATCTCCTTAATCTTATTTTCATCAGCTTTATAAGGTAATTCAATCTTTAAAATATTTTTATTTTTTTCTAATCTAACATAAAAAATAGTAAATATTAAACTCTTAAAGAAATCATTTTCAATAGGAAATTCACGCTTAAATTGATCTCTTTTACCAGAAACATATCTTGGTTCAAATGAATAACCAGTATTTTGACTATATTTAGTAAAAATAGCTATATCTGGAATATTAGTATCAAAATAATCAGTAGCTGTAGAGGTTTTAGAAACGGCTATAATTTTATCCTTATATTTTAATAGATTAGCTAAAGCTAATAATTTTTCTATATTTTCAAGATAATTTTCGATATTTTCAATGTAACGAAACCCGTTTTTATCTATAATAGCTTCAAATTTAGTTTTTAAATCATTATTTACTAATTTATTTGTATAAATTTCAACTTCATGATTTTCTATACTAATAATTTCTTCATTTAATTTATCTTCAGCAAAATTTAATACATCATATTTAATATCTTGAGGAATTTCTTTTTCAAAAGGATAAGGTCTTATTAAGTCTCCTAAAAGTGACCCATCATATAAATAATAATCAATATCATAAGTTTTAATAGTTTTTAGAGCATTTTTTACTTCAAATAAGCCCATGTAATTTCTTATCCTATCTTTTGAAAATTTACCATGAACTATTGTATTTATATCTGAACTTTCAATTTTAGATAGTTCATTAGTGTAAATTAAAGTTTCAGCAGCTATCGCATAAAAATAAAAGCTTAAAAGCTTTTTTTCATGTTTACTACCATCTCCAGCAGCTATAGTTAAATCACCCAGATATTCATGGATTTCTTCATCTTTCCAAAACTTAGAAATATCTAAATCATTGTCTTTATAATCATCAATCTGGTCAATGATTGTTCCTTTTTTTTCGATAGCTTTGGTGTAAAGTGATTCTAGCATATTTACTCCATATAATATATTAATGAGAAATTTTTTAAAGTTTAATCTTTATTTGTAATTCAAAAAAGTATTATAAATATTTTTTAATTTTTTTCGCTATTGCTTCAGATAATTTAACAGGAACTGCATTACCAATCATTTTATATCCATCAGCTATGTTATCATAATAAAACACAAAATCATCAGGAAAAGTCTGAATCCTAGCACATTCTCTAACAGATAATCTCCTATAAGGTTTTGGTGAATCTGGATCAAAAATATGTTTATCTTTCTCTACTTTAACCATTTTATTAGACTGAGGATGACAAGGAGCGTGTCTTCCTCCAGCTTGTATAGTAAAAGAAGGCTCATCCCAACATCGCACCCTATTCCTAGACATATACATTGACGAAAAATCACCCGTCATGTATTCATGATTTGGAACTTCTAAAGAATTAGTTGGATTGGCTTTGTTTTTGTTCCTAGTAGGTAAAGGATCTGATAGATTAAAGATAGCATCTTTAAGAGTTAACTTATTTTTTAAAGGTTTAGGAAAAGAAAAATTTTCACCAAATTTTTCATGAAACCCAACAACAAAAACTCTTTTTCTATCTTGAGGAACACCATAATCATTTGCGTTTAAAACTTTATAAGTAGTATTATAACCTAATTCATTCAATGAATTCACAAAACTGTTAAATTCATCTAAATGAGTTCTACATACCATTCCTGGAACATTCTCAGCCAAAAAAAACAAAGGTTTCTTAGCTTTAATTAATCTCACATAATGGTATAATAATTGACCTCTAGGATCTTCCATTCCTTTCATAGCACCTGCTAAGCTCCAACTTTGGCAAGGCGGACCTCCTACAAAACCAATTACATCATCTGGTATTTCATGAGGTTTAATATCTTCAATAGATTTCCTATTGATTTTTAAGCCATGATTTCTTTCAAAAGTTTTCCAACAGCCTTTCCAATTATCATTAGCAAAAACAAAATCAAAACCAGCATTTGTAAAACCTAAATCAAGACCACCAGCACCCGAAAAAAAAGAAGCTACTTTCATATTCGATCATACCTTATTAAAACCGCATCTAAAAATTGAGCAGGATTGTCAGGATTTTTTATTCTTATTTCTTTATATTTAATATCTTCATCATCAATAATAATTTTTTTGTCTTCATCAGGAAAAGAATCAAATTTATTTTTAAGGATTATACTGCAGACTGTAAAATTTGAGTTATTATCTTTTTGAAGATAATCATTAAAAATGTGATAAGGATTTTTCAATAGCCACATTCCTCTGATTCTGAGGTTGGTAATTTTAAGAGGATCTACATTATTCAGTCTTCCAATTTCATTAGTTTTAGAAAATTCAGAAGTATTATCTGAGCTTTCAAGATAGTCTGTTATACTATCTTTTAAATCTTCATAAATTCTCGCTTCAGCGGCAAAGCAATCCCCATATATAAACAGTATAGATACTAAAATTTTCCCTCTCATTACTCCTAAAACATAAACCATATCTTTTTCAATCCAATTATCTTCACATAATCTACAAGCATTTGTTATTAATGGATTATCAGCAAAGAGTTTTGATTTAGGATAAGAGCTATTAAGTTGTATATCACCACTAAAACTTCCTGTCTTTTTTACTTCAATTGCATCGCTATGTTTAACTATTGCATCAGGAGGGTGATTTTTACTTCCAAAAAAAGAAAAATATTTTTCATAAATTTCATCTTTATCTATGATTTTAAATCCATTTGAATAGGCATCTTTGACAAAAAATTCTAATGAATCTCCAACTGAATTAATCCTGTTTTTTGTTGAAATTTTGTTATTCCTTGGGTAAATATCTTCAAAATCATTTTTATTGAAATTTTTTATGTTAATTATTGCTTTTAATGTATTTGTTTTCATGAAACCACTACAAAAAATTTTTAATCAGAAGCTTTCCTAATTCCAGAAACAATCTCAAAAATTTTAGCTTTAACATCGTCTGTTTCTTCTACAATAGTTCCTGTTACAACAATGTCTGCTCCAGCTTTAGCTACAGTGTACGCAGCTTCCCCATCACGAATACCTCCACCAACAACAATAACCATATCATCAGTAGCTTTCTTGCAGTAAGCTACCATTTTTGGAGGTATGTGTTCTTCTGCACCAGAACCAGCTTCAAGATAGAAAAATCTCATTCCAAGTGCTTGAGCAGCCATAGCATATGCAGCTGGAATTTTCGGTTTGTTTCTTGGAACAAGTTTAGCATCTCCAATCCAACCAACTGTTCCTCCAGGTTGTATTACCATATATCCCATAGGAATAGCTTCTATCCCTGCTTTTTTAACTGATGGAGCTCCTAAAGCTTGAGCTCCTATAATCCAATAGGGATTGTTTGAATTTAAAAAGCTCATGAAAAAAATAGCATCAGCATACTTACTTACATTACTTGTATTTCCTGGAAAAATAATTATAGGAAGATCAATACTTTCAGACAATGCCTTAGCTGTTTTATTAACGTCTCCCCCATCAACAGTAGATCCACCTAACATTATCCCATCAGTTCCACCAGCAATAGCTGATTTAGCTATTTCAACAGCAAGTTCAGGACTTTGTTCATCAGGATCAATTAAGGTTAAATGGACTTTACGGTTTTTTAAAATATCTTTGATTTGATTTTCAACTATCATTTGGATTCCTACAATTTTATTCTTTATCTTTTTAATCTATTATTACTGATTTTCGAAAATTAAAGTAATTAAGTAAGTTAAGTAAATAAATTAAATTTAAAAAATTTTTTAATTTTATTAAATTAATTATGATAATATTTTTTGTTTTTTTTAACTTTTTAATTAAATAATATGAACTAATATAGGTTTTTATTTAGTAGATATTTTAATTACATTTAAATTTAAATAATACTTAATAATTTAAATATTTAGGGTTTAAATTAATAATATTTTATACTTATTAATATTTTAAAGTTTTTAAGTTTTATAATGACACTTATTATAAATAGTTTTTAATAACAATTGTTATAAAAAATATGAAGTTAATAATATAATAGCTATTGATTTTTTAATTAAGAACAAAAATCATTAAAATAAATTGATTCATTTTAATAAAAAAAGATATTAAATCAATTGAAAATTAATGTTTTTTTTTTATTTGAAAAAAAGTATTTGTTTTTAAATAATGTAAAATTGTATTAGGATTTGTTTTTTAATTTTATTATTAATCTAATCTTATTATCAATTTTTTAATTTATTCTTATTTATTTATTTTTTTTTAATTATTTATTCGATTAATAAGTTTAAATTTAAATACAAAAGTTTAAGAGAATAGAATTATCCTCTTGGTTCTTTTGCCTTGTATCTTAATCCTTTGTAACCACACTTTCGACATGTTGTAGCTGCTGCAGGATTACGTGCATTACATTTTAAACAAATTTTAACCTTGAAGATTCTATTTTCGGCTTCTTCAAACCTTGCCATATAATTCCTCCATTATTTGTTTTAATTTTTAATTGCTAGAAAATGAATAAAAAATCATGGAAAAAACAGAATTCTTTTGATTGTTTCATGATTAATTATAACATGAAAACTATTGATTTAATAGTATTTAAATTTGACTTTTTAGCTATTATTTTTATTTTTCAAAATTTTACAAAAAAAATAAAATTATTAACTATGTTAATAGAACTTAAATTAGCTGTATTGCTTTAAAAATTCATTTTGAATATTTACAACTTCCTTGCTTGATTTTGCATTACTATAGTCTTCAAGAAGTTCAAAATTTAATTCAATAAAAGTATGTCCCCATTTAAAACTGTTTATAATGTCTTTAGCTTCATCTTTAAAATCAGTTATATATAATGTTGCAACTATAGCTTCAACAGTGGATAATTTACAAGGACTTCCATAATTAACTGGACTTGCAGCTATTAAAAAAGGAAGACTACGATGATATTTTGTTAAATTAAAAAAAGTAGCTGAAGATGAAATCTTATTCCAAGAACAATCTAATCCAATAATCCCTCTTTTTTCAACAACATTTTTATCTTCTAAAGAAACAGATTTCTGTGCAAATGGATTTAGAACAATAGCTCCTTTTGGAATTTGATTAACCTTATAAATCAACTTACATTTACCTAATTTTTCCATTTTATATGATGTACACTTCTTTTTTTCACATTCATTTGCATGAAAAATTGTTATTTTCATTTAATCACAATTATTAAAAGTTATATAAAATATTTAAAGTATCATTAATAATATTAATCAGAACTCATTCAATAAATAAAGCTGATTTATTTATTGTAGTAATCCAATAATTTAGTGAGTTAGTTTTTTTATTTTAAGTTATCCAATAACTTAAAATTTGACTTAAAATAATCCTAAATTATCAATAAGTTAAATAGTAGTTGATTTAAATAATTCTTGAAATGTTGGAGCATTATCAATATTTTTAATCTTTATAGTTTTTAGTAATGGTTCAACATAGTTACTAAATAAATCTGAATTTAATGATTCATTACCTAAAACTTTAGGACTAAATATAAAAATAAAATAATAAGTGCCATTTTGTTTAGAAGCACATATATAATTGTAATAAAAAATAGGTGTTTCAAAAATAGTTGAGTTTTCATTATTAAAAGTAGTAGATGATCTTTGGGTTTTTAAAAAGTAAATATGCCATTTTACATTATTATATGTTTTTGATTCCACTGTTTGAAAACCAGAATATTTAAAAATTTCCATTAATAAAGTGCCATTTTCTAATATAAAAAATGTGTAGGAAATATTATTTGCCTTATCTACATACGTCTCCCACCAGTCATTATGTCTATGGGAATTTTTATTTAAAACTACATCACCATGAATAGTGCCTGACATAAATTTATTATCAAAGTCTGTTTTCGGCGATAATAGATCCGATTCATATAGTCCTACTAGTATTGCTATCATAGCTATTAGAATGGTTATTAAAGCAAAATATCTTTTATTCATCATAAGTCTCCAAAATATTGTAATTATTCATTTAATTATATTTAAAATCTTTAATATGTATTATATATATAAAAAACTAATATTTATGTTTTTATAATAAAAAAACAAATATTCATGTTTTTATATTAGAAAAAAGTTTTTATTAATTTAATCCTTATCTAAGAACTAAATTTTCTTGATTTTTTTATTAAACATTAATAATTACAAAAGTCAATAAATTAAACTGATTTTGAAAAACTATGTTTTGGTAATTTGCATAATACTATCTAGAGGGTTTAGCTGTTAAATGATTTCTTTTTTATTCATTAGAGAACTTTAAACTTTTTTTATTTTTTCATCAACACATAAATCAATATCATTACTTAAACTATAATTTAATTTATAATCCTTTTTTGTTTCATAACCAATTTTTTCAAGAACTGTTTTGACATCAACTTTTGTTTTAAAGCAACCTGTTCGTGAAAGTAAAACTCCTTGAGGATTAAAACCAGATAATTTCATCATAGATAAGTTCAAGTCTTCATAACAAGCTACACCTAGAACTGCTTCAAATTTATTCTCTTTGATAATTTTTTTAATAAATGTAGAGCCTGGAATAATAAAAACTTTATATCCAATACTTTCAGCTTTTGGTTTTATTACTCCAATAGAGCATTTTCCACAACAATTACAATTAAGTCCCATTTCATTTAAAGTAGCTTCACATTTTTGATGTCTAAGACAATGAGGCAAAACTAAAATTTTATTATTATTCTTTATTTGCCTAAATTTTTTTTCATTAATTTTGTTCCTAACTTCAACTCCAATATGATCAACCATATTATCATCAAAGCCTAAACTTTTAGCTACTCTTTTTAAAGGAGAATAAAAAACATCTAATGAAAAAACTATTAATTTTGGGAAAATTAAAACATCTTTTTTAATTAATATTTTGCCTAAAATTAGAGCTATTATTAGTAGAGAAAGTAATCCAATAGTTATTAAAACTAAAACTTGTCCAAATATTTGAAAAAAGTTTTCAATTATCATATGAGTACTCAATTATATGTTTTATCTAGGTTATCTTTTATTTTTATTTTTTTTATTATTAATATTCACAATACTTAATCTTTTATTGATAATATTTATTTTAATCTTTTTCCAAGAGAATATTTATTTTTGTTTTGATTTTTTTTATAGGGGAATTATTTATAATATTTTTTTTATCTATTTTTTTTACAAGAAAATTATTTTTTGTATTATAACTAAATTTAAAAATAAAAGGATTAATTTTATTTATTTTTATTAAAATTTTTCTAATTTATAATTTTCAATAAAACCTTCAATAGACACTCCATCAGTGGTTTTATCAATTCTTAAACCTGATAAACTATTGCATGAGCATAAAATATCCTGTTCAGGATGAGTTCCAGGGGTTATATTACAATCAAGCTTTACAGTATCTCCAATGGATAAAACCATTTTCAATCTTTTTGAACTAGGATGATCTTTTGGAAGAACAATAATTGGAGATTCAATTTCTCTTGTAATATAAGCCATAGCTTTAATTCCTTTTTCATATTTTTCTCCTTTTTTAAATGAAGAAATAGCAATAATGTCATCTTTTTCTAGATACACTACAATTTCTTCTTTTTCTGGAGTTCCAATAAAAAGCATTTTTTCAGTTGCTACTTTTACAATTCCTACAATACCAGTATCTCCAATTAAAAAAAGAATTTCTGATGGGTCAATTTTGATTTCTGCTTTTTTCAAAAGATTCAGTCCTGTGTTTTTATTTTTTTCTGTTGTTTTTTAAAGATTCGGTTCTGCTTTTTTAGGAGAGTCCTATTTTTTTCAAGAGATTTGGTTCTGTTTTTTTAATAAAATATAAATTAAACTAAAAATTGTAGGAAGTTTAATAATATAACATTAAATTCATCTTTAATGTTATCATTTAAATTATAAAACTTTATTTTAATCTCATAAATTTGTAAAAAAAAATTAAAGAGGTACAAAAAATGAGTTACACAGATTATATAAAAAAATTATAAAAAATTAAATAAAAATTATAAAAAAAGATTGTTTTATAATTTATTAAAGCTATAATTATCTGGGCTTTTTAATTTTGAAAAAAGTTATAATTCTTCTACATTGTCACTTTGACAAGATGGACATATAACTCGTTTACCTAAACCTTTAAATTCATTTCCACAATCTAAACATTTATAACGTTTAGTTTTTAATTTTTTCACTTTTACATCTGCCATTGGTCCTCCAACAGTACACATAGAATCACCTTTAATTTTTTAATGAAAGAAATATTTATTTTCATAAGATTTTTTTCTTATGAGTAATATTATATTAATTTTAATATTTATTTTTTTCTTATCTTTAAATGTTGTTAACTTAAGCAAATAAAGTTCTAAATATTAATAAATTAAATTAATAACTTTTATTTAATAAGTAATTTTTAATTTACTTAATAATTTTTTATATAATACTTTAAAAACATAAATAAAAAACAAATTTTAAAAAAATTTCTTAATTTGATTTTTTTCTTTTAAGTTTTATAAATAAATAAACAATAAAAAACAATATAATACTAAATAGTTTTAATCATATTTTGATTAGATAATAACATTTGATATTAATTTAATTGTGATAATTGATTTAATTTATAAAATAAATGATGTTTGGTGAGATTATGAAAAAAAATCCTTTTCCTTTCACAGCTATTGTAGGTCAGGAAAAGATTAAAAAAGCTCTTATCTTAAATGCAGTTAATCCTTCAATTGGTGGAGTATTAATTAAAGGTGATCGTGGAACTGGAAAAACCACTGCTGTTAGAGCATTAGCTAATCTTCTACCAGAAATAGAAGTAGTTGAAAATTGTGCTTTTAATTGTGATGAAACTACTTATAAAGAGTTTGAACTTTATAAATTTAACCATAAACTAGCTACTGACAATGTTTCAGTTGTTAAAAAACCTATGAAAGTTATTGAGTTACCTTTAGGTGCAACTGAAGATAGGCTTGTTGGCTCTCTTGATATTGAAAAAGCTTTACATGATGGTATTAAAGCTTTAGAACCTGGTATTTTAGCTCAAGCCAATCGAAATATATTATATATTGATGAAATTAATCTTCTTGATGATAATCTTGTGGATGTACTGTTGGATGCTGCTGCATATGGTGTTAACATTGTTGAGAGAGAAGGAGTTTCTATTTCTCACCCTTCAAAATTTATACTAGTTGGAACCATGAATCCAGAAGAAGGTGAATTAAGAGGACAATTATCAGATAGGATTGGATTAAAAATTGGAGTAGAAAGTATTTTTGATATAGAAGATAGGATTCTCATAATGAAAAGACGAGAAGAGTTTGAAAAAGACCCAATTTTATTTAATGAACAGTTTAAAGAGGAAGAAAAACTACTCCAGAATAGAATTATTGAAGCTAGAAAGATTCTAAATAATGTTGAAATTGATGATGACTTAATAGAAATAATAGGAAGAATAACATTAAATTTAGGTAGTGAGGGTCATAGGAGTGATATCTCTATTTTAAAAACTGCAAAAACAATAGCTGCTTTTAATAATCATTTACATGTTGATTATGATGATTTAGAAGAAGCTATTTCTTTGGTTTTAGGTGAATTAACACAATGTGACGTTCCAAACCAAGTACAACAAATTAGAAATGAAATTACTGAAGAAGAGGAAGAAGAACAAGATAATCAAGAAGAGGAAGAAGAACAAGGTAATGGAGAAGATAGACAAGAAGAAAACTCCCAAGATTATCTAGAAGAAAATAATCAAAATAACTTAAATCAAGAAGAAGATCAAAATTCAGACTTAGATTCAAATTATTCTAATGAAAATGAGATAAATAATGGGGGAGATGGAAACCCTGATTTTGATGAAGATGAAGATTATGGGGAAAACGGACAAGAAGATCAAGGGTTTAATTTTGATGATAATAACGAAAATGAGGATGAAAATCACCTTCAAGCAGATTCAACTGAATCAGATAATTCAGAGAATGATTTAGGAGTTAACTATTTAGAAAATATTCATGAAAGAAAATTAGATGAATTTGAAAGTGATTCTCTTGAAAAAGATATTAAAAAAATGCTTGTAATGGAAGGTAGAGAAAAAGAAAAAGTATATGGATCTAGAGTTGAATCAAAAAGTGAAAAAGGAAAATATGTTAAAAGTAAATTTCCACATTCTGCTTCAAGAGATATAGCTATTGATGCAACACTTCGTGCTGCAGCTCTTCACTCAAATAAAAAACAAAGAGGCGGATCTCAGTTTAATGACTTAAAGATGGATATTCAAACTGGCGATTTAAGAGAAAAAATTAGAAAACATAAAGCAAAAGCAAGTATGGCTATTGTAGTTGATATGAGCGGATCCATGATTTCAAAAAGGAAGATCAATAAGATTAGAGGTATTTTAACAAAAATAATACAGAACATTAACAAAAATAAAGATAAATTAGCTGTTATTGGATTTAAAGGGCAAGGATCAGAACTTATTATTCCAAACACCAAAAGACCTAGCTCATTTTTCAATAAACTTGATACAATTTCAGTTGGTGGAACTACTCCAATGGCTGCGGGACTAGAAAAAGCATTAGATATACTTAAAACAGAGAAAAAACAAGGAGAATTTATCCCAATGCTAATAGTACTTTCAGATGGAATGCCTAATGTAGGTTTAAAAGATAGCTATATTAAAAATACTAGTGGTAATCCTATTAATGATGTTTTAGCTATTGGAAAAGAGTTAGGTGAAAATAAAATTTATACAATAATAATTGATTTTGATAAAAAATATAAACATGGGCGCAATATTAACATGGAATTAGCTTTTTTAGCTAATGGTCGTTATTATGACTTGGAAGAAGTTTATAATCCTGATTTAGCTATGGATAAAATATTAACCTATGAAAGAAAATTATTATAGCTAAAAATAATATGGTTTAAATAAAAAGTTCAGTATAATTTAAGTATGAGACTTGCAAAAATATAATATGTACATTGTATAATAAAATAATATTTATTCAGTAAATTATAGGTGACAATGTTGATATCAAAAAAAAAATGTATTTATAGTTTTTTTATTGCTGAGTGTTTTTGCAGTAGGAACATTAAGTTTTGCTGATACAGTTGATGCTGCAAAATGGAAAAAGTTTGATTCAGGATCTGTTAAAGTTAAAGGTCAAACTATTAAGTATTATGCTTTCATTAAAGGTAGCACAATTCAAGTAGATTATTATTATAAAAACAAGTTCATTACTGGTTATGACCTTGTTAAAGGGAAAAATAAAGTAACTATCAGAGTTCTGAATTCGGAAGGTTATTATACATCAAAAAATACTTATAAAACTAAAAAATCTTTAAAATCTTACTATTATTCTTTCAATAATCTGGTTAAAAAACAGATGAAGAAATAAAGTTATGAAAAAAATCACTTTTTTATTTATTTTATTTTTTATTTAGATTTTTCTTATTTTTATTTTATTTTTTATTTTCTTAAATTTTATTTCTTATTTATTTTTTATTTAGATTTTCTTAAATTTTATTTTTATTTTCCTTAATAATATTGCTAAATAATATAACATTAAGTTCATCTTTAATATTGTCATTTAAATTATAAAACTTTATTTTAATCTCATAAATTTGTAAAAAAATCTCTTATTTTAAATGCAATTAATCCTTCAATTGGTGGAGTTTTAATTAAAGGTGATCGTGGAACTGGAAAAACCACTACTGTTAGAGCATTAGCTGATCTTCTACCAGAAATCGAAGTAGTTAAAAATTGTGCTTTTAATTGTGATGAAACTACTTATAAAGAGTTTGAACTTTATAAATTTAACCACAAGCTAGCTACTGGCAATGTTTCAGTTGTTAAAAAACCTATAAAAGTTGTTGAGTTACCTTTAGGTGCAACTGAAGATAGACTTGTTGGTTCTCTTGACATTGAAAAAGCTTTACATGATGGTATTAAAGCTTTAGAACCTGGTATTTTAGCTCAAGCCAACCGAAATTTTTAAAGTTATTTGAGTAATATAAATAGCTATTTTCCTAGAAATAAAAATATTAAATCTCAAAAGCTGTTAAAAATAAGAATAAAATTCATCATATTTTTGTTAATTTTTTTCATTTATTGGTTTTAAAAAGTTTTAGTGATATAAACTGAGGTTTTCTCACTTTTTTTATTTCATAATTTTTTTCATCAAAAACAAAAAAATAGTAAAAAATAGCATAAAATAATTTTAGGAGGTAGATTAATTAATTATGCTTATGACTTTTAATGTTGTTTATATGGTGTGTTGTGTTGTTGATTTCATCTAATGTTTTTATGTATTCGGGACTTCCTTTTTCCAAGTTTTTAAGTTTATTTTCTAGATTAATTTTTTCATCATTTAAATAATGTATTTCTGCTGTCTCATGTACATTATGTTCTCCTGAATTCCAAACAAATATTATTCCTACTGCAACAGTAGCTATTATCCCCATCATGATAACTGCCATTAAAATTAATATTATTTTACTCATTAAAATCACCAATATATAATCATTTCAAGTGTATTATAGGAGGGGCATGTTTTTAGGTGTATGTATATGTATGTATTATACATACTTATATGTATCTTTATTATCTAAGATATTTTTTGTTATACTTGAAATGAGATTATTATTAGGTATATTATATTATTATAAATAATTTTCTATAATTAATAATTTTTACACTGGAAATGAATATCTTATTTATTAATAATTAGATAAATAATATTGAAAAAATACTAATGCTAGAATTATGAATTATAATTATATGTCTATAGAAATTAACATTAATTTAATTATATTTTTGTGAGGGAAGGAGTCTCTTTAAGTGAGATTTTTATCATTCATTTTTCTTACTTTCATTTATTCTTAAACGAATAACCATTCATAATAACCATTTATAAACCAGTAAAAAATAATATTTTAAACAAGGTCAGGGAAGGATTATGAAATGAGCAAATAGTTTTAAGAAAGTGAATAACGTAGAGGTTTGTATATTTTTTTTCATTGTATTTTCAACCATAATATTTATCTTTTCCTGACCTTACTTCATTTTATTTATTATTTTTTCATTCTAGCTAATTAAATATTATATTTTCTAAAAATAAGAAAAGATAACATAATAAATTACGAGGTGAACAAATATATGAAAAATAAAAAAATATTAATTTTATTAATTTTATTTGTAGCAAGATATAGAATAGCTGTAAGCTCAGTTTCAGCTGGAATGTACCATATAAGAAGATACCTAAATACAGAATAAGAAAAATAATTACATTATTTGACCCCGCAAATAGATATATACACGTTTTTCCATAAAATAGTCTCAAACTCATAGGAATTACTATTATACAAAAAACATAGGTAAAATATATTTTAAAGGCAGTAATTATGGTGTGAGAAAAAAAATAAATTCTAAACAGCAGGATTTTGTAGCATTAACCTATTGTAGTAGGAATTACAATCATAAAACTCATGGTGGAAGTCCAGGTTATCAAACAGGTGTTTTTAGGAATAGTGGTTATTATCCTCCTTCTGATTAGTATTTGCTTAATGCTAAAATAACTTTTGTAAAAAAAGGTAAATGGGAAGAATACTTATTTTATTAAATCTTTTAAGGCTAATAAGTGGAAATTAGTAGGGTATAACTCTAAAAATGGTTATAAACCTTATTATGTAGTAGTGACTTATAAATATAGATTTTTTTTTGAATTATTTCCATTTTGGAAATAACTGAATTTTTTAATTTTTTTGAGATTAAATTTTATATATTTTTTTTAACATAATTCTTGTTTACTTTTCAGAACACAAAAGGTATAGATTTTTAAGAGTCTTTTTTAAAGAAAGTGTCTAATGTAGTTTGTTTAGATCGCAATAGTTCTTTCAATAAGTCACTTCTCTTAACATACTTATTGATAGGAATTTTTAATTTTCCTCCCAAATATTTTAGAGATTCGTTCAATGTTTCAAATTCTTTGTATGGTTGTTCCATAGCATATTTTACATTTTCCCTAACATTGAAAACTCCAAGAGGAACATATCCAGAATAAGCTTCTCTAAGAACAATTACTCCTGATTGAAATTTTTGTTTAGCTAATGAATTAAGAACTGCCATTTTACAAGTATAATAACACCCTCCAACTCTTGAATATTCTTTTTTATCTGTATTTGTTTCCCAGTCAGAGAAAATCATTTCTTCTTTTCCTAAAATCTTTATAAATGCTTCCATCCATTCATACTGCCATTCTATAGGTAATAAAATAATTGCATAGTAATTTTTCAAGCTTGAAAACTCATAAACTCTATGAGTATCAAGAATTGGATAAGTTCTAACTTCTTTTAACAAAGTATTAGCTATTGAGCTATCACAAGCTGTAATTGACCATCTCGTAGGAACAAGTTTTCTTCTTTTCCCGGTTCCAATAGCTCCAACAGAAAAAGCTTTTTGAAAAGCAGAAAATGGAACATCTTTAGTGTGGAGATTCATAACCGCCTCAGTAGCTTTTAAATCAGTATCATAATAAGTTTTTTCTAATTGCTTATCCCAACGGACACTATCAATATCAAATTTTTCTATTACAGCACTTGGACCATGAGGAGTACTGTCTTCACTAAATAATGATCCTCGTGGTTTTCTGCCAAAAGTAGCTTCACTATCTGTTGAGGTGGATGATAAAGAAATATCTTGTAATTTTTCAATAAATGGGTTATCTAAATCATTAATTTTAATAAGTTGTTTTCCTCGTACGAGATTTAAACGATAATTTATTATATCTTCCTGACTTTTGTTTTCACCAATCCATGATTCAGGAGAATCCATAATTGAGGTATCTCCTTGTTCTGCAACCATCATTGGACCTGCATAAACTTTAGGATAACTCCATCGCCCTATGAAAACTGAAGGAGGAGTACTACCATCTAAATCTTTACCTATTTTCACAGATTTCATTTGTATTTTATCTGTCAACTTTTTTAAATAGGTATTTTTAGAATTTATCATATTTTACTCTTATTTAACCAATATTAATCTCTAATAGCTATTAAAAATAAAATATTAAAGAAAAAAAGTTTTATGACATTTAATAATAGTAATATTATGGATTACTTAGAATGTATACTAAAAAGAAAATATATAAAAGTACTAGTGCTGATAATATCATGGTTGTAAATACCATTACTAATATTTCACCATTATCAAATTCTCGTCTAACAGGAAGATGAGGTTCTTGGATTCTCCAAAAATCATTAAAAGACTCTTGAATATTTATATAAACCCACATTCCAACGAATGGGACAAAAAGCCAAATCAAAATGTTTAATCCGGAAGAATAAGTTTCTATTCCTTTTTTTTTAATTATCCTTTCCATTTCATTTAATAATTCATAGAATACTATTATATTAGCTATTGGAATAATTGCAAAAGCTAATGTTCTTAAACCAACACTAATGTCTTTTCCAAATTCATCTCTTAAATAGCTACTATTTTTATAAAACCAGTATATACTGTATAAACCCATAGTAAGTATCATAAGAAGATAAAATCTTCTCATAGGAATGATTTTTGAATACTCCTCATTATTTTTATAAGAGGGAGTAGCTACTCTTGTATTTATATTATTATAAGACTTTTCTGATGAAATTTCATCATCTAACCATTGAAAACAATAGCTACACTTTTTTGCATTAATTGGAATTTTTTTCCCACAGTATATGCAAAATTTAGTTTTTTGATCGTTAGGATCTAAATTATTCATAATATCACTTTGTCGATATATCTTATTTCATTATATAAGGTAAGTATTTATAAATAATTATGCAAATTCGATTGTACTTGGTGGTTTATCACTTAGAGATAGGGAAACATGAGTCACATCGCTTACTTCAGTTGTTATTCTATCAGATATTGTTCTTATAAGTTCCCAAGGTAATTCTGGAACATTAGCTGTCATTGCATCTAGAGATGCAACAAATCTTAAAACAACTAAGTATCCAAAATCTCTTTCATCTCCTTTAATTCCTGTGACTAATGTATCAGTTAATACAGCAAAATATTGCCATAGCTCATTTTGAAAACTACCTAATTCTACCTCTTCTCTTACAATTTCATCAGCTTTTCTACAAATAGCTAATTTTTCTTTTGTCAATGTTCCTATAACTCTAACAGCAAGTCCAGGACCTGGAAAAGGTTGTCTATAAATTAATTCTTTTGGAAGATTTAACTCTAAGCCAATCTCTCTAACTTCATCTTTATATAATTCTCGAATAGGTTCTAGAACTTCTAAAACCATTCCTCCAGGTAATGCTAAATTATGATGGGATTTTATTTTTCCTTCACTTTCAATCCAATCAGGAGCTATTGTGCCTTGTACTAAGAATTTTGCCTGAATTTTCTCTGCTTCTCTTTCAAAAACATCAATAAATACTTTTCCAATTATTTTTCTCTTTTTTTCAGGATCATTTACTCCTTTAAGAGCATGTAAGAATTCATCACTTGCATCTACATAAACAAAGTTCAATCTATCTTCAAAAATTGCACGAACTTCTTCTACTTCTCCTTCACGAAGCAAACCATGATTGACAAAAACAGCTGTTAAATTATTCCCAATAGCTTTTTTAACAAGGACAGAGCATACAGAACTATCTACTCCTCCAGAAAGAGCGATTACTGCTTTTTCATCACCAATTTCTTTTTTGATTTTTTGGATAGATTCTTGTATGAATTTAGAGGGATTTAACATTTTTTTACACCATGATTTATAAAAAATATACAATATATTTTTTAAAAATAAAAAATTATATTTTAAAAATTACTTATTTTTTAAAAAAAGATACATTTTTTTTTATTTTAGAAATTATACTTTAAAAATTACTTATTTTTTAAAAAAAAAGACATACTTTTTTTATTTTAGAAATTATATTTTAAAAATTATTTATTTATAAAAATAAAGACTATGCACTTTTATTTTAAAAATATAAAATTATTTAATGCATTAGTCTTCAGAAGGTTTATACTCTTCTATAACTTTTTTTATAGCTACTGCTAAACAATCTTCTCGTCCTTGTTCAATAGCTTCAATCATTTCTTCATATTTGATGAATTTTTCTATTTTTACAGCTTTTTCACCAATTCCAGAGATTCTAAATGTTTCTTCATCATCTCCAATTGAGAGTGTTAAACCTTCTCTTTTTATTTCTTGTTTATGTTCAACTGCTTTGTTTTTTAAATCTTCAAAGTTGTCTATCATTCATATTCCTCGACTGATATTTCATTTACTATTTATTCATTATATTAATTATCCTATTTTAAAATATTGTTGATTGTTGCTTTAATTTAGAGAAAATATGTTTGCATTGATTTTTTAATAATAAGTTTTCATTATAATTTTTAATATAATATAAAATAGCTAATATATAATTTTTTTAATTTTTTTTATTACTAATATTTAATATAATACACAATAATTAATTTAGAATTGTTTTAATTTTTTTTATCATTAATTTTACTATATAATAATTGATTTAGAATTTTTATAAAAATGAGATGATATTTATATACTATTTAATACAATAATTAATTTATGGAAATTCAAGATTTAGTGCTATTGGTATTAGCTGTTCTTATTGGAGCTGCTGTTGTTTATTTATTCTTATGGGCTCTACGTTTCATATTGCCTATTATTATATTGCTTACAGTTGTTTTCTTAGTATATACTTATTTAAAATCTAATAATTACTTAACTTAATGCAAACAATAAAACAGTTAATGCAATTTTAATCCCTAATTTTAGCTTTTTTTTGCTATTTTAAGGATGTTTTTGATTTTTTAAATTATAAAATATATTTATAATAATTTTTTAAAACTATTGATTTGATTATATCTTGATTAATAAGATTAAATAATTGATAGGTTTTATGTATTTTGATTAATAATATTAAATATTTTACTCTGTGTATTTGATTAATAAGATTACTCCTTTTTTATATTTTCTAAATCATGATAAGCGTAGGTAGCAGCTACTGCACCTTCACCACAGGAGACAATCCATTGTTTTACTCCTCCAGTAACATCTCCTGCAGCATAAACATTTTTAACGTTTGTTTTTTGAGTTTTATCTGTAATTATATAATCATTATCATCTAATTCAACACCTAATTCTTTAGCTATTTGATTTAATGGAAGATCACCAATAGCTATGAAAATTCCATGAACTTCTATTTCTTGAGTATTTCCATCTTTATCTGATAAAACAACAGATTTTACCATTTTGTTTCCTTTTATCTCTTTAACAAAAGAATTCCAAATTACTGGGATTTTTTTTTCTTTTAATTTCCTTTGAAGGTAGTCTTCAGCTTTAAGTTCATCTCTTCTGTGAACAAGAGTTACATTACAACCAACGTTTTTTAAAAAAATAGCTTCCTGAACTGCACTATTTCCCCCACCAATCATTAAAACATTTTTATCTTTATAAAAAAGCCCATCACATGTTGCACAATAAGAAACTCCGTAGCCTTTATATTTTTCTTCTCCAGGAACTTCTAATAATTTATGTTTAGTTCCTGATGCTATAATGATAGATTTTCCAAAATAGCTATTTTTCGATGTTTTTACTTCAAATCCATTGTTTATCTTCTCAACAGATTCAACACCTTCCATTTCTTTGATTACAACGTTTTTTTCCGCTTGTTTTTTTGTTTTAGCTATTAAACTCATCCCAGCTATTAATTCAAATCCAGGATAATTTTCCATTAAAGGAACTTCTAAGCCTGCTCCTCCTGCAACTGCTTTATCTAAAATTAAAGTTTTTGTTCCTTGTCTTCCAGCATATATTCCTGCAGTTAATCCTGCAGGACCTGCTCCAATGATAATGATATCATATTCTTCCATTTTATCCTTAACCAAAACAATTAAATTTATAATTATTATTGTTTAAATACAATTTTAAATTATTTTTTAATACTTTTAAACAATTTTTTTCTAAAATCATTTTTAGATCCATTTAAATAACACTCTTCTTTTTCTTTAAAAAATTTAGTTAAATAGCTATTTCCATTTCGCTTATCAAAACTTTCAGCTGTTTCTTGATATTTGTTTCTAAAGTGTATTATTAATTCATTTGTATAATGAACTTCATCATTTCTAGTAAATGGAACTACTACCTGATCTGTTGTTTTGCTTAGTTTTGAAAATAAGATATAACTAGTAAAATATAATTCTAACAGATCATAATCCTGATCAATTTTGTCGAAAAAATTCAGATGTCTTAAATAAATTTCAAATGCTTTTTCAGTATTTCTTGTGGCAAGATATGCAATAACTCTTATTATCCCACTAATAAGGTTTAAATCATTTTTACAAAGATTATAAGCTTTTTTACAATACTTATCAGCTAATTTTAGTTGATTTTCATCTGTTAATGGATATAATAGCTTAGAATAAGTTAATGATGGCGTTTCTTCACATGAAATATTTTCTTTTTCAAAGTCCTCAGCTAATGTGAAAGCTTTTTTATAATCTTTTAATCTTAAAAAGTAATTTATTTCTGTATCTTTTAAACAAGAAGCACAATCATCAAAATATTCATTACTAGTTTCTTTCCATTTGTTAAAAATATCTTCAATATCATAACCTAAATCTAAACCATTGCAATAATAATAGATTAAAACTCCATGCAATGGCTTCAAATTTTCTTTTCCATTGGTGTATAGATTTTCAGCCCATTCAAATAGTTCTTTTATCATATCTTTTTCATAGTTTAGTGTTCTAACTAATCCAGTAATATACTTACTCTTCAATATTAAATCATAGTATATTTCCCAATCATTATTAATCATATCCTCAGTTACATTTGAAATAACCCAAAGTAATTGATTCATTGCATTTACATTATTACCTGAAAATAGGTTATAATAAACTAACTTTAAATGACATTTCACTATTTTTTCCATATCATTATTTTTTTCAGCAATTTTTAAAGCTTCAAGTAATGCTTCTTCCTCTTCTTGTTCAGTTTCAGCTTCATTATACCTTTCCATGAAAATTTCAAATTTTGACATGATATTCGCTTTTTTTTTTTTTTTTTTTTTTTTTTTTTTTTTTTTTTTTTTTTTTTTTTTTTTTTTTTTTTTTTTTTTTTTTTTTTTTTTTTTTTTT
>JAITUQ010000036.1 GCA_031286225.1 Candidatus Methanorudis spinitermitis
AAAATAATAATAATTACTAAAATAATATAAAAAACAAGAAATATAAATAAATTTAATATAAAAATAATAATAATTACTAAAATAATATAAAAAACAAGAAATATAAATAAATTTAATATAAAAATAATAATAATTACTAAAATAATATAAAAATCAATGCAAATATTTAAATTGATTTAATAAGGCAAATGATTATATATGTCACTAAATTTACGATTTAATATTACTGTATTTATTGGAAAACTAATTTTCTTTAGTTTAAATCTTCTAGGAAAACAAGGTACTGCTCTTCCTGGAAAAGTAGCTTTAAAACTCTATCCGAGTATCTTAAAAGAAATGGGAAAAAAGTGTAGAAAAATTCTAATTATTAGTGGGACAAATGGGAAGACAACTACCAATAATCTGATAAATCATATTTTAAATGGTAAATATGATAATATAGTTTCAAATTTAAAAGGAGCTAATATGATACAAGGTGTTGTGACTTCTTTTATAGTAAATAATAAAAATAGCTATGATTGGGGAGTTTTTGAAGTAGATGAAGGATCAATTCCTACTGTTACAAAATATATTAATAAACCAGATTATATAATTTTAACAAATTTTTTCAAAGACCAATTAGATCGATTTGGAGAACTTGAAAATACTATTAAAATAGTTCATGAGGGAATAAAAAACCTTGATTCAACTTTAATATTAAATGGAGATGATCCTTCTTCTTTAAAATTTAATGATTTAAGTAATAAAAAGGTTTATTATGGATTAAATAAAAATAAATTTTCAAAATCAGCAGATACAGTTGTTGAAACTATTTTTTGTAGTGAATGTGGAAATAAATTAAATTACGAATTTACTAGTTATGGAAATCTTGGAAAATATTATTGTAATAAATGTGGTTTTAAAAGACCAAATTTAGATTATTTAGTTGAATCAATTGATATTAAAGATAGTAGCTATGAATTTATTATCAAAACAAAGAATTGGGAAAACGAAGCAATCTACTTCAAATATCTTGGAATTTATAACATATACAACTCTATATCAGCTATAGCTTTTACATGTGAAAATGAATTAAATCTCTCCTCTATTAAAGAGAGAATTGAAAGTTTTGATTATAAATTAGGAAGAATGGAAACTATTAAATTTCCAGACAAGACAATAGTTCTTGTTCTTTCAAAAAATCCTGTTGGTTTAAGTGAAGTTTTAAAAACATTTTCTTATGATGAATCTGAAAAGTCCTTAATGTTTATCTTAAATGATACACCCGCTGATGGAAAAGATGTTTCTTGGATATGGGATGCTGATATTGAACAAATTAATAAAATGAAAAATATAGCTAATTTTTATTGTTCTGGTATTAGAGCAGAAGATGTGGCTTTAAGAATTAAATATACTGGCTTTGACAGGAATAAAATAAAAACATATCCATCTAAAAATGAAAATGATATTAAAACATCTTTAAATGATATTTTAAATCAAAATATTGAAAAAGTATTTATTGTTGGAACTTTTACAGCTATACCAATAGCTAAAAATATTTTAATGAAAAAATTATCAGAATAAAAAACAACAACAACAACAACACACAAAATACAAATTTTTGAAAAATAAAAAGTTTATGCTTATTAATTTTTAAAAGCTTATAAAAATTTTAATAAGTTTTTGAAATTAAAAAAAATTAATCAAGGAATCATTATGGAACTAAAAGTAATCAATGTCTATCCTGATATTTTAAATCTTTATGGAGATATAGGAAATCTCATTTGCATAAAACAACGCTGCATTTGGAGAGGAATTGATCTTAAAATAGAAAATCTCACAGTAGATAAGGAACTAGCTATCGAAGAAGCAGATATGATTCTTATTGGTGGAGGTTCAGATAATGATCAAGATATTGTTTCTAGACATCTTTTAAAGCAAAAAAAAGACTTGGAAAACTTTATTGATAATGAAAAAGTAATTTTAGCTATTTGTGGTAGCTACCAAATGTTTGGAAACACTTATATTAATGAGGATAATGAAAAAATTCCTTCTCTTGAAATTTTTGATATTGAAACACAACACCAACGAAATAGATTAACTGGGAATATTATAATTGAAAATAATCTAGATTTAAAACCTAAAGAGATTATTGGTTTTGAAAACCATGGTGGTAGAACTTACCACAACTATACCCCACTAGGATATGTCAAGTTAGGATATGGAAACAATGAAGAAGAAAAAAGTGAAGGAATGATATATAAAAACTTCATAGCTAGCTATTTACATGGTCCTATCTTACCAAAAAACCCCCATCTTGCTGATTATATGATATTAAATGCTTTAAAAAATAAGTATGATATTAAATCATTGGATAAAATAGATGATACAATCGAAATAAATGCACACAACACAGTTATTCAAAGATTAATAAAACAATGACAATTTTAATTATAGTCATGAAAATAATTTTTGTAAATAATCATTATTTTAAATACTAATACAATTCTTTTATTTTATAATTAAATTAGTAATAATTAATATATTTAAAAATAAATAGTTTATAATTAAAATCTATTAAATTTAATAAATATTTATTTGAATTTTGTAAATTAGAATAAAAGTTAGATAAATCATTAATTACAAATATTTTATCCAAAGCCTAACTAGCGAAAATTTTTTATAATAATTCATACATACTTTTATTGTTTAGAAGATAAGAAATTTTTACAAATACAAGAGAAACATTAATCAATTTATTAAACTACAGTTGTACAAAAATGTATAAAAATGGAGAAATATTATGAATGTTAACATTGATTTCTATTATCAAAAAAGATATACTATTTTTAAAAGGATTCATAATGCATCAAATGTTGAAAAATTAGGTATGGCATTCTTAATGGCTTGTTTAACAGGACTATTAGCTCAAATTATATTGCCTCTCCCTTGGACTCCAGTTCCAATAACTGGACAAACTTTTGGAGCTTTAATCTCAGGATTATTCCTTGGAAAAAGATTTGGTGTTTTAAGTCAGATAATATATATTCTCGGAGGAATTTTAGGTATAAACTGGTTTGCTGAGATGACTAGTGGTTTAAGTATTTTCCTAGGTTCTACTTTTGGATACTTTATAGGATTTATATTTGCAGCTGCATTTATTGGACACATGTCAGAAAAATATGCTCAAAGTCGAAAATTTAAAAAAATGTCTATTTTAATGTTAATAGCTAATTTTGGATGTATATATATTCCTGGGCTAATTGGTTTAGGTGTTTGGATTTACTTTACCCAAGGTACCTTCCCAGATATTATAACATTGATTATGATGGGTCTTGCTCCATTTGTTATTGGTGACTTATTTAAAATATGGGGCGCAGCTACATTATCAAAAGTTGTTTTACCTAAATAAATTTAAAAGGTGTAATCATTTTCAAAAATATTATACCTAATTCAATTTTTACTTATTTTTTAGCTTTTTAACTTTTTTAATTTTTTAAACAATTAAAATTTTTAAACTTTTTTAAAATTATCGCCAAATAAACTATTTCATTAACTATAATATCAGTAATGTGGAATAAATGGAAAAAAAAGATAATATAATAAAACTACGAGCTCATCATCTTCTCTGTTTACAAGGATATCAAGGTTATGGGTATAGTGAAAAATTCAAAGAGAATTTAGAAAAAAAACTTAATATTTTAAAGAATAATAATACTAAAGTTATCTTAACAAATTCTCCAGATGATTTCTGTGAAAAATGCCCAAATTTGAAAGAAAATATTTGTATTAAGAACTCAAAAAGTTTAAATGAGTCATTAAAAAATAATGATAAAATTGTTAAAATGGATTCAGCTATATTAAAAAAAACTAAATTAGAAAAAAATAAGGAATATTCATATGCAAAACTTATTAAAATAGTTAATAATGTTTTTTCAAATAAAAAAGATTTAAAATACATTTGTAAAGATTGTTCATGGGCAAATAAATGTTTGTGGTATACATCAAGAGAAATATAAAATCTATTTAAACAAATCAAATAATAGTTATCTTCAATAAAAAAAATTAGGAAATATTATAAAATGTATGAAATATTAATATTTATATATTCATAAAAATCATAAAAATAATTAATATTAAACAATAAATAAAATTTATAACCAATACATTTAAATATAACTTTAATTATAGTTAGAGGTGCTGATATTTTTAGCTAATTGATTTAGATAATATAATGATTAGTTATATCAGTTATGAATTAGTATAAATCAATAAACAATGTATAAAATTCATAAAAGTACTTTTAGTCCCGTAGGGTAGTGGTAATCCTTCTAGGCTTTGGACCCGGAGACGGCGGTTCGACTCCGCTCGGGACTATTCTAATTTCTTTTTTTATTTAAATATTATAAAACCTAATTCTTTTAAGTTTCTTTTTAAATTAAGAATTTATCGAAGGCATATCAATGGAAAAATTGCTTATATTAGGAATTAATACACGAGCAATTGTAAACTCAGCACTTAAACTAGGTTATATCACTTTTTCTGGAAGCTATTTTTCAACTTTAGATTTTAAAACCCCATATTTAGAAAAACATATTTTAAAACAGATAAATGAAAAATCATGTGATTATTTTGAAAAAAATTATAGCTATGAAAAACTATTAGAAATATCTGAAGAAATGATGAATGAAGTGGATTATATAGTTTTATCAACAGGTATCTCACCAATTGACTTTAAAGGTAAATTTAAAAAGTATAAGAAAAAAATTATTGGAAATCACAATACCAAAAATGTTGAAGATAAGTTTAAATTTTATAAAAAAATAAAAAATAAATTTTTAACTCCTAAAACCTTCAAAGTAAACTATGAAAATATTTATGAGGCTATGGAAATAGCTAAGCAACATGATGATAAAGAGTTTATTATAAAACCTCTTCAAGGATCTGGCGGATATGGAGTTAAGTATTTAAATTATAGGAGGAATAATGAATTTAAAGCTATGAATTTTAATAGTCAATATTCTAATCATGAAGATTCCAACCTTCTAAATTTGCAAAACCAATATTTTAATCAAAAAGATTCTGACTTTTTGGTTCAAGAATTTATTCCTGGAGAAAACATCAGTTCATCAATTCTTGGAGTGAAAAATGAAGCTAAAGCTGTAATCAATAGTAAAATGTTAACAGAAGCAGATTTTGGAATAAAAAATAGTTTTAAATACTGTGGAAACATTGCTCCCCTTGACATTAATATATTAAACTTATTTAACAATGATAATAGACACAATCCTTCCCAAAAAAAAATCTTAAATATTAATAATATTAATGAAGTATCTGAAAAACTAATAGCTAATTTCAAACTATTAGGATCTAATGGAGTGGACATGATAATAAATAATAATAGTATTTATATCATTGAAATAAACCCTCGATTTCAAGGAACATATGAACTTGTAGAAAATCTTTTAAACATTAACTTATTAGAAGCTCATATAAAAGCTTGTAACAATGAATTAGTTAATATTCCAAAGCCAGAAGGATATTCAATTAAAAAAATTATTTTTTCAAAAGAAAAATCAATGATTGGAAACTTAAGCTTTGAAAATGTATATGATGTTCCTTATGAAGGAGTAATTATTGAAAAGAACCAACCATTAGCTACTGTAATTGCTCATGAAAATGAAATTAATCAAGCTATAATTAAATTAGGAATAGTTACTAAAAACATAGAAGAAAGAATAACTCTAATGAATTCAAAATAAAAAAATTTAAACTAATAATATTAAGATATTTAAAAAGAATAAAAATAATTTACTTATTCAAAAATAAAAAAAATCATCTCAAATAAAATAATGAAAAAAATAAAAAAATTTAAGAAATTAGATTATTCCAATTATTAATAAAATAAATACTATAGTTCCAATAGTTATTAAAGCTGTTGTAACTATCATAGCTCCAGTGACAAGCAGATATAGCTTAGCTTTTCTATCTGGATCTTTAATATATTGTTTAAAAGGATCACGTTTCATGTTTTACACTGAAAAGCAATTAATAAATTTTTTTTATAATTTAATACAAAAAAATATTAATAAATATAATAGAATATCATCTTAAAGATGATTACTCTACAAATTTATTAATTATCTTTACTGGAATTAAAGATAAAAACCCTAAAAGATCTCCTTTTTCTATTTTACCATTCGCTATTACAACAAAAGCAGCCTTGTCAGCAACTTTATCCATAGATAATGGAATATGAGTTTCTGAGCCAACAGCAATTGTATGACCATGTCTATTAGCTGCATAAGCTCCAATAGTAGCTATATGCTTTGCAGGAATACTAATCTCTTTTATTTTAATTGAAACAGATTTACCTTCCTTTAGTTCAATATCTTCATCAGCTACTATAACTCTTGATAAAATAGGAATATCTCCCATTTCAAGATCCATTTTACCAGTTTTTGAATGTTCAGTTTCTCTTTTAAATTCTCCAACTGGATTTAAGATTCTGACCATTTTTAATCCACCTATGCATCTTCCTCTGCCATTGAAGATTTAATCATTTTCAACCTTACAAAGTTTTCTCTTTCCATCTCTTCAAGTCTCATTTCAATAGATTTAACCGTGTTTTGTAGCCTTGGAATCATAATATGTTCTAAAGCATTTACACGACGTTTAGTAGACTCAATTTCTGCAGCTAAAAGATAAATCGTTTTTTCAATTTCACCAAGCTCAAGTATTAAAGATAAAGATTTTTCAAACTTGCGAGCAGCTTCATCTAATAAAACTGAAGTATCAGCAAAACTGTAACCTCGATCAATTAAAGTCTTAGAATCAATTTTTGAATCAATTAAAGGAACAGAAACACCCATAATACTTCTTGAATCAATGTCCACATCAACAGACTCTTTAACGGATAATGCGGCTTTTTGAACAGCTAAATCGCCCATAACAATTTGAGCAGAAGTCAAATCATTAAAAGCTTCATTAAGTGTTTTTTCTGCATTTCCACGAGATCCTTTAACTCTATCTAAAATATCAAAAAACTCTTTAATTAATGCATCACGTTTCTCTTTCAATAAACTATGACCTTTAACAGCAAGTTTTTCTCTGTCCTTAAGTTTCAATAGCTCCATTCGAGTAGGATTAATCCCTTCGATTGTTTCTTGTGCCATTTTATCCTCCACAGTAGTATGATTTAGTTAAATCGATATTATTCACTATTTGGAAGATATTTAGGTATGTGTTCTTCTCTAACACGTTTGAGTTCAGATTTTGGAAGTAAACTTAATAATTTCCAACCAAGATCTAAGGTTTCTATAATAGTCCTATCTTCATCTCTAGCTTGAGTAATAAATTGTTTTTCAAATTCATCAGCAAACTGTAAAAATTTCTGATCTCTTTCTGTAAGAGCTTCTTCACCTACAACAGCTACTAAATCTCTTAAATCACGTCCTTCTGCATATGCAGAATAAAGTTGATCAGAAACTCCACTATGATCTTCACGAGTTCTTTCTTCACCAATACCTCCACTCATCAAACGAGATAAAGATGGAAGTACATCAACAGGAGGATAAATACCTTTACGATGTATATCCCTACTCAAAACAATTTGTCCTTCCGTAATATACCCAGTTAAATCAGGAATTGGGTGAGTAATATCATCTTGTGGCATGACTAAAATAGGCATCTGAGTAATTGACCCTTCTTGACCAGCTATACGTCCTGCACGCTCATATATTCCTGCTAAATCAGTATACATGTAACCAGGATAACCTCTTCTTCCAGGAACTTCATCACGAGCAGCGGAAATTTCCCTTAAAGCTTCGCAATAATTAGTTAAATCAGTTAAAATAACTAAAACATGCATATTATGCTCAAAAGCTAAATATTCCGCAGTAGTAAGAGCCATTTTAGGAGTAAGAATCCTTTCAATAGCAGGGTCATCTGCTAAATTCATGAAAACTGTAACTCTTTCAAGTGCACCAGTTCTTTCAAAGTCATTCATGAAATAATTAGCTTCTTCGTGAGTAATACCCATAGCTGCAAATATAACTGCAAATTCCGTATCTTCACCAATAACCTTAGCTTGTCTTGCAATTTGAGCAGCTAACTCATTGTGAGGTAAGCCAGAACCTGAAAAAATTGGTAATTTTTGACCTCTTACTAAAGTGTTCATTCCATCAATAGTAGAAATACCAGTTTGAATGAATTCAGCAGGAAATTCACGAGCAGAAGGATTCATTGGGCTACCATTAATATCTAACTCCTTTTCAGGAATTATTTCTGGGCCACCATCCATAGGTTTACCAGTACCATCAAATATACGACCTAACATATCTAAAGAAACACCAATCTTTGCTGTTTCGCCTGTAAATCTAGTTTTAGTAGTTTTAGTGTTTAAATCACTTGTTCCTTCAAAAACTTGAATAACAGCTATATCTCTTTTAACTTCGAGAACTTGTCCTCTTCTGTTTTCTCCATCTGGTGTTTCAATTTCTACAATCTCACTATAAGCAACACCTTCAACTCCTTCAACAATCATTAAAGGACCAGAAACTTCGGTAACTGTGGTGTATTCTCTTGTTTTAATATTAGTATTCATATTTTACACCTCACTACATTGTTTAGCTATTGTCTCTTGAATTTCTTTCACCTT
This sequence comes from Candidatus Methanorudis spinitermitis, assembly GCA_031286225.1. GTDB lineage: Archaea > Methanobacteriota > Methanobacteria > Methanobacteriales > Methanobacteriaceae > Methanorudis > Methanorudis spinitermitis. The sequence continues at coordinate 8,639 of JAITUQ010000036.1, forward strand.
GGTTGGGAATTCATCTTCAGGGACAAATTTCATCCTACCAATTTCTTCTTTAACTGGTAATGCTATAATATCTTGGGATGCAACACCACGTTCAAGAGCAGCTGTAGCTTCTCTTTGGAAAATTAAAATTGTATTTAACATTTCATATTGTTTTGTAGGAGAACAATAAGTATCAACTTCATGATATGCATTTTGCTGCAGGAAGTCTTCACGAATCATACGAGTAGTTTCAAGAGTAATCTGCTCACTATCAGGAAGTGCATCAGGACCAACAAGTTGTACAATTTCTTGAAGTTCAGATTCTTTTTGGAGTAAAACCATAGCTTCATCCCTAGTGTCTCTCCAACCAACACCAGCATTTTCATTCCACCATCCCTGAACACTATCAACATAAAGGGAATAGCTTTGTAACCAGTCGATGGAAGGGAAATGTCGTTTATCTGCCAAAGATGCATCTAATGCCCAAAATACTTTACAAATACGTAAAGTGTTCTGTGTAACTGGTTCAGATAAGTCTCCACCAGGAGGTGATACAGCTCCAACAACAGAAACAGATGCAACATTACTTTCAGTTCCTGTAGTGTTAACTCTTCCAGCTCTTTCATAAAATTGAGCAAGTCTTGAAGCAAGATATGCAGGATATCCTTCCTCACCAGGCATTTCTTCAAGTCTTCCTGAAATTTCCCTCATAGCTTCAGCCCAACGTGAAGTAGAATCAGCCATAAGAGCTACATCATAACCTTGATCACGGAAATATTCCGCAATAGTAATTCCAGTATAAACACAAGCTTCTCTTGCTGCAACAGGCATGTTTGAAGTGTTAGCTATAAGAACAGTTCGATCCATTAAAGGATTTCCAGTTTTTGGATCTTCAAGTTCAGGAAACTCTAAAAGTACCTCTGTCATTTCATTTCCACGTTCTCCACAACCAACATAAACAATAATATCCGCATCTGCCCATTTAGCTAATTGTTGTTGTGTAACAGTTTTACCAGAACCAAATGGTCCAGGAATAGCTGCTGCTCCACCTTTAGCTACTGGGAAAAAGGTATCTTGTATTCTTTGACCTGTAACAAGAGGTATATCAGGATCAAGCTTTTCTTTATAAGGTCTCCCTTTTCTAACTGGCCATTTTTGAAGCATTTGAACTTTTTTAATTCCTTCATCAGTTTCAATCTCAGCAATATCTTCTTCTACTGTAAATTCCCCACCTGAAACAATACTTTTAATAGTACCTTCAAGGGTTGGAGGAATTAAAATCTTTTGAAGTACAGCTGAAGTTTCTTGAACTTCACCAATTATATCTCCACCTTTTACTTTATCTCCAACTTTAGCTAAAGGTGAAAAAGTCCATTTTTTATCCTTAGGAATAGAAGGTACATCTACGCCTCTTTCAATAAATGAACCAGTTTTTTGCTTTATTACTTCAAGTGGTCTTTGAATTCCATCAAAAATGGACCCTATTATACCAGGTCCAAGTTCAACAGATAATGGTCCACCTGTACTTTCTACCATTTCGCCAGGTTTTAACCCAGCTGTTTCTTCATAAACCTGAATGGTTGCAGTATCTCCTTCAAGCTCGATAATTTCTCCAATAAGCTTTTCGTCACCTACTTTAACCATTTCGTGCATTTGAGTTCCTCTCATACCATCTGCGATGATAACAGGCCCTGCAATTTTAATAATATTTCCTTCAGTAATCATTTAACCATCTCTACCCCAATAACTCTTTTAATAAGTTCACCCATAGGGTCACTATCCATCTCAGATGAGCCAGATTTATCTGGTATTTCAATAATCATTGGTAATAAGTCAGATCCTATTTTTTTATCAATAAATTCTCTTATATTACCTGCTATTTTTTCTGTGATTATTATAATTGAGATTTTATTCTCTATTAATTCATCAAGAGCATTTTCCGCTTCTTGGTTTGTTTTTACAATTCGACCTTCCTTAAGTCCACCAAGTTGAAAACCAGTGACAGTATCAAAATCTCCAATAACAGCTACAGATTTCATACTAGCACTCTCTTTAATTTCCAAACTATAAAAGAATTCATATTAACATCTCCTTAATTTCCGATATTGGAAAGTTAATTTCTCTTTTAGCTCTTATGATTATTTTTAAATTTTTAATCTCTCTTTCTTTCTGACTTAGATATCCTAAAATTGGACCAATTCCTAATGGTTTTCTTGTAGAAAAAGATTTAGCCTTTTCAATAAGATATTCATCTAAAGCCTTTTCAAATACAGATATAGAACCAGTTTCATTATATTTAGATAATGAGTCTCCAAGAGTTGGTGCATAATCTGTTCCTTCTAAACTAGAAATAACCCCAGCAACATCTTCAGATTCCATCATGTCTTTTAATTTCCATTCTCTTAATTGATAACCATCTGCGATTACATATGAACTAGCTTTATCATAAGATAATCCATCAGCTTTAGCCCTAATAATTAATTTAATATTAGATACATCTACCTGTTCACCAATATAAGAATATAATATCTGTGAATTTTCATCAGAAGGTATTCCAGAAGATTTCAATAAATTTTCCAAATAATATTTGTCTAAAGCTGAACCTAAAGGTAAAACCATTTTAGACTCTTCATATTCAGGAAGTGCATCCTCTAAAACAGCTGAATATTCTGTATTATCCAATCCAGCAATAACATCTGTTACAGTATTTACATCAGCTAAATGTTCTATTTCAGAGTAAAGTCTTCCAGCTGGAATTAAGAGATTAGAAGTTTCATCTTCTGTCAATCCCATTTCTTTAGCAGCTATTAAACTTTTAATATTGTTAATATCATATTTTTTAGCTAATACTGTGAAAGCATCTTGAATATCTTTAGGAGCTAATTTTGAAATCAAATCATAAGTTTCTGCAAGCTGAATATCTAATGCCTTTTCTAATGAATAATCATCTAAATGATTAGCATAATCTGGAAATCCTCTAAGATAATTTGTAATTTCTTCTATATTACTAGATTCAATTACTTCAGAAAGTTGTTTTTCATTGAATAATCTTCCTTTCCTAGCTCTTACTCTTGCAATAGGATTGAGATAAGGATAAATATCTAATACTGGTCTGCTTGCAATAATAACAACAACTGCACCTACAATAACTACTGCAAGAATAGCTAAAACAATCACTGTTTCAGGTGAAAATCCTAATTGATTTATTACTGCAGAAATTTCATCAGCCATAATTTATCTCTCCTACTTGAATAAAGTCTTAGCAACTTCAGATCTTAAAGTTTTCTTAAATCTCAATATTCTAGCTTCTATAGTATTGTTAACTTCAATTTCACCATTTTTAGTTTTTAATACAGCTCCACCAATAGTAATAATTGATTCACCAAGAGTCAAATTTGTGTTTTTCCCAGTTTCAAGCTGGGTTTCATTAGCTATTGAATCAAGATTAGTGATTTTTGATTTGTCTTCTTCTTTAACTTGAACAATTAAGTCTCCACCACCAATTTCAGTAGCTGCTTCTTTAATCATTTTACTTAAAGAACTTATATACTTATCATCAGAAGAAGATGCTATATTCTTTAATTCTTCATTTGCTTGGTTAAAAGCTGCTTCTATTACTTCTTCTCTTGCCTCTAATTCCAGTCTACGAGCATTCATTTTAGCTTCAGATATTATTTGCTGGTACCTCATATCAGATTGTTTTTTTCCATCATCCAATATATTATTTTTTTCTGCTTCAGCTTTTTTATTTCCATTTTCAATAATGGAATTAGATTTAACTTCAGCTTCTTGGAGGATTTTATCAGCTTTAATCTGAGCTTCAGACTTTATATTAGAGACAATTTTTTCTGTCCCAGAGCTCATTTAATTGACCTCCATCTAACCTAAGATTCCACCGAATACCATAAGTAATATAGCTATTAAAAAACCATAAATAGCCTGAGTTTCTGGTAATGCAGAGAAAATAATACCTTGAGCAAACATACTCTTATCTTCTACAACTGATCCAACAGAGGACGCTGCAGCTATACCTTGTCCCATACCAGATCCAAGACCAGCAAATCCAATTGATGCTCCTGCACCAATAGCAACTAAGCCAACTGTAGTTGGAAGACCTTCTCCACCACCAAGTAAACCTGAAAATACAAGTAACAAGATAGCAACCAAAAAACCATAAATAGCCTGAGTCTCTTCCAATGCAGCAAAAATAATACCCTGAGCAAACATACTCTTATCTTCTGCTACAGCTCCAACACTTCCAGCTGCTGCAATACCTTGACCTAAACCTGATCCTAAGCCAGCAAATCCAACAGCCACACCTGCACCAATAGCTGCAAGTGCAGTACCTAATGCAATTTCTACTCCCATAATCTATATCTCCTTAAATTTATTAGTATTAATTTTTAAATTTTATTTATTTTGCAAAAAATTTACTTATTAATATATACAACCATCAAAATTGATAATGAACTTATTAAATAAATGAATATTATTTTTTATAAATAGTATCATTCTTAATCTTTTAATTTTGTATAAATCCTTTCTGATCCAAATGCTTTAAATATATTTTTTCCACCTTTAAAGAATTGGGCAAAAAATTCAACAAAATTCAAACGAAGACCTGCAATAAACGCCCCTAATGCTTGGAATAAGAAATTAAATAAGTGTCCTCCAAGGAATACAATTATTGAAGCGATTAAAAGAATAACTGGTAATACTCCATCAATTTGAGTTGGTAAAACCATTTCAGTTAGAATGTTTACAGTCATAGCAAATCCTCCAGTAGCTAAACAAAGAGCTAAAAGACGAGCAAATGATGCCAAATCCCCTATAAATGAGAATATATCCATAACTCCATAAGCTCCACCACCATATATAAGTAACCCCAAGCTAACAATAAGTAAGGCTACACCAATATATGTACCTATCATTCCAATTGTTGGAACTAACATTCCCATAGCTAAGAATACAACACCTGCTTCTAAAATAAACCATACAATCTGTGAAGTTAATGCTTCCTTTTTATCTCCAAATTTCCAATTGTTTATAATACCTATAATGAAACCAATATTAAGATAAACAATACCAGAAGCAATAGCCATGATTAGAATATTTTCTGGGTGGACAAATGCGTCTATTGCCGGAATAACAGTAGGAAGAGGTATATTTAAAAATCTTGGTAAAAAGTCTCCAATAAATCCTCCAGTTAAAAGACCCAAAATTATTGTCCAGAATGCACACATCATAAATACTTTGCCAAAATCTTTCATGGTTTTATTGGCTTTACCTATGCCTTTCACTACAATAAATCCAATTATCATATAAATAATCGCGTAAAAGGAATCAGTTAAACAGAATCCAAAGAAAAATGGTAAAGTAATAGATAAAAACACTGTAGGATCCATTTCACCATATTTTAAAGGACCATAAAGGTCTGTAATAAATTCATAAGATTTAGAATACCAATTTGTATCATGTTTAATTGGAACATTCTCATCATCAAACTCAACATCAGAATCTTCAATGACTGAATTTCCTTCACTAACATTTTCTATTATTTTTTTAGCCTCTTCAACCTCTTTTATAGGAACCCATGCTTCAAGCATAATTGTTTTTTCAGTTTGACCAAAAGTAGCAAAAATTTCATTTCGTTCTTTTTCAATTTCTAATTGTTCTTTTAAAATTAATATATCATCGTCCCATTTATTAGCTACTTTCTTAAGCTGGGCAAAAACTTGGGATGTTTCTTTATCAATTTCTTCGAGCTTAGTCTTAGAATAGCTAATAAATTTATCAGGTTTACCTTCTAATGATTCAACATCAAATTTTTCAAACTCGAATTTTCTAAATAAGGAATATATATCCTCTTTATATTCATTCAATGTTACTATAATTATAATCTCATTAACTTTATCTTCATCTTTTTCTTCTATAATTAATAACTTATCTGTTATTGAATTAACTTCATCTTTGAACTTCAAAGCAGATTCAACATTCATCCTTCCAACAATAGTTGAAGTGTATTTCGTATCACTTAAAAGAGCTAAATCCATATCCAAATTAATTAATTTTTCAGCTAAACTTTTATTTGATTCAAGTCCACTTTTTTCATCATCAAGAGCAGATAGTTTATCTTCTAAAACCTTTGTTTGGGATTCTACTTCTTTCAGAATAGATTCCGCTCTGTTTATTAAATCATCAGTATTTAAACTTTCAACTTCTTTTTTTACTGGAATATCTGGGCGTATAAAAGACATTAGCATATCTTTAATTCCCACTTCTTCAGTTAAAACATTACCAAAAGTTTCAGAAATACCTGTTGTTTTCATGAGAAGTGAAGCAATTTTTCCAGTTTTAGGAGTTGCTTTTGAAGGTTTTAAAAGTTGTGCCCATTCAGGATTTTGTTGAATGCGTTCTGAAATATCATCTATTTGAACAATACCCTTTTCATGAAGTGCCCCCACCACATCATCAGTATATTGATCTAAAGTTATTACTTTAAGCTTACGCATTCTCGCTGTTTGGAACATTCATCTCACACTATAAAATATTTTCGACAATAATTGAAGCAGCTTCATTAACATTAGCCATAGATTTGTTTTTAATAGTATTAATATCACTTTCGGCTTTAACTGTAATAGAATTAGCTTCTTTTTTTGCATTTTCTTCTGTTTTGAACATAGTATCTTTAGCTTCTTCATTAGCTGAATTTTTAGCCGATTTAATCAATTCATCAGATTTAATTTCTGATTCTTCCACCAAATCTTTTGATTTGGATTTATAATCATCAATTAACTGATCAGCATCGTTTTCAGCTTTTTTTATTAAGGTAATAGCTTCCGATATCACTGTCATAATTATCACCATATTAGATTAAAAATCTATTTTGCATTATATATATCTTTTGCTATTTGATTCTTACAAGTACAAGACTAAACATTTATTAACATTTCTATAAATGATTTGAATTGTTTTATTGTCAATGGAATGCATAGGCAACACAATAAAGTTTTTAAGAAATAGATTTTTGAAAAATATGTATAATGTGAATTAACGATTATTTTAATTGATGAAATAATCTAATTGAATAATTATATTAATATTAAAATAATTAAGATATGAAATAAAAATAAAAAATAAATATACAAATTAAATATTAATATTATAATTATTAATTTATTAAAAATGCATTGTTTAAAAAAAAAAACTATAAAAAAATTATTAAAAATATTAATTTTTATAAAAATAGTTCTAATTAAATAAATAAAAATTAAAAAAAGTATAAAAAATAGTAAAAACCTTTTTTCCTAAAAAATCAGGAAAAATTCAAATAAAAAAAATGTTATATATTATTAAAATCATTAATTTTTCTATATTCATAATAAGAATAAGCTATCGGCAAAACAGCTATTAAAAACAAAGAAATAGCTAATCCAATATAATTATAAATAGTATTTTCACTAATAAATCCAGCAATAGAATAAATCATTAAAACAAATCCAGCTATCATATACGAATAAGTAGCTAAATCATGAGTTTTTTTCCAGATAATATCACTTTTTAAAGTCCAAGGTGTTCTAATTCCAAAAAACTTATTTCTTTTAATATCTCCTATATAATAACCTAAAATTATAAGTAAAGTAGCTACAGTTATTAAAACAATCGCCATAATATCTTGAACAGGATTTTGGGAAATATTTAAGGATAAAAATACAGGAGTCCAGCTAATAGCTAAGGTAAAAATAACTATTAATGAAATAATTTTATCTTCAATAGCTTTATTTACACTTTCTTGATTTTCTTTTAGGTAATAGCTATAGGCTATATAAAGAATATTTACTCCTAAAGGAATCATTCCTAAAATTGGAATATACCATTTATAAGCAAAGTTATCCACTACTCCCATGGCATTTATGTGAATTGGAACAATATCTGGAAGTGTAAATGTTACAAGTATCAATGCTATTAAGTTCAAGACTATTAATGGAAAAACAACTTTTATAATCTTCATATTAATTCCTAGTTTAACTAAAACTAAAGCTATTTTGGACTTTTATAGAAAAATTTCAATAGTCCATTTGGTAATTTCCTCATATAAGCTAAAATAGCTAAAATAACTAATCCTAAACCAATAATTAAAAATAAAATATCATAAGGTTTTAAAAAAATTAGACCTACTACTGCAAATATAATTCCTTCAGCTAATAAAAGAGCTTTGTTCCATTGTGGCTTAAAAAGAGATAAAGGATAAGCTATTCCTATTAACATTAAAACCAAACTTGTAGCTATACTGACATTATCTAAAGCACCATAGCCAAAAAATGGTAGCATAGCCCAGCTAATCATAATAAATGCAAATATTACAGAAAATTGTTGAATTCTACTTATTATCATGAAAATTTCTCACAAATTCATAAAATCAGATTTGAATAATTAAAACAATCTAATTAAAATTTAAATCAAAATGATTTAAGAACATTATAATTTAATAATAATTATTACTAAATAATCTTATTTAAATATTCATATTAATTTATAAAATTTAAAATCTTTATTAAATAATACTCTATTAATAAAATGATTAGTAAATTGTTTATTTTAAATAAAAAAAAATAAAAATGGTTTTTAAATTTAATCTTAAATTATAACTCACTATAATCATTTATAATGTATATTTAACTGTTGGTTTAAATATTTTTTTATAATAAGTCTTGATATTGTTCGAATATGTGCTATAAGTTGGTTTTGTTTTTGATCCAAGTATATTAGAATACAATTTAACTTTATTTCCTGTTTTACTCATATAAAAGGTCATTAAGAGTGTTTTTTTATTATTCTTAGTTTTATATCCATAAATATTCATTTTAATATCTTTAGAACCTTTAATATAAGTAGTAAATGATACTTTTTTCTTATAAGTAGGGAAAGGCGTTTTCAAATTCCATGACCCTGAATCATGCTTTTTCCATGTTGCTGCTTCTACTGTATCAACAAATTGTAATGTTCCAACAGCAAAAACACTTAACAATAAAATAACTATAATTATATTTTTATTTGATTTCATTATTTACCTCCAATAATAACTAAATAATGAATATCATTAATCAGTACTATATTATAAATATAATTATTTTATTCTATCCTCCAATATATTTTCATCATCTTATAATTTTTTTATATACTGATGAATTTTAATAATTAATAGCTATTTCATATACAAATTATCTTATAGAAACATTATTATACTAAAAAAGATATAATATAAACAGTACGATTATATAGTTAATAATTGTACAAACAGTTATTTTTATAAAGTAATTAGGTGATAAAATGAATGATAAAGAAAAAGTAATTAAAGCATTCAAAGATTCAGAAGATCCTCTAAATGCCACAGCAGTAGCTAAACTATCTGGTGTAGAAAAAAAAGAAGTCGATAAAATAATGAAAGATCTAAAAAAAGATGAAACAATATATTCTCCAAAAAGGTGTTATTGGGCTATAAAAGAGTGAATTAATAAATATTATACTTATTTTTTAT
>JAITUQ010000032.1 GCA_031286225.1 Candidatus Methanorudis spinitermitis
AACAAACACAAACAAACAAAAAAACAAAAAACAAAACAAACAAACAAACAACAAACAAACACACACAAACAAACAAACAAAAAACAAAACAGACAAACAACAAACAAACACAGACAAACAAACAAACAAAAAACAAAACAGACAAACAGACAAACAACAAACAAAACAAAAAACAGAGACAAACAACAAACACAGACAAAAACAAAAAACAGACAAACAAACAGACAAACAACAAACAAACACAGACAAAGAAACAAACAAAAACAGACACACAAACAAACAACAAACAAACACAGACAAACAAACAAACAAAAAACAAAACAAACAAACAACAAACAAACAAACAAACAAAAAAAAAAAAAAAAAAACAAAAAAAAAAAAAAAAAAAAAAAAAAAAAAAAAAAAAAAAAAAAAAAAAAAAAAAAAAAAAAAAAAAAAAAATACAGTTAATGACTTTTTTATGAAATTTATAAAATTTTTATTATAATATTTATTTAATCTAGAAATCAAAGTTTTTTCATAACAAAAAAGAATATTATAAATAATAGCTAAAAAATACCTCCAGCTAACATAGTCAATCTTAAAAACATTAGTTTAGACTCATTTTTCACCTGAATTAAATCATCTATATTTTCAATTTTTTCGCCATCAATAAAAACAAAATATATTCCATCTTCAAATGCTAAAATAGCTGCACTAATAGCTTCATCTAAATCTACTTCTTTTTTGTTTTTTATACTATCAATAGCTACTTTGCCTGTTTCAGCTTTATCTTCTATTTCTTCTGGAGATAAATAGTTTAAAATATTATTTATATTATTTTCATTAATTTGATTTTTTTGTCTATTTTGAAATTGTTTAACTTCAATTTTCACGATTTCTGTAATTAAATCCCTTAATTTAATTTTAGAATCAGTAGCTATTGAGTCAATTTTTAATTCCTTTGTTACTATTGGTCTTTTTCTTCCAATTTGTTTTACCTGAATAGTTAAATCTGTCATTTATCTGCCTCAATTATAATGCTTTTTTTAATAGCTAAGATATATATTTTATTTTGACTAAAATTTTAACTATAATTAATATAATTTAAAAAAATCTGATTTGTTACTATTATTAAAAATTTTTTATTTTTAAAATTTTAAAAGTTTAAAATGAAATTTTTATTATTACTCAATATTAAGATTATAATTGTTTTTTAAATTTAAATAAAAAATATTAAATTAATTTTATTTAAAAATTAAGACTATTATTGTTTTTTAAATTTAAATAAAAAATATTAAATTAATTTTATTTAAAAATTAAGACTATAATTGTTTTTTAAATTTAAATAAAAAATATTAAATTAAGATTAAGATTTGTTTTTTAAAATTAAATAATTAATATAAAATTTTAAAAAAGTTGAGTTTAAAACTTCAACAATTTAAGTGCTGATTTGTTTTAAAATCTTTGGATCTTCAATTTTATCATCTTCAGCTAATAATAAAATTTTTGAAATTATTTCAGCAGTTTTTGGATCATCATCTGCAAATGGTAAAAATATTCTGCCTCTATGTTGTGAATGAACTGGTAGGATTGAAATATATCCTCCAGGCTGTTTATGTACTACACCACTTCCTAAGTGAACTGAGTAAGAAGACAAAGTTCCTTTAATCATAACATGATTATCCTTTAATTTTATATTTTCAAGGGAAAGTAATTTCTTTGTTTCTTTAATAAGTGATCCCCTCATTTCAATTGTAGAATGACTTGCTTCTGGATCAACTTGACCTGCATGAGCTACACTTACAACTAAATCAACATCTCTCATGGTTTCTGAAAAATCAATAGGATTTATTTTATCAAATGGAACATTTTTGTAATTTTTTGGATTTATAAATTCAATAGTTTCGATGGTGGGGGATTCAACCTCAGCAGGTGAAAACCAATCAGCTAATGCATAAATTTTTGCCATGTATCCATTCTTTTTAAATAGCTTTTTTAATCCTTCTTCATAATCAATAGTCCAAGACCTTGATTTAAGAAGAGCTAATGCAACTTTTGGTTGTATTTGATTTCCAGCATATCTTCTTGAAATAGCTTTTTCCTCTTCTTCATCAGGAGTTAATAGATAAATCTCACGGAAAATTTGTTTAAATGGTTGAATTAATTGATTTTCAAATGCATATTGTTGATAACTACTTAATAAGCTATTTTTGTATAGATCTAAAGTATGAGCTACTTTTATTTTAGCATTTTTATCAATTTTTATTTGTTTGCCTTCAAAGTCTTCAATTAATCCATTTTTGTAAAATCCAAAATAGCTACTTTCATTATTATCAACAGAATACCCATTTTCATTATTATCAAGAAGATTTTCAACTTTAAAGACTAATTTTTTAAGAAGAACACTAACAACTGGATGTTTCATTAATTTTCCCAGTTCATAAGGAGTAAATGAATTAGAATTAATCATAGTTTCTTCTAAACTTTCTTTTGTTCTCCTATTTTGATCAGCTAATTCTTTTACCAAACTTTTAAGTTCTAAAACCTTTGGATCTTTTCTTAATTTTACTGGTATATTTTTAAGTTCTCTTCCATTCTTTAATGTGTTTATAGCTATTTTTCCTCCAGGAGAAATGTATAGCGAAATTTCAGTTTTATCAAATTTAAGAGTTTTAGCTCTTTTTAAAATATCTTTAGATACTTTACCTTCCATAATCCATTTAAAACTTACAACATCACTGTAGCCTGCAGTTCTTCCAAGGTTAGTAGTAGCTATTTCACTAGCTAATTTTTCACTTTCTTGTCTTTGAGCTCCAAATTGTTTAGATTCTTTTTGAAACTTTTGAATGAATTTATATCTTTTTAAAATAGTTTCTTCTCTATTATTTTGAGGTATTTTTAAAAGACCAAGTGCTCGAAGATAGTCCTTATTTCTTTTATCTTCTATTTTTTCTATAAGCTCATCTTCAGCTAAATTTCCAATTAAAGCATCTGCAAATATTTGAGCTCTTCTATGTCCTGAACTATCTGAAATATATTTAGCTGCATTATATAGTGTGTTCCAATGTTCCTCTCCAACTGTTTCATATGCTTCATTAAACCAACTTACATCAACAGCTCCATCTTTAAATTCATCACTATCCATTTTAGAATATCTTCCAATTTCACTTACCTTTCGCTCATCTAATTGATCATTTGTATGAGCATGAAGCCACCAAGCAGCACTTGTCATACCTTTCCAACCTAGAGCATGTCCAACATAGCTTAACCATTGTGGAGAATACATTCCAGCTTCAACAAGTCGCTGGGCAGATATTCCACTTTCTTCAAACCTTTTTTTGAAATCTTCTTTAGTATCATCACCTGTTGGTTCAAGAATACGAATAATTTTACTAAAATTATCTCTTTTAGTTGTTGAAGAGGAGTACCAACCATAATAAGAAGTCCTTACAAATGTTTCTTTGTCCAAACCAATAAGAACCTTAAAAAACCTGTCCATTCCATCTATTTTTGAAATATATGAAATTAAATCAGAAACAGTAGTGGGACTATCTCCTCTTTTAAGTTCAATTTCAAGTATTCTATCAATAACTGGAGTAGCTAAATCTTTTAAAAATGGATAATCCTCTGTAATTGTATATTGGTTAGGATAGGGTTTAGAAGTTATGGTTCTAAGATTATCAGAGACAAATAACAAAAAGTAAATATCTTCTTTTGATATTATCCCTTCCTCATAAGCCATAGCATAGGTACGTAATTGAGGTAAATATGAGGAGTTTTCATCATCTGATACATCATATCTCCATTTTTTAAGACTCCACAGCTTTTTTAATTGTTCATTATTTAGTTTATCCTTAAAAGTTAGTTTGTTAGTCCAAATATCAAAGCTACTTATATCTTGCCAATATACATCATCTCCATATTCACGTTCTATTGGTTCATTTAATTTATCTTCTGGAATACTTCCAATAAAATTTTCATAAGAAGTTAAACATAACTCTACACGTTTTTCATAGGGATATAAATCATTAAACATTTGAATTAAGAAGAATAGCTGTTGAGAATAATTAAAATGTTCATTTTTAAAGTCTTGATCAAAATTACCAGGAATATGTTTTTTAACCAAATCATTAAGCCAAGGAAGAATATGAGAATGATTATCATAATAAGAATATTGATTAAATGTGCAAGCTATTAATTCAATATCATATGAAGTTAACTTGCTGTTTTTAAACCAATTGTCCCATGTATCAAAAAGAACTACTTCTTTATAAGTTTCCCTATCTTTTAAATAGCTTTGATCATATTTAGGACCTCTTAAATAATTTCCAATGATACCTATGTCAGTAGATCCATTATAATTTTCAGATTTATATGTTACATCTTTATTTTCTTCAATAAGATTATCTAATAATTTTAATTCATTAATAACTTCATCAAATGGAATTGAATAGCTATACCATTTCTCTTCATTATTTTTATTATTAATGTTATTATTAGAGTCATTATCAATATTATTAGCTTGATAAGCTATTTTTGAAATATTATGATGGCTCCAAAATGGCTCTTTTAGTTCTGGTTTTGTACCTTTTTTTAGTTTTTCTGGGTTGTAAAGACCAAAACCATTAGCTAATGAGTAAGTATCATCCTTTGATTCTAATGTTTTAATTAGAGCTTTTTCTTTTATGGTTAATTTTTTTCTTTCTTTAAATTCTTCTAATAGCTTAGATATTTTATCAGTAATTTTTTTTGTTTTATTATTATCATTTAATTTTTTACTTTTCTCTTTATTTTTATTTTCAAGTCTAATTAAAATATCTAAACCTGCTGTTCTCTCTTCTGATGTTTTTGCATCTAGTAATCGTTCAGCTGAGGCAAAAAAGTCCTCATCATTTTGAATTGATAAAATTTCTAAACATCCTTTTCTAAGGCTTGCTGATTTTCGCTTTAAAAGAGTTTCAATATTTTTTACTTCATTTTCTTCTAGTTTTCCAATTCTTTTTATGGATTTCATTGCAATATCTTGAACCCAGCTACTTCTATCAGCTAATGCTTCCATTACAAATTTTCTTTGTTTTTCATTTAGTGGTTTTTTAGACCTCTCTTCTTCACCATAATAAGACCATCTTCTTTCTCCAAGGAAAGACGAAGAAAAATTATGCCTTTGATCTGCACTCATAAATTTGTAATATTCAAGTAAATCACCATAATCTTTAAATTTATCACTAATATTTAATATTTTAGCCATTACATCCTCTTGATCAATAATTAAATTAAACCAAGAAAATATAACTCTTTTTCTTATTTTTGGTTTTTTACCTATGTTTGAAAATAAATTTAAAAGTAATTTTTTTAAATGTTTTGCTTCTTTTTTAGCTACTTCCATGCTTTCATCTGAATAAGGTATTTTAACAACTTTAGAAGCAAGATAAGCTATTTCTAGATTTTTTGATTTTAATGAATCTTGAATTTTTTCATTAAAATCAAGTTCTGTTTGCTCTAAAAAGTAAAGTGCTAAGATTTTTTGTGTATCTGATCCTTCCAATAGCTTATCAATAAAGGGGTAAGTTTTTTCAATATCATTGACTCCACAAGCCCATAAAGCCATGTAAATTTCAAGATTATCTTCTAAATTAGCTATTCTACGGGTAGCTTCCTCTTCGGCATTTAGCATATTTTTATCATTCAAATATTTTAGTCCTAAGTCCATAGCTCTTTTAACTGTGTTTTTACGAGGTTCCTCCCAAGCTAATCCTGTCCATACGTCATATGCTCTAACTACTGAGCTAAACCTAGCTAAATCATTTTTGACTATGATTTCCATTATATATTTTAGATTATTTGGATGAGCTTCATCTAATACTTCAAGAATTGTTTGCCTAAGTCCTTCTTGTCTTTGAGCAGATAAAAGTAGCTGTGAAATTGCCTGTCTTGATTCATCCCTATCTAAAAGAAGAAGAGTTTTTATAATATTTGAATCTATTTTTCCTTCATCAGACCTTCCATAAACAATATCCAACATTAGCTGGTATATATCCTCTCTTCCAGATTCAATAGCTACTGCAAAAATAAAACTTAATGAGTTAGTATAATCATACATCCCATAAGAATATTTTACATAATCATCAAGATCAAAATCATAGTTAAAGCGATGATAAACTTGAGTCAACCATTGAATTTTAGTTTCAATAGCTATTTTTTTGTTGTTTGGAGCTCTGAAAGACCTTCTAAAATATTCAGTTTGATACATATAATTTTGTTTGAAAATCCAAGCTTTTCTTACAAGGTCAGCATATTCTCCACATAAACTTTTTAAAATATTGAAAGACTCTCCATCCCATTGAAAATCAGCCCCCCACTCTTTAATGAACTTATTATAATCAAAACCATAATCAAAAAGTTCAACTAACACTTTCATCTTTTCATCAGCAGAATCTTTGAAAGATTTTTTCAATTCCTCCTTTTTGACCCATGGGTCTTTTTCTAGTGTATGTTCTTGTAAAAATTCTCGAATTTCCATGACAATTATTCCTTAATTTTTTTATAATCATTTGAAAAATTTATTATAATAAATTTGTTATAATAAAATAAAAATAATTTTTAACAACATTAAAATAATTTTTAAATTAAATATTCAATAGATTTCTTATAAAAAGAATATAATATTAATTCATATTTAAATGTTTAAGAAATTCAAGAAGAAAAATATTTGGAACAAGTAACGTCCTGTACATATCTTGGATCAATTGTAAATGGAGATAATTGCATACTAGAGGAAAAAGAATTTAAACAGAGAACTGCCTTGGGCAACAAAGCTTATTATGCCAATAAAAATATATATTTAAAAGCAAATTATTATCATATAACCCCCAATTAAGGTATACTGGACTATAATAAGACTTGTGATAACTTATACCAGGGTAACATAGGTACAAAAAGAATCTATGGAACAAAAATTATAAATAACAGAAAGAAAAATAATAAGAAGAATATTCAGACCTAAAAAGGATACAGAAAGTACATTGAGAATTAAAGGTAAAAGGTAAAGTCTGTTTGTGGGTCTTTCATCACTTATGCCTAGAAGGCGTATTGTACCCTTACCCGAACGAGTTCCTTCATTCATCTCCAGAGGCGCTCCACACCAAGCAGCGTGAGAGACCTCTGTCAGTGAAGGAAGGAACTATATCTGAATTTAGCTAGTAGTCCAGTAATTTA
>JAITUQ010000014.1 GCA_031286225.1 Candidatus Methanorudis spinitermitis
AAAAAAACAACAATACTACATGTATTTTTAGCAGGAATGCTCACAACACTAGGCTACAACAAAAAAACAGACCTACAAAAGCTCTCAGAATCTCGAAAAAAATAGGACCCTAAATATTTAATTAAATCTAATTTAAAAGATTTTAAACAATTTAATAATTATCATCATTTTCAAATCAATGGTCGAATACTATAAATATAAAAATAGATAATATGAAAAATAAGTTCTCTTTAATTATTTTAATAAAATTTAAAGAAATATTTACCTGTTTTTAAAAAACTACAGTTTCTATATCTCCAGAAAAGTTTTTCCAACATTCAAAATCTTTTGTGTGATAAATTTTAACATTTGGAGAATTTGGAGCAATATTATCTTCCATTGATGGTTTACTTCCTAAGAAATACTTTTTTTGCAAAGAATCGCATCTATCAAAAGCCCAATTCCCAATAGTTTCAAGAGTATCTGGGAAAAATAATTCTTTCAGTCCTTTACATCCCCAAAATGCAAAAGGTCCTATAGTCTCAAGAGAATCTGGGAAAATAATACGATTTAACGAATAACACTCTCTAAATGCTCCTGATTCGATTGTTTCAAGATTTTCAGGGAATTCAATTTTCATCAAGCTATGGCATCCGCTAAAAACTCGAGAATTAAAGGTTGAAAGGTCATCTGAAAATACAACTTCTTTTAAGCCAGTACAATCGCTAAATGCCATTTTTCCAATATTATTTAAACCGTAAGAAAAAGTAATCTTAGTTAATCCACTACATTTATTAAATGCTTGACTTCCAACATTTTTAAGACCTATTGGAAAAGTAATTTCCTTTAAATTTGAACAATTTTTAAATGTGGATTTTCCAATACTTTTTAAACCTTCAAGAAAAACTATATTAGATAAAAACCTACAATTTTCAAAAGCATGATCCCCAATAATTTCTAAACTCTCAGGAAAAGAAACATCAGCTAACAGCCTACAATTCTCAAAAGCATAATCCCCAATATTTTTTAAATCTGAAGGAAAGATAATTCTTGTTAAAGCACAGCAATTACTAAAACTTTTATTTTTAATAGTCTCAAGACTTCCATGAAAAGTTACTGATGCTAAGTAGTTACAGTTGTTAAATATCCCAAATCCAATGTTTTCAAGACTATGTGGTAAATCAACCTCTTTTATTCCACTGCAACCATCAAAAGCATGATCACCAATGTTTAAAAGATTATCAGAGAAAACAACATTAGTCAACCCACTACAATAACTAAATGCTCTTATTCCAATACTTTTAAGTCCTTTTGAAAAAGATATATTAGATAATCCACTGCAATTTTCAAAAGCATGATCACCAATAATTTCTAAACTTTCAGGAAAAGAAACACCAGCTAAAAGCCTACAATTTTTAAAAGCATAATCCCTAATAATTTCTAATCCTTCTGGTAAAACAATTTTAGATATTAGTTTACAATTTTCAAATGCAGAAGTACCAATTGTCTCAAGACCAATTGAAAATTCAATATTAACTAAAGAACTACAACAACTAAAAGCATGTTCTCCAATAGTCACTAAACCACCAGAAAAATCAGCATTAACTAAGCTACTGCATCCATTAAAAGCACGAGTCTCAATGGTTTCAAGGCCATTTGGAAAAATAACATTTTTTAGACCAACACAACCATCAAAAGCCCAAGAATTAATACTTACGAGCCCATCTGGAAAAACAATATCGGTTAAGCCACTACAGCCACTAAAAGCATGATCTTCAATGATTTCAAGATCATCTTGAAAAGTAACATTAGTTAAGCTATTACACCCATAAAAAGCCCAAGAACCAATGTTTTCGAGCCCATTTGGTAAAGAAATTTCTTTTAAACTACTACATCTATTAAAAGTCCAATCTTCAATAGTCTCAAGTCTATCTGGGAAAATAATTTCTTTCAAATTTTTACAATTATTAAATGCACTATATCCAATAATTTCAAGATTATTTGGGAGATTAACTCTTTCTAAATTAATACAATTGCTAAATGATTTATCACCAATAATTTCAAGATTACTTGGAAAAATAACATTATTTAAATTTTCACAGTCATTAAATGAGCAATCACCAATATTTTTAAGAGCATCAGGAAAATCTAATTCAATTAAGTTATAACACCCATCAAAAGCATGACCTCCAATAATTTCAAGCCTCTCAGAGAAAATAATCTTGGATAAGCTATAACAATTTTTAAACGCATAAGCTTGCAGTTTTTCAAGACCATTTGGTATGATTATACTGTCTAAATTGTAACAATTTTCAAATACATGTGTTCCCATAGTTTTAAGTCCTATTGGTAAGGAGACACTTTCTAAATCTTGGCAATTTTTAAAAGCACACGACCCTATGCTTTCAATTTTTCCAGAACAAATAACCTCTTTTAATCCTGTACTACCTTCAAATGCATTATCCCCTATAGCCACTATTAATTTTTTTGAAATAAAACCCAATTTTTCTGGAATAACTACTTTTTCTTTATTTCCCATGTAATCTACGATTTTATATCCATTTTTGGCTTTTTCTAATTTAAAGTCACCCATTTAAAACTCCACCATAAACCCCATATTAAACATTTTCATGAACAAATAATATGTCGCCATAAATAGCTTGTCGAATTTCTTTCATTTGAGTAAATCAAAATTTGATTTAAAAATTTCAAATAGTTTTCTAATTAAATAACAACTATGAACAAGCTTTAATTATGATTAACATAACATTCAATTGACATCATTGTTCCATGCCCTTAAAACTATTAGAATACATATGAAAACGAAAGAATAGTCCACAATGTTACGAACGAGTATAATATATAGATAATGATTTAAATTTAAAAGCATATAATATTTACTAATTCTTTTTAAAAAATAAATAATGAGTTAAAGCATATTTGTGAAATGTTAGTATATTTATTAAAGATTAAAACTTTTATTAAACAGTTTTAATAATTTCAAAAGTGTAAATCTAAAAAACCTAAAATGAAACTGTTCAATAATAAAATGATTTTTAAAAAATCTGAATTTTTTTGAAAAATCTTCAATAAAAAGGCATTATATTAAACAAATCAATGTTTTTCAATTCTTTTTATCCACAAAAATTAATTAGTGGGCACTCCCAAAATAAGTCATTTGCTTAAAATAAGTCATTTGCTTAATCAATATAATTAATTAAAATAGCTATTCCTATATTAATTTTTGAAAAAATTCCTTAAATTTTTCAGGATTAATAATTCCTTTTTCAGAAATAATCCCTGCAATCAAGTCACTGGGAACAATATCAAAAGCAGGATTTATAACTTCAGTTCCCTTTGGACAGATCCTAGATCCACCATAATGAGTTACTTCCTCTGGACCTCTTTCTTCTATCTCTGTACTATAAATAGAAATATCAAAATCAAATGTACTTAATGGTGCAGCTACATAGAAAGGGACGTGAAATCGTTTAGCAGCTAATGCAACCATAAGTGAACCAATTTTATTAGCTATTCCATCATTAGCTACTCTATCTGCCCCAATAATGACTTTATCAATCTTACCTTGCTGCATTAAGTATCCACTAGCTACATCTGGAATGAGTTTTACTGGAATATTTTCTTTTTGCATTTCCCAAACACTAAGTCTTGCACCTTGACCTAATGGGCGAGTTTCATCACAAACAACATTTATGTCTTTTCCTTGATGAAATGCTGATCTTACAACACCTAAAGCAGTTCCATAATCAACACAAGCAAGAGCACCAGCATTACAATGAGTTAAAATAACATCACCATCAAGAATGATTTCACTACCATATCTGCCAATAGCTAAGTTAGTTTCAATATCTTCCTCATACATTGTTAATGCTTCTTCAACAGGATTATTTGACGCTAAAACTCTATCAACTGCCCAAAATAAATTAATAGCCGTTGGTCTTGAAGATTTTATTTCATTAGCTACTTTTTCTAAATTTTCATCTCTAAGGTAAGCTAATGCCATTGCAAAAGCTGCAGCTACTCCAATGGCTGGTGCACCACGAACAACCATTGTTTTAATAGCTACAATTACATCCCTATATGTATTACATGTAAAATAAGCTAGCTCATCAGGTAGTTTTGTTTGATCAATAAGAATTAGCTTATTATCTTTCCATTCCATTGTTTTCATGAAAATCCCTTAATTTAAGTTTAAATGTTGAATAATGGCAAAATAATATTTAAATTATATTTTTTTATTATCTAAAATTTATTTGATTATTTTAATAAGAGTTAAGTATCAATTTATTGATAAAAATAAATATCAATAGTATATTCAACTTTTAATAAATATTTTGTCAATAAAATGTTTTATATTAAAATGAAATATTCAAAATATGTTTACCCTAGGAAAAAATAAAACTAAAAAATAGAAAGGATTTAAATTTAAAAACGAGAAGATGTTAAGTTAATAAGAAAAGAATAATAGGATAATATAAACTACAAAGAATAGTTTACATCAAAGATATCTAACATAAAATATTAACAAATTTGTAATATAATTTTTATAATGAATAATAATTTAAGTTAAACCTTCTGTTTCAAGCTTTTTTTTATAAACCTTTAAGTAATATTGTTTTGGACTCAAATTAGTCTTTACATATTTATGGTTACTCGATACAGATTCACCTGAACCAACTATATGTGGATATAAACTAATTCTCAATTTTTCCTTGTTATATTTATCAATGCGAACATCTTGACCACTAAATATGACAGCAACTGTTGTTGTTTCATTCTTATTTAAGTCAGTATATTTTTTCAATATTTCTATAGATGAAGTTTTACTATAATAGTAAACTTTCCAATTCATTTTATATCGTTTAATTATTGTTTTATTGTTTATAAAACTAGTGCCTGTTCTATTAAAATATCTAACCTCATTGTATCTAAGGGTTCCTTTATTTAATATTGAATTTTTAGTAATTTTACTTATTTGTGGTCTTAATTTACTCCAATAATACTTATCCGTGTTAAATTTAGTTTTAATTATCTTATTCTTGGGTAATTTCATTGGTGATGAATATTTTACAATATTCATCTTATCCTTACTTGTTTTTTCAAGTATAATATGCAAATAACCTTTATTTTTTTTATTTTTCATAGAGTTATATGTAATATACACAAACCTTTTATCATTTTTCATTAATTTTTCAGCTTTCCAATTGATTTTGTATTTTTCATTATTAAATTGGATTACTTTTGTCCCAGAATCAATTTTCTTTGTTGGTTCATACATTACAGCAGATGATGTTGAAATAAATAGAAAAAAAACAGTTATTAAAAGAGTCAAGCAAAAAATCTTTTTAATATATTTGTTTTTATACATTTTATTCCTCTATTTATGAAAATATTATATTTAATTTATTTTAAATCTATTTTAATAATATATTTATTTTATATTAAATCAAGGTGTCTGTTTTATGTGAAAAAGTGGAGAGAGTATTGTGCTTATTTAATATGTTTAGAAGCAGTGTTGTATTGATTTTCTAAAAGTACAAACGATTTCAACCATGATTTTTATAATTCTGTGTTAAAATCTATGAAACTTGATTTAAATGGTTTTTTACAAGCCAATCATTAATTTTTTAAAAATCAATTGCAAAATCTTTGAATTTTGATTTGAATGATTTTCTGCAAAGTAAATTTTTAGCTAATGTTAGTTATTAATTTTTCATTATTATCAAAATCAAAAACTTAATCTTCAGAATTCTAACTTTAAAAAGATATACAAATTGTACTTTTATAAAACAAACACACAATGAACTCCAAACATAGCTAATAACACATCACACACTTTCAATTTTTTCCAATTATCAGACACATTGAAATTAACATTTAAAATTATATTTTTTTTATTATTTTAAATTTGTTTAATTATTTTAAATAAAAATTAAGTATTAATTTATTAATAAAAATAAGTATTAAAAATATATTCAACTTTTAATAAGTATTTTATCAATAAAATGATTACCTTAGAACATTACCGTCAGTGGTGCATATGTAAAAGGAGATTCTTTTTCAAGCTTTTTTTTATATATTTCTAAGTAGTATTGCTTTGGACTTAAGCTAGTTTTTACATATTTAGAATTCAATAAATAGTTGAGTGTATCCCAGCTATTTTTACGAGCATAGCTCCTATTATGAGTATATATACCAATTCTCAATCTTTTTTTGCTAACTTTACTAATATATATATCCTCATCCGCAGATACATTATAATCTATATTCTTAGTTAAGTCTATATATCTTTTTGATATTCGTATAGCTGATGTTTTATCTAAATAATGAACTTTCCAATTCATTTTATATTGTTTAGTTAATGTTTCATTACTTTTAGAATTATTGATTGTTTTATTATGGTATCTAATTTCATTGTATCGGATAGTTTCTTTCTTTAATATGGAATCTTTAGTAATTTGAATTATTTGTGGTCTTAATTTACTCCAATAATACTTATCTGTATTCATTTTAGTTTTTTTTGTATTATAAGTAGAAAAACCCATGAATGGTCCATATTTACTCTTACTATAATGTTTATCAATCCACATCACATTTTTACTATATTTATAAAATGAAATGTGTAAATAGTTATTTTTTCCTTGATTTTTCATAGATTTATAAGCAATAGTCAAATATTTTCTATCAGATTCAATTACTTTATCAGTTTTCCAATTAATTATATATTTTTCATTATTCACCGTAATTATCTCTTTTCCAGAATCAATTTTCTTTCTTGTCTCAGGTACCATATCAGCATATGATGTTGAAATAAGTAGAAAAACAACAGTTAGTAAAAGAGTCAAGCAAATAATATTTTTAATATATTTATTTTTATACATTTTATTCCTCTATTTATAAAAATTTTATATTCAATTTATCTTCATGCCCATATTATTTATATACTTATCTTATAAATTTACAATATAATAGATTTAAAAAAAAACTATCAATATTGTATAAATATAGTTTATTCAACCATAGTATATAATAATTTGGATTAATCCAATTATAGAATATTATGACGTTATATTTTTCACATTTCAGTAAACTGCTGTATTTCTTTTTTGTTCTGAATCCACAGGATGTGAAAAATCCTGCTAAAAATACATTCAAATGCGTCTTTTTATTAATAAATTCTTAGATATAATAATGTATTCTTCTCAATTATAAGATTTACTTGAGTATTGTTAAAATCATCGAATTTGCTCTTGTTCCTTTGTATTTTTTTCAATTTTTCATCAATTCCATAAATTTTTGAGTTAATGCTCTATAAAATTTTTTTTCTACTTTATCCTGTAAAACAGCTTAATGAATATGGAACATTACCAAAAACTTTTTTTTAATAAATTTTTACCATTTGGAAATAATAAAACAATGGATTCATAGTTTACTATTGTTATTTGATAGTTTTCCTTATTGAAATATCTTTTATCAAAGACTAATGATTTAAAATACCCTAAAAACAAATTAAAACTTATAAAAAATGTACTTTTAAAAATAAAAAAGAATTGAATATAAAAATGGGAAAAATAAGTTAGAACAAAACACAAAAAAATAAGAAAAAACATAGCACCATAATAATTTTAGAAAATTAAATAAAAAATAAAGAAAAAATTAATAATGACTTGCAGGAGTCATACCTAAATGCTTATCTTCTGATTTTTTACCAGGAATTCCATAAGCATCTGCTCTACATTGAGTACAAGCTCTAAAAACAGGCAAAATTTCTTCAACTTCATCTCTCACTTTTTCAATTTCAGCACATCCTGGTCTGTGATAATCTTTCATTTTATTCAATGGTATGAGAGGTAAAACATTCATTAGTGAAGCTCCTCTTTTTTTAACCTCTTTAGCTATTTTTACAATATGTTTATCATTTAATCCTGGAATCAAAACACTATTAACCTTAATGACTATTCCAAGATTAGCTGATTTTTCAATTCCTTCAAGCTGATTTTTTATAAGGATTTCAGCTGCTTCTTTTCCTTTGTAAATTTTCCCTTTATAATTGATGAAAGTATAAATATCTTTAGCTATTTCTGGATCAATAGCATTAACAGTTACAGTTACTGTATTTACCCCAATTTCTGCGAGTTTTTCAGCATAATCTGGAAGTAGAAGTCCATTGGTACTCATACATTTAATAAGGTCAGGATTACTTTTATCTAATTTTTTGAAAAAATCAAAAGTAGCTTCATTAGCTAATGAATCACCAGGACCAGCTACTCCAACAACAGAAATTGGACCTTCACTAGTTACCTCTTCAACATGTTTTATTGCATCATCTGCATTCATAACACAAGAAGCTACTCCAGGCCTATTTTCATCTTGGTTAATGTCTCTTGTACAGAAATTGCAATAAATATTACATTTGGGAGCTATTGGAACATGAGCTCTACCAACTTTATCATGCATTTTTTCATTAAAACAAGGATGAGCTTTAGTTATATGAGCAAATCTAGAGCCTTGATATTTTTCCATTTTCACACCTCAATTTCTAATAAATCTAATAAGTTATTAAACTTAGCTATTTTTATTTATAAATTCATAATATGTTCAATGAAATTTAGATATTTATAGCTATTTTTACCAATAATAGCATTTTATACTCTATTTATAGTAAGTTATATCTATTTATAATAATTATCAACTTTTTAATTCTTCAACATATTGAAGGCCTTTATCAAGCCACTCATCCTTAATCAATTCATCAGTACAGACAATAGCTATAACATCCCCATCAGAAATGTCTCTAACAATCCTAAATCCTTCTGGAATAATTCTAAAAGCTGCATCATAAACTCTTTTTTTGAGATTTTCGTGAGGATCATCGATTACTAAATCCTTTAAATTTTCATGTTCTCCATCTAAAATGACGCTGAATCTATTAGGTTGATGGACTTTTTTCCTTCCTTTCTCTTGCCATAACTTTTTCAAAATATTTGGAAGAAAATTTTCATCTTTAACTCTTATTATAGTTTTTTTTTCTTGTTTATCATGTTTTACAGTAGCTATATCACTAAGAGGAGTAAAACTAGAGGTTTTACCAAGTTTCATAGCTAAAATAAAAACAACTTCTTCAGGTTCAACACATACCCTCATATCCTTAATTGATGGAGATAGCTGAAGATCTTGAAATATTTGATTAATAATCATTTCATAAACCTTTGCTCCTTCTTTATCAGTAGATTTAACTAGCATAAAAATGCACCTGTCTTTAGAAATTGATTTTGAATTTTTTAGTTGAATTATTTTAAAATAGTTAAATTGATTCTAGATTAATTAAATGAAGTTATATCAAATATTAAATATATTAATATGGTATAATTTCAAAAATTTACATCAGAAAATGCATAATTGTTAAAACCAGCATATATTTCGATTTCATCTAAAACAGAACTACTTACAATTTCAGTACGTATTCTTTGGTAAGATAAAATCCAACCACCTTTTGTATCAGTCATTACTGTATAAATTTTGCCTTCAGCAATAACAGTTACCAAAGTATTCCCAACAGGATTGCCATTCTCATCAGTTACAACTCCTGTAATATTTACAATCTCAAAAATTGTAACATTATCATATACAATAGGTGAATTTATAAAAATCTTTTCATCATTGAAACTAGCTGCGAAACTGGCATTCAAACTTAATGCAACTAATAAAATGGTGCCGATTATAATTAACATGTGTATTGATAGCTTTTTGCAATTATGTATCATCTTTTCACATCCTCTATTCTACAGTTTTTTATCTATTTTCTTGTCTTTTACCCATTCCAGAAACTAAAAGTGCTGCACCAACTGCACCAATATGTTGAGAGTATTCAGGAACCACAACATCAATGCCTCCTAATGTTTCACTAACTGCTTTTACAAGTCCTGAAATAAGAGAAGTTCCTCCAACTTGAATTAAAGGTTCACGAATATCAATTTCTTGAAGTTGTTGTTCATAAACTTGTTCAGCTACTGAATGACATGCAGCTGCAGCTACATCTTTTTTAGATCCACCAGCAGCAAGTGTAGTAACCAAATCTTGAATACCAAAAACAATACAGTAGCTATTTAGCATTGCCTTTTTAAAGTTGCCCTTTGTAGCTAATGGACCAAGTTCAGTAATATCAACATCTAATCTACGAGAAGTCATATCTAAAAATCTTCCAGAAGCCCCTGCACATATTCCTCCCATGGTAAAGTTATCTGGTATTCCATTGTTAACTGTTATAACCTTATTATCCATTCCACCAATATCTAAAACAGTAGCTTCGCCTTTTTGATGTCCAGCTAAATAGACAGCTCCTTTAGCATTAACAGATAATTCTTCTTGAACTAATTCTGCTTTTAATTTTTTACCAATAGTTAAACGACCATAGCCAGTAGTTCCAATACCATCAATATCATCCATTGAATAACCAGTACCTTCAAAAGCTTCATCAGCCCCTTTAGCAACTGATTCCATAATATCTTTAGTTGAGGTCCAACCAGATCCAATAATCTCATTATTTTCCATTAAAACAACTTTAGTTGTGGTAGAACCTGAATCAATTCCAAGAGTTAATCCTTCTTGTTTTTCACGAGCTAAAATACTTCTTCTAGCTACAGTGGTAGATAATGCTTCCATTCTGATAAATAGTTCATCAGCTTTTGTTCGCTCAGTAAATGAATAAGTAACAACTGGAATTCTTGTATTTTCTTGAATAAATCTTCTTACTTCATTTCTAACTAATGCACCCTCAGCACATCTAAAACAAGTAGCTATAAATACTGCGTCAGCTTTACTTTTTCCTTCAACAATGGACATTGCTCGTGCAATCATTAATTTTAAACTTGAACTTTGAGCAGAAAATCCAAATTTTTCATAAGCTTCATCAATGTAATCAAGGTCAATTTCAGGAATTACTATTTGTGCTCCAAATGTAGTAGCTGCTTTTTCAATCTCTTTTTGAATTCCACTATATTCTGTTCCACATGAAACCAAAGCTATTTTAACCATTGTTTTCCTCCTTTACATTATTTTTTCCATTATTTTCTTTATTGGAATCTTTAGATAAAGTAAGTGAATCAAGAAATGTGTTAATTCTATTTACCATATCTGTAGTTTCATCTTTAGTTTTTGGATAGATTAATTCAAGAGTTGGAACTCCTTTTTTTCTTAAATAGAAAATAGATAATTCATTAGTTCTTGCACATCCAATACATCCAAATCCAAAAGGAGCATCGTCGATTATAATAGCTGCTTCTGATTCATCCAGTAATGGTCCAATAATTGCCATTCTACCTCGTACTCCAGAAGGAACTTCAATAGCCGCATATTTTAATCCTTTAATTGGATCATCTTCAGTAATATTCATTGGAGGAGAGTCTATATCAGGATCTTTAACTTTCTTTCTAATAGCTTTTTGAAGAGCAAGGGCAACATAGCCTTTTCTTTCAATTAAATCTGCTAAAATTAATGAATTTGGTGGAAATATAGCTACTTTTACCATTTTATCACCTTAATAAATAGATGTATGTTAAAATTGTCCTTTTGCATTTAATCCCTCAATTGATATTCATTATGATTCTTTATTAAATAATTTATTTTATATTAATAAGTAATCTTTATTAATTAATTAAATAATGATAATTCTTTAAAATACATTTATTCATTTAAATTATAATAATTTTTGAAAATTTTATCTATTGTGAACTTTAAAGTATTTATAATTATTTTTTAATGGAATTAAAATTTTTAAAATTATAATATTAAAATATTCATAACAATTCTTAAATTAAAATTTTTAAAATCATTTTTTAGACATAATTATAAAATATTAATAATAACTCTTTAAATTTAATATTCATGAGGATTCTTTAAATATAATTTAAATGATTATAAATAAGATAGAAATATTGAAAGAATATGAAAAACTATTTTTTAGATATTTCTTCATTTTCAACTTTTTTATCTAAATATGATTCCATTATTTCTTGAAATTCATCAACAGGAATAGGTTTTTCTTCCTCAAGAGAAACTTCTTTTGGATTTTTCAAAGCATCTGAAACAAAGCCTAACAGTTTAAACTCATTTTCCATTTGATGAAAACCTTCACGAGGACCTTTTCTATGGCCTCTACACCTTCTTGGGTCTCCTGGTGGAAAACCTCGATCTTTAGTAAATATATTATAAGAATCTAACTTTCGAACTTCTTTAATTGCATTCATCACATCTTTTTCTTTCCCACTGACCATAGCTCCATAGCATGTTTGTTTGATTGTAAGAGCTAATCCTAAAAGGTGGATATGATTTACAATCTCACTTTCACTAACATCAGCTTTGGGACCTAAAATAATCATTCTTGTAACAACTTCAGGATCCATATCTTCTCTACCAAGATCTGGATTGATACATACATTTTCAACCATAATCATCCCTTTCTACTAAATCAGTCATAATATACCAAGTAGCTATTGATATAAATTAAAAGATACTAATAGCTATTGTTTAATTAATCGATTATCCAATATTTTATGATTCAATAATAAGTTCAATTTTTAAGAATTTTCAGCTAATTTTCAATTTATTAAAAATTTTCAATTTATAAATTAACTACTTATCATCTATTTGAATATATAAGAAACTTCCTTCCTCAAGTTTTTCAAAAATTTTTAAATCATTTTTTATTTTTCCAACAATATTAGTTGATTCAAAAGGTTCTCCAGTTGGACCAAATTCATTATGATTTTCAAATCTAATTCCTATTAAACCAACATTCTTCTTTGACATATTAGTGATTCCAATAAGACCAGCTTCAACAGGAGCGTCAGGAGGATTTTCAGGAATTAATCCTTTAGCTTCATTTGAATCACCTTCAAACATGATAATTTTCATTCCAGGAAATGCAAAATGAACTTTTAAAGCACCTACAGGCTTTTCAATTAAACCAGAAATCTTTTTCAAGTACCAAGAAGAACGTGGAGCTTTCGTGTCAAATATTTCGATAGAGTTTAGTTCCTCTTTATCTATACCTTTGGTTGCTAGTAATCCATTTTTAATAATATCCAAAGTAAATTCAGGTTCTTGAGCTACTATAAAAGCATCATCGTCTAAGATACCTTTTCTTTCATGTTTAATCCCAATAGCTTCTAAATAATCAGTAGCTTCTTTTTGAGACATAGCTAATGTCATTACTCTTTCAGGATTGCTTTTAACAGTTATAATATCTTCAGAATTAGCTATATCCAATATTTCCATTCCTTTTTCAACATAAGCTACGTTCGTGTGAGTTGGAGATTTAACCCTGTCTTCTCTATAGACATGAATATTACCAATACCCTTTCCAGTATTTCTTATAGTGACAGTCCCTCTTTTTCTCATAGTTACCTCTTCAGGAGGTTTTCCTAATCCTTGAAGAGAATAAAATCCTAAAAATGAGTTTGATTCATAATCAACCTTAATTGTCCCATTTTCAATTAAAGAAAACAATTGTTCTGCAGATTGGGGAGAATTATCATTAGGTTTAAATAAAACATAGGTAAAAATACGGTTTCCTTCTTCTAAAGGTGTGTTTAAATCAGATACAGCAGCACTATCAGTTACACTACTTCTTTCAATAATTCCTTCAATTGATAAAATGCTATCTTCATCATTTAAAAGTCTTAATGTTCTTCTTCCACCAACGACCTTTGCAAATTTTCCTTTATTATGTTTTGGAACTCCATAAACACTTTGATGATCTTCTTTGGCAAAAATCAAATGAGTAGCTTCATTACTAAATCCTGAAAGACTTAAAATAACATCGCCATCTTTATAACTATGTTCATCCATAGTAGGCTCGAAATCAGTTGCTATTGGACCAACAGCTACTTCATTAGAGGAAATCCATCTGATAGAAAGATTTTCAAACTGTTTATATTTATTTTTCCATGAATTTACTAATGGTTCTGCTTCTTTTTTATCACTCATCTCTATTATTATACTACCTTTTGGAGTTTTTAACTTGTATTTATTGATATTTTTTTCAAATTCTTTTTTTCCTTTAATAAGGCAAATTATACTTCCAGGATTATAAGGAGCATTAGCTAATTCTATTGCTTCTTTTATAGTAGATCCATCAGGTAGATCTAGATCTTCTCCATTAATTTTTATTAGCATGGAATCCCTCAAATAACTATTGTGAATATCTTGAATATTTTATATTAAGATTATTTTTTAAGTCTTGTTGTGGCTTTTTTGAGTATTATTAATTGATTAAAAATTTATAGTCACTTATAATTTAATATACTAATCATAGATGTTGGTTTTAGTGAATCTATTAAGCACTTAAACATCCACACTTATCCACTTATGACATTATATACTTATATATACTAACTATATTAGTAATTTATTAAAAACTTTTTTAATTTTTTAGTTGTGTTTCAATATGGGTTTATTTTTTTTATTAAAATGTATAATGAGTTAAAAATAATAAGTATAAACATCATATTTTCTGAATAACAATGAATATATGAAGAAAAATATTATGAAAATTAAAGCTATTATAGGGTTATTGTTATTTTCACTAGCAATAATAAGTATCATTACACCAGTAAATGCTGAATTATCTCCTTATTTAAATTCAGAGTCATATAAGCCAGTTAATGGTAAAACTAAAATTTATTTAGATGTTTATAGTGATCTTGGAACAAGTGAAAAAAATTATAATTCTGCCAATTATGTCTCTAAAAGGAAAGCCGACTTTAATAAAGTTTCTAAATATGTTATTACAATTAACGGATATAAACCTATAATTTATAAAAAACCTGTTAAAGGTTGGAAAATTTCCAGCAATAATGGTTATAAAGCTATCTATTTTGGAAAGTCATTTTCAGTTAAAGGCAATCCTAATGGAAAGAGTTATTCCCTTAAACTTTATAATAAAAAAGGTAAGTTAATCTATAACGAAAAAGGTAAACTTTTTAATGGATTACGTTAGATATCTATCTAAAATAAGAGTATTTATATAGCTTAAATAATATTTAATATTTAATCCAATTATCTTAAATAAAAACTATTAAATCTAATAAAAACATATTTTAAAGGTTAAATATTTAATCGAATACATATAATGAAAATCAATATTTTAATATTTATATTCTTATTTTTTTTATAATCTTTTTAAAATCTTTTAAATTAAGATTTTTATATTTATTCTTAATATTTTTTAATAATACTATATTTTATATCTTATTTTTTATTAATTTTTAATTATAATTACTGAAACATTGTAATAACCCTCTTTCCCCGAAATTTTTTATTTTAAAGATTTTTCAATCATGATATTTAAATATAAGTGATTTAAAACTATTATTCATGGTAATTAATATTCGATATTTCATTAGCTATTAATGGATTATTTATTGCCAAAAAAAGAAATAAGTAAATTAATTTTAGTAGAATAGTTATTAACATGATTAATAGCTATATTTTCCAATGAAATATTACTTTAGCTAATATTTCTATGGAAATATAAAAGTCACTAATGAAAAAAATAATAAAGAATAAAAAGTGGTGCATCAGCCACTTAGGAGGAGGGTTAGAGATATGAATTCTTCAAAAAGAATTTTTACATTACTGATACTATTGTTAAGTGTTTTAGTGTTTTCAATCGCAACAGTAACAGCAGTTGCAGTAAGTGAATCACAAAGCGACATAACAAAACATGACGATATACAGATTGAGGCAAAATATAAAAAAATTTCAACAAATAAAATAATTTTTAATAGTAATGGAGGTAAAATTGGAACCAAAAACACGGTTTCAATTAATGTCAACAATGGAGCCAAGATTAAGAAGTTTCCAGCTACGCCTAAAAGGAATGGTTATACTTTTAAAGGAGGGTATACCAAAAAGTCTAGTGGGAAAAAAATAAGTGTAAACACCAAACCAACAAAGAGTGTTACAGTCTATGCACAATGGACAAAAAAGGCAAATACAAATAAACCAAGGGTGTTGAATGCATATGAAAAAGCATTGGTTGGGAAATATGTAAGTTCTCAGTTAACAACATCATATGATTTTAAAGCTGATGGAACTCTTGTGATGTCTTGTTCTGCAAATAATCAATGGCAATATGGATATTCTGTTGAAAAAGCAAATTGGGCTGTTACCACCAAAGGCACGATACAAATGACAAAGCGCATTGAAGACTGGACTGATCTTAAAAACCCAGGGCTTTCTTACAAAAATCGTGCTTATGCTGATAAAAACGAATATTACATTCATGATATGAAAGATGGGAAATTAGGAATCAGAATATCTCCCCGTTCACTTGAAGACGCAAAAACGAATTATTTCTATGTAAAAATGTGATTATCTGATAATAATAAAAACAAAAATAGTATTCAAGCACAGCTGAAAAGTAGCTGTGTTTATTTGATTTTTTCAGCTATTCAATTATTTCATTAAAAGTAAGTAATTATATTTTTTAGTATGTTAAAATTCAAGTACGGCAGGATAGGATCTTTTTTCTTCATTAAATCTAGATATATTTGATAAATTATCTTAATTCCAGCTGTGAAGGATTTTTCACTAGAAACTTCTAACTAAGTGATTGGTTAATGGATTACAGGATAAAAATTCCCAATCAACATCTAGTTCCAGAATGATTGCGGGCTAGAGAAATGACTATATGATAATAATTTATTTATAAACATTCTCTCTTTTACCAATTTCTAATATAAAAATGGATAATAGAGAAGTGTCTACTTTTATTTTGAAAATAATTCGATAAGGATCTTTTTTAATTCTTCTAAAACCTTTATATTGTCCTTTTAAAAGTTTAGAATTGTGAAGATTTTTTGGAATAGAATGAATAGCATCTTTTATCATTATTAAATCTTTTTTATTTCTTTTAGACAATTTTTTAAGATATTTATCTGATTGTGGTGAGTAAATTACTTCATAATCCATATCTTTTATCAAAATCATCGGCATCCAACTTTATTCCTTTTCCAGTTTTGATTTCAGATTCTGCTTTTTCAAGTCTTTTGAATAATTCACATTCATCATCGAATTCTAATTCAATTTCATTTTCAGAAGTGATGTTCCAATTTATTAATTGTTTTCCTTTAATTTTTTTAACAAGTGAATCATTAATTAATATTTTTATAGATTCCATGGCCTATCAAACCTAGTTTTTTTATAATTAATTTCTCTTAAAACTAATATATAAATTTTGTAACTGAATAACAACTCTGTTAAGTTAAGGATTTTTTGTTATTTTTTTTAAAATCTTTTTTTTAATGTGATGGATTTTACCAAATATCTAATTTAAAAAAATAGATATTATTAAAATTAAACCTTAAATTTTGGAATTTTCCATTACAAAGATTAAAAACATTACAGTGCAAAGATTAAACTTTAAAAAAAACTTAAAAAGTTTTTTAAGACCCCCAAATTAAATAAAGTGTATTAATCATCATTTAGTTTTAAGAACAGGATTTTTATCCTGATTAAAAAGAATCATTTTTTCATTTTTATGTTTTAAATAAAGCTTTTTTTCACCAATAACTTCTCCAACAACTGAAGTTGTGATTGAAACTTCTTCAAGTAATCTGATTAACTCTTCAACATTTTCTTCCTTAGCTGTTAGAACAAATCCAGCACCAGGATATGACTTAAGCCACTCCTCCCAAGATACATTTCTATTTCTTGGAATCTTTTCAAGTTCAACAAATGCCCCAACATTTGATGATTCAAGTAACATCTCCAAGGTTCCAAGTGTTCCAGGATTACTAATATCTTTTCCTCCAGTAGCTAATCCTTTTTCAGCTATTTTACACATAGTAGCTATTTGATCTTGAACAATTTTTTCATCTTTAAAATAAGTTGTGTCCCAGTTAAGAGCAAATTTAGGATGTTGTCTTCCATCTAAATCAATAGCTACAATAACTTTATCACCAACTGTAGCTTCAAAACTGGTTATAATCTTATTTTTTTTAGCTATTCCTACTATTGCAACATCTAATGCATTATAATCTGTATCTGGGTGAAAATGACCACCAACCATTGGTACATTGAATTTCCGGCACCCTTCCTTAATTCCATTAATAAGATCATTAGCTATTTTATCATCATTTATGGATAATATATTAACCATAGCTATTGGTTTTCCACCCATAGCTGCAATATCATTTACATTAACAAGAATTGAACAATATCCTGCCCAATATGGATCAGCATCCATTAATTTTCCCCATATCCCATCAGCAGCGAACAATATTACATTATTATTTCCAATATCAATAGCTGAAGCATCATCACCAAAATCAAGAAGAGTTTCACCAGATATATTATAAACATCTTTTAATTTATCGGTTATATCTTCAATAGATTCTTTTCTTAATATTCCTTCAAAATTTTGAAGTGAATTAACAAGTTTAGCAAGTTCCAAAGCTACACCTCAGATTTAATAAAAAATTACTATAATCTAAATCTCTTATTTTTTATAAAAAAATATCCAGCACTATATACTAATTAGCAAATTTAACACCAAATAATTCACTATTTCTAGTTTTAACAGCATTAGATTCATCAATAACCTCACTAACCTCTAGTATATTTGGAAATCCACTATTAAACCCATTCCTCCAACCATAATATTTAATTTTATATGTGCCATTAATCTTTAAATTATTAAGGATGTCTCTTGTGTTGAATTTATCAAATAAGAGATTTTCTTCATTAACAAACCCCTCATTCTCAGTTGTTAAAAGCATTAATTGATCTGCATTATCTATTATCATCATGCCTTCAGTATTATATTTAATTCCAGGTCTAGGCTGCCATTCTTCCACAGTAATTACCTTTTCTTGAACTGATGGCAATTCATAAGCATAATGCCAATAAACACTAACTACAGGCATCATAATAATGCCCATTAAAATAAAAGAGGATACAATGCTTAAAATAGTTAATTCTTTGCTGTTTTTCTTTTTCTTAACTATTAACCCCACAATTATAGCTACAATCAATGGAATTATTATAAACATACCAAACTGTATTAGCCATCCTTCAATCCATGTTGGCGGTACAAACATACTATCTACATCTCCTCATTTAAAATGTTATTTTGCTTTGATTACTAATATTTAAAGTTTATTTTTCATAATTGCTGGTTAATAACCCATTTTCATAGTATTAAGCAGATTATCTTATATATTATACTTTTCCCATCTATTTTGTCATTAAATCTTGAGTTTAAAATCAATGTATTCTTTTGAAATATTATCTCCTAAAATTTTGTGAATTGTGATAAAATTGCATTTTATTCTTATTTAAAAAGTAACATTAGTTCCTACAAAAAAATTATTATATATTAATTATTAATTGGTCAAAATGTTTAAAAATAATAATTATAAATATAATTTTTTTAATATAATTTTGTTAATATAATTTTGTTAATATTTATTATTTTTCATATTAAATTAATATTTATCCCTATTTTCATTATTAATAATATTTATAATTTTTATTTTATTAATTAATAGGATAATATAATTTTATTAATTAATATGATAATATAAATATGAATTTAATAATAATTTTTAAAATACATGTCAGTACTATAACCTTAATCTTTTATCTTATATTTATCAGTGATATTATTTAATATATTTAAAATCTGATTTTTAAAATTTTCAATTTTTTCAGTTTTTAAATCGTTTTTATTTAAAAGATTATCATTTTCCATATTTAAATCAATTTTTATCATATTTTTTGAATTAAATATCTTTTCAAAAATGAAATTTCCAGTTATATCATCCAAGCCAGGTTTTAATTCAATTATTATAGAGCCTTTAGCTTTAAATCCCTTTTCAACGACCTTATCTAAATCTCCATCAGTTATTCCAATAACTGGAATATTAAACCTAAAAAGAATATCTGAAGCTACAAGAGTGGTATCATCTCCAATTGTTACAACTAAGTCAGTATTTTTTAGATTATAAATATCTTCAGCTGCATGATCAATGAAAGCTATTTTTAAATAATTTTTACTTAAATCATTGCTTATCTGGAGATTTGTCTCATTATCATTAGCTATTATTCGAGGTTTTGTAGCTGATTTTCGTAAAAGTCCAGTTTTAACAATAGCTTTATCAATATCAACTTTCCCTAACTTTTCAACCCCATGAGTTTTAATTGTT
Source organism: Candidatus Methanorudis spinitermitis (assembly GCA_031286225.1). Classification (GTDB taxonomy): domain Archaea; phylum Methanobacteriota; class Methanobacteria; order Methanobacteriales; family Methanobacteriaceae; genus Methanorudis; species Methanorudis spinitermitis. Next base: position 20,211 of record JAITUQ010000014.1, read on the forward strand.
CCTCCAATGATATCAACAATAAAACCATTTTTAGCTACAATTGATAGTTTTTCACCTGTAGATTTTCCAATAACAACACCATTTAGAAAAATATTCTCATTTGGACTTACACCATGAATATTTCTTATTTTTTTACTTTCATCTAATTGGAGAGAATCATTATTAGCTATTTTATCAGAGAAATTATTTAGTTTATTAGATAATTCTCTGGAAAAATATTTTTTTATTATAGTTTCAGGTTTTAAAACCTTTAAATTCAAAGCATTAGCTATTTCATAAGTAAAAGGACTTGATTTTTTAGTCCATTCAATTACACTACCATCATTTTCTCCAGGTCTTTCAATCTGAATAAATGTAATATTATCTTGAGATTTTTCATTTAAATTAAAATTAGAATTATTATACATGTTATTACTATTATCATAATTATTACTATTACTATAATTATTATGAGGATTATAATTATTATTATAGTTATTATTATTAAAACTAAGATTTAAAGATCCATAATATTTTTTTTCATTAATAAGAGATAAAAAAGAATTTTTAAAGACTTTAAACCCAAAAGTATGCCCTGTGATTGATGATTTCCCATAATTTAATAAAAAGATTATATCCACACCTTCTTGTTTAAATAGCTTAACAGATTCACTTGGTAAAAGTTTAGATGATATGTCGATGATATTTTCAAGAGAAGCATCGATAACAGCAGTTCGCCCCATGGTCCCTCCTAATCTGCATTTAACATCTCCAAACTTTTTTAGGAGATTTATAATTTTTAAAGCATAAGTAGAATCAATAATATTAGGTCCATGTACAACAATTCCAATTTTCATAGATTATCACTTAAATATTATTAAACAATATATAATCAAACAATATTTATAAAAAAATATTGCAAAGAATATATTTCATCAAAATTAATAATATATTTTTAAAATAATTTATAATTTAATAAAAAAATTATATTATTTTAAAATAATTAAAATAATTTAATAGCTATTTATTTCTTTGTTATAATTCTTCTTTTAAATACTTCTGAGCCGCAAACTTCACAATCATCAAATTCATAGTTATCTGGAAATTCTCTTTTGCACCCTTCACATGTTTTTTTCCAGTTATATACTCCATTTATTCCTTCAGTTAAAACACTTTCATAAGGAATATTTAAAATCTTTAAAACATTTTGCATAGAATAGTCATCAGTTAAAACTTTAACATTTTTTCCTGAAGATTTGAAATCAATAGCTAATGATAATAATTTTTTATCAGGAAAAGAAAGCCTTAAAATATCTCCTGAGGTGGAAATAGCTAATTCTAGATTTTTTATGGATTTTAAGTCTGGTTCTTTAATAAATAAATTGCCTTCCTTAAGTGCTTCATTAAAAACAATTTTCGACTTAATATCTCTAATTTCCTCTGTAATTTCTGAAACTGTGAAATTAAAAGAATTTTTTGGTTCAAAGCCACCTATAAAAGCTGAAGCATCTAAAATATAATACATTTCATCCATGATAAAAATATTAACTTAAAAATTAATAAAGTTATTTAATAATTAAATAAAAATATGTAATATGAAAAAATTATTTGAAAAAGTAATAAATTTTTAAGAATTAATGAATATTGTTCAAAAAATTTAGTGAAAAATTACTGAAAATTTTAATATAAGTAGTATTATTTTAAAAAATAATAATAAAAATAGCTATTTAAATGAAAATATAGCTGTAAAAGTGAAAAAAGTACATTTAGAAATGTTAAATTAATATTACAAAATCGAGGAAATTAATTGAATTATAAGGTTTTTTTAAATAAAATAGGGTTTTAAAAACGAATGTTTGGAAAAACAAAGAAAAATAGCTAGTTTTGGTAGTATACATAAACTTTATAAGTAAGAAGTTATATAATAATAATTTGAAGAGTAGAGTCTTTTCTTAACTCTTATTATCATTATAAAAATTGGTATTGAATCCGCCTCCAATCCAATTTTGGGCTCTACTCTCCTCACTATATTTATTCTCTTCTAAACGCTTATAAAAGAAGGAATATCTTTGTTTTTACTTTTATAATGTTTTTAAAAAAATTATTAACAGTTAAAGAATTCTTCACTTGTTTTAACTAATTTTAAATGTTTTGCATTGAAATTATAATTCATTGAAAGTTAATTATAAAAAAATGAGATTCATAAATAAACAATAAATATGATAGAAATAAAAATAAAATAAAGAATATTTTAAAAATCAAAACAGGTGAGTATATGAAGAGTAAAACAATGGAAAAACATAGAGCAAGTTCACCTTCAAAATTATCCTGTGGAGTAATCACACTTAGTGATAGTAAGTATGAAGATTCAAAAAAAGGTGAAAATACTGATGAATCTGGTGAATTAATAATACAAACAATTGAAGAAAAATATTCTTTAGATAGCTATTGTATAATTCCTGATGAGGTAAAATTGCTACTTTCAGCTATTGAAAAAATGATAGATAAAAAAATAGATGTTATATTCACAACTGGTGGAACAGGTATTGGAAGTCGTGACATAACTATTGAAACATTAACCCCTCTTTTTGAAAAAGAATTAACAGGATTTGGAGAAATATTTAGGAGAGAAACTTACCATACATTAGGTTCTGGAGCCATTCTTTCAAGAGCTACTGCTGGAGTTTATAGGAAAACACTGATTTTTGCAATGCCAGGTTCGCCAAATGCAGTAAAATTAGGATTAAGTATAATTATTGATGAGTTAAATCACCTAGTTAAACATTTAAAAGAATAAATATTCTCATATCTAAAATTAATGAAATAATTGAAAAATAAAAAAAGAATATTACCCAACATTGTTAAATGCATATAATTAAGGGAAGTAAACTTTCAAATGAGAAATAAAAATCATAAATAAGAAATAAAGTTTACAAAATCTCTATTTTTTTATTTTTGAAATTCTGTAGCTATATTTTCCCATGAAATTAAAAAAAAAGAATATATTTTTAAATCTTATAATTATTTCTTTGTTACTTTTTTCCAGTGAGCATATGTATTAACACTAGTTTTTAAGGGGACAGAATTCTTGGTTATCTTCATTCCTCCTACCTTACTACTGTACCATCCTAAAAATTTATAACCTGAACGTTTAGGAGTTATAGTAGGAAGTTTTCCTAACTTGGTATTCGTTTTACCATAAGTTGTTATTGTCTTTTTTGATCCGAACTTGCCTCCATTAGCATTCCAGGTTATCTTACATTTTACAGATTTTTCTTTAGATTCAACACTATAAGTTTTAGTTTTACTATTATTTGAGTCTACTGTTGCGTTTATAGGTGCTATAATACCAGCTATAGCTACTAAGAACAACAATAATACAATTATTTTTTTAATTTTCATTATTATATCCCTCCTATTCACACATCCTTAATCATATAATAATATATATAATACTTATATGTAATAAATAGTTGTATATTATGAATAGAAGTTCATGGATAAATAAATTTTCTATTCTTATTAATACAATTTATTTTATATCAACTGACAGATTTTGTTGATAAAAAATAGCAAAATTCCAACTTTAAACTAGATAAACAAGAAATAGCTATATATATAAGTTAATTAGATTTTTTAAATTCACTTACCTGTATTAAAGGTTCCAATTTTAAATTTTTTTCTTTAAAATTATCAATAGCTCCTTCTTCTCTATCGACGACGACAAAAGCTCTTTTTACAATTCCTCCATTTTTTTCAATAGCTTCAATAGCTTTTAAAAGAGAATTTCCTGTTGTGGTAACATCTTCAACAAGAATTACATTATCTCCCCTATTTAGCTGACCTTCAATTAATTTTGAGGTCCCATAATCTTTTTTTTCTTTTCTTATCATGAGCAGTGGAATATCAGCTTTTAAAGAAATAGCTGTAGCTATTGGAACTGCGCCAAGAGCAGGTCCTGCAACTTTATCAATAGATTCATCTTTAATTTTTTCAAAAATAAGTTTAGCTATTGTTTTGAGTATTTCAACATCAGTAATAGCTTTTTTCATGTCAATATAATAATCACTTTCTTTTCCAGAAGATAAGATAAATTTACCCCTTTTGAAAACCTTATTTTCTTGTAAAATATCTATTAAATAATCTCTCAAATCCATTTTAAAAATACAACCTATAAAACTATGAAATATAGTATGTATAAACCCATTTTATTAAAAAATTCATTTCATAAAATATAATCATAAAACCAAAGCAAAAACTTATAAAAATTCATTTTCAAAAGAATCTCTTAAAATAATTTTATCTCCAATACTTCTAATTAAATCAAATGGAATAACATTTTCTCCTTTAGAAATATTTAAAGTTTCTGAAATACTTCCTTTTTTCAAAATTAAAGCTTCAATAACCTGAGTATCTGGATCAAATTCAATATCAGAAACTTTCCCTACAACAAATGCATCTTTGTTTAATACTTCTTTTCCAATAAGTTCTTTAACAAATTTCATAGTTTATTCCTTCTTTTAATATTTATATGAAATCATGCCTCTTAGCTATTTTATTTCAAATACATTATATTTATTGTATTAATTTGAAGATATTTAAGCATATGTTTAACATTAGATAAAGAGATAAAAATAGCTAAGTATATAGTTTATTTCTCTTTATTTACCTGATAGAAAACTTTAAAAATAATTTTTGTTTTTTAAATATTTAATTATTATTATTTTTAAATAATAGTTAATAAATCAGTTAAGATAGAAAAATAGCTATTAATTTGTTGAATAAATGCAATTGATTAATAAAAAGCTTGTAAAATTATAAAAACTATTGAAAATTCATTAATTAATGATCAAAACTATAACAATTAAAAAAAAAAATACAAATATATTGAAAAATTAAATAAATCTTAAAAAAAAAAAATAATTAAAAAAAAATAGGGAAATAGCTAAATAAATTTGAAATTAAAGAATTAGCTAATTATTATATATAATCATTGTTTAAATTAGCTAGTTCTTAGGGTAAAATAGTCACCATTTCTAAATTAACTATTTATCATTGATAAAACAGTTATCATCTCTAAATTAACTACTCTTCATCAATAAAACCATCATCATCCCCTTTATTCCAATTTATAATTCCATAAATTACGCATAAAAGAGTAGACAATATAACAAGCAAATAACCACTTAAAACCCATGGATCAGGTATTCCTAAAATCATTTTTACACCTTTTTAAATATAATATCTATTTAATTATTTTCCACCAGTTTTAGATTCATTTGAACCAATACCTTTATAAGCTTTGTCGATATCTTCTTTATTCATTGGTTTAGTAAGTAAACTTACAACGATGGTGAAAATAAAAGATATTGGAACAGCTATTATTATAGCATCAATTGATGAAAAAGGCATAGTTTGAATAAGCATTGGTTGACCTGTTAAGAATTGACAAATTCCCAATCCTTTAGCTGTTTTTCCAAATATGAAAATCAACCAAAATAAACTTACACCAAGTCCTGAAACAATTCCTGCAATAGCTCCTTCTCTTGTTGCTCTTTTCCAATATAAAGCACATATATAAACACTTAAAAATGCAGCTGCACAAATTCCATAGAAAAGAGCTGTTCCTTGAGCTACTACACTTCCAGGTAATATCAAGCTAAGAACAAATGAAAAAGCTACTCCAACAAGGATTCCAACACGGGTCAAACTAACAGACTCAGCATTTTTTTTCTTTTTTAAGGTTTCATAAATATCTCTACCTAATGAAGTTCCTTGTGCATGAAATTGAGAACTTAATGTAGACATAGCTGCAGCTAATAATGTTAACAAGAAGATATAAATAAACCATTCAGGAAGAGCAGAGTTGATGAAAGTTGGAATAATTTTATCAACGTTTTCTAACACTCCTGGCGCATTCAAGGATATTTGCCCTATTTTATCAAAGAAATATACATTAGACAATGATCCAACAATATAAGCAGTTCCAGGGATAAGAGCAATGAATATTCCTCCAATTAAAACAGCTCTATTTAATTCTTTATCTGATTTAACAGTCATGAACCTAACTGCAAGTTGTGGTTGAGCTAAAACACCAATACCTACACCTATAATAATTGTAGAGACAAGAGACCACCAAAATGGACTTCCAAGATCTGGGAATGTCGTCCACCCAGCTCCACCTAAAGCTTGGGCACTAGCTGGAAAATGTGGAGCTAAATTTGTAAGGGCAGTGTGTGCTTCTGTAACTCCTCCAAGTATCCAATAAGTAAATATAAGTAAGAAAGCCATTCCAGCTAACATTATCGATCCTTGAAGAGCATCAGTATACATAACTCCCCTTAACCCACCAAATATTACATAAGCAGATACAATTATGGCTAAAATAATAAGAGCTACATGGAAGTTTAGAGAAAGACTAGTTTCCATGAACCTTGCAGCCCCTATAAGAACTACTGACGCATATATTGGCATTCCAAAGAATATTATTCCTCCACTAAAATATTGGATAAATTTACTATTAAATCGCTGTGATAAAAACTCAGGAAATGTTAATGATTTTAAATTATGACCCATTTTACGAGTTCTTTTACCAAAGAATATGAATGCAATGAAAATACCTACAAAAATGTTTAAAAAGACCAACCAAAGTAAACTCAAGCCAAACTGACCTGCAACTCCACCAAAACCAACAATAGCTGCCGTGCTTATAAAAGTTGCCCCATAGCTTATTGCCATGATGTAAGGATTAGTTTTTCTTCCAGCGACCATGAATTCTTCTGAAGACTTAGTACGTTTCCATGCTAAGTACCCTACATAACCTACTGCAATGAAATAAATTGAAAAAACTATAGCTAAAATTGTAAAATCCATATAAAAACCTCTATAATAATCAATGAGTATTTTTTCATATAAATTAAAATATTTTATATAAAAATATCTTAATTTACTTTTTATTTAATTAAATCCATTAATTATAGTTTAAAATGAAAAGTTAAATGTAAAATATCTAGCTTAAAAAAAAGTTTGCTAAAAACAAACAAATAAACCAAGTTTAAAAAAAAGTTTGCTAAAAACAAGCACCTAAATAAGCATTATAAAAGCTATGTGAAAATCATAGGACAATTAAATCGTGCTTTAATCCTTGTTAATTATGATTGTTCACTGCTAAATAAATATATCTACATTTAATTCATGAACTATAAGAATTCTTTGTTCACTATGAATATATAAATCTTTATAAATGATTCTCAAAAATATTGAATTAATAATGAATAATGAATTAAAAAAATTATATTTAAATGAATAAAAAAATAAAAATTAATCAAAAAGTAAAACAAAAAATTAATCAAAAAAATAAAAAACATTTAATAATAGAACAATATTTAAAAAAAAAAAAAAAAATCTAATTTAAAATCTTAAAAAAAAAACTAATTTAAATCCTTAAAAAAAAAGCATTTTAATAATAAAAAAAAAATATTTAGAAAAAAATATTTAAAATCCTAAAGAAAAGTTAAATTAATTTAATAAATAAAAAAAAAGGTTCTTCATGAACCAAAAACATTATATGGATTTTTTGTTAAATTCCTATTGCAGCTTTTAAATTAGCAGTGCTGGGAGTTTGACCAATTTTCACATTATAAGTTATAGCTACACCTGAAAATCTATACTTGTTCTTACTTAAATAGGGTGTAAGTGAACTTATAGCTACTTTTTGGCTTTTTTTGTTATCATAAACTGTGACTTTTTTACTGGAAACCTTAGATATTGATATGAAATGCCATTTATTATCTTGTTTTTTTACCTGTAATATAGCTTTACCTTTAGCTAATGCAGTTTTTAACGAGCTAACTTTGATACTTTTCCTAGCTATGAATTTTTTAGAAAATTCATCGTTTAAAACACTTTTAATAGCATTGGTACTTATATAAACATTGCTTCCTGTGAATTTCTTCACACCTAAATTGTTTGTGATAATATCAGCTGCTAAAAGTTTTAATGCTAGTGATCCTTTATTGGCTTTTGTATAAACATTAGCCAAAGAATATACTCCAGAATTTATAACTTTATTTGATGCAACATTATTTACAAATTTAACAATCTTAGAAGTAGTTGAAAGACTTTGCTTACTTGAAAGAGTTTGACCAATAGTTATAGCTTCTTTAACTTGTTTGGTAGAAGAAGAACTTTTTACAAGTTTTCCTGCAGAATTTAATGTATAAGCATCAGTTCCAGTCCAAAGCCCAATGGCTTTATTATTTTTATAAATTACTCCTTTTTTCAAAAATAACCCATTAGAACCTAATTGAGCTAATTGAGCTATTTGATCTTCTGTGAAACCTAAACGACGCATTTCAGAATAAAGTTTTGAAATCGCAGCATTATCATCACCATAACCTCTATTAATTGCAATAGTTGTGGGATTATTGCCTAAAGCGATTAAACCAGCTATAATCTCCTTGTCAAGTGTGTCTTGTGATGTTTTTGCTTTGCTTTCCACAATATATCCTTGTGAATTTGAAGATTCATTTTGTGAGTTATCATAAGCTAAACAAGCACCTAAACTACTAAAAAATAGAACAACAATTAAAAATATTATAAAAAATCTAGATTTCATGATAATTAATCACCCCTATATTATGAAAATTAATATTATTCATGATCATTCATTATTAATTGTAATATAGTTATTATTATGATACTAACAATATTAAATCAATATTTATTATATTTAATCAAGATTTACTACATTCAGTCTATGTTTAATACATTTAATCAAAGATAAATTATAATGAATTAGATATAAGTAATATTATTAAAATCAGGAAAATGTAAGTATATATCAGTAATAATTATTAAAATCATGGAAAATATAAGATATATCCATCTTGTATTTTATCATATTATATGTTGAAAAATATATACCTTTTCTTCTTTTGAAAAGTAATTATAATATTAGTTATAAGAAGTATTTAAAAACATGCTCATAATTTTTTATTATAGCAATGGTAATTTAAAAAAAATAGTATAAAAAAGTATATAAAAGTGTATAAAAGTATGTAAAAGTATATAAACATTATATGAAACATGAAAAAGTATTAAAACTATTGAGCTGTTTTTAAAGTGGAAACAACTCGAAAAAAAATGAAAAGATAAAATAAAAGAGGAAAAGGAAAGTCCGTTGAAAAATACAGTGAACAAAAATAAACAGTCCTCTACGTTATGCACTTTCTTTTTTTAAAAACTATTTAATCATTCATAATTTCCCTGACCTCTTCTATACAGTATTAATTATATTTTACTAGTTTATAAATAGATAGTATAAATGAATATTCAATATATAGGCATAATATAATATTGTCTTTATTCTATAATACCATTAATAATAACACAAAGTGATAATAATCCAAAAAAGTGAGGAAGAATTCCCTAAAAATTCTAGCCCCAAAAAGTATTAAGTTGTTTTTTCTATAACGTTGTTTCCTTTTTCTCTTTCAACTTTAACAAAAGCCCTGAATCATTGAAAAGAAAAAACACATTTTATAAGTTATGAATCATCCTTATTAAGATAGTTCATTTTTTACCAGTGAAAATATGGATCTACCTCCATTATTATCTATTGCTTGTTTAATGATTTTGAAGTCATACCTCAGTTCTAATTTTCCAATATTTAAGCTGTGAGGTAATTATTCCTATTTTATATCTCATAAAACATCCACATGCTTAATGACATAACAATATAAGAATGATATAATATGAATAATCCTTGATTAATACAAAGAAAATAAATCATAACATAATAATTAAAAAAAATAAAAAATTTAAATATATAATTAAAAATTCCCATTAGTATTTATTAAAATGTTCTCATAAAAATAATGAAGATTAATAATGAAACTATAGATTCATAGTATATATAAAGCAAAAAATAATTATTATTTTACAGAATATTAAAAAATATTAAGAACAAGATAAATAAAAAGTATCTAATAATTAATAGTGATAATGGTAATGTTTTAAATAATTTATATTATTAAAATCAGAAAATTAATTTAAATAAGATGTATTAATTATTAAAAATTAAAAAATTACAAAATTTTCCAAAGTGACTATAAAATTTCTGATAAAAAAATAATAATCTAAAAAGTACGGGATATTATGGTATGGAATAAAGAAGCAGAATGTATGGAAAAAAAAGAAAAAGAAAAGTTGCAATTGAAGTTACTTAAAGAAACTGTTCAAAAAGCTTATGAAAATGTACCATTTTATAAAAAACGCTTCGATAAATTGAAAATCAAAGTTGAAGATATTAAATCACTTAAAGATATTGAAAAGCTGCCATTTACTACAAAAACAGATTTAAGAGACGCCTATCCTTTTGGAATGTTTGCAGTACCAGATGATGATATAGTCGAAATACATACATCATCGGGAACAACGGGAAAACCTACAGTTTCAGGATATACTGAAAAAGACATAGAAATATGGTCAGAAGTTAGTGCAAGATCAATAACTATGGCTCTTGGAACCAAAGGAGATAAAATACAGAATTGTTATGGTTATGGTTTATTTACTGGCGGATTAGGTATCCATTATGGAAGCCATAAACTAGGAGCTACGGTTATTCCAATTTCTGCAGGAAACACCAAAAGACAAGTAGAAGTGATGAAAGACTTTCAAAGCACTATATTAACATGTACTCCCTCCTATGCACTTTATTTAGCTGAAGTTCTTGAAAAAGAAGGGTTGACTCCTGAAGAAATTAGCTTAAAGTCAGGGATATTTGGAGCAGAAATGTGGACTGAAGAAATGAGAGAAGAGTTAGAAAAAAGACTTGGGATTGTTGCATTGAATATCTATGGATTAACTGAAATTATTGGTCCAGGAGTAGCTCAAGAATGTACAGCTAAAACAGGTTTACATATTTCTGATGATCACTTCTATCCAGAAGTTATTGACACAAAAACCCATGAACCATTAAAAGAAGGAGAAAAAGGAGAACTTGTTCTTACAACCTTAACAAGAGAAGGAATGCCAATCATTAGATTTAGAACCAAAGATATTACTGCTCTTAGAAAAGGTAAATGTGAATGTGGAAGAACATTGGTTAGAATGAATAGAATTACAGGTCGAAGTGACGATATGCTCAAAATACGAGGAGTTATGGTTTTTCCATCACAAATAGAGCGAGCATTACTTAAAATTGATGATTTAAGTCCAAATTATCAAATAGTTGTTACAAGACCAAAACATCTTGATGAACTTGAAATTCGTGTTGAAGCTTCTGCTAATCTATTTTCAGATGAAATGAAACAAATCGAAGAATCTGAAACTAAAATAGCTAATATAATACATAAAGAAATTGGACTTAGAGTAAATGTATCATTAGCTGAACCAGAAACTCTTCCAAGAAGTGAAGGTAAAGCAGTACGAGTTTTAGATCTTCGAAAATTTGACTAAAAGAAAAAAAGAAATAGTAAAGTCTAACACTATTCGAAAATTTGACAAAAAGGTTATAGTTTAATTAATAATAGAAAGGATGTATTTTATGGAAATAAAACAAATATCAGTATTTATTGAAAACAAAAAAGGTAGGTTAAAAAAAGCTATTGATACTCTTTCAAAAGCTGAAATAAATATAAGAGCTCTTTCAATAGCTGATCATACGAAATTTGGAATTTTAAGACTAATTGTTTCAGATAATGAAAAAGCAAAAAATGCTTTTCAAAAAAACAGCTTTGTTGTAAAAGAAAATGATGTCATAGTTGTTGAAATTCCTGATAAACCAAATGGATTAAATTCAGTTTTAACAATATTAGATGATGAAAATATAAATGTTGAGTATTTATATGCGTTTGTAGGTAAAACTGATGAAGCTATTGTTGTTATGAGATTAAAAAATATTGAAGAGGGAATAAAAGCTTTGAAATCTAAAAACGCAAATTTATTAACAAGAACATATATTGATAATTTGTGAAAATTACAAATATTCTCCTTTAAATAATTAAAAGGATTAATCAAGATTCTAAATCTTTAATCAGCTTAGTCAAATCCTTTCTTGAATAACCTAACTTAAGAAATATCTTTGAAAGAGAATCAGAAAAGTCATTGCTATTTTTTATTTTTTTCCATTTTTTAAAATCATTTTTAATGATGGAATTAATAAGTAGCTGAATTGTAATCAATGTATCCCCATCAATAGCTACTAAAACTTTTTCATCTTTAAAATATCCTTTTGGATCAACTAAATTAAAACTTTCATCAAGATTATCTCTTTGAATTATAGCATTTTTAATTTCATATGTCATAATACTCACCTTTTAATTTTAGTTAAAAAATAAAAATTTAAGATTTAATGTTTATTTTAAATTAACTATTATTCATTAATGATTTAAATAAAAATTTAAGATTTTTAACCTTCATTTTAATTTTTAAATATATATTTTAAATTAGTTTCTATTAATTAAGATTTTTAATTCAATAATAAATTTTTAATATGATTTTACTTGGGAAAGTAATTTAATTAATTTTATAATAATCAATAATAAAAATTTTAAAATTTAAATAAGCAAGTAATTTATTTTTATTTTCATTTACTATTGTTTTTAACAGCTTCATAACCATTTTCAATAGCTTTTAAGTTCATATCATGGAAACGAGCATTTAAATTATTTTTCATTGCATTTATAATTGCTTTTTTAGATATTGGGAAAGTGTCATTAGCTATTGCAGAACCTAAAAGAACCATATTCAAAGATAAAAGGCTGCCTGCATCTTTAGCTAATTTTTCTCCATCAACAGGAAAAACATGTTTGTAATTATTCCTTAAAATAGCTATTATTCTAGATATATCTGGATAATTTTGATTTGATTGACTTAAAGTAGAAGGTATTATTGGGTGAGTATTAAAAACTATTTTTGTATTTTCATTAGCTTTATTTAGCCCTCTTACCGCCTCAATTGGTTCAAATCCGAGAATAATATCTGATTTTGACTCTTCAATTATTGAACTTTTATAATCTCCAATTTTAAGCTCTGTAGATACAACACCGCCCCTTTGAGACATTCCATGAATTTCACTCTGAACAACCTCATATCCTTCATTCATAGCTGCTTCACCAATAATTACAGATGTTTTTATTATTCCTTGTCCACCAACACCACAAACATAAATATTGTAAGATTCTTTTTCATTAAACATAGATATCACCTCTTAAAAGGTCATTTTATTAAACGTATTATCTAGAAATATTTTAATTATACATGATTTTAATTTAAATAAGTTATTAAATATTTTCATTATTTTTTAATCCCAATAGCTTTTTCATTACACATTTGAACACAAGTTGTACAACCTTTACAGACACCATCATCAATTATTACATGCTCCTCTTTTAAAGATATAGCTGGGCAAGCAAGAGTAGTAACACAGTCTAAACATTGATTACATTTATCATGATTTATTTCCATTGGTTTTTTCTTTTTTTGCCCTTTTATAAGAGTACAAGGATATTTAGCTATTATAACTGCTACACCATCAAATTCTAAAGCTCTTTTGTAAGTATCAATTGTTTTTTTCAAATTAAGAGGATTTATGGTTTCAACAAATTCACAGCCAGACGCAATAGCTATTTTTTCGATTGAAATTTCAGGAGCTATATCACCCATTCCATCTACAGGAAGTCCTGGGTTTGGCTGGCCTCCAGTCATAGCTGTGGTTCTATTATCCAAAACTGTAACTACAAATTTGTGTTTATTATGAACTGCATTTATAAGAGGAGGGATTCCACCGTGGAAAAACGTTGAATCTCCAATAAAACTTACAATTTTTTGATTAGTAGATGCGGAAAATCCACAGGCATTTCCTATACTTGCCCCCATGGATAAAAGATAATCTGCTGTTTTATAGGGAGGGCTGACTCCTAAAGTATAACAACCAATATCTGAAGAAAATATTAAATCCTCTTCAGCAATTTCTAATTCTTTTGCTGCTTTTTTAACTCCAAAATAAGTAGATCTATGAGAGCATCCAGCACACAATGTTGGTGGTCTATTAGGTAACTCATCTGTTAAATTAGCTATTTCATTATTTAAAGGTTGGTTAATATCTTTAACATTTTTTAATGCTTTATTAAAAGAATTTTCATCAATATCTGGAGTAAATTCATGTGAAACTTTATTAAATGAACTTCTAACAATATCTGGAGTAAATTCATATATTAGTGGGAAAATGCCATTTAATTTACCAAATACTGGAATATTCATTCCATTTTCTCCCAAAATAGCTAATATTTCTTTTTCCATTATTGGATCAACTTCTTCAACTACAAAAACTCCATCTAAGTCTTTAATAAAATCAAAAATCTTGTTTTTTGGAAAAGGATGGGAAAATCCACATTTTAAAATATCCATTTCAAGATTATCTTCATTTATAATATCGTATGCATAATTAAAAGCACTACCACTAGCTATTACGCCAAATTTTAGATTATTATTTTGATTAAATCTGCATATCTCATTTAAATCAGATTCATTCGCTACCTTTTCAATATTTTTCATTTTAGATACTAGTTTTTTATGCATTGTAAGTGCATTATCTGGAACTGGAACAAATTGTTTTGGATTCTTTTTAAAATAACCTTTATTCCAATGGGGTTGATTATTATTTGAATAATCTGCATGATCCTTATTCCAATGTTTTTGATCATTTGAATGATTGTTAGAACTTATTTCTCCTAACTCTACAATTCCTCGCATATGAGAAACACGTGTAGTTGTACGAAGTAAAACAGGGATTTCGAATTCTTCAGAAAGTTTGTAAGCATATTTCATCATATCTTTTACTTCTTGAGGATTTGATGGTTCTAAAACAGGTAGATTTGCAAGGCGAGCATAATGTCTATTATCCTGTTCATTTTGAGATGAAAAAATAGAAGGATCATCAGCAGTAAGTACTACCATTCCGCCTCTAACACCAGTGTAAACTGCACTTACAAAAGAATCAGAAGCTACATTTAGCCCTACATGTTTCATAAAAGCAAATGATCTAAGACCACTTGCTGCACTTGATGAGGCAACTTCTATGGCTACTTTTTCATTTATAGAAAATTCAAAATATATTCCTGCGTCTTTGGCTATTAAAGATAGAATATTTCCAATTTCAGAAGAAGGAGTTCCAGGATAAGTAGATGCAATCGAAACTCCCGATTCAATAGCGCCTCTTACAGCTGCTTCATTGCCTAAGAGAAAAAATTTTTCACCAGATTTACCTTTGACTAACTGTTTTAAGTCCATTATACCTCACCATAAAGTTTAGCTATTGAATAATATATTTCTTATGAAATTTTTCAAAGCTAGTTAAAATTATTTAAATAAAGTTGTCATAATTAATTAAAGATTATTTAAAATATTAGATAAAATTCATCTATTAATTCTTATAAAATATAGATATTAAAATACTATAGTCTATTACTAAAGGTTTGCTACAGATGATTTAATTTTGAATAATATTCAATATCTATAAATGTTCTTTAAATTTAAATTAAAGGATTTTTAGAAGTTTTTATAAAGTCATGGAAATTATCACTTGTTACAATTTTTCAGTAATAATACTATAATAAATAAAACCATTAATAATTCAAATATATTTTTAAAATTATTAATAAATATAATTTTTGATAAATTATAATTAATAATCATGATAAAATAAAAATATTCTTTCAATAAATTTTTAATTAATTTTGAAAAATTAATTATAGAATGTCTACAGCTAAAACTTTTTAAGATAAAAATATTCTTAGCTATTTTAAGGAAAAAAATAAGGTATTAATAATTATTTAAAATTAAAGATAGTTATATCTTTTTTTATTTAAAAAAAAACACTATTGAGAAAAAATACTGTTAAAAAATTAATAATAAAATTAAGTTTATTATAATATTTTTAATAAGCAAAAGTGTTTTATCTTATTTGTAAATTGTATTTTATTAACAGCAATTAAAATTAATAAATTATAAAAAAATGAAGTTTTGAGAAAAATAGAATTATATTCATAATTGATTTAAAAATATAATAGAGAATACAGCTACGGTTAGTATAAACTATTAGTAGCTCATTATTCCCTATTATTAATTTTCATTTAAAAGGGAAGAATAAGGTAAAAACCCTTTTTTGAAAATTTTAAGAATGATAAAAGGCAAAAAAACTTTAGCAGTAGGGATGCTTATTTTTTTGCCTTAATTATCAAATTATAAAAATGAAACAAAATATACTTAATCAATATTAAAAAAATTCAATAAATTTATAAAACAGGGATTTTTTATTTTTAAATTTTTTTTATTCGTGTATATTGAAACAGTTTACAGTATTATCTTTCAATACGAACAGTTTGATTCGAATTCCATATAAATATTACTATTTTTTCATACCACTATTAGTTAAAAAAAGATGATTGTTTTAGATGAATAAACATAGATTAAGAAAAAAATTCTTTAAAAATACTAAAATAATTTTTAAAAGAAATTAAAAGGTAAATAACTGTAATAATCTTTATAAATTGTGATTTAAGTTATTATAACCTTACAAATCAACTATTACATGTTACTATTAATTTTCTAGAAATTAAGCTCTCAATTATTAAATTTCTGTTTATTAAATTATATCCATTTAAAAAAAAAAAAAAAAAAAAAAAAAAACTTTTTTTTTAAAATATTATTCTGAATATTTTTTTTTTAATTATTATTTTTTTTTTTAGGATTTTTTTTGATATATTTTTTTTCTATTTTTT
>JAITUQ010000050.1 GCA_031286225.1 Candidatus Methanorudis spinitermitis
ATGTTTCATTAGATATGTATGAAATCCTTTATAAAAGTGCTTTAGAACATGATGTTGATTTTATAAAAGCAGATTTTTGCAGATTTGAAGGAGAAGGAGAAAATATTAAATTTTCATATAATCATCTTTCAAAGGACAATAGCTATTATAATCGTCTGATTAATCCACAAAAGGATATAATACCATTCAATTTCACTATGAATACTTGGTCTGGGATTTATAAAAGAGATTTCATTGAAAAATATAAAATTCGCCATAATGAGTCTCCTGGTGCTTCTTTTCAAGACAATGGTTTTTGGTTTCAAACATTTTCTTTAGCTACAAGGATTTATTTTTTGAATAAACCTTTTTATTTAAAGAGAAAAGATAATCCTAATTCATCGGTAATGAGTAAAGGAAAAGTCTTTGTTGTGTGTGATGAATATGTATTTATAAGGAAATTTTTAGATAATAATCCCCAAATCAAAGAAAATCAAGAGTTTAAAAATAAACTAATAGCTATTTACCAAAGTAAAAGATTCAATAATTATTTATTTAATTTCAGAAGGATTGATAAGAAATTTAGAAAAGTGTTTTTGAAAAGATTTAATGAAGATTATGCTTTAGCAGAAAAAAACCAGGAGCTAAATAAACAGTTTTTTAGTAAGAAAAATTGGTATCTTTTACAGTTAATAATTAATAATCCTGATAAGTTTTATAAAGAATATTTCAATAAATCATCTATTTTTAAGATTAAATTCAATTCTCTTTTAAATTTTTTATATATAGTTAAAAAATCAAAAGGAAATCTTAAAATGTTATATAATTTTTTAAAAGCTTTTAGAAGGATTAAAAAAATGAATCTATTTGATGAAGGAAGTTATATAAAAAGAAACCATAGCTTAAATTTCTCTTATATAAGCCCTCTTAATCATTATATATTCCATGGATTTAAGGAAAATAAATTACCTAGTGATGAATTTGATGGAAATTATTATTTGAAAGTAAATGAAGATGTTAGAAAAACTAAACAAAATCCATTGGTACATTATGTACTATATGGAAAAGAAGAAGGTAGAGCTCCAAAAGATTTTAATACCTCTAAAAACTAGTGAAAAAGATTATAAATTAATTGGTCACATTTTAACATATGATATGTTTTATTCATATAAAATAAGTTAATCATACCTTTATTTTTGTAAAAATTAACATTTATATTATTAACACTTTTAATATTACATTTTTAATATTAACATTTATAATAAAAATAAAGATAATCAAGCATGGTTTTTTTAATAGTTGGGTTTTTTTATGAGCTATAAGATTAGTATTGTTGTTCCTGTTTACAATGTTGAAAAATATATAGAAACTGCTTTTAAGTCAATTAAAAATCAAACTATTGGTTTTAATAATCTTGAATTAATAATGGTTAATGATTGTTCCAAGGATAATAGTGGAAAAATCATTGATAGATATGCTAAAGAATATGATAATTGCATAGCTATACATCTAAACGAAAATAGCGGTGCAGCAGGACGTCCAAGGAATGTAGCTATTGAAAATGCTAGCTCTGACTATATCATGTTTTTAGATCCCGATGATTACTATGAAAAAAATGCCTGTCAAACATTATATCACGAAATTATAAAAGAATCTAAAGATATAGTTTTTGGGAATGTTATAGGAAAAAAAGGAAATAATAGGTTTAACATGGATTTAAATTGGTTTGAAGGAAAGATGAATGTTGAAAAAATAGAGGATAATATAAATATATTGTTTTTACCTCCCTCTCTATCTACAAAAATCATTAAACGAGAATTTTTAATCAAAAATGATATCAAATTTCTTGAAGGTGTTCCAGGGCAAGATTCTGTTTTTGTGGTGGAAAATTTATTTAATGCAAATGGGATAAAGTTTTTAATGGATAACCCTATTTATACTTATGTTTTTAGGGATGATTCTATCACAAATAATCTTACTTTGAAATATTTTAAAGGAGCTATGTTTTCATTAAAAGAAAGGTATTATTTATATGAAAAACATGGATATGAAGAATATTTTAGGATTCATGCTAATAGTTTTTTAAATTTTTTCTTACCTAAAATTTTAGCTACTGATTTAGAGTCAGAAGATGAAATTAAAGAAATTTTAGCTTATACTAGATGGTTTACTAATAAGTGCGTAGAGATTGGTTCAAAACCAAGCTCTAATCTACTTCTTCTATTATTCAACTTAATGGTAGAAGGAGATATAGAAAATATTCTTCGGTATAAAAAGGTTTTTAAACAGGATATTAAAGGATCCATTGAAGATATAGCTAAATTACAATCAATTAAGGGTTGGATTTCATATAAAAAGCGAAATATACTAGAAAGGACTAAAAAAAGATTTTTTAAATAGGTCTCGATTTTTCAAAGTAAAGAATATGGTATTTTAGGAGTGTAGCAAAATTTCATCTTAAAAAATATTTATAGTAATCTATATTTCTCAATAATGATATATTTTTCATATTCATGATATATATTTCTCGTTTAAATAGGTTTTTGGAATTATTTTTTTTAACTTTTTTTAGTTAATCTCATTTTTTTTGAGAAACTTTTTTCTCATACTTTTTTAAAATAAATTAAATTTTGGAAATCTTTTTAAAATATTAAGGATAAAATTTAATAAAAAAATTTTTTATTTTGATAATTCTAAAGATGAAGTTTTTTATATAAAAAAAAAAAAAAATTTAATGTTGAAAAAGAGAATTAAATTCTTTATTAGGTATTTACATCGATATAAAGAAGTAATAATCAAGTAAAAATTTGGATAGGAAGTTTTATCTTAATAAATATATTGATTCAAATTTTTTGTTTAAATTCCCTAATTTATTTTTATTCATGCATTTTTGAAGGGAGGTTGTATATGAAATCAAATATTAAGGATAATTCAGTAGAAATAAAAAATGTAATAGTACAAAATCGTGTTTCTTTTGAAAATCCATTTTTTAATGAAAGTCCTTTAGTTTCTATATTAATAGTTAATAAAAATGGAATCCATAGTTTAAAAAGACTTTTTAAAAATTTTGAAAATGATATTGTATATCCTAATTATGAAATAATAGTTGTAGATGATAATTCAAATGATAACTCCCTTGATTTTTTAGAAAAAAAAGGAAAACACTTACCTTTAATAATAATAAAAAATAGTAAATATAAAACATTTTCTGAAGCAAATAACCAAGGAGCAAAAGTAGCAAAAGGTGATTATCTCTTATTATTAAACAGTAACATTGAACCAACTTATGGTTGGCTTAATGAAATGATGGGGGTCATGTTAAATAATGATAATGTTGGATTGGTAGGAGCAAAGTTAGTTTATCCAAACATTTTTAGCTATAAGGATAAAAACAAATCTTTTAAAGTTCAACACGCTGGAATAGCTTTTAAATCAGAAGGATTGAATTTTCACCCATTTAATGTAGGAAATGGTTTAAATCTATTTGACCCATCAATTAAAACTGAAACTGTTTTAGCAGTCACAGCAGCTACTTTACTAGTTAAAAAAAGTGTTTATGAAGAATTAGGAGGTTTAGATGAAAGATATGTTTATGAATATGCGGATATTGACTTAGCACTTAAACTCCTTGAAGATGATTATAACAATTATTTGTGTTCAACTGCATTGCTTTTTAATCATGAACCACCTATTAATCTAAAAAATATGAAAAAAGATGTTTTAAAAAGAACGAGTTATGATTTTGAATTATTAAATCGAAAATGGGGAACATATCTTTTTAAAAAAACTTTTAAAGACAAATTAAACTCTAAACATTTTTCAATAAAAGAACCTCTTAAGATAGGACTTGTTGTCACAGAAACTGGAGATGAATCAAGAGCTGGAGATTTTTTTACAGCTTTAGAACTGGCTGAAGAATTTAAAAAAATAGGTTATGAAGTTACATTTATTAATAGGAAAGATAAGATTATCAATGGTCATATTGATGTTGTAATTAATTTTTTACACAAATTCAACATCTCATCATTAAAATTGAAAGAAAACACTTTAAAAATTGCATGGATGAGGAATTGGTTTGATAAATGGGTTAAAAATCGGAATATAAATGATTATGACGTTTATTTTGCATCTAGTCAAACTGCTTGTGATTATGTCACAAAATATCTAGGTAAAGAGGTATTTTTACTTCCAATAGCTACTAACCCATATAGATTTCAAATAAAAAATTCTATTAAAAAATATGAATGTGACTATTGTTTTACAGGTAGCTACTGGAATTCTCCACGAGAAATTACTGAATTATTAGATCCAGATTCTTTAAATTACAGTTTTTCTATTTATGGTGAAAATTGGAACAAAATAAAGAAATTTAGACCTTATAATAAGGGCTTCATTAATTATTCTGATATTCAAAAAGTTTATGCCTCAACTAAACTTGTTATTGATGATGCTAATCATGTTACAAAAAAATATGGTGCTGTTAACAGCAGAGTATTTGATGCTATTGCTTCAGGAACACTAGTAATTACCAATGGAATAATTGGTGCAAATGAAACGTTTAATGGAAAATTGCCATGTTTTAATTCTAAATCTGAATTAACTGATCTAATTAAATTTTATTTAGAAAATGAAAAAGAACGTATTGATAAAGTTAACGAGCTTAAAGATTTTGTTTTGAAAAATCATACTTATGAAAAAAGAGTGCTGACAATAAAGAATATTATTGAAAAAGAATTTAAAAATTATTAATCTCAATCAAAATTCAAAATCTAAACTTATAATTTGAAATAAAAGAGTATAAAATTTTATTATCATTGATTTTTTGAAATAGTTGTTATTTAAATCTTTTCTTATTATTAGTAAAAATTTTTATTTGAAACTTGAAAATTTAGGTGTAGTGATGGCGAGAGTATCAATTGTAATACCAGTATATAATGTAGAAGAATATCTAAGAACTTGTTTAGATAGTGTTGTTAATCAAACATTAGAGGATATAGAAATAATTTGTA
>JAITUQ010000006.1 GCA_031286225.1 Candidatus Methanorudis spinitermitis
CTATATTCATATTTAGAAAAAATTATGGTGTAAGAATGAAAAATGATGAATTAATGAAAAAATGTGAGACTTGTGAATTTAATGAAGATAACGATTTAATGGCTAGCTGTAAAGCTGTATTGGCTAATGTAGATGATTGTAAAGATGAATTAGACTTAACAAATGAAGAAAGTGAAACTTATCTTAAAATGGTTGAAAACTTAAAACCACAAGATGTTTCTAAAGTATTAACATTAGCTCTTAAAATAAGAGAAAGTGGAGATATTAAAGATCCTGAAATAAAAAATGATGCTAGTAGATTAATTAGAGCCATTGAGATAAGTTAATTAATACAGATAATTTTAAAATCTTAATAATTCGTATTGTTAAATTAAATAATTGTTATTAATATTAATATTATTTAAAAATTAATATTAAGACTATTAGAGAATTAATATTAATATTATTTAAAACTTATTTTTTTTTAATTTATTTACTTTAAAAAGAGCTGTATCGGCGATGGCCATAACTGCCATAACTCCAGCTTGAATTGGGTCAGTTACAACTAAATCAGCTATTTTTGTTATACTTCCTGGCATATTAAGACTTATTATAATTAAATCATGTTCTGATTTAACATTAGCTACAGCTTTAGTAATTTTTCCTCCCATTAAAGAACCAGCTAAAACTAAGGCACTTACTCTTGGAAGACGTGAAAGAGCTTCCACTGCTTCAGCTATTTCTTCCTCACCAACAAGAGGAATTGTATCAATACTTATTCTTTCTCCACGAATATTATGGCGATCTGCCTCAGTCACTGCTCCCATAGCTACTTGGGATACCTGAGCTCCACCACCAAATATGATTATTCTTTTTCCATAAATATCATTTAGTGATTCGTGTTTTTCAATGCTTTTAACAGATTTTAAATTTTTTATATCATCAATAAGATTATCAATTTTATCAATATTTTCTAATTCTAAATTTATAGATCCTAAGTTATTTTTACCTATGAAAAGATGAGTATAGCTAATGTTTGCACCATAATAAGAGATTATTTTAGTTATTTCATCTAAAACTCCTTTTTTCTCAATAGTTTTAATTGTTATTGCAATATTTGGCATTTAATCCCTCATTAACACATTAAATAGTTATAATTTAGTTAATTTCATTATATTGTGTAAAATAGCTAATTTTATATTTAATATTTTATTTTAATATAATTAATATTTTCCAATTTATACAAAATATCTTGAAAAATGAAAAATAAAAACTTTAATTAAAATTGAATATTAAATATAAAAAGATCCTAATAATGTATTTAAACAAATTATTAATGATAAATTTAGAAAAATTAGGATAATAAATGGATTATGATAAAATTGATTTATCATTATGTTAAAATTCTTTCAAACTTCACAAAATCTTCGTTTTTAAAATTTTAAAATGTTTTTGACTTTCTAAACTTTCTAAAGTCTTCAATTTTTTAAATTTTAAATAAAATTTAACTTTTATAATTTTCTTTTTAAAAATAGCTATTAATAAGTATTTTTGATTTTTTTTACTTTAAAATTTTTTCTTTGTTTAAAGTTAGAAAAAGGAAATTTTTCTTTATTTTATAAAATTTTTTCACATGATTTTTATCAAATATTTATTTTAAATAATTATTTAAAAAGTTTTTTTATTTTTTTATTTAAAGCTTTAGATTTAAAAATTAGAGAATTTGATTTTTTAATTTTAAAATAAAGAGTAATTTTAAAATTCATTAATAAAAACGCAATGTTTTTGATAAAAAACAAAAAAGATAATGAGTAAAATCTAATAAAGAAAAAAATTAAACAATAAGATGAAATTGTTTATAATTAATTCTTTTCTTTAGCCAGTTCAAGTTCAAGCTTAGCTTTTCTAAATAAATTCAAAAAACTTTCATTTTCTTCCACTAAAATTACATCAAGTCCCAAATCTCTATGTTCATCTATCCATTCTTCATGAAAAACTGGTACTTCAACTTTAATAGGTTCTAAAGTTTTATTGACCAAAATAATATTTTTATATGGAAAGTTTCGCTCAACAATATATCCTCCAAGACTTACTATATGCTGAGCTCTAACTACAAACTTCATGAAAACACCTTACTTTTAAACCATTAATTAATTTTGAAAAATCTTATAAATTATAATAAACCAATTACAATAGCTAATACTCCAAGAATCGATGTGGCAATTACAACAGGGTAAAATTGTCTATAAGTAAATACTGGAGAGAATGCACTCATTATACTCATCAGTACTGGGAAAATAAAAGCAATAGCTATATTAACCAGTATTCCCCATGAAAATATATTTGGTGGAATCCCAATAAAAAGTACTGAAAATAGTACTCCTAAAGTGAACATGAAAAACCCTCTACTTAAATAAAGTACAGACCTATATTTAGAGGAATACTCCATATAAGGACCTTCAATAACATCTGCCTTAGTTTTTAAAATGTTAAATGGGTATTCATTAAGAAGTATCATAT
The DNA here is from genome assembly GCA_031286225.1 of Candidatus Methanorudis spinitermitis. Taxonomy (GTDB): domain Archaea; phylum Methanobacteriota; class Methanobacteria; order Methanobacteriales; family Methanobacteriaceae; genus Methanorudis; species Methanorudis spinitermitis. Next base: position 2,500 of record JAITUQ010000006.1, read on the forward strand.
ATCCAATAAAAAAAACAATAGCTCCAATAAGTCCAGCTACTGTAAATATAAATGGACCATTTGCTTGTTGGAAAGCAACTATATCAGATAAAAAGATACTTTGAGAAATAGCTACTGGTATAAATAAAGACAGATAAAGAGGAAAAGAGCCAAATGCAATCATTCTAAAAGCTCTTTTTGAGCTAATGTCTTCAAGATACGATCTTTCAGTACTTGGATGAGCAGCTCCTTTAGCTAAATCAGGGAATGGAAGTCCAAGGGACATGACAGATTTTGAAAGAGATCCCATTAAAACATAAGCTATTTCTTCTACTTTTAAAAATCCTATAATAGCTATGATACTTGCAAATGATTTAAACCAGTACATTTGAGGAGTTAAAGATAATAATATTAAAAATACTATAATGAAGCATATGATAGGAAGAGATTTGTAAAGAGAAGGTAGTGGTGAATTTGGGTTAAGATTTTCTTTAAACGAAAACTTTAATGGAGCCATTATCCCTGGACTTGTAACAGGAGGTCCAATTCTTTGTTGAATTCTTGCTTGAACATATTTTCTTTCAACACCTGGAAGGATAGTCCCTATAATAAATGATAAAACTAATGTACCAATCACTGCTAAAGTGGGATATAAAATCGTGATGTATGACATTTTCATTCCTCTTTTATTTATAAATTAAATTTTGCAAATATCAATTTTAGAGAATTATTATTAATTTAATATTTATTTCTATTGATTTTTGATGTGAAATCAATTTAGATTTATTAAAAGTTGATTATTTTCATTAGCTAATGTATGAATAATCTTGTTTAATTTTTATTAAAGGTTGATTATTTTCATTGCTCTATCTGTACATGTGAAACATGGGTCACATTGGACAATACATAGTTGTGCATCAGTAATATGGTCTCCAATACAAGCGTATTGCATCGCACCAATATTAGTCATTGAGGGAGTTCTTATCACTGAATTTCGAACTCTACCATCTTCAATTGCATAAGAATGATATAAAGTTCCCCTGGGAACTTCAATGTAACTTTTTATAGTATTGCAGTCAAACATTTCCCAGGATCTATCAACTACAGAACCCGAAGGAAGATTTTTAATAGCTTGACGAATTATTTTAATAGATTCTGGAATCTCTAAAACTCTCATCAGTAGGTTGGATTTAACATCTCCATCATCCTGGGTGATAACATCAAAATCAAACGGTTCATATTCTTTCATTTTCATTCTAAGATCTTGATTTACTCCAGTAGCTCTAAGAGTTGGACCAGTAACTTCTAGTTTTATAGCTTGTTTTTGAGGAATTACTCCAATTCCTTCGATTCTGCTCATTACTATAGGATCCAAAACAAATCTATCTGCAAATTTAGTGATTCCTTTTTCAACATCATCCATGCCTTCAGCTATTTTTTGAATCCTCATTTCATTGAGTTCACATCTTGGTCTTACTCCTCCAATAATAGATGCACCATATTGAACTCTATTACCTCCAATCATCCGAAGAAGTTCCATCACTGTTTCTCTAATATAGAAAGCTCGCATAGAAAATGTTTCATGACCTAAAACTTCACTTCCATGAGCAAGATAAAGAAAATGACTGTGCAATCTTTCTAACTCTTCCATTATAATCCTTATATAATTAGCTCTTTGCGGAATTTCAATTCCAAGTCCTTTTTCAGCTACTAAAACAGAATTCCAAATATGTGCATTAGAACATATTCCACAAACTTTTTCTGTTAAAGAATTAGCTTTTTCTACAGGAAGCCCTTCCATTATTCTTTCTATTCCTCGGTGGTTTACACCAATTGTAATCTCAGCTTCTTTAACAATTTCATCTTCGACAAATAATCTCACTCTATACGGTTCTAAAGCTGTTGGATGAACTGTTCCCATTGAAATTTCTGTTTCAATTACATCCTGCTTATTTGGTTTCTTTTCTTCTACCATTTTAAAAACACCTAATGGTGATTATATAAAATAGCTATTTAATAGCTAATGATTAATCAATATCACATGAAATATTTTTATTTATTAATAAATTTATTTTGGTTTCTTTAATCAATGATATTTTTATTTGTTAGAAAATTTATTTTAATTTTTAGATATTATAAAATTTGAATAATATGTTAATACGGAGTTGAATAACTGTTTAATCTGCGTTTAATAATTTAGGTAAAGCAGTTACAACTCCTGATAAAAGATCTTGTGGTCTAACAGCACATCCCGGTACTTTAACATCTACAGGTATTATGTTTTCAACTGGACCCATTATTTCTTCTGATGGAATATCACCATGAATGTTTTTGTAAACTCCACCTATTAAAGCACAAGCTCCTGCTGCTACAACAGCTTTTGGTTCTGGAATAGCTTCATAAATTTTCTTTAAAGGTTCTTCATTAAATTTTGTCACAGGACCAGTTACCACTAAAACATCTGCTTCACGAGGGTTCCATGTTAAAAAAACCTTATATTGTTCAGCATCAAATTTAGGTGAAAGAACACAATTTACAACCTCGATATCACAACCATTGCATCCTCCAGTATATACTAACATTAGATGTATAGCTCTTGCTCTTGAAAATGATTTAAGGCTCATTAAATCCCTCTAAATTATTTAATATAATAATTTTTTAGTAAAATTTATTTAAATTATATTTTTTATTAATTTATCATAGTTTTTTTGATTTTTATTAATTTTATTAATTTTTTCGGTGTTTCTTAATTCTTATTAATTTTATGAAGTTCAGCAAGTTTATTATTGCCATCTTTCTTCAATACAGTTTTATCAGATAAAAATTGTGAAATAAATGAAAGTTTTTCATCAGAAATTTTAAATGGTTTGTCCATAGATTTTTCAAGGTTTATTTCTACTTCACCAACATCATTGGGATGTATAGTAGCTTTTTCACCAAATAATGCATAAACTGGGCAAAAATCATGACAATAGTAACAAAAAACACATTTTTCACTATTTAAATTAGGGATTTGACTTTTAGTCCAATTATCCATTAATTTTTCTGGTGTTTCTAAGTCAATCATTGTTATAGCTCCAGTTGGACAAGCATTAGAACATCCAGCGCAACCAATACAAGCGTCAATAGCTATTTTATCTTTTGGTTGTATTTTACCTTCTAAAATAGCTTTTCTAATGTCCATATCAGTTACTCTATCAGAAGCAAAAAATATTTTTTTAAAATTGCTATATGCTCCTTCTAGCATTATTCTAATTAAATTTTTCATTTAAACACCATTGGTATTAATTTAATTAATTATTAATAGTTTTTTTAATTATTTACTATAAATTTGATTTTTTTTAATTTATTTTTTTTAATTTTTATTAAATCTAATAATGTAAATAGTGACATAAATAGTTGTATCTAATTATAATGAATTTTCAAATTGTCTTTCAAATATAAATGCTTTCGAAGGACAAGTATTCTTACAAGCACCACAATAAGTACATTTATCCTCATCAACAACCATTATTCCAATGTCATCTCTGTCAATGATTGCTTCTTCAGGACAAATATTATAACATAATTTACATTTTATGCATAATTTATTATCAATTAAGTTGAACCCATCAGCTATTGACTTTTTGACCATGGTTGTTTTTGGAATTGCATTTGTTGGGCAATGTATTCCACAAGTTTCACAAAAAATACATTTATCTAAATTAACTTCTATACTTCTTCTTTTAAGGGTTATTGCATCTTTAGGGCAGATTTCAGAACATATTCCACAAGAAATACAATCATCAGAAACTTTACCATCCCATTTAACAGTTTTAAAGCTACGTGCTTCGTATCTATCACATACTCTAACACAGTTACCACATGAAACACAGTAACCTTCTAAACCAACATTCAAATCATCTGTTAAGTTAAGTGTTGAAACAGGACAACTATTAATAGCTAGTTCATGATTAACAATTATTTTTTCTTCATCTTCATCCGAAGATGGATCATATCTCATCTTACCATCAATTTGCTTTAAAGACTCACCAATAGAGTTATCAGCACATAAACCACAGTTAAGACAAGAGATAATAGAACCTGTAATTTTTTGATCAATTTTAATATTTATATTCACTTTGAAATCTTCTTCAAAGATGGCATGATTTGGACAAGTTTTAAGACAACTTAAACATAAAACACATTTATCATGGTCAATAATACCTTTATGAATCGCGTCAGCTGGGCAGACATCCACACAAATTCTACATTGCGAACATATTCTTTCTTGATCTATTTTAACATCTATAGCATTTGTAGGACAATAAAATTCGCATCTTCCACATAGGATACATTCTTCTAAATTTGTATCAACACAGTTCCTTTTAACCTCATTTTTAGCTAATTTTCCCCTGTTAGGAGTGGGAATAGCTAAGTTCAATGACTTTAAAAAGTTAATTTGCTTATCTTCAATTAAGTCAAAACCATCAACTCGGGAATTACTTGGACAAACATCAGTACAAATACCGCATCTTGCACATATTCCTTTAACAATGGCTTTTTCTTCTTTAAATTCATTTATCTCTAAGTTTTCTTTATCAATACTTTTTTTATCCCTACCAATATCATCAATATCTCTTTTATCAACACTGATTTCAAGATCTACTTTATTAATATGTTCAATATGAATGCTGTTAACAGGACAAGTAAATTCACAAACACCACAACCATTACATTTAGCCCTATCTACTACATATCCCCTATACTTATTTTGAAATATGGCATTGTTAGGACAAGCTTTGAAACATGCCCCACAAGTAATGCAACTAAAGGCCTTACCATTTATCAGCCTTATAGCTTCGGTCGGGCATATTTTTATACATTCCCCGATTCCTTCACATTGGTTTGTTGATAAAAACATATTCTTACTTCCGATTGAATTGATTGTGAATTGATAATCTTTAGATATTTTTAATTTGAATGAAGTTTGAATTTTTAATTTTTGCAGCGATTTTAATTTAAAACGTTAATTAATTATAATTTAATTATTAATATACTCTTTATTTACCATTAACTAATTTTAATAGTTCTTAAGTTTAATTTAAAAGATTAGTAAAATTATTTTCAATTAAATATTATATAAAATGTATTTGAATATTATAAAATTATTTTCCAAAGATAAGTTTAGCAACAATTAAACCAATAGCTGATGAAACAAATCCAGTAGCTATAGGCAAATCATCATAATATGGGTATGGACCTAATTGCCATGCTATTATCAAAATAACGATAAATATAGCTATAAATGAAGCAATAGTTAATTTCACAGCATTTTCAGAGTTTGTATTCAACCTTGTTCCTAATATGAAACCTATTATAAATCCAAATATGATTGGTCCTAAATGCAACATCATTACTCTAATCTCCATTATCTATTTTTTAAACTCAGAAAATGCAATTACAACTGCACTTAACCCAACAAAAACCTTTAACCCTACGAATATATTAAGATATGGAACGATTCCAGCATTTGTAGGATCTGGGTAGTGGAATATATTAACAATCATTTGAGGAAGAATATTATAAAAATCTGCTCCAACATTATAGAGGAAAAATCCAGAAAAGAGTAATCCAGCTAATCCTATTAATACATAGCCTAATGCACCAATACTTTCAATTAGTGATATAAAGTCATGTGAAAATTTTATTGGACTATCTTTAACTCCATAAACAACAACACATAATATTACACCTGCAGCAATCATGGCTCCTCCTTGAAATCCTCCTCCAGGAGTTATATGTCCTCCTAAAATAGTCAAAACACCTAAACAAATAATTATAAATGAAACAGGAAGAGCAAATAGTTTAAGGATGGGACTCATATATTATCCTCCAATTCATCTTTATCTTCATTTTCAATTTTACCTCTTCCAAAAACTAAAAGAACTATAACAACAGCAGTAACTAATATTAAAGCTTCACCTAAAGTATCATATCCTCTCCAATCAAATACAACAAGAGTAACCATATTAGGAGCTATTTTTGGACCAAGAGCATTGTAAATTTCACTAATTCCAGGATTTATTATATTTTTAAATCCAAACATGGCGTCAAATAATGTTACAGTAAATAGTAAAGTAGCTATTGTTGTAATTAAATTCCTAATACCTTTAAACATTAGATTCCTCCTGAAATTTTTTTTAATATTTTTTAATAAGAATTGGAACATTGATTATACATTATATTGTCAGTAAATTATAGTTATTGGATTATACATTAGTTTGTCCCCAGTAAATCACAGTTATTAAAATTCCCAAGGTTAAAATAGCATAAAACACCATTTTTTCCAATGAATCGTCTTGTTCTCTTTTGATTTTAGGTATAAGTGGCATGTTTGTAGTAAGTAACAATCCTAATCCTAAAATAACTACCACAGTTAAAGTTATGTTGAAGTGTCTTAGCATAATAGCTGCAATTAATAATGTAGATATTAATGTCAATTCAGCAGCTAATGCTGATGATACTGATTCATTAGTTGCTGAGTCTTTCACAACTTTCTTTCTCACTTCTTTAAATGAGTTTACAATCATATCATATAATCCCATTATATCAACCTCGCAACAAATGGATAAATGTTGTCTGTAACTAATTGAGGGAATAATCCTATTATTAAACATATTATTAGCAATATTACAATAGAAAATATTGTTGATGTGGGAATACTTTCATTTACAACTTGTAAATCTTGAGGTTTTGGTTTTAAATAAACTGAGTGGAATACTTTCATAAAAGTCATGAATGTAATAATACTTATTAAAACAGCTATAATAGCAATTTCAGGAAATCCAGCATTTAATGAAGATTGTACAATCATTAGCTTACTTTGGAATCCATTAAATGGAGGAACTCCAGCCATTGCAAATCCACCAAGCAAAACCATAATAGCTACTTTAGGATTTTGAGCAATTAATCCACCCAGTTTTTTCATGTCCGACGTTTTAGTTAGGTAAAATACTGTTCCAAATCCAATAAATAATAATGCAGTTGTTAATATTTCATTTACAGCTTGAAAAATCCCTGCAGTTAGGGATAATGTTGTTCCAATTCCAATACCAATACCAATATATCCTAATTCACCAACAGCTAGAAAACCAATGATACGCCTAAAATCTGTCTGGATAATAGCCATGGTTACTCCTAAAATCATAGTTATAAGTGAAAAAATCAATATAACCATTTTCATAAAGGGAAGATAGGAAAATATTCTAAATATCACTATTCCCAGAGCTATAAATGTGATAACTGTGAAAGATTGAAGTAAGGCTGCAGAATGAGGCAATGCTTTACTATAAATTGATGATTTTATGGTATGGAATGGAGGTAATCCTGATGCATATAACCAACCAAAGAATATTAAGCCAAATCCTATTAAAAATGTCTGGGAAAATGGATTTACTAAATTATGCTTAATTGCATAGACAATGTCTGTTATATTCACACTTCCAACAGCACCGAGTAAAAATCCTATTCCAAGTAATAATAATGGTCCTCCAATAGAGCCAAGAATCATGTATTTTAGGGCTGTTTCATAGTTTCCTTTAGTACTTGAAACAAGTATGATTCCAACTTGACATAAAGCAGCTATTTCAAAAAATATGTACATATGGAAAATATCATCAGAAAGTAACAATGCTGTCACAGCCGCTGTTCCCATAAACATTAAAAACATGTAAGGACCAGAAACCTTCTTGGTTTCATTAAATGAGGTGAATATTGCAAAAAAAGCTACAATACCAAGTATAAATATAAATAACTTTTGTAAACTTTGATAAGAGTATGTGATAGCTGGATGGAAAATAGCTAAAGCTGAATTAGATATAAAACTTGGCAATGTTCCAAGAAGGGTTGAATTGTCAATTAATGGTGCATGCCCTCCAAAATAGTGTAAGCCAAAATTTGAAAGGAGGGGGATGATTGGTAGGACTATAGCTACAAAAATGGCGAGTATTCTTATGGATCTATCTTTCTTGTGGAGTAGATTTAAAAGTAATCCACAAGCTATTGGAATGATAACCATTAGAGGTATTAGTTCATTCATTTTTCATCACCTAAGATCTTTGATGTGCTTAAAGTACCATGCTTCTTGTATAAGACCATAGCTATTGCTAACATAACAGCTAATGTACTTGCTCCTATAACTACACTTGTAAGCACTAATGCATGAGGTAAAGCATAGGCAGAATTTGCAGCAAACCATTCACTGTTCATTCCAGGTAGAAAAATTGGAACTATGCCTCCAGGTTTATAACCTAAGGTTACTAAGAATAAGTTAGCCCCTTCTTCAATAAATGCAATTCCAATTATTTTTTTTATAATGTTATCAAGGAATATTGCAGCAAATAAACCAATTATTATAAATGCTGCTGATGTAAAGAATGATGCAAGTTGGGTGTCAAATAGAATATCCATCATTTATCATCAGTCCTTTGAGTTTTATAAGCAGCTAATGCTAAAAAAACAGGCACAATAGCTGATCCAACAATAGCTTGAGTTAAAGCTACATCTGGAGCTAGTAAGAATTGGAAAAGGAAAGCAACACACACGCCATTGATTCCAGTTAAGATAGCTGCTTTAAGTAAATCTCTTTGCATCAAAGCTAAAATACAACCTAAAATCGCAATAATCATCAAAACATATTCTATCATGCTTTTTCCTCTTTAGTTTTACTGGTCAAGTTATTAGGCTCACTTGTATTTTCATATTTTTTTTCATCTTCTTGGTAATAGTATGCATTTGCCATAGCATGAGCAAGGAATGGAGCTAATATGAAGTATATACCTGCAAGTAATGGTTGGTTCAGTCCAATTAAAGCCAAAACAGATGCAAGATCCATTACACCTAACATGTGCAATCTAACATAAATTACTTTATCCATCTCATTATTAAGCTTTAAGATACCAATAGCAGTAATTACTATTAAAATAGCTGCAATGATTAGGATAATTGATCTAATGATTTCCATTACACTTGTATATTCAAACAAATCAATTCCTCCTAAGAGCCATTGCAAAAGCTATTGTTCCAACTACTCCAAGTATCAGTAAAGCAAGAGCTATATCCTTATAAAAATCGATATTATGCATTTCTCCAACTATTACAAGGAGAACAGAAACACTTAATGAAAATGTAGCGATTCCAATAAGTCCCATAGCTATTGTCTTATGAGTAGTTATTCTAATAGCCGCAAACATGAATATTATTAGTGAAGCAATTAAAATATATTCTGAAATTACTAAAACGTCCATAATTATCACATTTTCATGATTTAAATCAAACTTATTCTAACATTTTTTTAATATATGGTTCAAATGGAATAACATCTTTTTTTTCTCTTGGAGCTATAATAGCTACTTTAATTATTTTTTTCCCCGAATCTAAATCAATAGAAAGTGTTCCAGGAGTTAAAGTAATGCTATTAGCTAATATTGTTTGAGAAATAGGTCTTTCTAATACTGTATCAATATCCACTACAACAGGATCAATTTTTCCTCCTTTAATTATTCTAATAGTGACATCTATGGTAGATTTTATTATTTCATAAATTAAAACTATGAAATAAGCTATTCCATAAAAAATTCTTGTTAAAAACATTTAATAAGCTCCATCATCAAATCAACTAGTTTTATTAATAAATTTTAACATGTTTAATCATGATATTATTTATTTACTATCATGATTATTTATTATAAATCTTTCTATAATGCATTAAAATTTTAATATCCACATTTATTAGAATGATTATATTAATAATAATCCTGTATTAATAATTTTAAAGTCATTATATTATTAAAAATAAAAAATAATTTATTTTAATAGATATACTATAATTCTAGTTTATTTTTTATTAAATATTATAGTTTAATAAATTATTATCCAAATTAACTTTAATAACTCAATTATTTGTGGAATAGCTAATAATCCTAACAATATAATTAGGGCTACTCCAAAATTCTTATGAACTTTTTTGGAAGAAAATGGCTCAAATATTTTAAGTCCTGCAGGTGTGAAGGAATCCAAAATTAAATGACTTAAAAAGCCCAAAAATAATGGAAAAATTATCATCCTATAATCAAAAGGATAATTTTGTAAAAATAATAAACTAATGACAAATAAAAAGATAAAAGGAAGTATAAACCTTTTATTTAGTGAAAAAACACCAAAAAACAAAACAATAATTCCAATAGCAATTTTTTCAGAGATAGCTACTGAATTTAGATTAAATGAAAGAATAATCAAAGACTCAATGATTATTATTAAAGATATTAATATTGTTAAAATAGCTATTCCAAAAATTGAATGAGTAAAACCTCTGTGACTAGAAAAATAGAAGATCATAGCTAATAGACAAATCATTATTCCAATAAAATAAGGTAATTTTAGAAAGTAAAAAATTCCAAAAATTACAAGCCCTGTTATTATCTGCGTAAAAACATTGTTTTTTTTAACATCATGATCAAAATCTGGTAAACTAGCTCCAATTAATGTTAAAGCTAAAGAAATAGGATTTTGAAAAAATAATAATCCTAAAATAATTGCGAAAACTGTATGTCCTTTATAAGAAGATATAAAATCACCAAATCATTGTAATATACAATATGGTAATTATATTAGTAAATTTATAATTATTGTTTTTCATAGCTTATGAAAAGTAATAGTGATTTAAAATTTTAATTATTAAAAAACTTCATGTAATATATATTTCATAATTATAATATATACTTCATAATTATAATATATATTTCTCAATAATACATATTTTCCTCAATGAATAATCCTTATGAAAATATTTGATAAATTCCAATAATAAAATATTCTTTTATTTACTTAATATAAAACCTGTTATTAAAGCGAAAATTAGCATAGAACTTGTCATTTCAATCAAGTGTGCAAATCGAACAGTATCTGGAAACAATACATTAGGAACAATTAAAACGATTGCTGTACATAGATATAATAAGGATAAACTTGTAATAAAATACTTTTTATTATTTTTAAACATCATCAAAAGGGGAACTCCTGCAGCACCAAATAAAATACCTCTGAAAATTTGGAATAAGAATATAAAAGAGTTTGTGTTAAAATTAACAATTAATTGGTCTATGAAACTTACTAAAACTGCTGATCCTGAGTAAAAAATCCTTAATTCTGTAAATTGCCATGCAACATAATATCCAAATATAAAATACACAGCCATGTATATAAAACCTATTAAAACAAGTTTTAAAATTAATTTTCCATTAGCTACTTTTTGCAAGGTTTCATTAGTTTCTTTAGCTTTTTTAACTTCTTTTTCATTTTTGAAGAATTTAATAGCTAATGGTACAGTTACAAGCAAAGGAACCAATCCTGCTAATAAAATGATTAAAACATCTCCAGTTGTTAATGCTTCAAAAGCACTGCCAAAGAATAATGTTTCAATTTGTGTCATAAAATACTGAACAAAGAAAATAATTCCTATTAGAGTTAAACCAATTTTCCATCCATTCCACTCAGACTTTTTAATTATATATACCATTACAAAACAAGTCCAAGCACTGCTAATTATTAAAAAAAGTATAGCTAAAGAGTCAGCTGAAGAATTTAACTCTTTAAAAGTATTTGACCAAGGTAAAATGGCATTCATAAAGATAAATAAAAAGGAATATAGGAATACCAATGACAAAGATTTTGAAATCTCTTTAATCATATTTTAGTCTCATAGAATAGTAATTTAATATAATAAATATCTTCTTAAATAATATATATTTTTATTATTATATAATTAATAAATATTTATTTATTAAAATTATTTAATCTTTAAATTCATTTAACAAATTAAAAAAAAAATTTTATTTCTTTTATCAATAAAAAAATTTGTATTTATTCATAAAATAATCAAATTGAAAACTAAAGTAGTTTTTTCTTCACTATCCTCCAAAAGAAATAATGTCAAAATAGGATAAGAAGTATTTCATTTGTTTTAATGATTTTTTATAAGCTTCTTCAGTTGTTGATCCATTTGGACAAAGTACTTCACATGTAACAGCGGGAATATTTAAAATATTACACTCATCTTCAATTGCTCCTTGATAAGCACTTCCTGCATGATCATATGATAAAATTTCTGAGTGTGTTTTATTTGAAATATATTTACCAATGTGATAACTTTCAGGAGAAGGTTTCATGGTGCAAAAAATTCCTTCTTTCCCTGGATTACTGTTTGGAGCGGTAGAATGAAAATCAGCAACAGATATTATCTTTAATTCTTTTATTATCTTCATTATTGAATTACTTAAAGATCCATCTATGTTAGCTACTCTATTAAGGTCATCTGAATCAAACCATCTTGAATTGTACATAGTAGCTTTAGGAGCTGAAAAAGGAATAATATAGACAGTTCCATTTAATGGAATATTTTCAAGTTCATTTATCAAAATTAATGAAGCTATTTGAGGAGGTAACTCATTTCCATGAATACCAGAGATTATCATTACACTAACTCCACCATCCCCAAACTTTATTAAAGGTGTTCCTTTTATAGCTTCTCTTAAAACTTTTTTTGAACTTATAGTATTAGGAATATTGTCGAAAACAGCTGGATTGGCAGAGATATATCCTCCTGATTCTTTAGAAATATGGCGTATATTAAAATCAAGCTTCTTTTTAGAAGTGTTCAAAATTTTCTCTGAAATTTTTTTGACTGTTTTTGTGTTAAAATATGATATTGGCATTTAAACACCTTAAAATTAGGGAATTAATCTTCTTTTTATTTATTCTCACTAGTTCTAAAAATAGCTAATCTTATTTTAAATTTGTTATTTTAGAGACATATCAATGTAAATTGAATATATATGCTCTAATTTTAGATTAAATAATTAAATGCAGTAAATGAAATTATAGGTTTTAAATATATACTTCTTGTTTAATGGGACATAAATACTTTTACAAACTATTTTATGAAAATCTCCATAATATCGAAGTGTTTTTAAAAAACACAGTAAATAATGAATATTATATTATTTTCTTTAGATTTATTTAATAAATGATTTTTTACTTTTTAATTAATAATGATAATTACATAAATAAAAATAAGCAATCAATATTCTTAAAATTGAATATTCACTTATATATAATGAATCCTTGATTATGTATTTTATACATTTATAAAAATAATCATTATCTTTAATTTGTATAAAATCAATTTTCATTTTGAAAAGGTGAATAATATTTATAATATTAAAATAATATTATTATTTAATAAAAAAAATTAATCTTAGATTAACCCCTATTTTACAGAATATCTATTGAAAAATAGTTAAATAGCTGATATTTATCATATACTCATTATTTTAAATTAATACAAATAATTAAAATCTTTTTGATTTTATATTAGCATATAAATAAATATGCTGTCAATTATAGATTCTTCTGATTTTTATAGTTGTAAATAAATAAATATGTTGGTAACTTAAAGTTAGAAATTATTAATATTATCAAATATGTAATAGCTAATATTATTTCAAAAAAGATTATGATGGTGATTTAATGGATAAAGTAGTTCTTGCATTTAGTGGTGGATTAGATACTACGGTTTGTGTGAGATTATTAGAAGAAAACTATAATTTAGAAGTTGTAACAGTTTGTGTGGATGTTGGTCAGCCAAAAGAAGAAGTTAAAAAAGCTGAAGAAGCTGCAAAACAATTAAATGTTAAAAAACATTATACTATTGATGGGAAAGATGAATTTGCAAATGATTATATAAGTAAAGGAATTAAAGCAAATGCTGTTTATGAAGGATATCCATTAAGTACAGCTATTGCTCGCCCATTAATAGCTATGAAAACTATAGAAATAGCTGAGAAAGAAGAAGCATCAGCTATTGCTCATGGATGCACAGGAAAAGGCAATGATCAATTTAGGTTTGAAGCTGTAATTCGGTCAATGTCAGATTTTGACATAATAGCTCCTATCCGAGAGTTAAATCTTACAAGAACTGAAGAGATAGATTATGCAAAAAAACACAAGATTCCACTTTCTCCTGATAAAATGTACAGTATAGATGAAAATATTTGGGGACGGTCAATAGAAGGAAGTATTCTTGAAGACCCAGCAAATGAACCACCTGAAGAAATTTACCAGTGGACTGCTTCACCTAGAAATGCTAATGAAAATCCTGAAAAAGTCGTAGTTGAATTTGAAGAAGGAATTCCAGTAGCTATTAATGGGAAATTAATGCCACTTCTTGATTTAATTACTGTAGCTAATGAAATTGCTGGAAAAAACGGTGTTGGAAGAATTGATACTATAGAAAATCGTATGATTGGGCTTAAAAGTAGGGAAATATATGAAGTCCCAGGAGCTATTTTACTGATTAAAGCTCATCAAGCTTTAGAAGAATTAGTGCTTACAAAAGATGAGCTATTATTTGCAGAATTTATGAGTACTAAATATGCGGATTTAGTTTACTCTGCATTATGGCATGAACCACTTAGAGAAGATATGGATCAAGCTATTGATTACATGCAAAGAAGAGTTTGTGGGAAAGTAGTAATGAAACTATTTAAAGGTTCAATAATACCATTATCCAGAAAATCCAACTATAGTTTACATGATATTGAACAGATTAGTTTCGAAGATAAGGAAAACGATCAAAAAGAAGTTGAAGGTATGATAAAATACCATGGTCTTCAAGCAAACATCTACCAAAAGTTGAACAGATAAAAATCATAGCTATTAAGTTTTTACAATTTTTATGGATGAAATCATAGCTATTAAATCTAGGGATATCTAAAATATAGGATAAAAATCCATGTGTGGTAATTGTCATGTTAAATTTTAATAAAAATACATACATAATATAATCATGTCAAATGAAGTCAAAGATTTTGTGGTTGGAAAAGATGTTAAATGCCCTATTTGTGGTGGAGAAATGAAAAAATCTGGATCACAAAAAGGAAAATCAAAATTTTGTTGTGTGTTATGTGGATATGAATTATAAAAAACTCAATTACTATTAAAGATTAAACTATGTATTAGAAATTTTTAAAGAGAAAACTAATGAGTTTAAAATTATTCTTTATTTTTTGAAATATATCCTGAAAGAAAATATTATAATCAATGCAGGATTAAATATTATTTTATTTCCAAAAAAATCCATATTATAATCCTTAATTTTCATATAAAATTTAATTATTTTATTTATTAAAAAAATATATTTTATATTTATCTAAATTAAGAAATAAATAAGTATAAAAATTTTTAAAGATTATCATTATTAAAACTTTGTTTTCAGGACTATAGCTATTTAAAATAAATATTTATAAAAATAATGAACAAATCTTATAAAATTAAGAAAATTCGTTTTTTTTTTAACTGTAAAATCAAGATTTCCGTTTAAAATTATTTTTCTCTTTATTATAATGATATAATTGAAAAATTAATACCTATCATTGCTAAATTCATTTCATGCTAATAAGTTAAGTTTTTTAGCAACGGTTTTTAAGGTAGTTCCTTTTGTTATAACTGAAATAATTGTAATGAAAAATACTATGTTAAATATCACAGGAGCTTCGGGAATACCTGCAACTAAAGGATAAGTAGCAAAAACTATAGGTACTGCTCCTTTGATTCCAGTCCATGAAATAAATATTTTATTTTTAAGTTTGACCTTAAAAGGTATTAATGAAGTAAAAACAGCCACTGGCCTTGAAATGAAGATCATTGCAAATGTTATTGCTAAACTTATTCCTCCTGTTTTAAGTAATTGTTCTGGAAAAACGAAAAGTCCAAGAACAATAAACATGATGATTTGTGTTAACCATCCCATTCCATCAAAGAAACTTATTTGTGACTCTTTATTTGGAATTTTACTGTTTCCAATAAGAAGTGCAGCTATATATACTGCTAAAAAGCCATTTGCTCCAATTAGTTCTGCACAAGAAAATGTTAATATAGCTAAAGATATTAACAATACAGGATATAATCCATCAATATCTAAATTCACTTTTTCAACTAATTTCGATGACATTTTTCCAGAAAGATATCCTATTATTGATCCAAGGGCAAGTGATTGGATAAACATGAGAATTGCATTTAAAATTGAAGTTGTTGGATGAAGCATCAAAAACAAAAAGGTGATAGTCAAAATGTATGCCATTGGATCGTTTGTCGCACTTTCTAATTCAAGAATATTTGATAAATCATCCTTTAATTTTATTTCACCTGATTTAAATATTGAAAAAACAGCTGCAGCATCAGTTGAAGATACAACAGATCCAATTAAAAAAGATAATATTAAATCAAAACCAATTATGAAATGAATAAATAACCCTGTTACAAAGGCAGTTATTAAAACTCCAAAAGTTGAAAGTGAAACTCCAATCGATGCTATTGGTTTCATTTTTTTGATATCTGTATCTAAACCTCCTGAAAACATGATTATAATTAATACAAATATACTTATATTTTGTATTGTAGTATAATTCTGGATTGATGGTTCAAAAACAGCTGTTAAATCTAAAAAAAGACCTATTAACAAAAAAAGTATTAATGTTGGAATATCCAAAAGAGAAGTTACCCTACTTAAAATAACACTTATAAAAAGTAAAATTCCAACACCTAATAAAATATATTCAATTCCAATCATTATTAATATCCTATTAAAAAATAAAATTATTGACAAAATAAAGTTTAAAACCTTATTTCATCATATTTTCCATGTATTGTATAAGAGGTCCAGCTATTAATCACACCAAGGGTATTTCTTGAACTTGTTGGGTCAGCTACTGTCCATACGTCATTTACTAGGAGTTGAGCCCAAACATGCCCATATGTACTTCCACTTATAAATTTACATTCGCCATGAACATATCGAGCAGCTATTCCAGATGCACGGGATAAAGCTATAAGTAAATGACTTTGATCTACACAGTTTCCTGATTTTTTAGACAATGTATCTTTAGCCCCAGACCTTGTATTGTAGTAAAAAACATAGTCGATATTGTTTCTCACCCAATTGAAAATAGCTGTTGCTTTTTGAAGATTTGTGCTGGAATTTTTAGTTATTTCAATAGCTAATGACTGTATTAAACTATCATCTACTTGACAGTTTTTTGTTGCTTTAAGATAGTCTTCTAAAGACCCATTAACATATAAATCATTTAAAGCTTTACTAGAAACAGTATCAGGTCTAAGATACTTTGGTAAATATTTATTAACTGAACTAGTTTTTTTAATGTTTAATGTTATAGTATTAGCTAGCTTATTATTTTTCATTCCACCTAGTATTTTTATAAAGCTATGGATTGTTGTTTGATATTGCATCTTACCTAATGATACTGAAACAAAGTTAGGAGCAATATTGTACTTATTTATGAAGCTAACTACTCGGTTAGTATAATCATAGTAATTTTTAAGTGAAATTTTTCCTTTAATGTTAGTTCCTGCTGGTTTTGCTGGATTATTTACATCATATTTAATAGTTACCTGAGAACTACTTTTTTTGTACTTATATTGGATTGTTTTTGCTAATAAATACATAAATTCTGGCATAGAAAATTTATAATCATCTATAGTTACATAATTAGGTAATTTACCATTTTTTGAAATGAATGTATCAACATTTTTAGAAGCATTAATAATACTGCTTTGTGAAAGCTTCACTGGTCGATCTTCTTCACCAGAAGCTAAAATACTGTTTTTAGAATCATTAAATTTTTCACAGTCATTTTCAGTAGCTTTGTTAATTTCTTTATTTAGAGAATCATCTAAATCTTCAGATAATTCTCCCACTAAATTATAATTATTATATATGTCATCACTAACATTGCTAGCATAACTTGCAGATAGACTAATGAAAAAAACAAGAGTCACTGCTAAAAGCAATGTTTTATTTTTTATCGTAATTTTTCCACCTCATTTTATTCCACTATAAAATATATCCATATTTCCTCACATTTTAATGAATATATATTATTTTGGACATTCTAATGTTACAACTTAATAGGATATAAAAGTATCTAAAATACTATAAATAAAAAAATATTATCTTAAATATTAATTTAATATAAAAAAAACTATTATTTCATAAAATAAACCTTTAATGTATAAAATTTAAAATTAGTCGAGAATTATAGAAAAGCTTGAATATACATTGAAAAATATAAAAAAAAGTAATGATAAATTTCAAAAAAAATTAAAAATAGTTTAAAAAATAATAAAAAAATAAAATAGTATTTATATCCTAAAAATGTCAGGGAGTATAGTTACTCTCTTCTTCTCCGCCTCCTTCTTCAGGAGGTTCAGGTTCTACATTAGGCTCTGGATCAGGGGTTGATGGGTTATTATTTCCAGAATTATCAGTATTACCTGAATCTGTAATATTAGTATCATTTGTTGTATTGTTAACTGAGGAATTAGTATCTAATTTTATAACCTCTCCTCCACCAAAAATTAAAAAGGCTTCAACAGCCCCAATCATACATATAATTAAAATTGTCAGTAATATGATAGTTTTATTCATGTTCATGCCATTGCCTCCATACTATTAACAATATCTTTAATTAACTGATCACTACCAATAGGGGCTATGATATTATATCCTTTCCCATGGAAGTTAAAGTAGTAATATTGATTAGAACCAGTACTATTTTTATAAACTGATATACCATTTATGTCAATAATATCATTACCAATGAGTTGTAAAGTGGCATTATATTGCCTTAATTCAATTGTTTTATCTTGGTTTTGCAAAACTATTTTGTAAAAATTTGTTTCATTATTTGAATCATTAATCATTTTCTCAAAAGATTCATTCACATATTTAAAACCATTAGGAGCTTTAAAACCCATATCTCCTAGTTCAATTCTTTGCTGACTATATAATGATCTCGCATACTGCATTCCAATAAATGATGCAACTATTATTAAAATACAAAAAACAGTTAATAATGTTGTTTTAATTTTTTCATCCATAGGATTCCTCCAATCATTATTGATTAACTTTTAATTAATATTAATTTTAATTCATTTATATCTATTATATAACCTCTTATAAATTATTATCTATATCTCAAATACAAGCATTAATGGTTTATTTTCTATTTTATCTTATTACAATCTTAAACAATTTAAAATAAAAGGTTATTTTTCTTTTTAAACTAGTTTTAAATATATAATATTTTTTTTAGTTATTTTTCTTTTTAAACTAGTTTTAAATATATAATATTTTTTTAGTTATTTTCTTTGTTTTAGTTATTCTTAAATTCTTTTTTAATCACTTTATATATAATATTTTGAAAAATAAATGAAAGTATTTGCTATGATTTTATTTTTTTGATTTAGGAAATAATTCTGATAATTCTATAATTATATCTATTATTTCTATTTGTTTGCTAATTTCTCAACTATGAAAAGTAAATTAAAAACATTTATATATGAACATATGAATACATGTTCATATGTATAGGCAATCTTGTGAAATCAAAAGTGTTAGAAAAGACATCATTCAAGATATTTCGAATAAAATGTCAGTCAATGAAACATATCATGAAATAGCTAATTTATTTAAGATATTAGGGGATTATAATAGAATCAGAATATTATGTGCACTTTCTTATCAAGAATTTTGTGTTTGTGAACTTTCATTATTATTAGATATGAGTCAATCAGCTATTTCACATCAATTGAGACTACTTAGGAATAATGGTATTGTTAAATTCAGAAAAGAAAATAAACAAATTTTTTATTCAGTGCAAAATAGCGAAATCATCCCAATGATTAAAAAGGCGAATGAATATGGATAAAAAAATTCAAAATAATAAAAATCATCATAATGACCACAAAAATCATCATCAATACCTTGGTTGTGATGATAAAGTTTGTAGCTGTGAAAAAGGAATTTTTAAAAATATTGAAGAATTTGAAGAGAAAAAATCCAAAAAACCTTTAATTATTTTAGGAATTGGTATAATAATTTTTATTTTTGGGTACTTCATATCCACTATTGAATTTAACATTTTTGAAAATTTGATTAATTCAGGATTATTGTCTCAAATTATCTATTTAGTAGTTGTAATAGTAGTTGGACAAGGAATAATAAAGGAAGGGATTGAATCTCTTATAAATAAAAAAATAAGAATCGAATTTCTTGTTACAATAGCTACTATTGGTGCATTTTTACTTGGAGATGGAGCTGAAGGAGTTTCTTTAATAATTTTATTCTTTTTTGCTGAATATCTTGAAGAATATTCATTAGACAAATCTAAAAGATCTATTGCTAATTTGATAAATTTAAATCCTAAAAAAGCAATGATAAAAAAAGATGGGGAGGAAATTGAACTTGATGTAACTGATGTAGATATTGGAAACATTGTTGTTGTCAAACCAGGAGATAAAATTCCAGTTGATGGAATAATATCTTATGGACGAACTTCAGTTGATCAATCATCTATTACAGGAGAAAGTTTTGGTGTAAGTAAAAAAGAAGAAGATGAAGTCTATGCTTCCACCATAAATGAGGAAGGATACATTGAGATAAAAGTAACAAAAAAGTGTGAAGATACTATATTTTCAAAAATTGTAGATTTGATAAAAGAGTCTGAAGAGAAAAAAGCTAAAGTTGACTTATTCATTGATAAATTTGCTAAGTATTATACTCCAATAATAATGACTTTAGCCTTCTTTGTAGCTATTATCCCTTATTTATTATTTGGAGAATCTTTAGTTGAATGGACTTATAGATCACTAGTATTACTTGTAATAGCTTGCCCATGTGCATTAGTTATTTCCACCCCAGTTTCAATGGTTTCAGCTATTACTGCTGGATTTAAAAAGGGAATAATCATTAAAGGTGCTCAGTATATTGAAAGTTTAAGCAAAACAAAAGCTGTTTTATTTGATAAAACTGGAACTTTAACTGAAGGAAACTTGGAAATTAATGATATAATCCCTTTTAATGGTTTTTCTAAAGAAAAAATAATCAGTATTGCTTGTAGTTTAGAAGAAAAATCCAAACATCCTATAGCTAAAACTTTTAAAGAATATAAAAATAATCATAATATATCATTAAAAAAAGTCCATGAATTTGAATCAATAGCTGGAAAAGGATTAAAAGGAAAAATTAATGGAAAAACCTATTATATTGGTAAAAAAGAACTATTTGATTATAATGAAAGTTTTTATAAAGATATTGATAAATTCAATAAAAAAGAGAATCTTGGAAAAACAAACATTATAATTGGAAATAATAATTCTATCTTAGGTTTTATTAGTTTAACTGATAAAATACGTGAAAATGGATTTGAAACTATTGAAAAACTTAAAAAGCAATCTATTAAAACTGTAATGTTAACTGGTGATAATCATGATAGTGCAAAAATGGTTTTTGAAAAATTAGGTCTGGATAATTATTATCCAAATCTATTACCTGAAGATAAAGTAAAAAGGGTAGAAAATATTTTAAATGAGTATCAAGAGGTAGCTATGGTTGGAGATGGTGTAAATGATACTCCTTCTCTTGCAAGGGCAAATGTTGGAATAGCTATGGGGATGAATGGTGCAGATGTAGCTGTTGAAACTGGAGATATTGTACTTATGCAAGATGATATATCCTTGATATCTTTCCTTATAAGTTTAGCTAAAAAAACTATGGTAATTGTTAAACAAAATATTGTTGTTACTTTAAGTGTAAAAGGATTATTAGCTATTCTTGGAATCATTGGATATCTTACATTATGGGAAGCTGTTTTAATTGGAGATATGGGATTGACTTTATTAGTAGTAGCTAATTCTTTAAGAATTGAGGTAAAATCATGATAAATATTCTTGTAGTAATAAGTCTTTTAATTTTTTACATACTGTTTATAGGAAGGACTATTTCACTAGCAACTGATGGAATAAAAGTAATCGTTTTAGGTAGAGCTTCAAATATTATAGATAATTTATTAGAAAATTTAACACTTCCTTTTTTAATATTATGGACTATTTTAATTCTATTAATGGTTTTTAATATTGAAATTCCAGTTATATTTGAATTAATTATGAAAAACAGCTATTTATCTTATATTGGAATAATATTGTGTTATATAGGTTTGGTAATTTTCGTATACGCCTTGATTTCATTTGGAAGTTCATGGAGAGTTGGAATTGATAATGAAAGTCAGGGAAAATTAGTTACAACAGGGATATTCAAGTATTCACGAAATCCTATATTTTTATTCATGGATATCTACTTCATTGGAATTACATTAGTTTATCCAACATTAATATTCATGTTAATGACATTAATATTTGTTGTTGGAGCTCATAAACAAATTTTAAACGAAGAAAAACACCTTGAAAAAATTTATAAAGAAGATTATTTAAATTATAAAAAACAAACCAAAAGATACTTTTATTTTTAAATAAAGGGTGTAAATTTTTCTAATCCTGAAAAATAGCTATAGTATAATCCAAAAAAGTTTTTTTATTTACTATAAAACTATTTTTTCATTATTTTGTTATATAATATTAATGTTTTATCTTAATTTTATTCGAATTTATGAAATTCAAATAAATACTTCTTTAATTTAAAAAATTTTAATTATAAAATATTTATTATTAAATATATTATTTATCATTAATTTAATTATAAATTAAAAGATTTATATTAATATTTATAATAGTGATTACTTAGCTACTGAATTATAAAAAATATTTCTATCACTATAATTTAAATTATTAAATGGTGAATGTTAAAATCAACTGGTTGAATACTCTGAAAATTCATGTCACTTTTAATTTAGATAAAATTCAACAAATTTTTCACCAAGCCTAACACTTTAAATCAAAATTTGACAATGCATTTTCTTCATATCCTTATAACGAAATATTTAAATATGTAGCTATATATAACTATTTGCATGACTGGATGTGATTTGCAAGATAATGTTTGTCTTGAACGATATACTAATTTGAAATTAGAAGAATTGGCAAAAGAGATTCCTTCAGATAAAACACTTTATAATAATTCAGAGGTTTTTAAAGCTATTTCTGATCCTTTAAGATTGAAAATATTATATTTATTAAAAAATGGAGAATTGTGTGCTTGTCATATTGATTTTGCATTGAAAAAACCACAATCTACAATTTCTCATCATTTAGCTATTCTTAAAAAGTCAAATTTAGTTAATTGGAGAAAAAAAGGCAAGTGGACATTTTTTAGTTTAGCTAATCCTAAGATAATAAAACAAATAGAAACTATAATTAAAATGCAGGAGGATGAATAAATGTCAAATAATTTAAGGTGTTGTGAAGAACTAGAAAAATTGACTAATGAACAAGCAAATTGTAGTTGTGGTAATTTTGAAGTAACTGATCAATCTGAAATAGAAAATCCTAAAAATTCTAAAAAAGAGATAAACAGTTCTTTATTGAAACAATTAGAAGAAAAAAGTGAAAAACTAGGTATTATGAGTATTGCTTATGCAAAAATACCTGCAAATGTTTTAGAGAGTAATAATTTTTTAAAGTATTCTAATGCTATCGTTTTGACTTATCCTATAGGCATGGATATAATTGATAAGGTTCCTGGTGAAGAAACTCAAAAATTTAATGATAAACTCTATGAAAAGTTTGGAAAGATTACCTATGAACTTTCTGACTATTTAAGAAAAGAAGGAATTGGAACACAAGTAGCTCATCCAAAGGAAGACTTGACAGATCTTTCTAAATTAGGACAAGTTGCAGATTTAGGATATATTGGAAAAAATGGATTGTTAATCAGCTCAGAATTAGGACCAAGATTGAAAATATCAGCAATATTAACAACAATAGAAAATTTACCTTTCTCTGAAAAAAACTCTCATGAATGGATTAAAAACTACTGTAAAAGATGTGGTAAGTGTATTAAAGGCTGCCCTCAAGATGCACTTATTGAAAATGAGGATGAATTAGCTAAAGCCTATCTTATAGATGAAAAATGTATTGGTTGTAGTCAAGGATGTACCTATTGTATTGAATCTTGTCCATTTTTTGAAAATGGATATGACTGGGTTAAGGAAAAACAAATGAAATTAGAGGCTAAATTAAAAGAAAAAGGAAAATCATGAAAGATAAAGTTTCCCTAGCTGCATGTAGTGGAATGAGTAATTTTGGGTTAATATGTAGAGCAGTAGCTTCTGATTTATCCCAGTCAAAAGAGAATATTAGCTCTATATGCATAACTTCAACAGCTGCAGATGATAAAACTCCAAAAATCATGGAAAAATATCCAATTATTACATTAAATGGATGTTTTAATGACTGTGTAGGAAAAATACTAAAAAAGAAAGGAATTAAAATAGCCAAAACCATCGATATAATGGATTATGCTAATAAACATTGCCTTGAACCTGGTGAAGTTGCGAGATTAGGTGAAAATGGTGAAAAAACTGTTAAAAAACTAAAAAAACATGTTTTAAAAGAAATAAGAGCTATTAGATAAAATGAATACTTTAAAAGACACTGGAAAAGTAAGCATTCTTTTGTTTGTAGAAACAATTCTATAAGGTCTCAAATGGCAGAAGCAATACTTAATTCATTATATCATGAGACATACTTATCTTTTAGTGGAGGAACAGAACCCAAAGCCATCAATGAAAACACTATCAAAGTTTTAAAAGAGATTGGCATTGATATTTCAAATGAAAAATCTAAAAGTATTGAAGTTTTTAAAAACATGAAATTTAACCATGTGATAACAGTTTGTGAAGATGATAATTGTCCTTATTTTCCAGATGCAGATAATTATATTAACAAATCATTTAAAGACCCTGAAAACTCTCCTAAATCAGAACATTTAGATTCTTTTAGAAAAGTTCGAGATGAAATTAAAAATTGGATTAATGAAATAGTTGAAAATGGAGTAATTTAGCATGAAAATAGTAGTACTAACTGATGGACCATATGGTGATAGGGCATATGACAACGTAAAAAAGGATTTTAGTGCAGATTTTATAAAAATGGAAGCTCCTAATAGCATGTTCTTTGATGATGATATTGAAATTCCAAAAGAACAAGTAGATATCATAGAAAATGCAAATATAATTATATCCTATATTTCACATCCAGATTTAGGATTAGATATAGTATACAAATTCGCCGAAAAGGTGGATTGGATTATAATAGCTTCCTGGAAAGGAAATGGACTTAAAAATCAATATGAATCCAAAACCAATGTTTCATGTCCTTATATAATGTGTGAACTTGAAAAAAATGGTAATCCTATTTATGATGAATTTGTAAGAAAAATTGGTCGCCCTAAAGTTGATTTAATTCTTGAAGAAGGAAAAATTAAGGATGTGAAAGTCATAAGATCTTCACCCTGTGGCTCTACTTCATTTGTATCAGAGTATATAGCTGAAAAATATAAAGATAAGGTTCCTGATGAAGAAAATTTACCTCGAGAAGCAGGACTGCGAATACAACATTATCCATGTAGAGCAGGAAAAATGAGATTATTCACTGATGAAGAATGCAAGAAACAAAAAGCTTCCCAGTTCCACCAAGAAGCATTTCAAAAAGCTTTATCAAATTTTAATATTTAAATAATCAAAAATTATCAAGTGTAATTATTTTTTCTTTTTTCACTGTGTGATCCTGAATTTTCTCATCAAAAGATATTTCACCATATTTTCCCCCACCACCTGGAGAAACATAAAGAGTTTTTTTTCTAAAAGAATCAATAGCAGGAGTTAGATCTTCATTAATTTTAGATATTTTATTTAGAGGTACATTTATTAACACTTCAATCTCATTTTCAAACTGATTAATTAATTCTTTCCATTTACTTTGAACAGTTTTTGTAGTAACTCCCTTATCATAAACCATACTTATTATCTCAGCTAATGGCATTAAATGAATATAGGGCGGTCTGTTTTTTGGGTGATGAGGCTTTTTCCAAGTAGCTATTTCAGATATTCTAAAATCAACACCTTTTTTTATGGTTCCACCACATCTACATTTCATTTTATTTTCTTTAGCTATTATTGGATCAACTATTTGATAACATTTAGTACATCCAGTCATGTGATATTTACCTAAGTTTGGAACTAGTCCATAGTTTGCTTTAATTTTATTATTTTTAATTGCAGATTTCAATGAAGAAAATGAAATATCTTCAAGGTTTATTTGATTAAATTCCCTACCTAATCTATGTGGCCATGGAGAATGTGCATCGGAATTTGATAAAAATGGAATATCTTGCAATTCTTTTATTTTATCTGCCATATTCGTATCAGCTGATAGTCCAAGCTCTAAAAAATCAGGTTTTTTTTCGTAACAATCATAAACACTGGCATATGATTTATACATACCTGTCCATGGGGTAAAAGCATGTGCAGGTCCTATTAAACAATCATAATCTTTAGCTAAGTCCATGATTTCTGCACCATTCATTTTAGTTCTAGGTCTTCCATCCTTATATTTATTTACAGAAACTAAGTTGTTAGCCATTTCTTTAGCTATTTCCATGGTAGGAATTATGATTAAATGATGGATTCTTTTGCTTCCTTCAATTTCAGTAGTCAATACAAAATCACAGTCATTTTTTGAGTAAATTCCATCTCCAGAGTATTTTGTACTATTTTCAATTATTTTTAACCATTCTGGATGAAAAGCATCTCCAGTACCAAGTAATTGAAGACCTTTAAACTTAGCTTGAAGAGCTATATTATCTATTAGCATATCTTTAGAGCTTGCCATAGAAAAACAGCTGTGAACATGTAAATCTGCATTAACTATCATATGTACATATTAAGCTATTTTAATATATTAATTTGATGAAAAAAATAAAATGATAATAATCCTTTTAAAGATTTTTTTTATTAAAGTCTTTAAATATTAAAAATATACTTAATGTCTGTATAACAGTAAACAAACTATAAGTATCAAATGCAAATGTGCTGTCGGTTTTTAATAAGAAAAATAGGTTAAAACAACTCTTATAATTGTAGCTATTAGAAAAACCAAAATCCATAACCAAATACTATCCAAAACACGGGTTTTTTTATTAGCTAAATAATATCCTAAAATAACAAAGCCAATTGGTCCTGCAAAATATGTTAAATTTAGGGAAAAACCAGGAATAGCAAAAGTTATTAGGAAACGAGTTATAATCCAAATTATTAAAAAATATTCAATTTTATGTATTGAAGAATTTTTAATCCATTTATTTAGGATAGGGACGAATAGATAAACAGTTAAAATCATCCAAACAAATTAAAAATGTAATAAATATCCTAAAAGCCCTAAAAACATCTTTTCAACGAAAATTAGTGCTGCGGGGAGTGTTGAAAAATATGAAGCTTTATTTTGAAACAATATGGCAAATATTATATAAATTATTAACTAAAAAACAAAAGGGATTAAAATATGAGGATACCTAGCTTATTAGCTAACAAAGGGCCATGAATTTGATTTTATATATAAATAAAATATGATAAAGTAAAAAAAAAGTTGCCATGTAAAATTTGCTAGAATGTAATATATATAAAAAAAGAAAAAATAGAAAAAAGCTTTAAAATAAAAATAAAGCTTTTTTTGTTAATATATTATAATTTAAATACTTCTTCTCCCCAGTCCTCATTAATTATCATACCAGTACACATATAGATTCCTAAAAGTCCTGCTATAACTCCAATGATTCCACCGAGAGTAAGGAATATAGCTATTGCAGAAACATAGAAAATTCCTAATGTTAAGAATAATAAGAAAACGAGTAAAAGAAGAGCTTTCAGTGTTATGATACTTTTTAAAGTGTCTATAAACAACAATAATGAATAGAGTGCAAATAAAAGTAAATAAACTCCGATTCCAACACTATCTGCAGCTATAACTGGTCCTATTGTAGGTAAAAGCAAAATTAAAACTAATGATAGCCAAAACAGTCCAAATGATACGAACACTGTTCCTGCAAATGTATTCCCAAGTTTTAATTCAAAAATTCCTGCAATAATCTCTGCAAAACCACCTAAAACAATAGCTACTGCTATGATTGCTATTGAAAGATCGAGTACTCCTAAATTAGCTAAACTAAGTAAAACGGTTGTAACACCAAATCCGAACAATCCTAATGCTGTTGGATTTGCAACTTTTGTTTCCATTTTTTCACCTGTTATAAAAATATAGTATTTTAAAAATTCAATGTTATCTGAATTCTATAAAGTTTTATTATAATAAACCACAAATTAACTCAAAACAGAAATAAAAATAAAAAAAATAAAGTATAAGTTAAATTATTGTATTCTATTTATTTAAGCTAGTAAACAGAAATATAAATCTTTAGCTAATTTATAGTTCTATCTCTTCAGATGAATAAACAGAAATTTTTAAATCTTTAGTTAAATCTTCGATAGCAGATTCAAATTTTATAAAATGATCTTGTTTTAAATGAGACTCTAAAAATTCTTTCCCTTCCCATTTTTCAACAAAAAGAAGAGTATTTTCACCAACAATAGGATCATATAAATTGTAATCAATACAACCTTTCTCAGCACGAGTATCATCAATTAATGATTTTGCTTCGTTTATGATTTCATTTTTCATCCCATCTTTAGAAGTCACTTTAGCTAATACTATAAGCATGTTTACCCTCTCAAATATTAATTTATTTAAGTTTATACTGTTCACTGATTTTGTTGACTAAAATATTAAATCTAGAAGATTATTTATTTAACTAATTAAATTAAATAATCTTAATCAATGAAGATAAGATTTTCAACAAAAAGTTCTCCTAGATTATAATAAATTAGCACTGTATTTCACATTTGAGCAAATAGTTACGAACACAGTAAATATTAATATATAATTTATATTCTATAAGTCAAATCATTTAATCTAATTTTAATCCTGTAATTCTAAGTCCACCATAGTGAGATTTATATTTTATGTTTAAACCAATAAGCAATGGAGTTATTTTTTCAACTATTCTTGCTCTTTCTAAAGGTCCACAATCAATACATTTAACTCCTGGTATTTTATCTATTAATGCCATAGCTGTTTTTTTAGCTTCTGCATCATCTCCAGATACTAGACAATCACAGTCAATTTCTTCATTAAAATTCATAAGATGAGAGTTACTGATGTTGTTAAATGCAGAAACAACTTTCACGCCTGTGCCTTTTAATATTTCAGCTGTTCGCTCAGCAGCAGATCCCTGCCATAAGTCAACATATCTCATAGGAGGTCCACCAACTACAGTGTCCAAAGGAACTGTAGCATCAATTAGAATTTTGTCACCGACAAAATCTTTAACAGTTTTTAAGGTTCCCATTTGAGCTGCCAATGGAACGGTTAATATTAAAACATCCCCTTTATCTGCAGCATCTTCATTTGCCATTCCAGACAAATTTGGAATATCTTTTTTTTCTAAAAGCTCTTTAACCTTATCTACAGCCGCTACAGCTTTTTCAGCTTTTCTTGAGCCAATAATAACTTCTTCACCTTGTTGGACAAACCGGACAACAATTCCTAATCCTTGATCTCCAGTTCCACCAAGTACAGATATCTTCATCAAACCACCTGAATAAAAAAAAATAAATTAAGGAATAAATAGATATTTATCTATAAATTCTCATCAACTATAACAACAGGTTTAATTAAGTCTCTTGGTTTATCTTTCATCAACATTAAAGCTTCTTCGACTTTATCAAAACCATGGAATACATGTGTAGCCATTAATGCTGGGTCCATACGACCATATTTAACTATATCTGCTAATCTTTCCATTCTGACTCTTCCACCAGGACATAATCCTGTAGCTATATTTATATCAGCCATTCCAACTCCCCAACCTTCACGAGGAATTGGTAAGGTGTCACCAGTACCAAAGTAGTTTATATTTGAAACAACAGATCCAGCTCTTGCAGCATTGATAGCATCTATTAATATATCAGGTCCTCCTCCAGCTACGACTACTGAATCTACACCTTCACCACCAGTAGCTTCAACAATTTGATCCGCTGTATTTCCATCTTTATAGGATACAATATCAGTTGCTCCATATGCTTTAGCTACTTCTACACACTTAGGACGAGTACCTACTGCAAATATTCTTCCAGCTCCTTGTAATTCAGCACCAGCTATAGCACTTAAACCAACAGGTCCAATACCTAAAACAGCTACTGAACCACCTAATGGAATATTAGAATTTTCAGCGCCCATAAATCCAGTAGTTAACATATCTGGAATCATAACTGCTGCTTCAAGTGGCATTCCTTCAGGTAAGTGTGCAAGATTCCAGTCAGCTACATTAACATGGAAATATTCTCCAAATACTCCATCTTTAAAGTTTGAAAACTTCCATCCACCAAGAGCTCCTCCAGTTTGTGATGAAAATCCTCTTAGTGCAGCATCAGAATACCAGTCAGGAGTAATAGCTGGGACAATTACCTTATCACCAGGTTTAAAGTCTTTGACTTCACTACCGACTTCATCAACAACACCTAATGCTTCATGTCCTAAAATCATGTCAGTTCTTTCACCAACAGCTCCTTCCCATACAGTATGTATATCAGAAGTACAAGGTGCCAAAGCTATAGGCCTTACAAGAGCATCATATGCACCAATATCTGGTTTATCTTTTTCTACCCATCCGACTTCACCAATTTTTTTCATTGCGAATCCTTTCATATTTTTTTCCTCGGCAAATTTTTAAGCTAACACAATTTTAATTTATAAATGCATTAACTTATAGTAAATTTGATGAATACAGTATTTAAATTTTTATATTTAATTTTTATATTATTTTAGTCGTGATAATAGATTGGAAAGTTATTTTTATATTAATATTAAAAAATTTAATAAATAATTAAATAATAAAGATTTTAAGTAAAATAAATATTTTAAATAATCATTAAAGCTAGATAAAGCAATGTCATGGTAAAAAAATTTGGAAAATAATATTTTCAAATATAGCATCTATTATATTTATTTATTTTTATTTATATAGTTTTTATTTTTGTTTGACAAATATTTTGGATTTACCAGTTTAAATTGTTTTTTGGGTTAAGTTTTTTGATTATTGGTTTTATATAATCTTCAAGCACTGTTTTCCACTTATTTTTTGAAGGTACTGTGTTATAAAATGATTTTGTCATTTCTTCTTCTAATATTCTTTTAGTTTCTTCTATTGATATTTTTGTCACGTTTTTCACATTTTCTATTTTGTAAGCTGAAATATCTCTTTTGCCTGTGTACCATACTTTTTCTACTGGTTGTAATTCAGGTGAATATGCGGGTAGTGGTAATAACTCTATATTTAGTTCTTTTGCTTTTTCTTTGAAAATATGTGCTTTGTGTGATGGAAAATTGTCTAGCATTAAAATTATATCTCCTGTGGGATTATTTTTTCTTAGTAGTTCTAATGTTGTGGCTAAGGTTTCTGCTTTAGAATTTTCTATAAAAGTTATAGTGTCCACTCCATTTGTTGTTAGTGAATAGGCTCCAACAGTATTATTTTTAACTTTAGTAGTGTTTTTTATCATTTTAGGTTTAGTTAAAGACCATACTCTAGTATTGTTCGCTGCGAATTGTTGTGATGTTTCGTCGTAGCTGAAAATTAATAATGGTTCATTTGTTTCTAAATTTGTGATAGTTATGTTTTCATTGTCATATTTTAATTGATATTTTTTTAGTTTATGGTACATTTTCAGTCTAAATATTCCTTTGTAGTAAGGTGATTGTCTGTAATCTTTGTTATATGGTTTAGAAAACTTTGCTTTGAAAATTTTTCTTAATATTACTCTTGTATAAGAATAAGAATATTTTTTTCCGCTTATTTCTTTCATTAATCCTGTTATCCCCCATGTTAACCAATCATCTCTTTTTTGGAGTTTTTTTTTATACTATCTACATGTTCTAGTGTTAAATCAGATTTGCGGCCTTGACCAGGCTTATGAAGAAGACCAGAATATTGGTTTTTATTCCATTTTCGTAGCCAATTATTCCCTGTAGCTATTGTAACTCCTAAAAAATAAGAAGAATTAGCAGTAGAAAGACCTATTTTTTTTAATAACAAAAAAATTAGTCTTTTTAAAACATCAACTCGTTTTTCATCTTTGATTAAGTTAACAATATCTTGAAGTTCTTCTTTTTCCTTATTTGACAAATCTTTGAAACTTTCAATTTGGTTTTTAATCTTGCTTCTTTCTTTTAATTTTTTATCATGAAGGTTTTCTATTTCCACATCAAAAACATTTATTAATAGTTTCCTAACACCAAAATAAGAATATTTAACATCCCACTTTTCTTTAATTAAATTTTCCACATCCGAGATTATCCATTTATCTTTTGTATCTAAAATTTCTTCCAATTCTTTCATTTGCACATCATTTAATTTAGATTTACGACCTTGACCTTTTTTAGGCAAAAGAGCACTATATCCTCCTTCATTCCATAAATCTTCCATATAATATGCAGTAGATTTCGGAATTTTCGCAAGTTTATAAGATTCCACACTAGTAAAACCCATAGCCTTAAATCTAAAATAATACAACTTAATTAAGATTTTCACATCCCTCTCATGAGTTATTAAAAAATCAATTTCATTTAAAGAAAGATCACTCCTCGATTGCAAATCTTCTAAATTCATGATATAAATATGTCAAAAAAGACATATAAAACTTACTCCTAATTTTTTTTCAAATAGAAATAAAAATAAATTTCTTAGACACTATATTTTCGAGGGTGTCAAAAAGTGTGGAGTTTTTTGGAAAAATTTGCTTTTTATTTATAAACCTTTATAAGTAAACTTGAAATTTTAGAAAAAAACTCCACAAAAATTTACACCCTCATATTTTCACATGGTCTTTATATTGTTATTAATCTATTTTTTTTTATATTTTCTATTTTTTGAATAGTAATATTTTTATATTAAAATGGATATAATAGTTTTGTTATGGGGTTTTTGATATTTATGAATGGTGATAATTTATTAAATGTGGATATAGTTAAGTTAGCTATAAAAAGTGAAGATGATGTAAGTGTGTTGAGGAAATTGTATTTTTTATTAGATGTTTTCACAATACCTGGTGTTCCTGAAGCTTGTGAGTTGCATGGTATTTCAAAGGTAAGTGGTTATAAATACAAAAAACTATTCGAAGTTAAAGGTGTTAACGGGTTAAAAAATAAAAAATCAAGTGGAAGAAGGAAAAAATTAAATTCAAAGCAAGAAAAAATCTTGAAAAATGAAATAAGGTTGGGAAACTTAAAATCTAATCGTGAAGTTAAAAGTTTTATATTGGAAAAATTCAATGTTAATCTTTCTAGAAATTGGATTTCTTTGCTATTTTCAAAATTAACAGAAGAAGATAACATCATATATCCATTAAAAAAGAAAAAAACGGTGAAAAAATATGATAGTAGTATTGTGAAGTCTGATAAAGCTACTAAAATAATTTGGCTGTCTAATAATCTTTTTATATTGGAACATATGAGTCGTGAGGAATTAGCATATGTTATTAAGACTGAAAAAGATGAAAAACTACTTAAAAGACATATGTTTATCCAATTTTTATATTTGACAAAAAATATTAAGAAATCTTCATTATTAATGGGAATATCAGAACAAAATGGACGAAATTGGATTGATTTATGGAATCAAAACGGAGAAAAAGGGTTAATAATACAATGTGGCGGAGGCAGACCATTCACTAATTTCAAAAGAATAATTGGAAAAAAATACGAAAATATCTAAAAAATAACAAAATAAGAACCATACCCTGAAGCACATAATTATATATTAAAAAACTACGGTGTATAATCACGGCATGCCTCATTTAAAGAAGGATATTAAAAAAAACTAAAATTTGGCTATGGTAAACCATTCACAATTTTATAAAAATCAGCCAGAAAAAATGCTTTAGAAACATTCATAGAAACCGTAAAAACACTTGAAAAGCAATGATAAAAATCTTTTTCATAGATCAAACATAACATACAATAGTAGGGTTCTAGATTTTTTTCATTTTTTGGAATGATGTTTGACCTTATTTTTCTATTTTCCAAGTAGTATGTTTTTGTGTTTGTAAAAGTACAAATTAATTTTTTGTTAAAAAAATAATGAAGTGTTATTTCAATTGAAAAGTTAATATAGGGGGAAGGATAAACTTCCATTGTGATTATAATGAAGTTTTCCTTATATTATGATGAAAACGACTTCAAGTGGATATTGTTGGTTGAAATACTTAAAGTTTTTGATTCTAGAGAAGCTGATCAAGAATTAGCTAAAAATGGAATTAGTCCATTATATCGTAGTCGTGATGTTTTAAAAGTTATTATGATTGCTTTATTTTTTGATTTAGATATTTTTTACACTGTTTCAGAGCTTAATCGGGATAAAAAGCTCAAAAAACAATTGATGATTGATGAGGTTTATAGTGCAGATCAGATATATGAGTTTTTATCACGATTTAGTGAGAAATTATTCTATGAATTTATTATTAAACTATTAAACCCCCTTAATTTTAAGAATACTCGTGGAATTAGGAATATTATAGTTGATGGGACTGATATACAGATTGATTTAAATTGGCTTGGTCGTAGAATTTCTAAGAAAAGTTTAGAGAAAAAACCTTATAAATGGGGTTATTCAAGCTCAAAAAGGTATTTTATTGGGTTAAAACTAACGCTTGCAATAGATTGTAAAACAATGCAACCAATAGCTATGTTATTACATGAAGGCACTCCAAACGATGCTAAATTATTCGATGAAATAATGAATGAACTAAAAATATTATTCGATGAAATAATGAATGAACTAAAAATAAGAAGAATTATCAGAAAAGGAAATAGATTATTCTTTGATAAAGGATATTTCAGTAAAGATAACTACCAAATAGCAATAATGAAATATAAAACATCTTTTTTAATATTTCCACAAGGTAAAAATCCGTTAAAAGCAATTAAAAACCATTTGTCCTATCTTTTAGAATCTTTTAATGGTAGAACATTAGATAAAGAGTATTATATTGCATTATACAAAAGAGCCATAGAAATGTTGAAAAAATGGAAAGTTATAAAGGCATGAGAAGTAAAATCGAAGATTTTAACAAATTACTCAAAGTAGGACTCTCTTTAAGAAAAATACACAGCTATACAAAAGAATCAATCCATAAAACAGTGTGGTTAAATGTACTTTTAGGAGGGATAATCACATCTCTTGGATTTCGCACAAAGAAAGAAATACAACGACTCACTGAAATGTAAAAATCTAGCACCCTAACAATAGAAGAATGGAAGAATTTTATATCCACTAGAAGAAAAAAAAAACATTTTAAAAGTACCTGACGAAAGAATTTGTGCTAACATGACAGGAGCATTAGTTATTAATGGAAACAACTTAATTTTAGCAATGCCAAAAACTAATGCATTTTGTATGGGCGTTTTTCTATTAAAATTACTTGAAAAAAATGTAAACAATGAAAAAACTATAGATTAGAAATTAACCAAGTATTAAAAAATCCAAAAATAACAGATCAATACATTATTGAAAAAAATAATGGAAAAACATCTAACAACTGAAGAATTTAAAGAAGCAATGGAAAAAGTAATTATTGCCAAAAATTCGGTGCTTCACTATAATGGTCAAAATAATTTTAAGCATTGTAAAATCAGAGATCTTGGAAAATTAGAAAAAGGGAAGTTTTTCTTTATTTTTTAAGATTTTTATATTTATTAAATATAAATTTTTAATAATTGTTTTCACGCGTTTTTTAGACTGAAGATCCATAGGAATTATAAATAATATTCTGTAAAATCAAGTTAAAGATGAAAAATAATAAAAATTTAAGGATTATAGATTTAAGAATTATAAAATAGGTATACTCATCCAATATATCTTAAATCATCTTCCCCAGAGCCCATATTTCTATTGATTAATTCTTGTTCCATTTGTTGAGCTTTCAAAATCATTTTACGTGTTTCTTCAGCTCTTTCATCAAGCTTATCAGTATTAATTTCGATACTTAAAAGAGTAGCTAATTTTTTCAAAAGAGATTCTGCAGCTTCAGCATCTATGAAGTAACCTGGCGTTTCACCCATCAAACAAGCTCCATCTAGATTTTTAAGCTTACCTAAACCTAACAACAGACCAGAAGCTCCAACAATTCCGCCATCAGCAGATCTTATCTCAATTCCAGCTTCTTTTAATATTTCAATGAATTCATGACTAGTAGCTGCTCCAAAAACACGAGATTCTCCTGTTGGATGACCAATAGCTAGCCCTCCTAGAGTATACATCTCTTTAACATTATAATCTTCAATGAAATCAATTATAGTTCCACATAATTCATATTGACCTTCAGGAGAGAGACCTTGTGCATTACCAACCAAAATTATAAAGTCTTTTTTATTTTCTCCTTGAGATTTCAGATAATGAAATTCATTTATCATATTTTCAACAATTCCATCTTCACCTACAAAAACTTGTGGAGGGAAATGTGGAGAATAAATTTCTGCAAATTTTGTAGCTCCTAATTCATCAATTATATGGTCAGCAGCTAATTTACCCACATGACCAATACCTGGAAGTGCTTCAATAAATATTGGGTTATCTAAAGAAATATCTTTTAATACATTAATTTGAGTGTTTTTCATTTGAATATCCTTCTATAATGGGATTCAACAATAAGATAAAAATAACTATTAATACAAATGATTATATAACTATTAATCTAAAACTATTTAATTAATTATATTTTAGAAATCTATTTAATTACTAATCTAAAATTATATAATTATATTTTAAAAATCTATTTACAAATGTTTATTTTAGTGATATAGGTAATAACTTATTTATTATTAAAGTTATTATTTATTAAGCATTTCTTCTTTTAATTTACGACGATATTTTCCATATTTATCTTCAATGGAATATTTAGGAGGAAAAACAACTTTTATTTTACCTCCACAATGAGGACAAGCTTGACTAATAGTATACTCATTACAAGAACAACACTTGTGCATTTTCATTTTCATTCTAATTCACGTAAAAATGTCCCATTTCCGTTAGAATCTTCAATTATTTTAATACACCGACTAGCTGCATTTTTAAGTTCTTTTTCAGCTTGAATATAATCTGGAGATTTAACAGTTATTCTATAACGAGGAGCCCCTACACATTGAACTTCAACATCATCACTTTCAGCTGCTTTAAGAGCATTTTTAATAATTTCTACTCCTTCTGAGTCGTATGTCTGTATATCAACATAACCTGTGATTTGAACTTCTGGAGGAGTAATATTCTTTTTAGCTATTTCAGCAATTGATTTAGCCCATTCTTCACTTATTCCCTCTTCAATAAGAACTGATTCTCCTTCTTCTAAAGACATTTCAAATGCACCATAGATATCTCCAAACCTATCCATGAGATTGTAACCAACTTCTTCATATGCAGTATTTAAATCTTTATCCATTGTTTTTGCAGCTAATTCTAAAAATTTTTCTGCTTTCTGTTCAACTTTCCATTGTTGAATCTTTTTAGTTCTTTGATCTTCTCTTATTCTTTTTAAAGAAGCATCTACATGACCTTTTTTTGGATTAACTCTTAAAACTCTAGAAACAATCTTCTGATTTTCTCTTACATGGTCACGAATATTTTTAACCCAACCAGAAGAAACCTCCGAAATATGAATAAAAGCTTCTTTGCCAGAGTATTCTTCAAGATGCGCAAAAGCACCATAGTTGAGAACTTTATAAACAGTAGCTACAATAAGTTCTCCTTCATTAGGCCATTCTTGATTTTTTCTTACCATTAAAACACCTTAAATGAATAAAAATAGTTAAAAGAGAAATCTCTTTAAAAATTTTTAATACATATTAATAATCAATTTCCATTATTATAAAATAATAATGGAATTAAATAGTTAATAGCTAATGAATAAGTTATAGCTTAATTAATGGCTTATAACTTTATTTATAGCTTAATTTATATTAATATCTAAATAAATTTATAAATATATAATGATAAATAATTTTATACTTCAAATTCGATTTTTAGATTAATTTTCCAAACTATTTTAAGACTTCATTAATATTAGCGAATATCCTAGACTTTCCACCTGAAGGCTTTACTATAGTTTTTCCGCAAATAATACATTGAACAGTAGATGCAGCACGATCAAAAATAATTTGTTCATTGTCGCAATCTAAACATTTGACTCGTAAAAAGTTTCCTTTTCTTTGAATTGACATTAAATCACCTATTTAGCTATGAATTCAGGTTTACCAGTCCTAAAAGATTTTTTTATATGAGACTTTCCACATTCCTTACATTTATAACGTAAGTCTAATTTTTTCACTGGTTTGTTTCCACTGGGCAGTGGCCTTGGATATCCTCTATAACCACTTGTAACTCTTCTAAACTGTCTTTGTCCCCATTTTAACTCACTAGCTTTACGTCTTTTTGATTCAAATACTTCGTGAATAGTGTGCTTCATACATTTTGGACAATATGTTCTTTTTTCTTTAGGAATCTTCACATAATCACCTTATTTTAGAAAATCCATATTTCCATATATGGATTAATAATAGCTATATTTTAATAAAGTATTATAGCATTGAATTAATTAATATTGATTTTCTACCTTTAAATTTAATAAATTAATAATATCAGATTTAATATATTGTAATATAAAAATATTCTAATATAAAAAAATAATATTTTAAAAAATATCTTAATTTGTTATAAAATATATAAAAATTTCTTTTATTAATATCTTGATAAAAAATAAACTATGAAATTTTTAATAATAAAAAGATATATTGATTGTTTATGTTTTTAATTTATATTTAAGTTTAATGGAATAGATTAAAACAAGTTATTTTTCACTAAGGCTGACTTGTTAATCATTTGTTTTAATATAATTTTTAACTCTTTTAATAGTCATTTTGGACTGTAATTTATTGTATACTGTTTTATAATAGGTTATGTTTTAAAATATTGACCTGTGCTTTTAATTGCCATTATTCACTTGTTTTTTTATTTTCCATAGTACAATTACTCAATCTATGAAAATTTCTCCAATTAAATATAATTTAGCTTGTCCACTTATCTCAACTCTAGTATCTGAAAGTTTACATAGTAAATATCCTTTCCGTTTGGACAATTGTATAGAAGATAATTCAGTTTTGTTCAGTTTTTCGGTCCAATAAGGAATTAAAGTTGTGTATGCAGAGCCAGTTACATGATCTTCAAGAATTCCTGATTGTGGAGCAAAAAACCTTGAAACAAAATCAACATTTTCACTTTTTGCTGTGATAATAACTCCACGAGCGTTCAATTTCGAAATAATCTCAAATTTAGGTTGAATATCTGCTATATGGGATTCTTTTTCAAATATCAACATGTAATCTGCTTTTCCTTTATATGCTTCCACTGGAGGTTTATCAAAACAGTTTACGAGCTCATCAGTAATAGCTATAGGTTGAAATTCATCAACAGGAAAATCTAATGTTAAACAAGTTGATTTTTTCTTTACTTTTAACTCACCACTTCTAGGGGAATAAAAGTTAATACAATCATTTGAGTAATTTTCATGGTTAAATATTATAAATGCAGCAGCTAAAGTGGCATGACCACAAAGATCTACTTCAACTTTAGGTGTAAACCATCTTATCTCATAATGATTATCTCCCTTGACATAAAATGCAGTTTCTGCCAGATTATTTTCCATAGCTATTTTCTGTAAAAGATTATCATCTAACCATTCATTGAGGGGACAAACTCCAGCTGGATTCCCTCCAAATAACTTTTTGGTAAATGTATCTACTTGATATAATTTGTATTTCATCACTACCATCTTTTTTTATAAATTGGGAATATTTTTTTTAAATAATCATTATTTGAGGTATTATTTCATTTAACTTTCTTATAATTATTTTATTATATAATAAATATTTAAATGAGCAATATTAAATAAATAATATTTTTATAGTCATTTGAAAAACTTATTAAATTTTGATGAATTAATTTTTGAATATTGTTTGTTTTCAGATACTATATCCTTAAATTAATTATTCTTAATTAATTGTTTTTTAATTATTAGATAAAAATTAGCTTATAAATATATATAATTTTAATTAAAATCATTATTTTAATATATTATTAATTTTTTTGGAAAACTAGATTTTCTAACATTTTAAATCAAAGATTATATTAATTTAGAATTTTTATTTATTAAAAACTTTATTTAGCTATTATTACATTATTTTTTTTTAAAAAAAGTTTTTTTTTAAATATTAGCTATTGAGGAACATAGCTATAAGTATAAAGGGGTGGGTAATTTTATTTTATAAAAAAAATTCTTTTTGAAATTGAATACATTTAAAAAAGGATTAAAATCTATGTTTTAATTAATCTTCCTTTCTTATTTTTAATTATTATATTTGCATTCACATTAGGCATCACAACAATATCTTGAGGATAAAAAGGACCATATATTTTTTCATCCACCCCTACAATTGCAGGAACTTTGCTAAATATTAAAATTGTTTCATTAACAATTTTGCCATCTTTGGATAAACTTATTGATTCGTCAAAATCCGAAACATGATCAAAATTTTCCTTATTCAATTCAACAAATTGCTCATTTTCGTCCTTAAAAATATTATCCAAATCAGCATTTTCAATGGTTTTTTCAAGTTTTACCTTATTAAAATTGCTTTTCGGAGATTTTACTTTATTATCAAGTTTGTTTTTTAAATCAGTTGATTTAGATTTAATAGGCTGTGATTTTTTTGGAAATTTGTTTAATTGTTTTTTTACATTTTCATAATTTTCATCTTTAATTACTTTAGCTTTTTTAATTTCATTTAACCTATTTAAGACTTTATCATTAGAAAGGTTATTATCAGTCTCATGAGGTGTTTTGATAATTTCATTAGCTATATTTTTTTTAGATAAATCTAAATCTTGGGACTTATTTTTAAAATCATTGTTGAGTTCAGACTTTATTTTTGTAGAATCATCTTCAAAGCCTTCAGTTAACTTATCTAATGAAATACTTTCCCTATGATTTTTTAATGTATCTATAAGGGAGAAATATAGTTTTTCTTCTTCATTAGTAAGATTAAGAGGAGTTGTATCAAGAAGATCAAATTTAGGTTTTCCTTTAAATAGATGATAAGAGCGGTGAATGTTCATAACTGCAGTATCAGTTATTTTATGTTCACGTCTTTCACATATTTCTGTAGCTATTCTTTGAATATCTTTTAAAAGGTAGTGTTCATTAGAAAAAGGATCATTTCCAATATTAGCTTTTAGCTTATCAATATAGTTATAAGTTCTTTTATAAAAGTCACTTCCAACTCTAGCTAATGAACTATTGCCACGCTCTTTTTTTTGTATTTCACGTAGTTCTTTGAAAAATTGATCCAAAACTAATCCTCTCTCTAAACTTAATACTTTAATTAAATCTTTAATTAAAAATAGCTTTAAATATATACAATC
This sequence comes from Candidatus Methanorudis spinitermitis, assembly GCA_031286225.1. Taxonomy (GTDB): domain Archaea; phylum Methanobacteriota; class Methanobacteria; order Methanobacteriales; family Methanobacteriaceae; genus Methanorudis; species Methanorudis spinitermitis. The sequence continues at coordinate 43,961 of JAITUQ010000006.1, forward strand.
TAGTAAAATATAGATTTTTTGAGCTTAAAAAACCAAAGTATAAAATGAAGAAATAAATTAAAATATGAAAAAATAAAATATGTTGGAAAATGATTAGTCTTCAGCTTCTATTCTTGGAGCAAGTAAAAAACTAAGCTCTCCATCATCAGAAATCATTTTGAGTTTAAGATTTAAAGGCATGTCATTCCCAAGATTGATTAAAGCTACATCAGAAAATTTATCTGCCTTAAGCATTTCTCTAATTTTTTCCAAAGAAAATACAGATTTGGCTTCAGTATCTATTTTTTCACCATGTAAGTACTCAATATTAGCATCTCCAAATTCTCCTTCTGCAGCTACCTTAAATTTATCAGCATCAACCATAAGAGATATTTTATCTGAGAAAATATCGATATCTTGTATAGAATCTTTTAGAAGTGAAAAAGGAACCTCAAAATTTGTTGGATACTCTAATTCTGGAGGAGATGTTTCTTCATATTCAAGATCAATAAGCCTAATTTTAAAAGTTCTTTTTGCTTCTCCTTCAAAAGTTATTATAAAATTTCCTTCATCAAGAGACATTAAAACTCTATCATCACTTTTTGAACGTTTCAAAACTTTTACTAGCTCATCAGTATCAATATTAATTTTTTCTGGTTCATCACAGACAAATTCATCGAATAATTTTGCTTTTAATTCTAAGTGTACATATGTAATATGACTACGGTCTAAGGCATCTAATCTTATGCCTTCACTATCAGTTTGTATTTGCACTTCATCAACAATGGAGGAAATAGCATCAAAACTTGTTTTTAAAATATTTGGGTTACTTAATTCAGCTTTAAACATTTTAAATCATCTCATCGTCTTGAATTCAAGAATTAGATAAATTTATCCAGCATAAGAATTTTCAGCAAAATGCAGTAGAAAATGAAGATATAGCTAGATATTTTGATTGTTAAAACATATTATCATAATAAGTATCTATGAAATAGTTTTTCATCATTATTTATATATGTATCTGAAATAATGAAAATTTATTACAACTTGAAAATAGATTTTTATTAAAATTTGTATAATATATATTAATTTTTTTTATTAATTCTTTTTTATAAAATTATTATTATATATTGTTTTTTAATTAATCTTTGATTTAGAATCAGTTTTCAATAGAATTTATATCAGCTTTTTTAATTATCAAATCTTCATCTTTTGGTTGGGGGTTTGTTTTGTTGTTTTTTGTGTCTTCATCATTGTTATTAATTTCTGTTTCAAAATCATTAATAATATGAAAAATATTTCCAAAAGTTTTTTCATTAGGAAATATTTTTAATAAAGATAAAACAAGGAATATAATGCCTATAGATATAATTAAAACAGATGAAGCACTAGTTTCTCCTGACACTACATTATCAACTACTTTATCAGAACTTCCTAAAAGCATCGAAGTTCCTGTCATGATAAGAAGTATGCCGATAGCTAATCCTAAAATAGCTAAAATAGGAAGTTTTTTTCCTTGGATTTCAAAATTAATTTCTTTAATCTTTGTAAATAAAGGAAACTTTTCAATTACAATTTTATTTTCTTTAATGTGTGATAATTTTTGATTTTTATTTTCACTATTGTCTGAATGACCTTTAAAATTTTTTTTATTTTCATTATCTTTAAAAATAAGATCATCTTCCCCTTCAAAATTATTTATTGGGGTGTTTTTCTTTTTTAAACTTTCATTATCATTATCTTGGGCGTGATTATCCTTTTTATCATATTTATCATCGGAAAATTTTTCATCAAAATCTGATTTTTCAATTTTAAAATCTTCTAAATTTATTTTAAAACGTTTAAAAAGATTTTTATTTTTAGGTTTTTTTTCATCTTTTATTTTAGGAACTTCTTTTGAGTCCGTCATGAGAAATCCTCATTAAATCAGTCATATTCTCTCCAAGTATGTTTACATTCAGTACATCTCAAAAATCTTGTTTCAGCTTCATCTGCTCTACGTGTTTGTTGTAACCACCAAAAAGCTTTTTCATTTCCACATCTAGGGCAAATAACTCTAGTTGTTGGAAGTATGGCTATTTCTTCTCCTTTTATTATTACGGTATCATTTGCTTCTATTTTTTCAGAAACTTCATATTTGTTAGCTTCATTTTTTGTTAAGTTTTTAGTGTTTCCACATTTGCACTTTAGTTTATCACCTTGTGGAAGCATCATTGCTCCACATTCTGAACAAAACTCCATTATATACCTCCAAATAAGCAAACATAGACGTATTATCTTAATTGTTAGTTAATTTTTCTTGTTGAAAATTACAATAAATTCTTACTATTTGATAAGATTCTCTAAAATATCAGTTAATATCTTTTCATGGTCGAAAGCTATTTTTAAGGAAGATAATTCTTCAAAAGAACACAAACATATATTTTTTGCATCACTACCAGCTTTCATGTCATTTGTATTTCCAGTAGCTAAATAAACAATTGTAATTGTGTGACATCGTGGGTCTCTATTTGGTTTTGAATAAATGTTGAATATTTTTTTTAATTCAATGTCAATTCCAGTTTCTTCTTTAGATTCTCTAATAGCTGCACTTTCTACAGTTTCACCATATTCAACAAATCCTCCAGGTATAGCCCAATGATTTTTGAATGGGTTATTTTTACGTTTTATTAAAATGAACTTTTTATTTTCACCAGGAAATCCATTGAATATAACAGTATCTACTGTAATAGATGGTTTTTTATAGTTTGACAAAATTAAAATACTCCAAAACAAATTAATTACAATACTATACTAAATATTCTAATAAATGAATCATATACTATTAAAAAATTATCATGAAAAATAAATAAAAGGATTTTAACTATTTTTCTATTCAGTTAAAAATATTTAATCCCTAATTGATTCTACTAGTTTCTTAAATTCTTCTGACTGTTCTTTTAATTTAGTAGAAGCATTCAAAAGAGATTTTTTGGGATTTTTAGTTCTTCTGGCTTTAATGCTTATAATTGGTTCACCAACAATAGGGTGGTCGATTCCATAAACAGCATATTCAATATCTTCATCTTCCATAAGAAGTTTTCTTAATGCATTACATACTGAATGGCTTTCTCCATGAGCTATAATTTCAAGTTCTAATTTTTTATTAGTTACAATTTCTATATCATCCATATTATCTTCCATTAAGATTTTAGTTAAGTTAAATTCCTTTTAATAATTACAATAATTCAGTTTGCTAAATAATAGATTATGAATACTAAAAAATATTTAAAATTAATTAATTTGCTAAATAAAGATTATGACTAAAATTAGTGTATGATTAAAATTTCAATTATTATTTCTAACATGTAACCTTAATAACTTTAATAGATTAAAATTATTTTAGTTTTCAATAATTATAGTTAGAAGAGATTTTCCTTTTTTCTTTTCTATTACAAACTTCACAATAAAGTTCATCTTTTTTATTAGTTTGTCTCATAAAAGCACGGCATTTTGTACACATAGCTTTTATAATTCCTCCTTCTTTATCAATTGTATTTAGATCTAAATTATCTCCCATTATTTTAGCTACTTTAGCTTCAATAATGTCTCCAATTCTAAAAGCATCATGTAATTTTTCTAAATAACCATTTTTTACTTGAGAAATATGTATAGCTCCCATATAAGAAAGAGCAAGTTGTCTATCGCAATCTTTCATTCCTTGAACATCGATTACTGCTCTTTGCCCACGAACATCTGATACTTGACCATATACAGTATCTCCAATTTTCAATAATGTTGGGGTCCCTGACTTAGGGATTATAGAAATCCTTTTTCTCTTATTATCTATTGAAACATTTCCAAAAACAGCTGCTTTAATACAGTTCCCATCATCATATGTCCATTCATCAGGTAAAAACTGTTCACTAACACCAAGTACATCTCCTGGCATTACAAAATCGCTGGAGTTGATTTTCATTTTTACACCTCTAAAAATAAGAATGTGAAGTAGTGATTATAATAATTAATAATAGCTTTATAGTGGTAGTATTATAGAAGAAATTTGTTTAAAAACATATTCTGTTGTTTTAGTTTTTTGTATTTAAAAAAATTTTATTATCATATATTTTCTAAGAATTTATCAATTATGTTTAGTATAATCATTACTGAAATTATTAATTGAACAATAAATATAAATTTTATCCTATATATCATTTTGGAATATTTGATTAAAAATATAGTTTTTCAAATTAAAAAAAGTATGGAATGAAAAATAGTCAATCTTTCCAAACAAAGAAATATTTATAAATAATATATATTAATTAGAAAAATATTTGTCAAAAAAATTTACAAAAATTTATTTTTCAATGATTCATTGATATATCTTTTTAAATACTTATTTAAATCAGAATTAAATTCACTTTCAGGAGGTCCTAACTTTTTTTCATCTGTAAAAGTACCTTTTAACTTTCTTCCAGTCCAATAAACCTCTTTTTCGACACGTTTCCCATATTTAGTTCCAAACATCTTAAATAAAGGAAATTTTGTTATTCCATTAGCTCCACTTAATATTAAAATTCCAATATTAGCTAAATTATCACTCCAAGTTCCACAAATGATTTCAATATTTGGAAAAGTTAAACGAATAGTAGCTACAACTCCTGCATAATAGAGTGAAGCTGGCTGGGGATAATTTTCGAATTCTGTTCCTTTATGAGGATTAATAGAATAAAAAATCACTCTATCTATTCGATGATTTTTTATGTATCGAATAAGATAATCAATATCGTCTGGGGTTTCCCCTATTCCTAAAACTATGGTGATGGCATTTTTAAATCCTAAATCTTTAGATCTATCTAACATATGACTTATTTCGTGAATAGGTTTACTTGGGCATACTTCCTCCTGTAATTTAGGATTAGCTGTTTCAATTGCTCCTGTTATTCCAATAATTTCTTCCCCATATTTTTCTAAATCCTCTGTTATTCCAATATTGAGCCATACTGGTTCATTTGATATTGTAAATATGTCTGTAGCAATCTTTTTTATTTTTTCTGTAGTGAAACTTTTGTAACCTCCAGATAAAAACTCAATATTCCATCCTAAACGTTTACATAGTTCTGATTCTGCTAATATCGAATTTATTTTTCTTTTTGCTTTTTTTGGATCACTTATTTTGTTTTTTTGAGTACTCATATAACAAAATTTACAGTTTCCTTTATCACACCACCATGATAGAAAAATGGCTCTTTCTAAAGTTATAGTGAGAAAATTGTTTTTCAAGCTAAGTTTATTGGCTTTTTTAATTAAGTCTATTGTTTCAAAATCTTTAATTTTATCAATAAAATTCATATAAATCTATATTTTTTAATTATTTTTTTAATCTAACTTTAAATAAAATTAATTAAATCTATTAATAAAATGAATATGGAACTGCTTCATAAGTATTTTTTCTAAAAAAAGACTTAAAAGTCCAGAATTTTTTTTAACACAAAGTATTTTTTCATCTTTTTTTAAAAAATTCAGCTTTTTTTTAAATAAATTTTTATTATAGGATATTTCAATATATACATTTTTTATATTATAAAATCAATATTTATATTATTATATATTTTATTAATTTTGCTATAATTTTAAAAATTTAAATAATCTGAAATTTTGATGAAATCGTTTATAAGTGGATAAAATGGTGTATTGTAGATTTTGTGGAGAAAAAAATAAGGATAACGCATTAAATTGTAGAAAATGTGGAAAACCCTTAAGTTTGATTCCTAGTCATAATCTGGAAAATTTGAATAAGAGTATCCCTAATTACACTTCTAAAAAAGAGTTGAACAATGAGTTTGGAAATGATATTCCAAGTAATTTTAATCAAAAATCTATTAAATCACGCTATAATAATTTTAATCAATATACTAATGGTTTTAATAAAAATAAATATGGGAATAATCGACCTAATAAATTAAACGTTTTATCAAATTCTCAAACTAATTATTATGGTGATAACCATAGAAAAAGCCTTAAAAAACATAATAAAAATTATGTTGAATGGGATGTGGTGGTAGCTACTGCTTTACTCGTAATCATATTAACCACGATTCTTCAAAGATTTTTTCCTAGATTTGGATTGTTCATGGCATTATTCATAGGACTTACATATATTTTAATCGCAACTAAATCGAAAATAAGTCTTTTTAAAGCTATTCCATTAGCTATTATCATGGTTTTCGCTATTTCAGCCTATTTTTCACTTTAATTATCTTAACTATTGGGCATAGGACGAGTTATTTTTTAGGATAAACAAAAGATTTATATATCATGATTATCAACTTAACTTTACTGTTTGAAATTTTATGGACTTTGAACTAAAGATTATTTAATTTGACATAGATAATTAGGTTGTTATTTGCCGCCGTAGCTCAGTAGGTAGAGCGTTCGGCTGTTAACCGATTGGTCACAGGTTCGAGCCCTGTCGGCGGCGTCTTTGGGCCCATAGCTTAGCCAGGTAGAGCGCCCGGCTCATAACCGGGCGGTCATGGGTTCAAATCCCATTGGGCCCATAAATACAAGCTATTTATTTGCTCATAATATTTTTTAAATGTAATAGTATATCATTTTAAATAATATTATGGATTAAAGATGTAATTTTTGATATCTATTGGTAATTGAATTTTTCAACTTTGCTCCGGTGGTGTAGTCCGGCCAATCATTTCGGCCTTTCGAGCCGAAGACTCGGGTTCGAATCCCGGCCGGAGCATTTTTAACTAATCATCAATTTAATTTAAAGATATTTAGGGGAGAAGCTTTTATTCATTTAAAAGCGGGGGTGCCCGAGCTGGTCAAAGGGGACAGGCTTAGGACCTGTTGGCACAGGCCTACCAGGGTTCGAATCCCTGCTCCCGCACTAATCTTTAAATAATTTATCATATTTATAATAGTTTATATTATAAAATGCCGGGGTGGGGTAGGCGGTTATCCTACGGGACTGTGGATCCCGCGACTCGGGTTCGAATCTCGGCCCCGGCCCCATTTTTATACACATGACTTTTGATTAGGTCATTCCCATATTCACATGTTTTTAAACTATTTAAAACATTGTTTATAAATTCATAATATAGATTCATTTTTTTTATACTTTTAACAATATAGTAGCTACTATTGTTGCTTCTAAAACTTTTTAAAATATTTTTCTAAAAAAAGACTAATTGAAATTTTTGGATAAGTTCCCATAGGGTTTATTTTTCAGTTTTAGAAAGAACCTATAGTATATATATTAGTTTTTATAGAAATAATAGTAAGTCTAATAATAAGATTGCATTAAATAATTATTCATTATCTTGTTATAATTCTTTTTTTATTTAGGATTTAAAGACGATTTATTTTGTTTGAAAAAATTTTTTATTTTTTCAAATTAGAAAAACGAAGTTTTTTGCATGTTTTAAAAATTGTTTTTCACATATTAAACTAATTATTAGCTATAAATATAATTTTAAGGAGGTAAATATGAGAAATAAATTCTTGATTTTGATTATAGTTATAATAATAGCTACATTAGGAATTTCAGCTTTTTTGTCAACGTATAACCCAAAAACAACTACAAAAATAAATAATAATAATACAACAAATAATTCAAGAACCTCACAAAATAATTCTGTTGTAGCTATATTAGAAGGACCAAAATCTGCCAAAGAGGGAGATAACATTCAAATAATTTGGAAAATAACTAATAATCTGAATGTTCCAATCAGTAATGTCCAAGGAAATGATCAAAATGAAATTTACAATTTTAGTCAAATAAATCCTGGTGAAACTAAAATACACAGCTTTTTCATCTATATACCATCTTTAACAGATATTAAAAATGATTTTGGATTAAATGCAACAATTTCAGATCCATTCTTCATTGGTGGTTTCAATGTTAAATACTTTGTAAATGGAGAAGAATATAATATTACTTCTAACTCAATTGAAATTAACTTAATTTGATTATAAAATGGCTCTATTTGGCTCTTATTTTATAAAATTATAAACTAAGCCAATATTTATTTTTTTATTTTATTAATTCCTTTTTAAATACTATTCTTTTGCTATCACAAATATTAAAATCTATTATTCATAAATATTTAAAATAATTCAATTAGTTTTTACTTGCTAATTAATTAAATATTCTTAAATAGCTTGATAATATGGTTAAAAAAGGTTCTAATGAAGAAAGAGATTTAGTTCATAAACTGTGGAATAAAGGTTTTGCAGCTATGAGGGCTCCGGCTTCTGGAGGAGCAACAAAAAAACCACTTCCAGATGTTTTAGCAGGAAATAGTGAAGTTTATTTAGCTATTGAAGTTAAAACTACTACTAAAGAGAAAATTTATGTTGATTCTTCTAAAATTGAAGCGCTTCATGAGTTTTCAAATATTTTTGGAGCTAAGCCTTATTTAGGAATAAAGTTTAAATATACTAAATGGCTATTTTTTGATCCTGATAAAATTGAAAGAACTCGAAGTAACAACTACAGAATAGAAAAGGACTTAGCTTTACAAAATGGATTAGATTTAGATGAAATTACAAAAAAAGATAGACAAGTAAAATTTTAATTAGCTAATCCTATTTTTCTTAAATTGTATTCATATATCTTCTTAATTTAACTTTTAGAAAATAATAATTTATATATTTTTAATTAACTAGTATATATTTTATATTTAAATAATGATTTTATATAAATTATTTTTAAAAATAAATTTTTTTCTAATTTAATGTCATTATGTTTAAAAAACTTATAATATTTTGAATTTTCATCATTCGAAAAGTTTAAATACTAATTTCACCAATATTATTTTTATAATGCCAAGGTAGCTTAGAGGCGAAGCGGTGGACTGCAGATCCATTAGACGGGAGTTCAAATCTCTCCCTTGGCTTTGGATGAATTAAATTCAGTATATTTGACTTAAACGAATTAAATCAAATAATATTATATTTATTTGGGGTTATAGTGTAATCTGGCATCATCTGGGACTCCAGTTGTCTTTGAAGAAAAAACGCGCAATCTGACAGTATGATGATCAATTGGAGTACTGAGACATGAGAAATCCCAGGATCGGGGTTCAAATCCCTGTGACCCCATTATTTATTCTTTTTTTAGCTATTTACTTATATGTTTAGGTATTTTTTTAATTAAGAAGTTTTAACTTTTTAACAATTCATTGAAGTATTTTATTAGCTGATACAATTAATAGTTATTTTTAATTATTAATTACAGCTTTTCAGATGTTGACCATTTTATATACTGATGTTTTTGTGATAAGGATAGTTAATAATTTTTTTAAGTCACACACATATTTTGTTATTCATATAGACATTATTGACGTCATTTTATCGTGTTTTTTCCAAACTTTGCCTTTAATCCTCTTTGGGCTTTCTTTTTTTAGTGCAAAATGTGGTCGTGTGAAATTGTGGGTAGTCATTTGCAAACTAATGGTATGTTGTACCATTTGTCTTTTTAGAGTAGACTAAGGGAGGGTGTAAATTTTTGTGGAGCTTTTTTAAAACTTTCAAATTTTACTGATAAAAAAAAGCTACTTTTCTTTTAAAAACTCCACACTTTTTTACAGGCTCATTTTTCCACAATATTTATATTGGTGTCCTACATAACTAACATATGTCGTCCTATGGCAACATTTAGCAATATGTTTTTAGTTTTATATGTAAATATTATTCATAAATTACTAAAAATCATTATAATTGTGAAAAATATTAAAGGAAAATATATAATTGCTATAGAACTAAAAAATAGAAAATAAAGTGTAATCAATAGAAAAAAATCTATCAGTAAAACTTTAGATAGTGCTAAATGAGGAGTGTTTTAATGTTTAAACCAAGTGAAAAAAAGAGTCAGAAGTCTCATCAACTTATAAATCAGATATTTATAGAAAAAGTTGAAGATGCAGATAAATACACGGTTGTATATGCTTATTACATGAAAAGAGGGATTTTCAGCCAAACGATGTATAGCTACATCATAGGATTTTCTGTACCTGATAAAGAAATTATTGTTATTCCTATTACATCAGATACAAATGAATCAGGTGATGCCATAAACCTCACAAAAGAAAACATTCAGTCTGCTAAATATGGGCTACAAGGTGATGTAAAAATTAAGTCAGATATTCTAGAAAAAGATCTTCGTTTTATGGTGCCAGGGTTTACTCCACCTTCATTAGAAAATGCTTATGTTTTACCCATTTTACAGGAAGATGCAGCTGTAAAATTCAAAGCATTTATAAAAGAGAATTTATAGCATGATTATAAACTATCTTTTATTGATAATCTGTGGTATTTACTCTGTTTTTGGCATTATTTCTTGGAGAAGAGAAAGTCTTTACAGTTATCCAGCTTTAACTATTGGCGCAATTATTATCTTTGTTCTTGCATTGATTGCTACATTGCAGGGCATTACAATTTATGAACTCAAATATTTAATTGAAAAAGCAATGTAAATTTTTTTTAATGTGGAAAGGAGAGTAAATATGTTAACTACAGTGATAATTATGCATTGATATAACGAAGCACTTTTTCATCTAATATGAATATTACGATAATATAGTCAGGTACTTAATTTTTGGAACTAAATTTTCTGACTATTTATATATAAATTGATAATTCATATACCAAAAATTTGGTGCTTGACTATATGAATACATTATTATCTTTAGTGAATTGTGTGAGACTTTTAATGTTAGGAATTATTTTATCCACTAAAATTTTAATTATAATTTGAGGTAACCTATCTGATTTATTTAATATTGCTTCATATATGTCTAAACATTCATCTTCCCAAATGTTGGGAATATATTGTTTATTTCAGTCAAATATCGCACGATTACCATTTTAGTAATCTTATCATCCTTAGTTTTTTTCAAATACTTTTTTATTTCCTCTTTGCATTCTTTCATCATGTGAAATATACATTTTGATGTATTCAAACTATACAAGTATTAAATTTACTTTTTAAAACAGTTTTCATTTTTCAACTAATTCGACCAATTTTTTTGCTGAAATTGGTATATTTTCAGCTTCTTTACTTATTATTCTTTTAAAAATAAATGTTAAAGGTCCATACATATTTATACCAAGCTTTATTTTTAATGAACCATTTTCATTTATAATTTCATGTACCCCCTCTGTGGTACCCAAGGGTATTTTTGTTTGAATTATGAATGATTTATTCACAACTACATTTTTTAAACGAAATGTTGATTTAGCCCCATTAACACCTTTACAGGTTCCAAGTGTGCCATTTTCAAAATTTCCATCAAGAGTTGAGTATTCTAAACTATCGATCCATTTATTCCAATTTTCAACATCAGCCAATATTTTCCAAATATCTGATGCTGATGCTTTAGTTTCTATATAATATTCAAATGTCCACATATTAATTCTCCATTTTTTTATATTTTTATCAATTAATTAAAACCTAACTATAGTAAATTTTATATTGTTTATTATTTTAGTATAATTTATGAGTTTGTGAATTTTTCTAAGTTCTAAAAATTGAAAAAAATAAAAAAAATCATCTGAGATTCCAGTTGTCTTTGAAGAAAAAAACGCGTAACTGACAGTATGATAATCAATATCGTCTGTATGATGATCGATTGGAGTACTGAGACATGAGAAATCCCAGGATCGGGGTTCAAATCCCTGTGACCCCATTATTTTCTATTTTTTCTTATCATAATCTTATACAATATCAATAGCTATTTTTTCCAACAATAATTAAATTATATTTTAATAATTATATTATTAATATTAAAAATTATTATATCAAAAAATTATAAATAATATTTTTATCTAAAAAATTATCATAATCCCTTATCTATAAAATTTATTGAGTATATCATATAAAGGAGTTAACCTATGGAAAAAATAAATGATGTTATTTGTATTGAAGGATTTGGAGCGGATTCAAACTGTTTTTTAATAGATGATATTTTAATTGACACTGGAACAGGGATGAATAAAGAATATTTACATCTAAAAATCAAAGAATGTGATTTAGATCCTGATGATATATCAATGATAGTTAATACTCATTGCCACTTTGATCATGCAGGGGGGAATTATCTTTTTCCAGAAGCTGAAGTAGCTATTCATGAAAAAGATGTTCAATACATTGAAAATGAGAATGATCCAATGACTGCGGGATTCATGTTTGGTAAATCTTTAAAAAGGCACGATGTTGATTTAAAACTTAAAGAAGGAGACAAAATAGCTAACTTTGAAGTACTACATACACCAGGCCATACACCTGGAGGTGTTTGCTTGTGGGATGGTGAGATATTAATATCTGGAGATACAGTTTTTGCTAATGGGGGATTTGGAAGATTAGATATTGGGGGAAATTTAGAGCAAATGAATGATTCTTTTAAAAAACTTCAAAAATTAGAGGTTGAATATTTATTTCCAGGGCATGGACCATGGACAGACAAGGGAAAAATGCATATAAAATTAGCTACACAGATGTTAAATAGCTTTTGATTTATTTAAAGTTTTAATTATCCCATGAATACTTTTGTAGCTTTTTCAAAAGACCCTCTTTTAACTAAAATCGATATCTTATTTCCTACATCCAATATCATATGGTCTTTCGGTATTTTAAGCTTATTTTCTTCATATGTAGCTATTATTATATAATCTTCAGTTGGTGAAAGTTCTGAAATTTTTTTTCCAATAATCTTTTTATTGGTAATTACCATATCAAGAATTTCACCATCCCCTTTTCCAAATGCTGTTAAATCAGCTACATTTGGATGAGTGATTATTTTTTTAAGGAAACCTGCAGCTGTCATTTCAGGACTTATAACATTATCTATTCCCACTTTTTTAAATGCTTCTTCATGATCTGGGTTACTAACACGAGCTATTATTTTCGGTATTCCATATTCTTTAACTAAAATACAGGACAATAAATTAACTTCATCATTACCTGTAACTGCTACAAAAAAATCTGCATCTTCTATACTGGCCTCTTCTAAAATTTTTGTTTCAGTCCCATTTCCACAGATAACTAAAGCATCTAATTCTACAGCAACACTATCACATAAACTTTCTCTACTTTCTATAAGAGTAATGTCATATCCATCATCAATTAAAAGATTTGCAAGGGTAATCCCAACCCTACCCCCTCCAAGAATAACAACATACATTATTTCACCTACTATGTCTTTAATAATACATGAATAATTTACATTATTTAGTATAATGACACTTAAATCTATAAATTTAGAATTATTTGTACAATAATACTTAAATTTATAAAATTATTTTTTAATTTACTACAATACTTAAATCTATAAAAATTGAAAAAAAATCTTTTTAAGTTTTATAATTCTTTGATTTTTTTGTTAATAAACTTTTCTAGAGAGACTAAATTTTAAAAATTTCTAAAAAACTTCTTATAACAACTAAAACTGGGACAATTTCTAATCTACCAATCCACATGTTGAATGTCATTATTATTTTAATAATTGGTTCTAAGGTTGGGGAAGATATACCAGTACTAAGCCCTACATTTCCTTGAACAGAAACTATTTCGAATAAAGAGTTCATTGGTTCATATCCATAAAATACTAACACTAACCATCCAAACAAGATGAATATTAAATATAATGAAACATAGGAACTTGCTTCTTTTATTTCATTTTCTTTCATCACATGGTTAGAAATTTTCATGGTAACTACTCTTCCTTTTGGAGAGATAATATTAATTATATTATGATAAAATCCTTTAAAAATAACAATAACTCTTACTAATTTTACAGCACCAACAGTTGAACCTGCAGATCCTCCAATAATCATTAATACGATAATAACTATTTTCATAAAAGGGGACCATAATGCTGTTTGTGCACTAGTATTAATATTTGCTCCAGTTGTAGTTATAGCTGAAATAATATGGAATAGTATATCCATTGGCACCAAATTTGTAACTAAATAAATTGATATAAATGATATAGTAACTAAAAGTACCATAGCTTTAAATTGTATATCTTTAAAAATAGCTATTCCTTTTGTTTTAATAGATTTATAATGAATTAAAAAGCTTGTTGCTCCTAATATCATTAAAAACATAGATATTGCATAGTAAATATAGTTATTATAGTAACCTAGATTTAAATTTTTTATAGACATTCCACCAGTAGATATTGCTGTGAAAGTGTTATTAATAGAGTCAAAAAGAGGCATCCCTGCTATTAAAAACAATATTATTCCTATAACAGTATAAGCAATATAAATTTGTAGTGTTTTATTTAAAGTGTTAGCTATACTTGGTTTTATTCTTTCTTCTCTTGCCTCGGATTTATAAAGACGATCAGCAGCGGTTCCTGAACGAATTAAAATTCCAATAACTATAACAACAACACCTAAACCACCTACCCATTGTTCAAGACTTCTTAAAAATAGTATTGATTTAGGCAAAATTTCAACATCTGCAAACATTGTAAGACCACTACCAGTCCAAGCAGACATATTTTCAAAAAAAGCATCTATAAATGAAATATCCAGAGATATTAACATTACTAAAGCACCAATAAACCCAGCCCAAAGCCATGCTAATGATGATATCATCATACCATGTTTTAATCTGACTCTTGGATGTTTAAACTCAATTTTAGTAAGTAAAGTTCCCAGTCCTAAAGATAATATTGAAGGTATTAAAAATCCCAAATAAGTAGCTTCGTTATAAATTAAAGCTATTATTATTGGTAATAAAATAGTCATTCCCACGCCTTGCATAATTTTTCCAAGGTAATGGGCCACTACATAAACATCTTTTCTATGGATATATTTCATCATTTATCATATGATTTTTGAATATAAATATTTATTCTATATTAGTTAATTTAATTTTTATATAAAATATTAATAGAAAATAGTTAATGTAGAGTTTAATTAAAAAATAGTTAGTAATTGTTAATATTAATAGAAAATAGTTAATGTAGAGTTTAATTAAAAAATAGTTAG